>NZ_JBKIAX020000001.1:0-771874 GCF_046567315.2 Paenibacillus lacisediminis | reverse complement strand
AGCGGTCGAGTTGTTTGCCCGTTTAGAGATCATGCCACCGGCACGTTTTACAAGGGATCTCCTATGCTCTTGATTAACGAAGCAGCCCAAAAAGCCGGGAAGACACTGTCCGCCTCTGATTCAGCGTCAACTCCGGCAATGGAATGGATTGCTGCTTTGCCCAACTACATCAAGGCTTGTCTGCCGATTTTTTGCTGCGGAAAGTTGAGTTATAAATTCTATAAACTAAAAAAACCGCCGGCACCAAAGACCGGCGGTTTTAAACATTTGAGCGACATGCACAGGCTTACGCCATTTCCGCTTTCTACTATTGTATATGTTCATCTCCAAATCAATTAAACAAGATGGCAAGCGGCCTGCCGGCCGGAAGACACTTCCCTTAACACAGGGGTCTCCTTGCGGCAGATGTCGGTCGCCAGCGGGCAGCGCGTATGGAACGCACAGCCGCTTGGAGGATTTTCCGGATTAGGAACATCGCCGGACAAGACGATTCTTTCCGGACGCTGCTCCGGGTTTGGCACGGGAACGGCCGACATCAGCGCCTTGGTATACGGGTGCAGCGGGGCCGCGAAAAGCTCCGCCGTCGGCGCCAACTCCACCACTTTACCCAAATACATCACCGCAACGCGGTCGCTGATAAACTTCACCACGGACAGGTCATGAGAGATAAACAGATAGGTCAAGCCAAACCGGTCCTGCAGGTCCTGCATCAGATTCAGCACCTGCGCCTGAATCGATACGTCCAGCGCGGAGACCGGCTCGTCGCAGACGATAAACTTCGGGTTCAGCGCCAGTGCCCGGGCGATGCCGATCCGCTGCCGCTGGCCGCCGGAAAACTCGTGCGGATAGCGGTCGGCGTGATAAGGCGATAGCCCGACGACCTCCATCAATTCGGCGACCCGGTCCTTCAACGTAGCGGCGCCGCCGGGATTGTGCGTACGGAGCGGCTCCTCCAGCGTTTGCCGTACGGTCCAACGCGGATCAAGCGAAGCATAAGGATCCTGGAACACCATCTGCATCTGCGTGCGCAGCTGCCGCAACCCTTCCGGGTTAAGCGCCCGCACGTCGGTGCCGTCGAACCAGATATCGCCGTCCGTCGGCTCGATCAGGCGAAGAATCGCCCGCCCTGTCGTCGATTTGCCGCAGCCGGACTCGCCGACCACGGCCAGCGTTTCTCCCCGCTGCACCGACATCGTGACTCCGTCGACCGCTTTCACCGATCCGACTTGCTTGGACAGCAGCCCTTTGCGGATCGGGTAATGCTTTTTCAGGTTGCGCACTTCAAGCAGCGTATTACTCATAGGCTGGCCTCCTGTTCAAGCAGACACCGGCACAGATGTCCGGGAGCGACTTCCTTAAGTTCCGGGGCCGACTGTTCGCAGCGTTCGGCCCGCATCGGACAGCGGGGCGCGAAACGGCAGCCCGAAGGCATTTCGAGCGGGTTCGGAACCTGTCCCGGAATCGACTTAAGCCGGTCGGCGTCCCCCGCCAGCTGCGGCAGTGAAGCCAGTAGCCCGCGGGTATAAGGATGCCTCGGCTCCCGGAACAGCGTCTTGACGTCCGTCTCTTCCACAACCTGCCCGGCATACATAATCACGACGCGATCGCACATTTCCGACACAACTCCGAGGTCGTGGGTGATCATCATGATCGATGTCCCTTCTTTGCTCTGCAAATCGCGCATCAGATCGAGAATCTGCGCCTGGATCGTCACGTCAAGGGCCGTGGTCGGCTCGTCCGCAATCAGCAGGCTCGGGTTGCACACCATCGCCATGGCGATCATCACCCGCTGCCGCATACCGCCGGACAACTGATGCGGATATTGGTCGAATATTTTTTCGGGACGGGGAATCCCGACTTTGGCCAGCATCTCCACCACCCGCCTACGCGCTTCCTGTTTGCCGATTTTCAAATGATAACGCGCGGCTTCGGATACTTGCTTGCCGACTTTGAATACCGGATTCAGGGACGTCATCGGCTCCTGGAAAATCATCGCAATCCGATTGCCGCGAATTTGCCGCATTTCCCTTGCCGAAGCGGTCAGCAGGTTTTTGCCTTCGAAGCGGATTTCCCCCGCAGCAATGCGGCCGACCCGCTTAGGAAGCAGCTGCATGATCGACAGCGAGGTGATGCTCTTCCCGCACCCCGATTCGCCGACGATCCCGAGCGTCTCCCCTTTACGCACCGTAAAGCTGACGCCGTCCACCGCTTTGATCACGCCTCCCGGCGTCGTAAACTCCGTGCGGAGGCCGGAAATCTCCAGCAAATTGGCCATCCTAGTCCCCTCCTTTGCAAAAAAACTTCAATAATAACTCATCAAGTTCGCTGCCCTGCTATTTCCTGCTACTTCTCATCGACTCCCAAATATTTAAGCGCCGTGAGCGCGTATACTTTTGCGCATTGGATGATTTGCCAAACCGGCGCCTTCTCGTTGAAATTATGAATCGTGGACAGCTCCGCCGGACCGTACTGCAGCACCGGAATATGGTGGGTACGGAAATGGCGGGCGTCGCTGGAAGCCCATTGCAATACGCCGTATGCCTCCTCGCCGCTGACCTCGGAAATGCTGTCCACCAGATGGCGGACGACCGGCTCTTCCGGCGGCGTCCAGTTGGCGTTGCCCTGAAAGCCGAACGGTTTGATTTCCGTTTCGATACCTGCGCCGAGGAGCAGCGAATGAGCCCGTTCCATCACCTCGCGGTAATCCACGCCAAACGGCACGCGGGAGTCAACCTGCACGGTGCAGCGGTCGGCTACGACATTGACCTTGGTCCCGCCTTGAATCGTCCCGATATTGACCGTGACATGATCAAATACTTGATAAGCCAGGCCCTGGCCTTCCCGCTCTTTAGCGTACTCCTTGGAAATCTCGATGATTTCCTTGACTTCGTCCGGAATTTTCGGCTCGATGTCCCACAGCCGCTGCAGCGCCTCGATGCCTTTGGCCGCTTTGACGATCGCGCTCTCGCCAACGATCGGCGACAGGCTGCCGTGACCCGGCGTCCCTTCCACGGTGAACTCGAACCAGCAGCTTCCCTTCTGGCCGATCGTCGGATTCAGCGGCCCCGAAGGCTCGGCAATGACCGCCGCGGTGCCTGCGATCAAGCCGCGTTCCAAAACCCACGGCACGCCGAGGTGGCCGCCCGTTTCTTCGTCCGGGACAATGAGCAGCGACAGATCGCCTTGCAGCGGTACGCCCAGCTTGGCCAGCAGCGCGGTGGCAAAAACAAGGCCGGCCAGCCCGCCCTTCATGTCCGAAGCGCCGCGCCCCAGCATATAGCCGTCACGAATTTCCCCACTGAACGGATCGAAATCCCAACGCTCCAAATCTCCCGCGGGCACCACATCGGTGTGCCCGCAAAAGATCAATTTTTTCCGGCCGTTGCTCGAAGCCGGTTTGTATTCCGACACCAGGTTCAGCATCTGTTCCGTCGCCGCGTGAATACCCGTTGAAATTCCTGCCCGGTGCAAATAGTCAATGATAAAAGCGCTGATTTCACGCGAGTCGCCGGGAGGATTTTCCGTCGGAAACTGGATCAGCTTCGAGCAAAGCTCAAGCAGTTCATCCTGCCGCGCGTCGATTTCTTCCAAAACTTTCGTTTTCCAGTCTGCCACAAGGCGCCACTCCTTTTCTCCGTTTATATCAGTTCTTGGACAACGGATAGAAGCGAATGACTTCATCCGGGTAATACACATAGCCGCTTACTTTGCTGTTCATGCCCACGATGCGGTTGTATTCATACAGGTAGAGCCATGGCGATTCAGTCGTAATGATTTCTTGCGCTTTAGCGTACAGTTCGTTGCGTTTGTCCAGATCCGGCTCCAGGTTGGCCTGCTCCCACAACTTGTCCACTTCGGCGTTGCTGTAGTTATGGTAGTTGGACGATCCTTTGCTGTACATCAGGAAGCCAAGGTGATAAGAAGGATCGTTGACGAAAGACGTCCATTTCGAAATATAGGAGGTCAGGTTTTTCTGTTTTTGCATTTCCAGGAATTGAGCGCGCGCTACTTTGTTGATGTTCATGGTTACGCCGATTTTGGCCAGTTCCGCTTGAATGAGCACCGCGTCGTCTTCCCAGTCCTGGAAGCCCGAGCCCAGCGTCAGGTCAAATGTAAACCCGTCCGGATAACCGGCCTCCGCCAATAGCTGCTTCGCTTTATCCAGATTGTGCTCGTATACATAACCTTTGCCGGTGAATCCCGGCGTATTGCTGGCCACGGAGCTTTTCATGATTTTCGCCTGGCCGTGCATAACATCATTGATCAACTGATCGTATGGCACCGCGTAGGCCATCGCCTGGCGCACCTTCACATTATCGAAAGGCTTGACTTTGTTGTTCAGCGCCAGGTACAAAATCCGGTTACTGGCATTCGACTTAACCGTCAACGCGCTATTGGCTTCCAGGCTGGCCACATCTTTGGCCGGAATTTCGATGGCCATGTCGATGTCCCCTTTGTTCAGCAGCATCACGCGGTTCGAAGCTTCTTTGGTGAATTTAAGCGTGACCTTGTCCAGTTTCGGAGCGCCTTGCCAGTAATCTTTGTTGGCCGTCAGCACCGCTTCGCTCGCCGGATCCCATTTATCCAGCAGGAACGGACCGGAACCGGCCGTGTTCGTGTTCAGATAGTCGGCAGGTTTGCCTTCCATGGCCACGTCGTCAACGATGGAGAAGTTGTACAAAGCGATGATTTGCAAAAACATATGATTCGGTTTGTTCAGCACCATTTGCACGGTGTTATCGTCGAGTGCGGTTACCGATTTGATATCCGCCATTCCGTACAGGAAGCTGCCGGAGTTGGAATTTTTCACGCGGTCGAACGTATAAACGACCGATTTTGCGGTGAGCGGATTGCCGCTGTGGAATTTCACGCCCTCCTGGAGTTTAAACGTATAGGTCAATTGATCGTCGGATACTTCCCATTCCTTGGCCAGCATCGGCTTAATATTGTCGGTGTCGGCTACATCGGCGCCATCGACGTTTTTCACCCCGTAGGTGACAAGCTGATCGTAAGCGGCGATGACGAACGTATCGGATGTAAGGTCGCTCGCTTCCGCCGGGTCGAGGGTCGTGCCCCCTTCGGAAAAAGCGACGGTCAGCGTGTTGGAACCGCCTGCCGCTTGTCCGGTCGTTTCATTTTGGCCTTTGGAGTTTCCTTCGGCTGCCGGCGGGTTGGCTTTAGGAGCACAACCGGCCAATACTACACATAACGATACCAGCGCCAGAAAATACTTCATTCCTGTCTTCATCACTCGATCTCCCCTTTTGTTTTATTTTTATATGGTCAAGAAAATGAACCCCTATTTACCGGACCGTAAGCGCGGGTCCAAAATATCGCGGAATCCGTCTCCCAGCAGGTTAAAGCCGAGAATCGCCGTGGCGATGGCCAAACCGGGGAAAGTGACAAGCCACCATTCGCCCGAAATGATATATTCCCGGCCCTCCGAAATCATGGCGCCCCATTCGGCGATCGGCGGTTTCACCCCGAGGCCGAGGAAGCTTAAGCTGGCCGCGGTCAAAATCGCAAATCCCATGCCCAAAGTCGCCTGCACCAAAAGCGGAGCAAGGGCATTCGGGAGAATATGCTTAAACAAAATGACGCGATCCTTGACCCCGATCGACCGGCTGGCTTCCACAAACTCTTTTTCACGCAGGGAAACGGTTTGTCCGTACATCAGCCTGGCGAATTCGGGAATCCCGACGATACCAACCGCGATCATGGCCCCGGATAAACCGGCCCCCATAGAAGCGGCGATCGCCATGGACAACACGAGCGATGGAAAAGAAAGCAGCACGTCCATCACGCGCATAATGACCGTTTCGGTTTTTCCCCTGTAATAAGCGGCAAAGCCGCCCAGCGGAACACCGATCACAAAAGAGATTCCGACCGCGATCAGGCCCGTCCAAATGCTGATTCGCGCCCCATAAAGAACGCGGCTGAAAATATCCCTTCCGAAATTGTCCGTACCCAGCCAGTGAGCGGCGTTCGGCGGCTGCAATTTGGCAGCGGTATCCGGCACGTAAGGATCGTACGGAGCGACCCACGGCGCAATGATCGCGGCGATCGTCCATAAGAGGATAAACGTCAAACCGATGGTCGCCAGCCGGTTACGCAGCAGCAGCCGCAGGAACGTCGCTTTGCGGGCTTTTGCCGGCTGAACCGGAGATCCCGCCATCATCGTCGACCCGGCAGACATGGCATTTCCCCCTTTCTCTAATCTAGTGAGCCTCATTTGCCTATTCGTAACGAATACGCGGATCCAGGAGGCCATACAGCAAGTCCACCAGCAAATTAATCAAGCAATACAGCACGGCGCTGACCAGTGTAAAAGCTTGAATCGGCGCGTAATCCGCAGCCAGAATGGAATCGGTGATATAACCGCCCACCCCGGGCCAGGAAAATATCGTTTCCGTAATGACCGCGCCGCCCAGCAGATAACCAAACTGCAATCCAAGCACCGTAAGCGTCGGAATCAGCGCGTTGATTAGCGCATGCTTGCCGATCACGACCGCTTCGCTGAGGCCTTTGGCCCGCGCCGTGCGAACGAAGTCCTGGCCGATGGTCTCAAGCATGCTGGAGCGCGTCATCCGGGCCACGATCGCCATCGTGCCGGTGCTGAGGCAGATAGCCGGCAATATCAAATGGACAATGCTGCTCTTTAAAGCAACAAAGTCCGCGGACAGCAAACTGTCCAAAACGTACAACCCGGTAATGTCTGTCGGCGGATTCAGATCGCCGCTGATTCTCCCCATCGGCGCCGGCGCCCAACCGAGCTTGGAATAAAACACGTAAATCAAAATCAGTCCGAGCCAAAAAATCGGCATGCACGCACCCACCAGCGAAAATACCCGCGAAATGTGGTCGATGATCGATTCTTTGCGGGTTGCGGCAACGATGCCTACAGGAATGGCCACGATCACGGCGATCAAGATGCTCGCCAGCGTAAGCTCCACCGTGGCCGGGAAACGCGAAGCAAAATCGCTCGCCACCGTATGACCGGTGTGGTAGGCAAAGCCCAAATCCCCGCGCAGCAATTGCCCCAAGTAGTCGAAAAATTGGGCAAATAGAGGCTTGTTCAACCCCATGTCGTGCCTGATTTTCTCAATGACCTCCGGAGGCGCCTGTTCACCGGCCACCATCACAGCCGGGTCGCCCGGCAGTACGCGGGACAGAATAAACGTAATCAGCACGATGCCGAGCAGCGCCGGAATCATCTGTCCAAGTCTCCGGATCGTATAAGTGAACAACCTCTCACCCCCTCTCTCACTTTCAGTTCAGCTCATGTCAGGTTAGGTACCCAGCGAAAAAGGTTTTACTGAATTGTGCTCATTCTACATAGTTTCCGAGCGGCTCACTACGTCCCCTCCAACTAAAAAAAGACCTCCCCGTTTGTATCCTTAGGACGAATATATCTTTAAAAGTGAGAATATATAACACTGCAGATGGAAGTTACAGGTCAGCGGCTGTATTATCATGCAAATAAAAATAGATTAAACACAAATGGCATACGAGCTGCTCGCGCGCATCACTTAGATCAAATCCGGTGATGTCCTTAATCCTTTCCATCCGGTATTTCACGGAATTGCGGTGGATATACAGCCGGCTGGCGGTTTCGATCAAGCTTCCGCGAGTCTCCAAATAGCATAGAAAGGTGCGCATTAAATCCCCGTTATGCTCTTCGTCATAGCGGCGCAAAGCCCCGAGTTTCCGCTCAAACAGCTTGCTGAAATCGGTCTTTTGCATCGCCTCTCCCAGCAAATGATAGATTTCCACCTCTTCGTAGCGGATGACCGGCGTTTCCCGGGGCATGCGGCGGGCGACGGCCATCGCTTTGCGCGCTTCAGTATAGCTGTCGTAAATCTCCCACAAATATTTTTTGCCTCCAACCCCAACCAGGCTGCCTGTTGCCCCCAACGCTTTATCGCCAACCCATTCGAGCAAAGTTTCCGCCCACGGCTTCGGCACATTGCGCAAATCCTCGGCTCTTTTCACGTCCAGGCTGGGCAGAAACAGGACGGCGCGGTTCGAGCGAAACTCGACATGGGGACTGACCCGCCGCAGTCTGGCTTCCTCCCCAAGCCGTTTCAGCAGCGCTTCCTCATCAGGAGCTTGCTCCCCTTCGATAACGGCGACTTCCCACAGATGTTCCACATGCATGCCAAGCTTGCGGCCCCGCTGCTCCACTTCATGCCGGGAAGGAACAGGCGGGGTAAGCAACTCATCGATGAAATTTCCCCGCAGCCGGTGCTCCGTATCCGCGACGATTTTCCCGCGCATGATTTCCAGCGCCAGTACAATCCGGGCTTGTTCAATACAGACCTTTTCCATTTCATCGAGCCTGTCTTTGGCTACAAGCAGCTTGGCCACCTGGCGGCGGTCCACCGTGATCCCCCATTGCAACGGCGAATCCGCCTCTTCCCAGTGGAGCTCCGCCGGCGAAGACACAATCGTATTTCCTACATTGTCCACCACCTTGACGGGAGCGCGCAGCAAGCCTGACACACTGTCGCTGACGGCCTGAATCCCGCTGTTCTCCAGCACCATGGCGGTGAGCGTGCGGTATACTTCCTCCGAACGGCGAAGCAAAGCGGCCTGACGGTCTAAAATCAGCTCCATGATCGGCCGGGTGATGTCCGTATAAGGTATTTCCGCCGGAATTTCAATGATCGGCAGTTCAATTTCGTTGCTGACATCCAGGGTTTGCTGCGGAATCCCCTGTAAAAAACGGGTCGGCTTGATCGCCAGCGCCGCTCCGCCGGAAGCATGCAAAATCCGGACAAGCTCGGTCAACTGCAGCGGTTCGTTGCGGATCGCGTACGCCGTAGTCAAAATAAGCACGCCTTCCTTGACCCATCCCTTAAGCTCGGGCACTTCCATGATATCGATGAACTGAACGACGCGATCCAAGCCTTTATGCCCGCTAAGCACTTTGGCCTGCCGCAAAATCGAAAGGTTAAGCACTTCCCTGACAGTGGTTCCTGTATTTTTTTCCATATCTTCGCCCCCTTCATGTGATAACGTCGCAGAAAATAATATTTCATGCTAGTGTACCAGAAGAAAGCTTTAAAAAACACGAAAATGGCAAAGAATTGTCAAAAAAACAAACGTCCAACTTGTACCACCAGCACAATCGAACGCTTGTTATGAATTATAAGACGCGTTATTTACTTTCAGAAGGTCCGAAGGGTTATAGGATCCATAATATGGAGGATGCCAGACTGAGGTGGTTGAGGTAAGTGGCTAAAGCGGCTCTATAGCATTCATGTCTTGGTGTCCCCTGCATGCTGCTTTGCACGATTATACCTTTCGTTCAGGGAAAAGGGTTAGAGGTGTTTTTTCATAAATCCGCTAATGATCTCGAACCTGTCTGCTTCTCCCAAACGTATTTTCTTCTCCTGAATTGATCTTCTTCTCTGCTTCCTGATCAAATGGGATAATCGCGCAAAAGCGCCCGGATAGGGGATGTTGATCTTCCGGCCAACCCACCAGCACCAGCCTTCCCTGTTCTCAAGCTTTCAACGCCCTTCCGCATTTCTTGCCACAATCGATTACCGGCTTGACTAGTGTTGAAAACTACTAAAACCGTTGTTAAGCCGCTAGCCCATAACGGCCGCGGCTCCCAGCGAATCAATCGGATCAAACGCAGTCAGCCCAAGCCGCTGCTTCAGTTCCGCGGCAAAGCCAATCGTCGCAAATCCGGTGCAAGCCAGCACAATGCTTGTCGCTCCCCGCCGCGCCAGTCTTTGCGCCGCTTCGAAAGCCGCTTCCCGCCCCTGGTTTGTCCGCAAATCCAGGGTGGTCGTGACTCCCTCGGGGCGGTCCATACCTACGTAAGCCTCCCCGAGAATGGAACGGATTAACGGCGGGGTCTCCTGCAAAATGGTCAATACGCCGACGCGGGTGCTTTGGGTAAGGCTAAGATGGGCCGCACAGGAGCCCGCCCCCAGCACCGGAACCGGGAGCGCTTGCCGGCATTCTTCCAGCGCCGGATCGGCCGCGCAGCTGATGCCGATGACCGTGCATCCTTCGTCCGCCAGCCGCTTGGCCAAAGTGATGATTTTAGGCACGGCCAGCCGCTCGGTCTGCTCGTCATATACCCCGCTTGGCTGGTCCGGGATGCAGGCGCTCCTAACGTCAAGTCCGTATTTTTGACGGATCAGATCCCCATGCAATTCCGCATCCCTGCGGTCCTGCAAAGTAATGACTCGTATGATTCCCAGCATATGAACCTGCCTCCCTTCGCACCGCTTGACTTAGCTATATAAGATGAACTATTGACTGTACGTGTTAGGGCAGCCGTGTGAAATGTAGAAAGTCCTAACCCCCGTATTTCTTTAGTTCAACCTAACTAAACAAGTTTTCCTTGCGACATGATCAACCGATTGTCCAAATAAACGTCCGGCTCCTTTACAACGATATCGATATGCACCCCGGCCGCGATTTGGCCGCCAAACGTGTTGTTGCTGCCGAAAGCGACATGGATCGTACCGAATACTTTTTCGTCCTCCAGCACAACGCCGGTAATACGCGCTTTGTCGTTGGTGCCAATGCCAAATTCGCCGAGCCATCGTCCGTCGCCATCGCCCAACATGTTAAGCAGTTCGCTCGCTCCGTCTCCTTCGGCCGCCACAAGCCTCCCTTGCTCCACCGTTAACAAAAGCGGGGCGGCAAGCACGCCGTAACCGGCCACGGAACCGTCCGCCAGCAGTTGCCCCGATGCGCTCCCCTCTACCGGAGCGATATAGGCCTCGCCGGAAGGGAGATTGCCCGACTGCCCCGGTTCCACAAACATGCCCGTGCTCGGAACGCCGTCCCGGTTCTCAATGGAAAATTCCAATGCGCGGCCCGCTTTCTCAATCCGCACATGACGGGCCTGGGTCAGTCTGACAGTTAATTGCTCGGTCAATTCCTTGACCTGCAAATAATCAGCCGTCACCGCCCCGTTCAAAAACATATCTTCCGTAATCCCCGGCATCGTGGCTACCCTTGCCCCCGCGGCCGCCGCTCGCTTCCGCGCGTTCGTATGCGTCAGCGAGTGCTCCGTGACGCATACGACGGCCTGGGCGGCCTCCATAGCCGCGGCCACCGGCGCCGGAGGCTCCTCCCCCGACCGGGAGCGCTCTTCCATCACCATCAGCACGGATTCCGCGCCGAGTTCATGGCCGGCTTTTTGCAGCAGTTCGCCCAACGTTTGTTTGGGGCCGTCCGCCACCACCAAAAAGTTTTCCCCGGCCTTAAGCGCCAGGCATTCAGCCAGCAGTTTCTTGCTGGACATCACAATACTCTCGTTCATGGTCGTCACCTTTCATCGGCGCGCTTTGCCGGGCAAAGCCGCTGTTCTTCGTTCAGGCGATCACTTCGGCTACCAGTTTGCTCATCAGCGAGCTGGACAGAATCGTCGGCAGCCCGGACAAAGAGGTTACCCAGTTCCGGTGCCCTTCGGTATAACCCATGCAATCCAGCAATAAGACATCCGCCCGCCCTCTCAGCTCTTTGGCCGCGGCGGCAAAATCCTGCCAGTTTCCGGTATAAGGCGATGCCGCAGCGAAAACGGGTTCGATGCCGTACTCCGCGAATTTCGCTTGAAGCGCATCGGCTTGCCCGGGAAGCGGACAGATCACGCCAAGCCGGCGATTCCCCGCCAACGCCGCTACGGCAGGAGTCAGAATGCGGTCCGGCTCGATCAAATGGGCCGATGCCGCCTGCAGATCCGGAAAAACGCCCGTACACAAAAGCAGGATATGGCGGATACCCTGGGCTTCCAAATCGGCGATTTTGCGATGCAGCAGGGGCATGATTTTGTCGCGGGCCACGACCACCGCCTGGCCGTCGGCCAGCCGCGAGGTCAGCATGTAACTGCTGTCAGCCGGAGATAACTCAGCTTCGATCGCCTCAAGGCTCCAGCCATCAAGCAACCCAGCCTGCACTAGTTCAGCCCGTCCATCGAGCTGCCTCAGTAAAAACGGGGCCACATCGGTGCGCGGGGCCTGGCCGATCGTGATCATGCCTAACTTAGGAACGAGTTCCAGGCCCGTCCGGATCATTTCTGGACAGCCGTCTCTTTCCCCATCGTTTGCAGCACTTTCATCGAACCGTAAAGTTTGGTGATGTGGGCAAACTCTTCGGCATTAAAGAAACGGCAAGTCCCGCTCCCCACTTCCTTGGCCGTTTCCACCGCAAAACGCACCGCTTGAGCGATATCCACTTCATGGCTGGCTCCCGTCCCGCAACCGGGTACAGCCGACTGTGCCGTAATCGCGACCCCGACCACCGGGGCGTCCGTGGCCACGGCAGGCTGCAAAATCGAGTTAATATGATACAGATCGTTCCCGTAAGGCGTAATGTCCTGCATCGTCACCGGAAAAGTGACCGGCAACTGCCCTGTCGTCATTTCCATGATGCGCAGCAGGTCCTCGCTGATGCGGAGAATATACCCTTCCTTCACCGTCGGGGAGATGGCTATCCCTTTGTGATTGATCACGCGGTTGCCTTTCGTGGTGTCGATTGATAAAATCGCATCCATCTCCGGCACGATTTCATGGCGGTTCATGGTGAGAATGTCGATCGGCGAATCCATGAAATCAACCGGTTCATGCGGCAAGGTTGGCGCATCGGGGCAAATGTGCGTCGTTACGATCACATCCCCGGGCAGGGTATCGCCCTTCAATTGCATGTCGGCCAGTTTCAAAGCCGAGGCGATCGCCGCCACCGCGCCATCCGCGTCGGAAACAATCCCGATCCGGCTCGGTCTTGCGCCAATTCCCCCAAGCCGCCCGACAATCCCCAACGTCGGCGTGCTGCCGCCGCTGTTTTTGCCGTTTGCGCCCGGGATCACAACTTTAATGAAATCCGTGCTCCCTTTTTCCCCTGTTACGGTTTGAACCGTTACGGAAACGCCGGGAAATGAAGAGAACAACCGTTTTACCGCTTCACCGTTTACATGAGCGCTGTCCAGCGCGTCGATGACCGTCAGTGTCTGTTTCAATGCCATAATTCGTTACCTCCCAATGCTCCTGATGTCGATCAGTTTCATTAATGGTAACCCAGGCAAAAGAACGGCCACAATGTTCTCCTCTACCAAAAGGCCCGACGGTTTATTGTCCCGGGAGAATAAAAACGGGCAAAATCAGGCGTTTTCTTGCCTGTTATGTTAGAAAAGCTTACTTTACGATATTTACCGAAATGATCACATGAATTTGTTCCAAAACTATACCAAATTATTTGGGATGTCAAGCGGAGCTTTCCTTGGATGAATATTGTATGGTATAATTTGTTAAGATGAGTTTGGCAATGGCTAAATGAATAGTATGATGCGATAATAAGGAAGCACCTTTTATCCTGAAGACGGTTTTATTAGAGCCGGAAAATACAGGGTCAGGGGTGTTTTTTGTTATGTACGGAAAATTGTACAGTGCTTGTTTATACGGGATCGACGGTATGATGATCGAAGTGGAGGTGGATTTGTCCAGCGGCATCCCCCAAACCAACATTGTTGGTCTGCCGGATTCTGCGGTCCGCGAGGCGGTGGAACGGGTTCGGGCGGCGATCAAAAATTGCGGCTATAATTTTCCGCTGCAGCGGGTGACGATCAATTTGGCGCCTGCCGACCTGCGCAAGGAGGGGGCCGCCTTCGATCTGGCGATCGCGCTCGCTTTACTTACGGCCAGCGGGCAGATCGCCCTGCCGCCGGAGGAAAAGCTGCTGATTATCGGCGAGCTTTCGCTCGACGGCACGCTGCGCCCCGTTCCCGGCGTGTTGTCGATGGTCGACCGCGCGCGCCGGGAAGGATTCAACTCCGTGCTGCTGCCTCGGGAAAATGCCGCCGAGGCGCTTTTGCTTGAGGGAATCCGGGTATATGGGCTCCGCCATTTAAACGAACTTTTTCCCGAAGAGAGAGCAGGAGAAGCAGGAGCCAAGGACGCTAAAGGGGCACCGCTGCGATTGACGTCGCTGAGTCACCTGGAAATAGGAGCGCAGCCGTCAACCGCCCACGCACCGTATGAAGCGCCGGAAAACTACAGCGATGTCTTCGGCCAACTCCACATCAAACGGGCGCTTACGATCGCCGCCGCCGGCTTTCACAACATCGTCCTGATCGGCCCGCCCGGAATCGGCAAAACGATGCTCATCCGCAGACTGCCTTCCATTTTGCCGCCGCTTTCCCCGGAGGAAGCACTCGAAGTCACCAAAATCTACAGCGCCGCTGGCAAATTAAGCGATACGGAGCAGGGCTTGATCACCCAGCGTCCGTTTCGCTCTCCGCATCATACGATCTCGGCGAGGGGCCTCATCGGTGGCGGCGCCATCCCAAAACCGGGTGAAGTGAGCCTGGCTCACCACGGGGTTTTATTTCTCGACGAATTGCCGGAGTTCTCCCGCAACGTGCTGGAGGTGCTGCGCCAACCGCTGGAGGAACGCCAGGTGACCATTAGCCGCTCCCGCGCGTCGTTTACGTTTCCCGCCCATTTTTTGCTGGCAGGTTCGTTAAACCCGTGTCCGTGCGGTTTTTTGGGGGCCGAACCGCCTTTGCCCCGCTGCACGTGCAGTCCATGGCGCGTCGCCCAATACCGCGAGCGAATCTCCGGCCCGCTGCTGGACCGGATCGACATGCATATCGAAGTACCGCGGCCTAGCGGCTGGCAGGAAGACAAGCGGCCGCTCAGTTCAGAGGAAATGCGCGGGCAGGTGCTCAAGGCGATGCAGATTCAAACGAAACGTTATAAAAATTACAAAATTTCCCGCAATAGCGAATTGTCCGGCAGCCTGCTGCGGCGGTTTGCCCCGCTGGCCCCCGAAGCTGAAAAGCTGCTGCAGTCTTCCTTCGAGACCCTGGGCTTAAGTATGCGGGCCTACGACCGCACACTTAAGCTGGCGCGCACGATTGCCGACCTTGAGGGGCAGCAAGCCATTCAGACGGAGCAAATCGCGGAAGCGATTCAATACCGCCAGTTGGATCGGAGGCTGTTGGAAGTGAGAGGGTGACGTTTGGTTGCCCCCACCTCCCATCCCCCACCTCTCAGCGAAAAAATCCACTAGATTGGCGGAAATCGCCCACAGTTTGAACACTGATTAGAAGTATCCAATAGGTATCACATCGTACTGGTGTTGTATTAAATCTGACCAAGGTACATTTTCTAGCCACACAAATAATCTAACGGTTGTCACAAGCGCTATTCGTTCCAAAAACGGTGATTTCAATTTATAACGGTTGCCATGGACCGTTAGATTTCCGGCAGGACCAAAATCCGATTAGATCGCCTGAGCTTTTGCGGGAAATTTGGAAGGTATCAGGGCTACAAGTTGTCTTGTTCAAAAGTTAATAACGCTAGTGCTCAAGTTGCCCGTTCAGCCCTGCTGGTCCAAATCTATTGGAAATATGGGAACTCCGTGCTACCAGCATTCTTACATCTTTAAAAGATGAACTTTTCGAGCTGCCTCTTAAAAAGCGTTCTTGATATGTTCCACTTTCGGCTGTTCACCAGGGCTATACGTGACGGCGATGACGTCGAAGCGGACGTTGGCCAGGGTTTGGCCGGTTTGGTGGAAGTATACGGCGGCCGTGTCGCGGACCTGCTTGATTTTGCGGGGCGTGATCGACTCGGCCGGCGTGCCGAAAGCCGCAGCCCGATGGCTGCGGCTGCGCACCTCCACAATCACGATCGTGTCCCCGTCTTTGGCGATCAGATCCAGCTCGCCGGAACGGCAGCGCCAGTTTCGTTTCAGGATGGTATAGCCAAGAGCGGTCAAATAATCGTTTGCGGCTTGTTCCGCCTCGCGGCCCCGCGCTTTTCGATCATCCCCGCCCATGGGCTTCAACTCCCGGTTATTCAAAGAGCATCCTTCTTTCCGCCATTTTGTCGGACCGGTATATAAAGGTAAGAATTTCCGCCACCAGGTCGTATAATTCCGCAGGGATCTGCTGGTCCAAATCGAGTTTGGAAAGCACCTCGACAAGCGCCGCATCTTCCTGCACGGGAATGCCGTGCTCCTTCGCCGTCTCCAAAATGCGCTCCGCCAGCAGTCCGCTTCCTTTGGCGGCGACGACCGGAGCCTCGCCCTGCCCGGGATCGTACTTTAGGGCTACCGCTTTTTTAAACGCAAGGTTGGGTCTCTTCGGCTGTTCGTTCATACGCGGTAATCCACCCCTTTATATGGGCTTGGGGCGTAAGTCAGCGGCAGGCTAAAGTCGGTTGCGCCGCCTTCTTTGCTCTCCGCCGGAATCAGCGGCTCCGACTTCATGGACAGCAGCCGGTAACCGACACTTAACAACGCTTCGCTGATTTCCTCCTGCCGGGATTCCAGGAACGCGCCGGTCGCTTCCTGCTCGCTGAATAATTTTAGCAGCACCTTTTTGTCGGCAACCTGCACGTCGACCATAATTTGACCCAGCGTCTTCATCTGCAGGTCGAACCACAGCCGGCAGTTGGCCGGGTCCAGTTCGCCTTTGCGCCCGCGGCGCGATTCGATATGCACGGAGGCGGTTTGCTTGCCGTCCGGTCCGAAAAAGGGCAGGAACATGGTCACCTGCGCAAACGGCGCCGTGCGGTCGGTATTGAGCAGCAGCTGCTGGCCGGTCAGTTGCTGCACCAGCTGCCGGGCCGCTTCCTGGAGCGGCGCGGGCAAATCATCGGCGGCCGCCATCTGCAGCAGCAAGCCTTTGAGCGTGTCTTGCACGGCCCCGCCGCTTGCGGCGGCACCTGCTGCGGTGGCGCCTACTGTGGAGCCGCCGGCCAAGGCGGAGCTGCGCGTTGCAGCCGCCTCCTCGGCGTTCGCCGGGGCCGGCGCCGTTCCGCCTGCCGCGCGGGCGTCCGCCTGCGCGGCGCGGCTTTCCACAGGCGGCGCCGTGCTGCCTGTGGCTCCACCCGGCGCGGCCGCAGGCCCGTTGCCGGGCGCCTGGCCGCCGGGGAGCTCCGCGCCCCCGGCGGGCTTAGCCGAAGCGCCCGCCGCAGGCGGCGCTTCTTGCGCTTGCGCCGCCGCTGCGCTAGGCGCGGCCGCGCGCACCTGCTGCTCGTGCTCCGCACCGAGCAGCTTCAGCACGCGCCCCACCCACGGCTCCGCCGCGAGGGTGGGACGCGTGCCTGCCGGCGAAGGGCCAGCGGCCCCTTCGCCCTGCGCCTGCGGCGCTGCCGCCGCGCCTCCGGCGGCGGCAGCGCTCCCTCCCAGCGTTCCCGCGCTGGGAGCAGCCCCACCGGCGCCCGTCCCTCGTCCGGGCGCCGCTTCGGCCATGCCCTCCTGCAGCATGGCCCCATCCAGCTCCGCCAGCACCGCCTGCAGCTTCGCCACCAAAGCGCCGCCGGACAGGATGGCCGAACCGCTGCCGCCCGGATTGCCCGGCTGCGGCGTTTGCCCCTCAAGCGCTCCGGCAGACGCTTCGCGCAGCGCCAACTGCACCAGTCCGGCTGCTTGATTCGGCTGGGCGGAAGCTCCCGCCGCCCCGGCACCACCTGCCGTAGTGCCCGCAGCGGCCACTTCCGAGCCGGAGGATGCCGTATTCGTCAATGCGGCAGCGCTTGGCCCGGCTTGAGCCTGCTGCCCCTGCACAGCAGCGCCTCCGGCGCTGCTGCCGCTCGTCCCTGATCCGGGCGTGGCCGTCCCGTCGGAGTTCCCAGCCGATTGACCAAGAAAGTTAGCAATCTGCTCGTCCAGCGCAGACAATAATGTGTGCAGCGGCGGCCCAAACACCGCCTGATGCAATCCCGCCACCGTTTCCCCGGTCAGCGGCAGCCCCCGGCTAAAAGCGATGCTGGCCGCCTGAATCCACTCCGACAGCGGCACACCACCCGGCTTTTGCCCAGACACCTGCAAAATCTGCGATACGTTCTCCTTCGTCAGCGGCACACCGCTTTTCTGCATCAACTGCAGCAGCTCTCGGTTCGTCGCCGTATCTTCCAATCCCAAAGATTGCAGCGCTTTGGCCAAGGAAGCCGCGGACAGCTCGGCGCCCGGGAGGGAACTCATCGGCCTCAGCACCGCCAGCCCGTTTTGGGATTCCGGCTGAACCTGCAGCAAAGTCGTTTCCCCTGGGCGCATTGGTGTTTCCAGAGCGGCGTGCAGTTTAACGCCCTGAACCTGAATGACGGCTTCCTGACCGTTTTCGGATACGGACAACACCGTTCCGCGGACCACCTGCCCTGTTTTCAATTCCAGAGTTTTGGGTTCCCCCGCCTGGGCATTTCCCAACATTCCGCGCAGCAGCGGCCCGATATTCATGAAACTCCCCCCTCACTTCAAAAACATATTGGAAAACCCGCCATCGCTTCGGCGGGTTGGTTAAAGTGCAAGTACAAAAAGTCAGGTTTCCAGCTTTTTGAACTACCTCTTAAAACAACGTTTGCTCCTCGGTAAACAAATTGCCCAAAAAGCTTTTCCGATGCATCGGCGTCGGCCCAAGGGCCAGGAGTTGCTCTCGATGCAGCTTGGTTGCATAACCTTTATGTACCGCGATGCCGTATTCGGGATAACGCGCATCCCACTCACCCTGGCACAGCCGGTCCCGCGTCACTTTAGCGATAATCGAGGCCGCCGCGATCGACTGGCTTGTCGCATCCCCTTTAATGACCGCCAGCTGTGGAATGTCGACATCGACCTTTTCGGCATCCACCAGTAAAAATTCCGGAGCTACGGAAAGTTGCTCCACCGCACGCTTCATCGCCAGCCGGCTGGCCTGCTTGATATTGATCCGGTCAATCGTCGCCACATCGGCATATCCGATCCCGACCGCAACCGCCTTTTCCATAATAAGGTCGTACAACTTTTCCCGCTTTTTCGGACTTAACTTTTTCGAATCATCCACGTCCTCAAGCAGCAAACCCTGCGGCAAAATCACCGCCGCAGTAACCACGTCGCCGAACAGGCAACCTCGGCCTACCTCGTCGACTCCCGCTATGTAACGGTACGAGGACCAATACTCTCTTTCATAGGATAGCAGATCGTCCATAGCGCCTCCTTCACGATTAAACCCTGTTCTATAGCTTAAGGGGTCACGGACGTTTTATCAAGCGTTTGATCCTCGCCCTACGGATGATAAATCTTTTATCGGTTAAAACGGTTAAAAAATATAGAGTTCTTTAAATTTTTTAGAGCTTGTTCAATCGCTTTTAGGATTCATCCTTTGTACCGGCAGATGAGGCCAAGAGATGTTCTCTGCTTTCATTGGCAAGTTTGCGAACGTGGTTCAAGTCGACATTGAGAAGCTTCCCGTGCCGTTTCACCGGACGACCGGCCACAAAAACGGAGTCCACGTTGCCCGGGTTGGCAAATTGTACGACAGCGCCTACCGGATCGGATACAGGAAACATGTTCAAATCTGTCGTCCGAATCAAAATAAGGTCGGCTTCTTTCCCCGGAGTCAAGGTACCGATTTTATGGTCCAATCGCAAAGCTCTGGCTCCTGCCGAGGTAGCAAAATGCAACACTCGCCCGGCCTGCAAATTCAATTCGCCGGGCATGTTTTTCGAGGCCAAAATATCCTGGTTTGCTCTTGCCCGCTCCGCCTGCAGCGCGAATTTCATTTGCGTGAACATGTCCCCTCCGGTTGAGGTCACGACATCCACGCCAAGCGCGGGAGTGCCGCCATTCTCAAGGAAGTACCCGGTGGCGGGATAGCCATGCCCCATCATCATTTCCACTTCCGGCGTAACGGATAGCGACGCCCCCGCATCCGCCAGCAGCTTGTAATCGTCGAAGCCCATCGTGTTGGCGTGCACCATATTCAAATCCGGACCAAGCAAGCCGGCTTTATAAAGCTTCTCAACAGAGCGGTCGTCCGCTCCCCAACTGCCGAACCCAATATGCATGGAGCATAGCGTATTCAGTTCCCGGGCAAGCGCGATTTCTCGGACCGTCGCCTCCCAACTGCTGAACTCAGGTCCTCTAATCGCCAGCCCCATCGTCAATAATTGATCATCGGAAGCAAAATAATCCCTTTTGACGCGGTACACATCGTCCGGGAAGATCTTTTGGCTGTCACGGCTCCAATATTCGGTTTCACCGGAGACACCGTAGGCGAATACGGCGCGAATACCGGAATCCCGTAAGCCGCGTATCAGTTCATCAGCATGATCGGGCGAATAAATCATCGTCCAGTCTAAAACGGTCGTCACCCCGGCGTTAAGCGCTTCCATTGCTCCCAGCAGATTGCCGGCATAACTGTCCGCGGGCCGCAATCTGCTGCCGAGTCCGCCATAATAAATGTTTTGCAGATAAACCGGCAGCGACCAATCCGCGCCGACAGTCCGCAATAAAGACTCCCAGACATGACGATGGGTATCTACGAATCCAGGCATAACAATCATGTCCGTGGCATCAATGACCTCACAATCCGGTACGTCAAGGTTGGCTTGAATCGTTACGATCAGAGAGTCCTCGACCAGGATGTCGGCTTTCCGAAGGGTTCCTAAAGAGCTGTCCATCGTCAACACGCAACCGTTCTTGATTAAGCGACGTGTACTCAAACTTTCCATCCCCTTTAGCTTTGATTGGATGTACAAGAAAAGCTGATGAAATCCCCTCTTGGAAAAATATTACATAGTCTATATTAATTATAGGTCATTTGGAATAATAAGTAAACTAAAATAGCACAAGCCCCGAACCAAATGTCCGGGACTTGCGCTTATTACGGTTCTTTCGCCTCATTGCTCCTCTGCCGACCAGGTATGACGCATTCTCCTCCGGCTCTATGGAGCGTGGCTCTCTATATTTCGGCCTATACGCTCGGATCCTCCAGCGAATATCGGCCCATTTTTCCGGCCCGCAGCTCGCGAAGCAGGATTTTTGAAGCTTTTTCAAGGTCAACCCTGCCGCCGCTTTGCAAACAGCCCCGTTTCCGGCCAACCGCTTCCATAATGGCGACGATTTCATCCGGGTCTTCAAAATCGCCGGGAGGCTGCTCAAGCTCGAATCTGTCTTTGAACGGCTCCCAGTAATATCTGGCCAAATATTTTACCGCAAAAAAAGCGATATCCTCGGCATTCAAAATCTCTTCCCGGATCGCCCCCGTTACGGCAAGGCGGTAACCGACGTTCTGATCCTCGAATTTGGGCCATAAAATCCCCGGCGTATCCAGCAGCTCCATTTCGGTGCCGACTTTGATCCACTGCTGCCCTTTGGTGACGCCCGGACGATCTCCGGTCGCCGCGATGCTTTTCCCGGCCAGCCGGTTAATGAGCGTCGACTTGCCGACATTGGGAATGCCGACGATCAGAGCCCGCACCGCGCGCGGATTAATGCCTTTGGCCAGCTGTTTTTCGATTTTATCCTTGAGCAGCTCTTTGGCCAGCTGCGGGATCTCCTTGATCCCTCGACCGCTGGAAGCGTCCGCCTCAACGGCGGTGTGCCCCTCCTGCTTAAAAAACGCAATCCACTGCCTGGTAACCGCAGGATCGGCCAAATCCGCTTTATTTAAAACGATCAGCCGCGGCTTTCCCTGCAGGATCTCGTCGATCATCGGGTTCCGGCTCGATAAAGGGAGACGGGCGTCAAGCAGTTCGATCACCACGTCGATCAGCTTCAGCTTCTCCTGGATTTGCCGGCGGGCCCTGGTCATATGCCCGGGAAACCATTGTATTGTCATGTTTCTTCACCTCTAGCTTCCGAGTATGGCCCTCTAGCCGCAGATTTTAATGCTTAATGAAATGGAGCTCCTGTAGCGGCCAGAACACCAGGTCGGCCCTTCCTACGATGTCGCCAAACGGCACATACCCGATGCTCCGGCTGTCCGTGCTGTTGGAACGGTTATCCCCAAGCACGAAAACATATCCTTCAGGCACGGCTCCATCGGAAACCCGCTCATTTGGGAAATCCGCTTCCGTATTATAAAGCTCATTGTTGTTATGCTTTGCATTCACGGCTGCTTTGATGTAAGTCTCATCCACAACCTGCCCATTAACCGTGACGGTATCTCCTTCGACCTTTACGGTATCCCCGGGAACGCCGATCACCCGTTTGATGAAGTCGCGACCTTCGGACGGGACGTGAAACACGATGACTTCCCCGTGCTTCGGCTGACGGATATCGTAAATGATTTTGTTTACGATAATTCTTTCGCCCGTATGAAAATTCGGCTGCATCGATGGGCCATCCACAATAAACGGCGCAAAGAAAAGCCAACGTATCACAAGAACGAGCACGACGGCGATCACGATCGCCTTAAGCCATTCCATGGCCTCACTCGATTGTTTTTTGCCCGAAGCAGGGGCGGGTGCCGTTTCCACTGGGCTTGATTCATGATCATTCAGTTGCCCTGGCACTTCCCGATCGTCCGGATGGTTTGGTTGCTCATGCTTCTCCATGGACCGCGACCTCACTTTGTTTTGGAATATGTAAACGGAAATTCCTCCGTTAAAAACAGCAAAAGGGCTTGAATGGATACAAGCCCCCTGTTCGTTAAAAAATTAACGACGCACTTCTTTAATTCTCGCTGCTTTACCGCGCAATGCACGAAGATAGTACAACTTCGCACGACGCACTTTACCACGGCGAGCCACTTCGATTTTATCGATTTTCGGGGAATGAAGCGGGAAAGTTCTTTCCACGCCTACACCGTTGGAAATTTTACGAACCGTAAAAGTTTCGCTGATTCCGCCGCCGCGACGCTTGATAACAACACCTTCGAACAATTGGACACGTTCACGAGATCCCTCGATAACCTTAACGAACACTTTCAAAGTGTCACCAGGACGAAAGCTCGGAATATCTTTGCGAAGTTGTTCTTGCGTAATCGCTTGTACGATATTCATCTATGACTCCCTCCTTCCACTCAGGTGTTCATGCCTCTTCCGGAGAACCCCATGTTCTCCTTCATCATCCGCAGCGGACCACCGAATTCACAACAAGGAGAATTTTATCATAATTCCATAGGCATAGCAAGGAAAATCTAATTTATTAAAGGGGTTAACTTATACCTAGTCATTCTAATCATATCCCTTTTTCATAAAAAAATGCCCGCCTTTACCGGATGGACCGGCTTTTAATCCTGCTGCATCATTTGCAGCCCTATTTATCCTTAGACCTGATGACAATTTTTCTGAATTTTTGGATACTGCCGCATTTTTCTGCTTTAAGTTATTTGCTGTGGTAAGCGCAACAATATTATGAGATACAATCATTTTAGCCCCCCGTTAATACCATTACAGAAAATACCCCATTACTATTAACAACTTTCCCTCGGTTCTACATGGCGGTTAAAAAATTATGTACTTTTTGTATTGTCCCTAATACTGATTAATAATTTGATCACTTCAGAAAACCCCATAAATAAAAGCCCACTTATCGATGTGGAAATTATTATTCCAATGCCATATAACCATCTTAATGGATGAGGATCAGGAAAATAAGAACCTGAATCCGCGTCTTTCAATAAGGTGATTACAAATACTCCCACTAGTAAACCTAATCCTATAAAAGCAATTCCAACATAATGTAATGCTGAACCTATTGAACTGGAAGTTGAGCTATCATCAGATTTATTCTTTTCTTCTTGTTCTTCAATGATTTCATCAAGCAATGAGTTCATGATTATTTTCCTCTCTTATTTTGGGCTTTTAAGAAAGAAACTGAGAAAATAAGAACTGTGATAGCAAAAATAAAATTGGACAGACTCAGCACAAAATTATGTACTCGATAATTGTCAATATTAACTTCAATGATTCCTAAGCTAAAAAAAGGAATTATACAAGATGCCAAATAAAAAAATGAGAGATCCAACGATCAGAGTTTTTGTTGCAGTATTCAATTTCACTTAAACATTCCCCCAAACCTATATTTTTCCACCACATTATCATTATCGGCAAAATAGGTCTACAGAATTAATAAAAAATGTAGTTAGTGATCATGGGGAACTATCAGTTGAAACGCCATACCCCGAGTTTTGAACTCCATATGTATCAAGGGTTTGCAGACGTTTTTCAATTTAAGGCGTGCGATATTTGTCAGGAAAGAAAAAACCGCCTAAATTGGCGGTTAATTAATTTAATGCAATGGCTTTTCTTTATATTCGTCAAGCCAATAATTATAATATTCATTCTCCCAAGTTGTCCCATCGTAATATTCAACCTCTTTTACACAAGAAAGAACAGATTTTATACCTTGGTTCTCATCAATAGACCACCCTTTGTCTTCTTTTTTTGATTTATTTTTTGCTATTACTTGAATCATATCAGGATACAATGCTTTATATTTAGTACTTTGAATTACTATACTTGCTTTCTCAAAATAATCTCTTGTTTATCTTTTGTTTCTTGCATCTTCATTTTTCTTTCATTTTCAATTTGTTCCTCTTTTTTCTTTTCATATATAGATTTTTTTGCGATTAAATCAGCATCATTGGGAATTACACTTAATCGTTGATTTATTTCGCTAAGTATCTTCTTCAAATTTTTTATTAGCTACTGCTTTTTCAGCATTATTAAGAATTATAATTTTATAGTCACTTGAAGACTTTTCAATTAATTCTTTCGCATTTGCATAATTCTTAGAATCATCTTCAGTAACTTTTTTTAATTCAACAAGAGCGTCTTTAATATTATTATTTTTTATTAGTTCATTACCTGTTTTAAATGCTATCCTGGAATTATTTAAAGAGTTTATTTTTTCTTGAACTTCGGAAACTTTAGAAGTAAGTAATTCTGTTTTCTTTATAGTATCTAGTTTGCTTATCGCTTTATCAAAATCAATTTTCTCTTCTTCAAAATCTTGCTGGATTTTAATAAGATCTGATTCAAGATATTTTTCTACCTCAGTTTCCCTTTTTGTATTTCCTTTGATTTCCTTATTGTAAATATTTATAGCATTCTTATAACTACTATCTTGAATATTTTTGCTTTTTGGTCAGAACCATTTACATTTTCCTTTCGTAAATATGAGAGCAAAAAAGAGCGGCAAAAAACGCCACTTAACTACAATATATGGTATAATTGTACAAGCAATAGAATAGGCTTAAGGGCGGTCGGCTAATCTCCCGGAAGGGAGGTGCCGCTATGGAAGTTTATCAAGCATTGACGCTAATGATCTCATTTGCGACTCTAATTGTCCTGATACTATCTTTCCATAAACGCAAATAGACCGCCCTCGCCAAAGGTAAACGGTCTATTTGTATCACTGCTCCGTTGCTGCCATCGCCCTTAAAAGCGGCTATTGCTATGGAGTCGTGTTAGCCGCACGGCTCCATTCAGCATTTAAATCCTCTTTTGAACTCATTATAGCATAAAAGTATCAAAATGTTGAATCAAATCATCATGAAGTTGATATATCCAACTCATCCTCTTCATCGTGGTGAAACTCATTAAGAGTTCTGGTAATGGAAAATTTAAGCGGCAAAAAAGACCACACCTTATAACAGATGTTAATCTGGTATAAGGTGTGGTCTTTTCTTGCAAAACCGTTTCTGCTATCGACCGCATTCTTTTTTGTTCATCAGAAAGCAATGAAAACCCCTGATATTATCAGTTTAAATCGGAGTAGCGGGATTCGAACCCACGGCCTCACCCACCCCAAGGGTGCGCGCTACCTGACTGCGCCATACCCCGATGCTGTCTAAAGCATTGTATCAACGTTTCAGTACCGTTGGCCCAACGCTCATGAATAGCGACATATGTTATTATACGCTATAGACGCGCATCCTTGCAAGACTTTGACGAGCATAGCAGCACAAAATTTTCCCAATAAAATAACGAAAACGTGCGTTGATCACCGACCAGCCCCATTTCAATCCAAATTGCAAACAAATCGTAACCCATTTTTTTTAAGACCATATAAAATAGATATGTTAGACAATTAGATAGGATAGGAGTTTTATCAAGGAATGAGAAAAAGAATCTCGCAGTATGCATTACTCTCGCTGGCCATTCTGGTGCTGATCTATGCGGTGGCGGTGACCCACCCGAGCAACGTATTATCACGCAAGGCTTGCACCTCATGGGGCATGGTCAAAAATACAATGTTTACCTTGACCCATAAAAAGCATGAAGTGTACCCTAAGCTGCCCGAAGGTTTTACCGTCGCACCCGGCACTGCCGAGCAAGTTCCCGTACTTATGTATCATTACATCACGCCGAAGAAATACAATAAGTATCCGGGCAACGAATCCGTCATCAATTTGGAGGCCTTCGAACAAGATATCGATTATCTCCATGACCATGGGTACTATACGGCTTCGCTAAGCGAACTGGAACAATACGTCAGGGGGCAGATCTCCCTCCCGGCCAAAACCGTTGTCATTACGTTTGATGATGGATATCAAAACAACTATATATACGCCTACCCGATCCTCAAAAAATACGGATATAAGGCAGCCATTTTTGTCATCGGCAGTAAATTGAAAGAACAGACTCAAGCCTTTGATCCCGCCAAAAAAACGTATTTATCGAAGGAAGAAATGAAGTCTGCGGGCGATGTGTTCGAGTTTCACAGCCATACTTACGATCTGCATCGCAAAGGCTTTGAGAAATGCGGAGTAAATAAAGCCGCGGGACAAGACCCCTCGTTAGTGGAAAAGGATATTGCGATGATGAAAGAAAAAGTGGTCGATTCTCCTTACTTCGCCTACCCATTTGGAGAGAAGACCCGGCAGATGATTTATTATCTTCAGGAAAACGGTTACCGAATGGCCTTCACCGTCCACCAGGGCTTCATAAAACCCGGGGATCGGCTAATGACCTTGAAGAGATTGACGGTCACATCGGACACAGACATAGATAAATTGCTCAATCCTTAATTTCCGGAAGATGAGCTTTCATTTGCTCCAGCCACTTCAAATCCTGAGGCGATAATTCCAGCTTCTTAAGCAGATCCGGGCGGCGCAAAAGGGTGCGACGAAGCGCTTCTTTTCGCCGCCATTCCTCCACATTGGCATGATGTCCGCTCAGCAGAATATCGGGCACCTTCCAGCCGCGAAACTCCGCAGGTCTCGTGTAATGGGGGTACTCCAGCATTCCGGTGCTGAAGGAGTCGGTGACCGCACTCAACTCATTCCCAAGCACGCCTGGCAGAAGCCGGGTCACGCTGTCGATCACGACCATCGCCGGCAGCTCGCCGCCGGTCAGGACATAATCGCCGATGGATATTTCATCGGTTATGAGATGCTCACGAATCCGTTCATCATACCCTTCGTAGTGGCCGCAAATAAAGATCAAATGTTCCTCGGCGGCAAGCTCCTCAGCCTTCTTCTGCGTAAAAGTCTCGCCTTGCGGACACATCAAAATAACCCGCGGTGTGCGGGTTTTCGCCCTGGGGGCATCACCATGCTTCCCTTCCAGTACAGCTTCCACCGCAGCGAAGATCGGTTCCGGCTTCAGCACCATCCCTCCTCCGCCGCCGTACGGCGTATCGTCTACGGTCCCATGCTTATTCCCCGAATATTCCCGGAAATTGATCGCATTTAGCGTAGCGATTCCTTTTTCCTGCGCTTTGCCGAGGATGCTGCTGGCGAACACGCCTGCAAACATTTCCGGAAAAAGCGTCAGCACATCCACACGCATCCTATAACAGCCCTTCCATCAGGTGAACTTTGATCAGTTTGTCATGTACGTTAACGTCCAGCACGACGTCATCGATAACGGGCAGCAGCAGCTGTTTGCCGGACGGCAGCTTGGCGACCCACACATCGTTCGCTCCCGGACGCAAAATCTCCTCGATCACGCCGAGGTCCTCGCCTTCGTCGCTGATGACACGGCAGCCGATGATTTCATGGAAATAGTACTCGTTTTCCGGCAATTCCACCGTTTCCGCTTTTGTCACCTTTAGATCCCGGCCCTTAAATTTTTCAACTTCATTGATATCGGAAAATTCGCTGAATTTCACGATGTACGTCTGTTTGTACGGTCTCGACGATTGCACGGTGACCGCCATTTGTTCCCCGCTTTCCGGGTGAACGATTAGAAGACGGCTTTTCGGCGCAAACCGCACGTCCGGGAAATCCGTTTGCAGCAGCACCTTCAGCTCCCCGCGGATCCCGTGCGTATTTACGATTTTGCCGACCGTCAACAAAGAATTCGACATAACAACCTCCCCATCTTATAAACGGCTGACGCTGAACCCCAGGGAAACCAGCCAGCCGCTTTAAAAGCCTTGCTTCAAGTATAATAGCCAAAGTATCCATAAAAACCATGCCCTTTACGCTTCAGCATGTACGAAAAAGGGTTAGGACAAACATCCTAACCCGCTTTCGTACATCTTTAAGAGGTTGTTTAAGACATGATGTCCACGGTAACCCGCTTATCCATCTTGACCGCTGCCGATGTCACGACCGTGCGGAGCGCTTTGGCGATTCTCCCCTGCTTGCCGATCACTTTCCCCACATCGTCGGGATGCACGGACAGTTCATACACAATCAGGTGATCCTTCTCCACAATCTCCACACGAACATCGTCCGGATGGTCAACAAGAGCCTTCGCGATAACGCTGACTAATTGTTCCACTTACGACCCTCCGAATCAGCAATTATTTCTGCTGTCTGAGCTCATGAAACTTCTTCATTACGCCTGCTTTGCTCAGCAGATTGCGAACGGTATCGGATGCTTGCGCTCCGTCTTGAAGCCATTTAAGCGCCTTCTCTTCGTCGATGTTCACTACGGCCGGTTGAGCAACCGGGTTGTAGTAACCGATCTCCTCGATAAAACGGCCGTCACGCGGGGAACGGGAATTCGACACCACGATACGGTAGAAAGGAGCTTTATGAGCACCAATACGTTTCAAACGAATACGAACTGCCACGAAATTCACCTCCTTCAAAAAATCAATGATCCGCCGATTAACGGAACGGAAAACGCATGCCTTTTCCGGCTTTGCTCAGTTGCTTCATCATTTTATTGCCTTTGCCTTTCGGCCCCATCATATCGGAAAACTGCTTCATCATCCGGCGCATCTCGTCAAACTGCTTGATCAAGCGGTTGACATCGGCCAGCGTCGTCCCGCTTCCGGCGGCGATCCGTTTGCGGCGGCTATGATTGATCATTTCCGGGTTTTGCTTCTCCGCTTTGGTCATCGAATGAACGATGGCTTCCACCCGGCCCATTTGCTTCTCGTCGACCTTGATGTCCTTCATCTGCTTCATTTTGCCCATGCCCGGAATCATGTCCATAAGCTGATCCAGCGGACCCAGCTTCTTCACCTGATCCATCTGCTCCAGGAAATCGTCGAACGTAAATTCCGCATTGCGCATTTTCCGTTCCATTTCCTTCGCTTTTTCAGCATCGATGTTTGCCTGGGCTTTTTCGATCAGCGACAGCATGTCGCCCATGCCCAAAATCCGGGAAGCCATCCGCTCGGGATGAAACGGCTCAAGAGCGTCGATCTTCTCGCCAAGCGCGGCGAACTTGATCGGGCAGCCGGTTACCGCTTTAACCGACAGCGCCGCCCCGCCTCGGGTATCGCCGTCCAGCTTCGTCAACACGACCCCTGTCAAGGTAAGCTGCTGATTAAAGCTTTCGGCGACGTTGACGGCGTCCTGACCGGTCATCGCATCGACGACCAGCAGCACTTCGTCCGGCTTCGTCACCTCATGGATTTGCCGCAGCTCTTCCATCAGTTCCTCATCAATGTGCAGCCGGCCAGCGGTGTCGATCAGCAAATAATCGTTGCCGTTATCCTTCGCGTGCTGCAGCGCCTGACGGGCGATCTCCACCGGGCTGTTGCCTTCCGGCAGCGTAAACACCGGCGCCTTGATCTGTTCGCCCAGCACCTGCAGCTGCTTGATCGCCGCCGGACGGTATATGTCTCCGGCCACGAGGAGCGGCCGGTGGTTTTCTTTCAGCAGCAGCTTCGCCAGCTTGGCCGATGTCGTCGTCTTCCCGGCCCCCTGCAAACCTGCCATCATAATGACGGTCGGAGGACGGTTGCTCTTAGCTAGCCTAGCCTGACTGCCGCCCATCAGCTCGGTCAGTTCCTTGTTGACGATGTCGATAATGACCATGCCCGGCGTGAAGCTGTCCATCACTTCCTTGCCGACGGACTTTTCCTTCACTTTGGCGATGAATTCCTTGACGACTTTAAAGTTGACGTCCGCCTCCAGCAGGGCCAGCCGGACCTCTCGCATCGCTTCGTTGACATCGTCTTCCGAAACCTTGCCCTTGCCCCGGAGCTTGCTGAACACGCTCTGCAGCCGGCTCGTCAATCCTTCGAATGCCATGTTGCCGTCACCTCCATTCGCTAAAATTTGTTTCCTAACGCCATATTACAATTGCTCCGCCTGGCGAAGCAAATTTCTCGCTGCTTCTTTATCGGGCGCCGACATCGCGCTGCCTTCCACCAGCTTCTCCAGCCGGGACAACACACCGCTGCGCGCCTCGTGCTTCCCCAGCAGCCCGAGCTTCTCTTCATACGTTTCCAGCATGCCCTCGGCCCGTTTAATGTGCTCGAACACCGCTTGGCGGCTGATTTCAAACTCTGCGGCGATTTCGCCAAGCGAAAAATCGTCCAGAAAATAATATCGTAAAAAAGTCTGCTGCTTTTCCGTCAGCAGCGCTTCGTAAAAATCAAACAAAAGGTTGATCCGATTTGTTTTCTCAAGTCTATTCTCCTGACTCATTTGGGCACTCCCCTCCGTCAAGGAAAAACACTTTACAGCGCATCAACTTTTCCTATGATACCTCAGCGCCGAATAAGATGTCAAGCATTTTCCCTTAACATGTTGAAAAGCCCACCGTAATGCCGGTTGAACAGCAAAAGCATCCCTCAAACGCCAAAAAGCCGCCTCGCGAACGGAGCGCAAAGCGGCTATTGAAGATGTGAAATTCAGTGATGGGGAAGCAAATACAACAGGATTGCAAAAAAGTGGGTAACGCTGCCGCCAAGCACGAACAGATGCCAGATCGCGTGATGGTACGGAAACCCCCGCCAGACGTAAAACACGGTGCCAAGCGTGTACAAAACGCCGCCCGTAACGAGCAAAACGATGCCCTGAGACGGGACAGCCGCCGTCAACGGCCCCCATGCAATCACGATCAGCCAACCCATAATGACGTAAAATACCGTCGACAAAAACAGGAATCGCTTTACGAAAAAAGCTTTAAACACGACGCCAAGCAGGGCGATCCCCCACACCGTCCCGAACAGGCTCCACCCGAGCGGACCGCGCAGCACCACCAGCAAAAACGGAGTATACGTCCCGGCAATGAAGATGTAAATTGAAGAATGGTCCAAGAACTCGAACAAATCCTTCGCTTTGCCTGCTTTAAAGCTGTGCACCAGCGTCGAACAAAGGTAAAGCAGCAGCATGCTGGCCCCGTAGATCGTAAAGCTCACGACATGCCAGGCCGTCCCCTTTATACTGGAAAACACGATCAGCAGCACCAGGGCAGCCACGCTCAGCAGCGCCCCGATCCCGTGCGTTACGGCGTTAGCGATTTCCTCCCTGCGGTCAAAAGTATGCGTACTCGCCATCCCTGTCACCTCCATATTTTTGCCTTGCTAAAAAATCTGGGCGTTTACCCATTTTACGCCATTGAGCTTCATGTGGTGCAAGACTTCGCCTACTCCGGAATCAGGCTTCCGCCGAAGCCTCCTCGTCGCTGATCAGCCCGGCAAACAGGCCGTGTACAAACTGCTCGGAATCGAACTGCTGCAGGTCGCCGATTTTCTCGCCGAGGCCGACGAATTTTACCGGCAGTCTCAGCTCTTGGCGGATCGCAATGACGATCCCGCCCTTGGCCGTGCCGTCCAGCTTGGTGAGCACAAGCCCGGTAACGCCGCTTTTTTCTCCAAACAGCTTGGCCTGGTTCAGGGCGTTTTGCCCGGTCGTCGCATCCAGTACCATCAGCACCTCATGCGGCGCGCCAGGAATTTCCCGCTGGATGACGCGGTAAATTTTGTTCAGCTCCTCCATCAGGTTGGACTTGTTTTGCAGCCGGCCCGCCGTATCGCAGAGCAAAATGTCCGCTCCCCGCTGCTTGGCCGCCTGCACCGCGTCAAACATGACCGCCGCTGGGTCGGACCCAGCCTGCTGCTTGATCACATCGACGCCAACCCGTTGGCCCCATACCTCAAGCTGTTCGATCGCCCCGGCCCGGAATGTATCGCCCGCGGCCAGAATTACTTTTTTGCCTTGCTGCTTGTAGTAGTGCGCCAGCTTGCCGATCGTCGTCGTTTTGCCGACGCCATTGACGCCTACGAACAAAATGACGCTGATCCCGTCTTGACTCAGGTGCACTTCGTTGTCCTCATCGCCGCGCAATAGCTCAGTCAGCTTCTCGGACAGCAGCGGCTGCAGCTCCGCCGGGTCTTCGATCCGGCGCTGCTTAACTTCTTTGCGCAGGTCGTCGATCAGCTTTAACACCGTATTCACGCCCACATCAGCGCCGATAAGAATTTCCTCCAGTTCCTCGAAAAATTCTTCATCTATTTTTTTACGGCGGGTAACCAGCTCCGCGACCTTCTCGACAAAGCCTTTGCGGCTTTTTTCCAGGCCGTCCCTGAACTGTTTCGTTACCGATTCCGTTTTTGCCGCGATGCTTTCTCGCAGTTTCTTAAAGAAACTCATACAAGCTTTATCCTCCTTCGATTCATCCGGGTATGTATATGTAGCGATCCTACCATAACTTAAAGGAAATAAAGGGTGTTATTTATATTCATTCGAACGTTGCCCGCAACATAGCGGAAAAATATGGCGCTATCCCTGGAAAACCTACGCAAAATCCGCTTTATTCACGCTTGTCTCCATAAATAGCGCCATGGATTACCGTTAATTATGAAAAGATGCTCGGTTGCCCCGCAATAAGTCCATAAAGTGCCGTTAATTCGCTTCGTGCGTCCCTCTCCATTATCGCACAATGCTTGCAGCCAAGCAATTTTGCGCTAACTGCTTCGAGCCCCGATTAGCGGGATCAGGCGATTTCCATCGTTTCCCCATCATCCAGCTTCACCGAAACAAGCTTGGAAACGCCGCCTTCCTCCATCGTCACGCCGTACAGCACGTCGGCCTCCTCCATCGTTCCTTTGCGGTGCGTTACGACGATAAATTGCGTTTGTTCGGAAAACTCCCGCAAATACTGGGCAAACCGCGACACGTTCGCTTCGTCCAGCGCTGCCTCGACTTCGTCGAGCACGCAAAACGGCACCGGCTTCACCTGCAAAATGGCAAACAGAAGTGCCATCGCCGTCAAAGCGCGCTCCCCGCCGGAGAGCAACTGCAGGTTTTGCAGCTTTTTGCCCGGTGGCTGGGCGACCACATCGATGCCCGTCTCCAGCAGATTGTCCGGATCGAGCAGCACCAAATCGGCGCGGCCGCCGCCGAACAGCTTGGAGAAGACGATGACGAACTCGCGCCGGATGGCGTCAAATGTCGTCTTGAACCGTTTGGACATCTCCTCGTCCATTTCGCGGATAACCTGATACAGCGTCGTTTTCGCTTCCACCAAGTCGTCCTTTTGCTCGGTCAGGAACTGATAGCGTTCGTTGACGCGGTTGTATTCCTCGATCGCACCGAGGTTCACCTCGCCAAGCAGGGTGATCTGCCGCTTCAGCTCCTTCACCTCGGCCTGGGTCTGCGGCACGTCCTCCGGCACCGCGTAGCGCTGCTTGGCCAATTCGTAGCTCAGCTCATAGTCTTCCGACAGCTTGCGCAAAATATTGTCCAGCTCCACGTCAAGCCGGTTGGCCTGGATTTCCGTTTGCCGCAGCTGTTCTTCCACGGCTTTCAGGCCGACCCGCTGCTCTTTCGTTTCACTTTCGCCTTCCTCCAGCTTTTTCACGAGCACGGTACGCGAAGCCCGTTCCATTTCGAGCTGCTCGCCGGCGCGTTCCTTCTTCAGCTTGAAATCGTTGAGCTCTTCGCGCTGGCGGACGCTTTGCTCTTCGTTTTGCTGCAAATCCGCTTCGATCGACTGCAGGATCGTGCGGTTCTGCTCCAGTTCGCGCTGCTGGATTTGGTATTCTTCCTCGGCGCGGCGCAATTGTTCGCGGAGCGAGGAACACTCCTGGTCCAGCTTGCCTTCGCGTACCTTGAGCCCGGTTAGCAAATCCTGCAGTTCTTCCTTGGCTGACTCGCTTGCTTTGCGCGCAAATTCGGCTGCCCGGATTGACTGCTGCACCGACTGCTCTTGTTTCTCCAGCTCCACCAAGCGTTCTTCCGCCGTTTTTTTCGTCGCCTCCAGCCCTTCCAGCTCTTTCTGATATTGGCCTTTTTCCTGGCCGTAGAGCTCGAACTGCTCCGCTACATGCCGCCATTCGTGCTCGACCTGCTTCAGGTCGCCGGCGACGGACTGCTCCTCCGCCCGCTTGGCGTCGCCCGCCTCGCGCAGCCGGTTCAGGTCGCTCTCCGACTTGGCAACCTGGCTGCGGACATCGGTCAGGCCTTTGCGCAGCTTGTCCAGCATTTCTTCGCTTTCGCGAATGTCGGCGGCCAATTGGTCCAGCTGGCGCTTGCGGCCGAGCAGGTTGCTGTTCTTGCGATGCTGGCTGCCCCCCGTCATTGAACCGCCGGCGTTGACGACATCGCCTTCGAGCGTGACGATCCGGAACCGGTATTGGCAGCGGGCCGCCATTTTGTTCGCCTTTTCCAAATCGGTCGCAAACACGACGTTGCCCAGCAAGCTGCCGACGATATCGGCGTAACGCGGCTCATAGCCGACCAGCTCGGCGCCGATGCCGACGAAGCCTTCGGCGTCCTCCATCAGCCGCTTGTCACCCGCGGAAATTTGCCGCGGTCGGATGACGTCGAGCGGCAGGAACGTAGCCCGTCCAAGCTGCCGCTGCTTCAGGAAGGCGATCGCCTGCCGGGACACGGCTTCGTTCTCCATGACGATATGCTGCATCGCCCCTCCGAGCGCGGTTTCCACCGCAATTTCCAGCTTTTCGGGAACGCGGATCAGCTCGGCCACGGCCCCGTGTACGCCGGGCAGCACCGATTTCTTGGCGGCTTTAAGCACTTCCTTGACGCCAAGCATAAAGCCGTCGTAATCCTCTTCCATTTCCTTCATCGTATCGCGGCGCGACACCAAGCCTTCGCGCTTCTGCTCCCACTTGCGGATACCGCTTTGGCTTTCCTCGACGAGCTTCTGCAGCGATTGGTGGTGTTCGCTTTGCTGGATATATTTGCTGCGCAAATCGGAAATCTCTTTCCCCAGCTTCTCCAGCATCGCTTCCAGTTCGCTTTTGCGCGCTTTCAGACGCTGCTGCTCTTCGGTCCACTTGACGCCTTCCACTTCGGCCCGCTCCATCCGGCGCTTTACGCTTTCCTTCTGCTGCTCGGCATAATGGATTTCGTTGCGCGCCTGCGCCATCTGGTTCATGACCTCCAGCAGTTGGCCCTTTAGGCCCTCCTCCTGCGCCTGACTGATGCCCCCGGTCACCCCGATCAGCTTCGCTTGTTCATCCGCCAACTCGCGGCGCAGCTCTTCCAGTTGCTGCTCGGCGGCGGTGAATTTGGCCGTAAGCTGCTCCAGCTCCTGCGAACGCTGAGCATAACGATCCTCGCTAACCGCCAAAGACTGCCGCAGCTGCTCCCGGTTCTGAGCCAGGTTTTTGGCCCGTTCCTTGAGCACCTCGCCGTAGCCTTCGCTTTTTTCGTAGCTTTCGCTGTATTCCAGCAGCTGCGCCTGCAGCGTTTCGATCCGGTCTTCGACCTGCCGCAGCGCCAAACGGTCGCTTTCCAGCTTGGCGTCATGGGCGGATACGACCGTGGACAAAGCGAGCTGTTCTTCCTGCAGCTTGGTGAGCTTGGCGTTGGCCTCGCTCCAGGACTCATGAATTTGCTCGATCTGATGGACGTACAGCGAAATTTCTTTATTTTTCAGCTGCTCGCGCAGTTCCTTGTATTTCAGCGCTTTTTCCGACTGCTCCTTCAGCGGTCCGACTTGATCCTCCAGTTCGCTGATCAGATCGTGAATCCGCAGCAGGTTTTGCTCCGTATCATCCAGCTTGCGGCGGGCGTCGCGCTTGCGGCTTTTGTACTTCACGATCCCCGAAGCTTCTTCAAAGATACCGCGGCGATCCTCCGAACGCGTGCTCAAAATCTCCTCGATCCGGCCTTGGCCGATGATCGAATACGCCTCTTTGCCAATCCCGGTATCCATAAACAGTTCGGTTATATCCTTCAGGCGGCAGGCCTGTTTGTTGATGTAATATTCGCTTTCCCCGCTGCGGTGGACCCGCCGGGTTACCGTCACTTCGCTAAAGTCGAGCGGCAGCGCCTGATCGCCGTTGTCCAGCGTCAGCGAAACCTCCCCGTAGTTCACCGCCTTGCGCGCATCGCTGCCGGCAAAAATAATGTCCTCCATCTTGCCGCCGCGAAGCGATTTGGCGCTTTGCTCCCCGAGCACCCAGCGGATGCCGTCGGAAATATTGCTTTTGCCGCTGCCGTTAGGTCCTACTACAGCGGTAATGCCGCGGACGAATTCCATTTCCGTCTTGTCCGCGAATGATTTGAAACCCGCTAGCTCGATCCGTTTCAAAAACATACGTTCACGATCACCTCTAACGACTATTGTAACACACAGTAGACCCCGGAGCACAGGACAACCGAGCGGGCGCTGGAAGAAGCGGAAGTCCGCCTGGATCGCCCACGGACCTCTTGAATTCTCCGGCACGTTTTGCTAGTCTGATAGACATACTAATATTCGGTAAAAGGAGCTCTGATGATGAGGCACTACATGCAATCGATCCGCAACTACTCCAAAAACCACGGCCGAGCTGGACGCACCACCGCGATTCTGTCCCTTGCCGTAGCCATTACGTTTTCGGCTGGTGTCGGTTTCTATCCGGCGGCCACGGCAAACGCCGCGGCCGTATCGCAAATCGCCTTTGAAGGAAAGGCCGCAACCAGTGTCGAGCCGTTGATGTACAAAGGCTCAACCTTTGTCTCGTTAAGGGAAACCGCCGAACAGCTTGGCGCTACCGTGCGCTGGAACCCTGCCGAACGCGTTACCGAGCTGAAACTCAATGGCGATACGATTCAGCATCGGCCCGGAACGGCCGTTTTTCAGGTGAACTCTTATTCCGTTCAAGCCGCTTTGCCGTCTTTTCAAAAGAACGGAAAGACGATGGTGCCACTAAGAACGCTGGCCGAAGTTCTGAAAGCCGACCTTTCAACTCTTTCGCTTTCCGGGGGTACCTCCGTCAATCTGACGCGTGACACGGCAACGCTAGTTTCCGGAAAAACTAAACAAGCGGACCAATATTTGATCGATCAACAATATTCGGGCATCGCCCTGATCGCCAAAAACGGGCAAATCCTGCTCCGTAAAGGCTACGGCTACAGCGATGAAAACCGGCTTGTCCACGCCGACCAAAAATCGCGCATCGCCTCCTTGACGAAGTCGTTTACCGCCGCGGCGGTTATGAAGCTGGCCGAAAAGGGCAAACTCAAGCTGGACGATGCGCTGGAATCCTACATACCCGGATTTCCGTCCGGCGACCGGATCACCATTCATATGCTGCTCTCCCATACCTCCGGGATAACTTCCAACATTCCCCGAGAACAGGGCATGACGCTGCAGCAGACGGTCGACGCGATCAAAAGCAAACCCTTGCTGGCGGAACCCGGGGCCGAATTCAAATACAGCAATGGAGGTTATGTGCTTCTAGCTTCCATCATTGAGCAGATATCCGGGATGAAGTATGGAGATTATCTGAATCAGCAGTTTTTTCAGCCGCTCAATATGGACGATACCGGAGAAGCGGATTCATCGACTCAGGTCATTAAAGGATATATCCGCCAAACGAAGGATTGGACGCTCGCGGGCAATTACATCTCCCCCTCGGGGACGGGCAGTTTGTATTCCACCGTGGACGACCTGTTGAAATGGGATTTGGCCTTAAATACGAATAAAGTGCTGCAAAAAGCTTCGCTGGAAAAGATGTTCACCCCCTATTCCGAAAAAAACTACGGATACGGCTGGATGATTAAGCAGCAGGGAGACCGTACGATCGTCTTTCATAATGGCAGCGGCACGGGATACGCCACAGGGTTGTCCCGGGAAGCCGGCGGAGGCGTTACGATCATCCTGCTCGGCAATCACGCCGGGATCGATATGCTAGAGCTGATGGATAACTTGCGCGGGCTGGTTAAATAGGAACCGGAAAAAAAGATCGAAGATCAGACCTCTGAAAATAGAGCCTGTCCTCGATCTTTTCTTATATCGAGTTATTGCGAGCTCCCGCCGAGACGAACTTCTCCGGTCTCCCGGTTCCAATCGAGCGGGATTCGCAGCTTCTCACAGATCAGCTCTAACGGATACAGCGTGGAGTTGGCCAGGAACGGCAGATTAACCTCCTCCTTCGCAACTTTCCCGTTTACCAGCAGCACCGTCGGACTGGTGCGTTTAAAGGAAACGGTCTGCCCGTTATAAGAGAAAGATACCACTGAATAGGACCGATTATAGTTTTTCGGATCGGGTTTGGACTGCACGGTTTTGGTTTTGACGCCCAGCGCTTCAAATACACTACTATAAGGTACGTACAGTTTGCCGTCAACGTTAGCCGATGTCGCGTAAAATTGCACATCCTGCCCGTTGACCTTAAAGGAGAAAGGAGGCAGCACTTGAGCAATTTCGCCGTCTTTGATCTGCTGCGAGCCGCTGTCCGTTCCCATTCCGGAGTAGTAGCCGTCGCCCCATGCAAGCAGTTTTCCATTTTTGCTGATCGCATACCCGGTTTGATCGTAAGTGCCTTCGATCGCCTTGATCCCGGTAAGTCCCTTCACCTGAAACGGTTTGGCCAACTGACCCGTGTTGTAATTCCACTGCCAGACGGTCCCGTCGTCCTTCAACATATACAGCCGATTATATCCCGTCTTAATCTCCTTGATATCCTTGACACTGCTGAGATCCTTGACTACAGCCGGCGGCTCTTTAGTGTCGGCATTCCAACGAAGGATGCTGCCGTTTTGATGCAGGAAGAATACATCCCTCGCCGATACTGCCATCTGCTCAATCGAGGATGCAAGAGGTTTTACTTCTTTCAGTTCACTCTCTGTACGGTATCTGTCGTAATAGCTATTGTACAAATTCAAAGTGCCTACGTTTCCGCCCTCCGTCAGAACAACGGCTTCGTATCCCGCGATCACGGCATCCTGAACATTGGAAAAGCCTTTAAGCGGAGTAAGCTTGATATCATAGGATTGGTAATCGTCCTGGAAAGACGGGTACCATAACGAAGCTGTGCCGTCTTTGTGAATGGCGATAGAAGCATACGCATTCGCATAGGCAAGGCGCTTCACGTCCTGCAGCTGTTCCACCTTAACCGGTTCCCCCCGCTTCTGATAGGGAAGAATGGGGTCCCCGCTGACGTAACGAGAATAAAAATCCCCCCATGCCCAGACTTCTCCGTCCTTACTTACTGCAAATGAAGTGCGTTCGCCTGCCTGAACCTGGACAATATCCGACAACCCGGCTATCGTTTTGGGTACAAACTGATCTATGGAGGTTCCGTCGCCAACCTGTCCGAATTTGTTGTATCCCCAGCCCGTAACCGAACCGTCACTCCAAGCAGCAATCCCCTGTCCGAACCCGCCTGCCGCATTTACCGGCTGTACAGCTGACGCCGCCCCCACATCATGAACCCAGGCAGAAGCACCAACCGTCGCCGCAAGAACAACCGCTAAAAACCCGCTGACCCAGCGTATTTTAGTTTTCAACTGCAATATCTCCCTTCTTCCATAAACTGCATATATATTTGCGATATACTGACGCCGGTTTAGGGAAAATGTTTCGCTCATATGAAAAAGTCCCCTATTAACGAACCCCCAGCGTTTTTCGCGACGGTATTGGTGACCCGCCGGAAATCTAACGATTGCAGCAGCCGCTATTTTACGAAAAATGACCTTTTCTAAATTCTTACGGTTGTGAACGACGTTATTTGCTCTAATCCAGGTAAAATCAGCCGGTTTTAAGCAAAATAAGCGCCACGGCAACCGTTAGAATTCGAAATCAATGTTTTTGGAGCAAATAGCGCTTGTGGCAACCGTTAGAAAACCGAACCGCATGCTCGGACAGCCGAGTTTACCCTGCCTTTTTTATTAGCTGATTTTCCGCCACAGAAATTTAACTTATTAGTTCAATTTAACCAATTGACCAAAATTCATAATATGAGTATATTTGTATATAATCGGAAATGAATCCGGTGATCAGCTTCGCTTATTTAAGGGGTGGTTTATTTGAAACATACAACCACGATTCTTGCGGAAATCAGAAATTTTATGAAGCAAAACAGTTTAACCTTACTCCAGTTAAGTCAAAAAGCCGAAATAAACACGGGCTCGTTAAGCTCGATTTTAAACGGCAAGCGGTTGTTGAACGCAACGCATCTGGATTCGATTACTGCTGCTTTGGCTTTGCCTGAGGGTTATTTTTACGAACAATATATCGAGGAGTTCCTCGCTCAAACCGCGCCCGATTGGCGCAGAGCTCGCCCTTTTTTAGACCGCTGCGCGGAATTGGACAAGCTGGACTGTATTCGGCAGGTCACAGGCATTTTGCTTGACAACCTGATGTATTTGCCCCTGTTGTTCGAAGCCGCGGAGGATTTTTTTCATCGCGGTCTGAAGGAGGCCGCAGCCATCCTGTACGAAAACGTGGCAATGAGCGAAAGGATGCAGCATTCGGAACGGCTTGCAATGTGCCAATACCGCTTGTTTCTGTTAAGACAAAGTGAAGATCAAGAGAAAAATTATCAAGCAGCGATCCAATTTGAGCCATTTGTCGACCGTTTGGATGAATTCGATCAACTAGACGCATTAAAGGATTTAGGAAATACGTACCGTTCCTTATACCGTTGGGATAAAGTAGAGAAAATTGCGCATGAAATGGAATTAAAAGCGAAGATGCAATACACCTTAAATCTTCAACCCAGAAGGAATGCGCATTCCCCAAAAAAGCCCAGCAGGCCGCTGTTTTCATATATAGCTCTATCTAATTTGTTTCTTGCTGACGTATGCAATGCCAACGGAGACTATGAGCAAGCGTTAAGATATACATATGCCTATGCTGATCTAAGTTGGGTTAAAGAGACGGATAAGGACACTTTGCATTGGAAGGAACTGTTCCAGAAATGGGCTCAAGCCAATCTTTATGTCAATAAATTATCATCCGGCGATGTTAGCGTTCTTCCGGATTACATAGCATATATTGAAACGAAAGAAGAAGAGATTCTTCCGGCGCTGGCCATTATATTGCGAGCTGCAAATCAATACAATATCAACGTTGATGACATTCTCCTCCGGTTTGATTCATATATTACGGCATCAATAAAGGAGCAACAGGCCACTGACGTATACACAGAACAGTTTATGTCGAATTCATTAGCTTTCTTATTATATGAACTAGCTAAATATCAATTAAATAAATCAAGATATAAAGAGGTATTCGATGCTTTACAAATCAGTTTGGAAAAATCCGTTATCATAAACAACAAAACATGTCTAATCAGTTGTCGATGTGCAGGATTATTAGAACTTTTATGCCGGCTTGGCTACTCTTTCGCTGATGAGCAATCCTCAAAAAAAGAATGTTCTTTAACCTAAGTTGGTTGATGTTAATCGAACCTGTCCATTCTTCACAGTCCTATAAAGCCCCCGCAGAATCGGCGGTCCTCTGATGCAAATCAAACCCATGCCGAAAATAGAGACAATTTATGTCGTTATTGCTACAATCCTCCTTTCCCAGGCAAAGTAGCGGAAAATTTTTCCGCTATTTTGGGATTGGACTTGGAAAAAGCGCCTGATTGCTCACATATTTCTAAAATAGAGGAATAAAATTCCTCTATTTTCGTTGTACTCCCTTTTTCTCCGAAAATAAGGCCCTTTTTTACCGCTATTCCCAAAACCGCCACAAAAAAGGCTGCCCCCAAGTCCTAACGAACCTGCGGAACAGCCTTTTTCATTTCTGCATTAATCTCGGGAATCGGACTCCTTCAACACATTCAGCGCTACGGCCGCGGCCTGCTGCTCGGCTTCCTTCTTGGATCGGCCGGTTCCCCGGCCCAGCGCACGGCCCTCCATCCAAACTTCGGAGACGAACTCGCGCTCATGGGCAGGTCCCCGTTCTTCGATGATCCGGTATTCCAGCGCGCCCATATTATGATGCTGAGTCAACTCCTGCAGCTCTGTCTTGTAATCGCTCGTCTGCAGTTTCCCGTCAAACGTCAATTGGGAAAAAACATGGCGATGAAGGAACACAGTAACGGCTTCCAGGCCCTGGTCCAGGTATAATGCGCCGATAAAAGACTCGAACACGTCGGCCAGCAGTGCCGGACGCGTCCGTCCCCCCGTCAGTTCCTCCCCTTTCCCTAACAATACGTAGTGGCCAAATTCCAGACTTTCGGCGAATTTCACCAGCGACGGCTCGCATACGATCGCGGCGCGCAGCTTCGTCAATTCGCCTTCAGGACGATCCGGAAATAGCTGGTATAAATGCTCCGAAACGGTCAATTCAAGCACGGCATCGCCAAGAAATTCCAGGCGTTCGTTATCCTCATACTGACTGAAACGGTGCTCGTTAACGTAAGATGCATGGGTGAAGGCCTGTTTCAAAAGCTGCCTGTTTTGGAACGACAGCCCAAGTTTTTGCTGTAACTGCTTCAGATCTCCATTCACCGGACTTAACCCCTTATGCTTCGAGTTTCTTGATAATGATCGTGGCGTTGTGCCCGCCGAAACCGAAGGAATTGGACATGGCCACCTGAACATCGGCCTTTCTCGCTACGTTGGGAACGTAATCCAGATCGCATTCCGGGTCTGGATGCTCCAGATTGATCGTCGGCGGGATCACGCCGTGCTTCAGCGTCAGTCCGCAAATCACACCTTCGACGCCGCCCGCTGCGCCCAGCAAATGCCCGGTCATCGACTTCGTCGAGCTGACGGCCACTTTGTAGGCGTGGTCGCCAAGCGCGTTTTTGATCGCGATCGTTTCCGAGCGGTCGCCAACCGGCGTCGAAGTGCCATGGGCATTGATATAATCGATCTGCTCAGGCGCGATGCCGGCATCGCGGATCGCCATCTTCATGCAGCGCTCCGGTCCGTTCGGGTCCGGTTCGGTCATATGGTGAGCGTCCGCGCTAAGCCCGTAGCCGATGATCTCGCCGTAAATTTTCGCGCCGCGTTTCTTCGCGTGCTCCAGTTCTTCCAAAATGAAAATGCCCGCACCCTCGCCCATGACGAATCCGTCGCGTTCGAGGTCGAACGGCCGGCTCGCTTTCTCCGGCTCGTCATTGCGCGTTGACATCGCCCGCATGGAGCAGAACCCCGCCAGACCGGTCGGGCGAATCGTCGCCTCCGCGCCGCCGCAAATCATCACATCGGCGTCACCCCGCTGGATGAGCTTGTACGAATCGCCGATGGAATGAGTTCCGGTAGCGCACGCCGTCACCGCCGCTGTGTTCGGCCCTTTGGCGCCAAACAAAATCGAGACATAACCGGAAGCCATGTTCGCAATCATCATGGGAATAAAAAAGGGACTCACGCGTTTCGGGCCTTTTTCCAGCAAAATGTTGTGCTGATCCTCCCAGGTGCCGAGGCCGCCGATCCCTGAACCGATCATCACGCCCACCCGCTCGGGGTCGGCCTGTTCGGTAATATTCAGGCCGCTGTCATCCAATGCGCTTTTGGCTGCCGCCGTTGCAAACTGAACGAAACGGTCCATTTTCCGCGCTTCTTTGCGGTCCATATAATCTTCGGGATTAAAGTCTTTCACCGAAGCGGCAATACGCGTCGGATATTCGCTAACATCAAACGAGTCGATCGCGGAAACGCCGGACTTCCCCTCAACCAGGTTGTTCCATAACGTATCCAGATCTTGTCCGAGCGCAGTTACGACGCCCATCCCCGTTATCACTACTCTATGCTTCAAACACACTCACCTCGTATGGACTACATGTGTACCATGCAAATGTTTTTCCAAGATAAAACGACGCTCATGTCAAAATGAGGAGAAGTCCCGCCTTCTTGTAAGGAGGTACGGGACTTTGGAATGACATTAGGTATGAGATTGTATGTAGTTTACAACTTCACCTACGGTCGTAATCTTCTCAGCATCTTCGTCTGAAATTTCCAGATCGAATTCATCTTCCAACTCCATGACCAATTCAACTACGTCGAGCGAATCAGCACCAAGGTCATCTTTGAAAGACGCTTTCAGCGTCACTTCGGCTTCGTCAGCGCCGAGGCGATCCACTACAATGCGCTTTACGCGATCAAATACATCGGACATCCGGTTCACCTCCTCTTTGGTATTATACGAGAATTGCCGCTAAAATGCCATAGAAGCAAGGGATGCAATTACATATACATCCCGCCGTCGACATGCAGCGTTTGTCCGGTCATGTAGGACGCGCCGTCCGAAGCGAGGAACACGGCGACATTCGCGATTTCCTCCGGCTGACCCAAACGCGTCAGCGGGATGCCTGCCAGCATGCTTTGACGCAATTCTTCAGGCAACTGATCGGTCATGTCGGTCTCGATAAATCCAGGCGCAATACAGTTCACCGTAATGCCCCGCGAGGCCAGCTCGCGGGCCGACGATTTCGTCAAACCGATAACGCCGGCTTTAGCCGCCACGTAATTGGCCTGCCCTGCATTGCCCAGCACGCCGACGACCGAGGAAATGTTAATGATGCGCCCAGAGCGCTGTTTCATCATCGGCCGGGTGACGGCTTTGATGCCGTTGAATACGCCTTTGAGATTCGTCTCAATGACCTGATCGAACTCTTCTTCCTTCATGCGCATAATTAAATTATCTCTAGTAATGCCCGCGTTATTCACCAGAATGTCGATCCGGCCCCAGGCGTCCAGCATGCCTTTGACCATATCCTCAAACTGCTGGCTGCTTCCGACATGGGCTTTGACGGCATACGCTTTGACGCCAAGCGCCTCGATTTCGGCGACAACGCCAGCCGCAGCCTGTTCGTTTCCGGCATAATTGACAGCCACATCGGCCCCGGCTTCGGCAAACGCCAGCGCAATACTGCGCCCGATGCCGCGCGACGCTCCGGTAACGAGGGCGGTTTTGCCCTGAAGCGGTCTACTCATCATGTTCATCTCCTTTCATTAAATTTTAGAGGTAGTTCAAAAAGTCATCTTTTGAAAACCTGACTTTTTGAACTCGCACTTATATTAAGATATTTCCATTTTGTCGCCATTCTTGAAGCACGGCGGTGCACTCTCCATCCGGCCGAGTTGCGGCCGAAGCAGGGAGCTTTAAGCATGCCGTATCGCTCCTTTGCGGCGATCCGCTCCTAAACAGCAGATGCGGGTCTGAATGCTTATCCCAGCGCGGCCGCGGTTTGCTCCAGGCTCTCCAAGCCGCTCACGTTGAATAGACGCACCGATTTGTCGATTTTTTTGATTAGTCCGGAAAGCACGCTTCCCGGCCCGATCTCCACGAAGGTGTCCACGCCTTGCGCAATCAGCCAGGCAACGCTGTCCTCCCAAAGTACGGGAGAATATACTTGCTCCACGAGCAGTTTGGAAATGTTGGTCCCGCTTTGAACCGGGCGCGCGGTGACATTCGCGACAACCGGAACGGAAACATCCTTAAACGTGACGCCCGCAAGCTTGTCCGAGAGACGCTCCGCCGCCGCTCTCATCAGCGAGGAATGAAACGGTCCGCTGACTTCAAGCGGAATCGCCCGTTTGGCCCCGATCTCCTTGACGCGTTCGGCGACCTGCGCAACGCCTTCCTTGCTGCCGGAGACGACGATCTGCCCCGGGCAATTGACGTTGGCAAGCTCGACCAGTGCTCCGCCGGCGGTAATATCCGCACAGAGCTGCGCCAGCGCCTCGCGTTCGCCGCCAAGCACCGCGGCCATCGCCCCTTGCCCGCCGGGCACGGCCTGCTCCATATACTCGCCGCGGGCCCGCACGATCGAGACGGCGTCTTCAAAAGCGAGCGCCCCGGCCGCCGTTAACGCGCTGTACTCGCCCAGGCTGTGTCCGGCAACATAATCCGGCGCGAAGCCTTTGGCCGCAAACGCCTGGTGCAGCGCTGAGCTTGTCGTAAGCAGCGCCGGCTGCGTGTTGGCCGTCTGCTTCAATTCGCTTTCCGGTCCTTCGAACACGAGCCGGGTCAGCGGAAAGCCCAATTTTTCATCCGCGATATCAAACAAGTTCCGGGACGAAGGCAGCGCATCATATATATCCTTACCCATTCCGACGCTTTGGGAACCCTGTCCGGGAAAAACAAATGCCAATTTGCCCATCTTGTAGCACTCCTCATTTAAAAAAATACCCTTTGTCAAAGCCGGCGTCCTACCACACCAGTACGGAAGCCCCCCAGGTCAATCCGCCGCCGAAGCCAACCAGCAGCAGCGTATCGCCTTCCTTCATCCGGCCTTCCTCTGCCGCTTCTACAAGCGCGAGCGGAATGGAAGCCGCCGACGTGTTGGCATATTTATCCACGTTGATGACGCATTTTTCCTCCGACAAATTCAGCCGCTGCATTGCCGATTGAATAATGCGGATATTGGCCTGGTGCGGCACAAACAGATCGATGTCCTCTTTGCTCTTGCCCGCTTTGCGCAAGACTTCCTCGGTCGCATTCTCCATCACCCGTACTGCGAACTTGAACACTTCGCGGCCGTTCATATAAAGGTAATGTTTACGCTCCGCAACCGTCGCCTCCGAGGCCGGAAGCCGTGAGCCTCCCGCCGGCAGATTAAGCTGCACGCCGCCGGCGCCTTCCGCGCCCAGATCAAAGGAGAGGAAGCCGCGTCCTTCCGGCACCTCGCCGAGCACGACCGCGCCCGCCCCGTCGCCGAACAACACGCATGTATTGCGGTCCGTATAGTCGGTGATGCGGGACAAGGTGTCGGCGCCGATCACCAAGGCGTTTTTGTACATTCCCGTCTGAATGAACCCGTTGGCCGCTGCCATACTGTAGACGAAACCCGAGCAGGCGGCGGACAGGTCGAACGCGGCCGCCTTTTTAGCCCCCAGCTTATCCTGTAAAATGCAAGCCGTAGACGGAAACGCCATGTCCGGCGTAATCGTGGCCACAATAATCAGATCAAGCTCCTCCGCCGCCAAGCCCGCGGACTTTAACGCCCGCACCGCGGCTTCATACGCCAAATCGGATGTTGCTTGCTCCGGAGCGGCGATATGGCGTTCCCGGATTCCCGTCCGCGACACGATCCATTCGTCATTGGTATCCACCATTTGTTCCAAATCGGCATTCGTCAACACTCTTTCAGGAACGTATTTCCCGGTCCCGATAATTCCTACCGAACGTAATTTCATTAGCTTCAATCACTCACTTCCCGCTGATTTCCCGTGCTATGCTCTCCGTCAGTTTGTTTTGCAGCGCTAGACGCGCCTGGCGCACGGCATTTTTGACCGCTCCTCCGTCCGAGGAGCCGTGCCCTTTGACGACAAGTCCGCTAAGCCCCAAAAGCGGCGCTCCCCCGTGTTCCTTGTAGTCAAGCGTTTGCTTCAGCCCGCGCAAAGACGGCATCAGCACCGCTGCGGCCAGCTTGTTTTTCCATGATTTCGTAAATTCCCGCTTTAGAATCGAAAACAGCGTACCCGCCGTTCCTTCCAGTGATTTGAGCAAAATATTGCCGGCAAACCCGTCGCACACCAGCACATCGCAGGCACCGGTCAAAATATCGCGGGCTTCCACATTGCCGACAAAGTTGACCGGCAGCTCCTCCAGCAGCGGATAGGCCGCCTTGGTCAGCTCATTGCCTTTCATCGCTTCGGTGCCGACGTTCAAAAGCCCAACGCGCGGCTTCGCGATCCCGTGCACTTTTTCGCGGTAAACGCTGCCCATCAGCGCATACTGCGCCAAATGCTCCGGCTTCGCGTCCATGTTGGCGCCAAGGTCCAGCGCCAGCACACCGCGCTCGTCGACGGTCGGGATCATCGGCGCCAGCGCCGGTCGCTCGATCCCTTCCATGCGGCCGACGACGAGCAGCCCGGTCGTCATAAGCGCGCCGGTGTTACCGGCCGAAATCATCGCGTCGGCTTCGCCCTCGCGGACGAGCCGGCCGGCGACGACCATCGAAGCGTCTTTTTTGCGCCGGACGGCTTTGACCGGTTCATCCTCCGCTTCGATGATTTCCTCCGCGGGATGGATGCGCAGGTTGGCCGGGGCGCCCTCCAGCAATGGCTTCAGCACCTGTTCTTTTCCGACAAGAACGATCTCGGTGTCGCTCCATTCCCTGGCCGCGGCCAGCGCGCCCTCGACGGTGCTTTGCGGCGCATGATCCCCGCCCATAGCATCAATGGCGATTCTCATGATGATTTTCCTCCTTCATGTCTGTCCTCTCCCGTAGAACGGTAAATGACGAAGTTTCCTTGAAACACCATCTCTTCGCCGACATATGTAAAAACCTCTACCCTGGCTTTTCCTTTTTGCCCCGAGGAAGGCCGTACATACGCTTTGGCGATGCACTTCTCCCCCAAATGCACCGAGCGGATAAAACGGATGTCCGCAGAAAACGTCAGCGCAATCTCGTCATTAATGACGGCGACGGCCAAGGAGTTGGCCTGAGCGAATACATGGTGGCCGCGGGCGATGCCGGTCCGGGAGAACACATGCTCCTCGCGGATTTCAAAGATCGAGATCCCGCTTTTATCCAACTGCAAGTCAACGATTTCCCCGATAACTTCATCGAGCGGCAGCGACCTAACCTGGTCGTAAGAGCGCTCCGCCATCAGCTTCATCCGCTCCCGCAGTTCCGGGATGCCGAGCTCCATGCGGTCGAGCCGAATCGTCTGGATGCTGACTTTCAGCCGCCGGGTAAGCTCCTGGTCCGTGATGAACGGATTTTCTTCGATTATTTGGACGAGCTGCTGCTGTCTCGCCTTTTTGGGCAAACGTTCGATGGGTGTTCCCCTCCCTGATGATCATAGAGACAGTTCAACACTGAACTGAACCGGCTAAACCTCTATACTTTCAAATTTCAAAATCATTTCGTCCAAAGTCTGCAAAACTGCAGTTCTTTTCGGCTATCCAAGCGATCAAACGCAAATTCCCGCAAAATGCAGGAGCTGCAGGCCTTCCCTCGTCGCTCATGATTCACGCTGAAAAAAACTGCACTTTTGCAGGAATCTATTAGTGTGAGTTCTGCTTCTATTGTTTTCATTAGAACCTGGTACTAAATTTTAGTATAAAACATCCCGCAGCAAAAAGAAAGTGGCATTGCCGGAAACATTGCAGGACAGGGATTTGGGGCAACCTCCGCAAACGGCCGGGAAGCGGCAACCCGAATGTTCCTCCGCCCTTCTTACGGATACCGCAGGCAAAAAAAATAGCACCTCACCGAAATGAAGTACTACTTGGAATTCAGATGCAGCTTATTGACCAATAATTTCTCTCGATTTGTATGTTCCGCAAACTTTGCATACGTGGTGAGCAAGCTTCAATTCGCCGCATTGTTCACATTTCACCATGCCCGGCACAGCCAATTTGAAGTGCGTGCGGCGTTTGTCGCGGCGCGTTTTGGACGTTCTCCGTTGAGGTACTGCCATGATTCCCACCTCCTTATTCAAGTCAACCCAATTAACGGTGTGCTTTATTCGTGTTTACTGCTTGTTTTTGAAAAAATCACCGAGCGCTGCGAGGCGCGGATCGATCCGTTCGGTGTTGCAGCCGCATTCCCGTTCGTTCAGATCGGCTCCGCAATTGGGACAAAGCCCTTTGCAGGATTCCTTGCAGACAGCGGCAAACGGCAGATTCAGCAATAACGTTTCCTCCGCATATGGCGTCAAGTCCAATTTGTCCTCGGCGACATATTGCAGATCGTCCTCTTCGTCCTGCGCTTGCATGTCCATCTCGGGATCGTCACTTTGTTTGAAGCTCTCTGCAAATTCCGCTGCGACCGTGCGTTTCAAAGGCTTCAGACATCTGGAGCACGTCATGTCGAGCTCAGCCGTCAGCTTGCCCCTGACATCGACAACTCCGCCGCCGGAGGCTTCCGCCCGCAGATCAACCCGTAGCGGACTGATCCCGGTGATGTCCCTGCGGCCTTTAATCACCCGGCTGACATCCAAGGTCTGATGGATCTCCACCGGAGCTTCCGACGATGCCACCTGGCGAAAATGTATAAACATCAGCATCACTCCAAACAAACAAAATTTATTATACCGATTTCAAGCAAGTTTTGTCAACAATATAGCTTAATTCGTGGTATATTTTGTAGGAAAAGCCTTTAAACAAAGGAGTCGATCCGTACGTGAATGTCGTCGGAATTATTGTTGAATATAATCCGCTCCACAACGGGCATGTTCATCACTTCGCCGAGGCGAAGCGCTTGACGAAGGCGGACGCGGTCATCGCCGTCATGAGCGGCGATTTTTTGCAGCGCGGCGAGCCGGCGATCGTGGACAAATGGGCGCGGGCGGAAATGGCGCTGCACCTCGGCGCCGATCTCGTGCTCGAGCTGCCGATCGCTTACGCGGCGCAGCCGGCGGAGTGGTTCGCGTACGGCGCGGTGGCGCTGCTTGAGGCGACGGGCGTAGCGACGCATCTGTGCTTTGGCAGCGAGGCCGGCGCGCTCGAGGCGCTGCAGCCGTTCGCCGAGCGGCTCGCCGACGGCGGCGGCGCGCTGAAGGCGGCGGTCGCGGAGGAGCTCGCCACCGGGGCGAGCTTCCCCGCCGCCTACGCCGCCGCGGCCGCGCGCCTGCTCGCCGGCAGCGGCGCTGCCGCCGGCGCGGATGCCGCCGCAGCGCGAGCGCTGCTGGAGCAGCCCAACAACAGCTTGGGGCTGCACTACCTGATCGCGCTGCGGCGGCTTCACAGCGGCATCGCGCCGGTCACGGTCCGGCGCCGGGCCGCGGGCTATAACGATGCCGCGCCGACGGACGCGCGCATCGCCAGCGCCACAGCCGTGCGCCGGCTGATCGCCGGCGGCGGCCTGGACGCGGCTGCGCCTTATCTCCCGCCGTACACGGCGGACATCCTCGCCCGCGAATTCGCGGCGGGACGGGGCCCCGTGACGTGGGAGAACCTGGCCGCGCCGCTGTTTCACCAGCTGCTGCTCGCTTCGCCTGAGCAGCTCCGCGCCTGCCACGAAATGACCGAAGGCCTGGAGTACCGTATCAAAAAAGCGCTGCCCCGGCTCGAAAAGCCGACCGTAGCCGAGCTGCTGGCCAAGCTCAAAACGAAACGGTACACCCACACGAAGCTGCAGCGCACCCTGCTGCACGCGCTGCTGCAGCATCCGCGGGATCTGCTGACACCCGAAGCACTGGCGGAAGGTCCGGGCTACCTGCGCGTGCTGGCGTTTAGCAACCAGGGGCAGGAGATGCTGAAGCGGATGAAACAGCGCGCCAAACTGCCGATCGTTACCCGGGCCGCCGAGCTTGAGCATCCGCAGCTGACGCTCGATATCCGGGCGGCCGCCGCTTATGCCAACGGCATGCCTGGGCGGCAGGCCGATCAGCTGTTCCGGGACTACCGTCAACCGCCGATGCGGATTTAGTCTTTTTGCTTAAGCGCCTGCAAATCGTCCAGCGCATCGTCGAGCTTTTTGACCGGCACGAGCTTCATCTTCGAACCGATTGCCTCCGCTTTTGCCTTGGCTTCTTTATAATTCGCTTCGGGCACAAAAAATATTTCGGCCTTCTCCCGCTCCGCCGCGACGATCTTGAACTGGACGCCGCCGATCGGCCCAATGGTGCCGTCCTCCGAGATCGTGCCGGTTCCGGCGATGCGATGCCCTTTGGTCAAATCCCCGGGCGTCAACTGGTTGTAAATTTCCAGTGTAAACATCAGGCCCGCCGAAGGACCGCCGATCTCCGTATCGGCAAAGATGACTTCTTTCGTCTTATCCGCAGCCTCCACCTTCAGCACTTCCCCGACGCTGACGCCCAGCCCCGCTTTGCGGACACCTTCCGCATTGACGATCTGGACGAGCTCCACCTGCTCTTCAACCGTTTTTCCGCTTCGTGAAAGCTGCACGGGAACGACGTTCCCGGGCTTTTTACCTTGAAGCAAAGGCGCCAGATCCTCAAACTTTTTCACCGGCTGGCCATTCACCTGGCGGATGATGTCCCCGGACCGGAAGTTGCCTTTGGGCTCGTTTTCTTTGGACAGTCCGATAATAAAAACATACTGGGACACCACGTCGTATTTCACCCCGGCTTTGCGGTAGGCCGCCATCACCGCGCTGGATTGCGAGCTGCTCATATAATACCGCTGCTCCGTCTCGTATTCCTTATCGTTGCGATCCGGTTCCTTGCGGACCACTTCGGCATCCTTGTTGAATGGAGACGTGGCCAGCATCCACAAATTGGCGTAGCTGACCGATACCGTCGTAAGCATAAATGCGCCCTTCTCCTCCGTATCCCCTGACTTGACGCTGACAATCGGCTTAACCTCTTCGGCGGTTCCCGGCTGATTGATCATGTACGGCGTGTTCATAAAAACGACCACATATACAATCACCGCCATCGTCAGGACGTATAACCCCGCTTTTAAAGCTATGGATCTTGATTGACGCATGGTTTCGCACTCTCCCTTCATCACGCGCGGCAGACGGGCGGCGGACCGGACGCGAAACATCCGGCCGCAAACGGCTAGTCTGCGATTCACGGCTGCTGCATAGCATGTACTATACGAGGTTGTTCAAAAAGTCATCTTTTGATCAAGATGCTGCTTATTTCTATCTACTTATGAAGAAGGTGAATCGGATTGAACTTAAAAAATTTTGCCGGCAGTCCCGCATCCACCGCCTTCACGGGGCTGCTGGCCGTTATGCTTGTCGTGTGCGTCGTATATGCTCCAAGCGAAGCGTTTAAAGCCTCCGGTCAGGGGCTGACTATCTGGTGGCATATCGTTTTTCCCGCTTTGCTCCCTTTCGTGATGTTATCGCAGATGCTCCTCGCCGGCGGATTCGCCCATGGCCTAGGCGCGCTGTTTGAACCTTTGACGCGAAGGCTGCTCGGTCTTCCCGGCACCTTCGGCTGGGTGCTGCCGCTCGGCATGACCGCCGGCTTTCCGGCCGCCGCCGACACGGCGGCGACTTTATACAAGCAAGGAAAAATCTCCGCAAGCGAGGCGGAACGGATCGCCGGAGCGGCCCATTTTTGCAGCCCGATGCTGCTTGTGATCGTCATCGGCGCCGGTTTTTTCGGCCGCCCCGAATTCGGCTTGCTGCTGCTCGCCGTACACTGGGCCGCCGGCCTGGCCGCCGGGGGCACGTTGCATGTTCTTTTGCCGGATCGCTCCTCCGCCCGGAATGCTTCGGGATCGTCCACTGCGAAAAGCAGCAACCGGCGCAGATCGTCCCGGCTTAGCCAGGCGCTCCGCAGCATGGAGCATGCGCGGCAGGAGGACGGCCGCAGCCTCGGCCGGCTGCTTGGCGATACCGTGACCTCCGGCGTGCAAACGCTGATGATCACCGGCGGCTACATGCTTATTTTTTCGATCATTATTCATGTCATACTGCTGGCATTGCCGGGAACATTTTTTTCCGTCACCGTCAAAAGCCTGCTGGAGGTTCACCTCGGCTCGTACGCCATGTCCCGGTTGTCTTCCCCGGCGCTGTCGCCGGCGGTATTCACCGCTCTGCTGGGCGCCGCCCTTGGCTGGAGCGGTCTGTGCGCCTATCTCCAGGTTCGGGCGATTCTCGGACCGGCCGGAATCCGCGAACGTTTTTTTCTGCTGAACCGCCTGCTGCATGGAGCTTACGCCTACGCCATCACGCTGCTGTTGTGGAAGCCGCTTATCGGATGGCTGCCCGGCGCTTTTCCCGCTTTTGCCCAGGAGGGACAAACCGGCATAGGACACGACACCCCGGCAGCCGGGCTGCCCACCTGGCAGCAAGCGTTCGGGGTGATGGGATGGCAGCTATGGATGCTTGCGCTGTTAACGCTCGGCTTCGCAACCATTGCGCTCGTATGGAACCGCCGCGGCGAACATTAATTTTTGCCCGTTCGGCCCGCGGATTTATGTTGCAGCGCCAGTTCTACCTCCGGCGGCACAAGATCGCTCACGTCTCCGTGAAAGCTGGCGATCTCTTTGACAATGCTGGAGCTTAAATAGGAGTATTTTGGGTTCGTCATCATAAAAATCGTCTCCACGTCGCTGTTCAGCTTGTGATTGGTAGAGGCGAGCTGAAGCTCGTATTCAAAATCGGTGACGGAGCGGATACCGCGCACGATGACGTGAGCCTGCTTGTAGCTCATATAGTTGACGAGCAGATCTCGAAAACTGTCAACCTCCACGTTCGGCAAATGTCCGGTAACCTCGGTCAGCAGCTGCTTCCGTTCTTCCACCGTAAATAACGGGTTTTTGCTTAAATTGTTCAGCACCGCCACAATCAGCTTGTCGAATTGGCGCGAAGCTCGTTGAATGATATCCATATGTCCTTTGGTCACCGGATCGAAGCTGCCCGGATAAACGGCGATTCGCGGATGATTGATCCGTTGTTCGTTCATGCCTGTGTTCCTCTCCTATCTTAGCGGTTAGACCGCGCTGGTTTCTCGTTCGTAATCATAAACGGATACGGCCGTTTCTCCGTATTCCGCCTTGCGCCGCTGCGTAAAGTTCCCGAACCGCTCCGGATACGCATGGGAGGATTCATACTCCAGAACGATCGTAGCTCCCTCTTTAAGCAGCATAAGCTCGTCCATTTGCGTCATCAGTTGATCCCCGTGCTTTAGCCGGTAAGGCGGATCCAGAAATACCAGATCAAAGACGGCTTCGCGTTTGGCCAAAGCTTTCAACGCTCTTTCCGCATCGTTTTTGTACACTTCGGCCTGATCTGTGAGGCCGGTTGCTTTCAGATTGGCGCGGACGGTTTCAATGCTTTTGTACTCTTTGTCGATAAATACGGCCTTGTCCATGCCGCGGCTTAACGCTTCGATGCCGAGACCTCCCGTACCGGCAAACAAATCCAGCGCCGTTCCTCCTTCAAAGTAAGGACCGATGATGCTGAACACCGCTTCCTTCACTTTATCCGTCGTGGGCCGCGTCCCCATGCCGGGGACCGCCTTTAGCGCCCGGCCTCGGACGCTGCCCGAAATAACTCTCATGAATATTCACACCCTTATGTATGCCTGAAAAATTCCTGTCGATATCGTACCACAATCCGCCGCAGATTGAAAAACCAAAAGATCATAACTTTTTTTCACCGCCGAGGTATATAACCCGAACCTCCCGGACACAATTGTATTATCGACATCACCAAATGTCGTAGACAACCGCGGAGAAGACTTACGTTTCCCCATAAGCTCTTCGTCCGGTTTCTCCTCTCCCATGATGGGGCCCTCGCAAGGGGGTCCCGATTTTTTTATTGGCACAGGTCAAAATCTCCTTGTTTCATAAGGCATAAAGAGAATAATACAGATTCTAGAACACTGTATAACACAAGCAAAATTTAAGGTCTGGGGACCATTTGGGGACCAAAATATCAATAAACAAGCCTAACTATCCATGCCTTTTTCCTAAAAAATATACGGCTTCCGATTCGAAAAAATGGGATTTTCTTCTTCCGTACCATATCATAGATCATCCATGTAGAGACCCTTAAAAAAGCGGCTGCTTCTTTTACGTCTAAAGTCTGGCCTTCTCCCGATACATCTTTTTGCTGCATCATGAGTTGTGCTAATTGTGACATTATTATTGGAAGATTTAATCTCCACCAATTTTTTCACTAGATAATTGTAGCCCTTCATTTTTATCCTTAAGATCCACTGTATATCTTCCTCCCTTTGATTTGATTCAGTATCGATAACGCGCTAAATTCCTGTCCTGTAATTAATAAAATAGATCAATAATAAGAGCATCACAGGTCATCTAGTTCACCACCTTTCCTCGCTGCGAGACCCGCCGTAACTGGTTTAAAAACACATTTTTTGAAAGAAGGAGAGTTGAAGGCAGTTTTGCCAGTAGATCATGTTTTAGCAAAGCAAAAATTCGTTACACTAAAGGAACTTTCTGAGCAACCGTTTCTTCTGTTAGAAGAGGGTACATTAAGCGAGCCATTGGAGGCTTTTCATAAAAATGGTCTAGAACCAAATGTGAGAATATGCTTACATGATGATTATTCAATCCTGTCTATGATTGAAAGTGGCTTGGGTGTGAGTATATTACCAGAACTTGTTTTACGTAGGATTGGCTATGAAGTTGCCATCTTACCGATTAATCCACCTGTCACAAGAAAAATCGGACTTGTTATTAAAGACAGAAAAACTCTCCCTATATCCAGCAAATTTTTTATTGATCATTTAATAAATGAGATAGATAAATTGCCTTGAAACAAAATACTGTGGTTTGCCATAGTTATTAGTAGAATGTCATAAATACATCACGCGTAAAGCTTAGAGCAAGAAAAAACGTAAAGCCAGACTGGATCCGAAGGCTTAGTGTATATATTTTCGTTAAAATGTTGGCGGGACCCCAATACTAAGACAACAACCCGAGTGATATCACACACTCGGGTTTGTTTAATACGGCTTCTTTACAGCCGGAACGATATATATAGGAGTCACGGTTTGGAGATACAATTCCCTGATTGTCTTTAACCACACTCCATCTTCTATAAAGAGAAGACGACGAACGAATATAAGAGTCTCAGGTATGGTCAAATAAAAACCATTAAGGAAAACGAGCGCTTGCGTCAATGGCACTTAAACGGTTGAACCGCCGTATACCGAACGGTACGTACGGTGGTGTGAGAGGACGGGGGCTACCGCCCCCTCCTACTCGATTCTGGGTATGCGTTTTCCAGATCGGAGTCTTTTTTATGACAAAAGCAGAGCTTTTGCAGGGCTCTCCTTATACATTTCTATAATATCTCTCCGAAATTTTCTGTGTAGGCGTTTTCCAATGTTTGCAATACAATTACGGAGGCAGGCCTGGTATCCGGATTCGAATCAAGCAGTGCTGAAATTATTTTTCGAACTGCAAAAGGAATTTTTCGTCTTAGCTTACCAACCGGTGTTAAAGTTGCCGTTCTTGGCGTCTGCCCACTGAATAGTTGATGCAAGGTAGCACCCAGGGCATAGAGATCTTCAGGCAGTCTGGATTGTCCAATGAATGGCTTATTCCATTCTGGCGGCAAATATCCTTGCGTTCCCCACTCCGTATCGTCTGGACATTCAATGCGGCAAGCGCCTTCGAAATCGATTGGACGTATAAAGCCTTGTTTCGTCACAATCAAATTGAGTGGTTTGCAGTCTCTCCACACCCATCCGGAAGTGTGTATCGCATTCAAAAGTTTCGCTAATTGGATGCCGTACCGAAGGGCATCTTGAATGCTTAATTTTTTGCGTAAAAGAGTTTGAAGATTATCGCCTTCGACGAGTTCCATTGCTAAATAGTAATTACCCCCCTCTTCAAATGTTGTGTACACCTTTGGAACTTTTACGCCTTTTAATATTAAGTCATTGAGAACGTTCGCTTCTTGTCGTACTCTCCAGTAACCGTCACGACTATCCCAATCCGTTTCGCCATCTCTTCGTCCCTCTTTTAGGATACAAAGGCGAGCCGGACTTACACTTATATCCAGAGAGCGGTACACACCGCTTTTCCCTCTCTGAGATAGAGCTTCATAAGCCAAAATCGTCGTTTGGAGCGGACTTAACGTTGGCGAAAATTTTTTCGGTTTGTCCTGCTGAAGTTGCTTGGCAAAAGGATCCGTTATCCATTCTGGCACGGCTGCCCCTGGTTCACGAAGGTCGGGAACTAAATCCCCCTCTGGCGTACGGACTGCGGGAACACTTTTACCATTCTGATCCTGCATCTCCAAGTTACTAAATGATCCATAACGGTAATGAACGCGGCTGCCCGCTTGAAATATAATATCATAGGGGACTACGGGGCCAGAGAAATGAATCGTCCTATTGTGCAACTCATTTGCAAGAAATAGCGCATCTTCCTCTGATTGAGGGTAAACGGTAATAAATTTTCCAATTTGACTATAGCCATAGTGCATCCCGCAGTTCAGTTTTTTAAGTTCTAACATAGAACGAGGCGCTTTAAAAAGTACGCCCAAATCGGATAGAAATGGCGCAACCTGTTTAAAGACATTGCAGGCACACAATATCGTTGCAGATACATGGAGTTTCCACCCCTGTTTAGGATCTTGCTCCGTAACCGCACGACTTTGTCTCCATATTTTTTCACTCACGACGGGCAGGTATGTTTCACAAAGCGCTGTCCACTCATTTTCATGCTTTTCAAAAGTTAATAGATTCGACATTGATTTAAACATCTGTCCTTTCTGAAATGTTTCCGAAGGAACCATACATCGTAAGCATTCGCTAAGTGATACGGTCCCATTCCGCACAGGAACGGGACCTCCTTAGTGTTATTCCACGCCAGTTCCTGTCGTCGTTGTTGTGACCGTTGTCATCGTACACGAGATCGTCGTCGTTGTCGTGATCGTTGTCGTTGTTGTCGTACCCTCTTCTTCTCTATACTCTGCACCATCTGAAGTTAGTCCTGTTTTCATTCGAGCGAGGAGCTCCGGACTCGTGCCGAAGTAAGCCATATACTCATACCATTCAGAACTCTCAATTCCTTTTCGCGAGGCTGCAATCGCCTTAGACCTCAAAGTCTTGGCGAACTCCTTGTCTTCCATTGCACGACTTAAAACCTCATTTAATTTCATTCGTGAACCTCCGTAAATTATTGTTTTTTGCCGAACTTATTTTTAACTCATGACACTAAATTATTCTGAATAAAATTTGTTTTTCTCGTTTCAGCGGGGCTTCGCTTACCCAGTCTGGGTAAGCATCAAACCCAACACACCATCAACGCCTGAAAGTAAACGTAAAATACTCCCCACCTTTCAAGAGCCTCAAGTCAAATCGGCTATAAGACCAAGTTCTTGTCCTGAGAAAAAGACAAGAACTTGGTCCCTTAAAAAAGAAAAACCGCGCTGGGCGCGGGTTATTATGGGACTATGTTCTTGTCCCTCGACAAAAAAAGCGCTGCGGATCTGTGGCGCTTTTTTCTCCAGATTGATTGTGTGGTCTTATCTTATGTATAGAGAAGACGACGAAAGGAGATAAAGAAAAAAAACTCGCTATTGATAACTGGTGAACCCTTACTTTGAATGATCTTTTAAATTTGCTCGAGCTCCACAATGTATCTGGACAGTCTCAATGCTATTTCAGAACGTATAACATCACGAGGCATCCCAAAACGCTCCTCATATCCTCGACACAGAAAACGGTGATACACGATCAAATCCGCATGTTCGTCACTGATAATCTTTATGTTACGTTTGGTCAACTCACGTCTTATATCACGCATGTCTTTGCTTATTTTGTTCATGACCACTTGGCCAGTTGCTAGATAAAGCTGTTTTAGAAGGTTAGGACTGCGCTCAATGTCGTCTACACTCTTTTGTACACGAACGTTCGTTTGTATTATAAATGAATAAGCGTTCCCTGATTAATCATCCTAAAAAATAACCACCTGGCACTATGCCTCGGTGGTCTTATGCTCATTCTATTGCTTCGTCTTTTGGGACGTTCCTTTAAGGGTATCTGCATCAGCAAATTCCACATTAAGATTTGGAACACCTAATTTCTTTTTTACTTGCTTGGAGCTGTGCTTCGCATTATTCTTCTTGTTCATCACAAGACACCTCCTGTAGGTAATATTATGCGGCGAGCAACTTCGCACTATGCGTTGTGTTGGTCGCGGATAACAACTCGCCCATAACTTACCGCCTCTCTAACGGATAGCCAAACGCACCTATGGCACTTTTCAGTGAAGTGAATTCGGTTTTCGATACAGATGTCTACAGTCCAGTAAACAAGGTTAACTACCTATGCTGGTCTGGAGCAGTGGCTTCCCTGTTTTTATATATCCGACCCTCCCAACATAAGTAGCTACCCACCGGAGAGTCCTCGTACTCTCCTCATATGAGAACTGCGACGCGTTTATATGATCCCGAAACGCTTCGAAAATCACCAGTTCGATGCTCTCTATTTCTTGATCATCCAGAAGATCGCTGCTAGCGACAAGCATAAGGAATAATGAAGGCCAATCCTTGCTCCGCCAGCCGTCTCGTACCGTGCTTTTGCTTCTTTAGCAATACCTACCCCAGCCACAAGGTCATTCCGATAATACATGGTGACGCCATCTTGGTAAGTGTAAAGAAATTTCATTTGCCTTTTCCCAGTGCCCAATATTTTTTCAGCATCCTCACGACTCATTCCATATTCAACCTTCGCCTTCGGGTCATCAATTTTACTAATAACCCATCATGCCTATTTCACTTATATTAACCAAGTTCCCCCCATTATTAGCGGTTATTCTAAGTCTATATTTATTGTACGGGGTTGAGTTCTGGAACGAAAACTCTTTGGTAATATCCCGGTCCCAATCCTTAACATTGCTCTGAGAATCTAACACTACCCATTCTTGCCCGTCATAGGCTTCAAAAAACCAAGAGTTCGGTGATTGTAGAAAACCGTGAGCTGGGTCATTTTGTTTCATACGAATCGAGTATTTATTAACTACTTTTGCATCAAAAAACTCGTATTGAATCCAACCTGACTTTTCACCATTTGCGCTTTCCCAAGGAGAACAACTGTTGTCGAAAGCACGGAACGGCTGAGTATCATAATATGTATCATAGCTGCTAGCAGTAGCAACCCCATACTGATCGCTATTCGAAGTCATTGCATGGATTAATGAATTGTTATTTTCTACACTGCAAACATCAATAGGAGTATTTATAGGAGTATCGTCATTTTCACCATCGCCTCCATCGTACTGCCACAGAGATCCATTATTGATTATGATCGGAACACCCCCAAGCGAACCAGATACAAACCCTGATGCAACGAATGCCGCACCGTCACTCCCAGCAACAAATGCACCGGAAAAAGGTCTGTCCTCGCAATTCGATAATTTACTCCCAAAAGAGACGTGGTATGCCGCTGTTTCAAGTGGGGATAAAGTTACATCCACACCTGGAACAAGGCTAGAAGAAACTCCATTATAGGAGGTTCCTGCCTCTGTAAATGAACTACCGTCATAACGGTTTAGCTCTAATTTTACGCTTGAGCTTGAACTGCTTAAATTTGTTATGTTCAGTGATAGCTCCAAGGTATGTGACTGATCACAAAAAGTATTTGCAGGAATCGAAAACGTTAAGGAAGAACTTTTAGAACCCTCTGCTGATACGGGTGTCACAATTGAAAACAACAGATAAAAGACAACCATCAATCCAGAAATATACTTTCTCCCAATAATCATAGAACACCACTCCTTTTATACGGATTTATGTTATTTATCGACAATTAGATTCCCAGATTTTAGGACTAGTTCTAGTTTGTGTTGAGTTGGTTTTCACGGAGGTAAAAGTGCAGTTCATTTCCAGTCAAAAGCTGCTTTTTTAATCGTATAACCTTAAATGAGATGTACTTTGCATTTCAACCGCTTTAAAATGGTTATTGGTGAAAAATAGATGCACTTTGCAGTTGATCCCAGCGGGCCGTCCCTCTTCCCATGAAAAACGATAAACCCGGTTTTCGGCGTCAACTCCACCAGTCATTTTTCGAGGTAATATGTTAATCTAAAAAATGAAATAGATTATGAAAGAAGGTAATTGGTAATGAGAAAGTATTTTTTAAAAACTTCCCGTATAGCTTTTTCCCACTGGGATAATAGTGATATTGACTTAGCATATACGCTTTGGGGAGATCCCGCTGTCACAAGATACATCTCTGCAAACGGCCTGTTTTCACGCGAACAAGTTAAAGATAGATTGAATAAAGAAATTAATACGCAGAAGGAATTCCAAGTTCAATATTGGCCTCTTTTCAATCTAATAAACGAAGAGTTCATTGGTTGTTGTGGTCTACGCCCGTACGACACAGAAAAAAATATTTATGAGATTGGAATACATCTTAGAAGTAGTCATTGGGGGAACGGCTATGCAACAGAAACCGTAAATGCTGTTATTCAATATGCCTTTGACGTAAAAAAAGTCGATAACTTGTTTGCAGGCCACAATCCCAATAACGAAGCTTCTAAAAAAATGTTATTGAAGTTAGGTTTCAAATATTCGCATGACGAATTTTATGAACCGACAAGTTTATACCACCCTTCTTACTATTACAAGTAAAACCTAAAAACCAGCACTCTGTTCAAAGAATTAGATTAATGACAAAGAAAATCCGATGCCGCCGCATCGGATTGATTTACTTAATTCTTTTCAGTTCTGCTTCCTGCTGGATAGAGCGAGTGGAGAGCAATTCAATAATTTTATGCTGGTTCTCCAGGACGGATTCCATTTTCATAACTCGTTCGTTGGTGTCCAACACTGCACGTTTAATTAAATGCTGATCCTCTTTAATTTCTCGAATGTCCTGATTGATTTTTTGAATGTCTTGTGTGATTCCTTGAACGTCCTGTTTGACTCCTTGAACTTCCTGTTTAATTCCTTGAACTTCCTGTTTAATTCCTTGAACTTCCTGTTTAATTCCTTGAACTTCCTGTTTAATTCCTTGAACTTCCTGTTTAACTCCTTGAACTTCCTGTTTGATTCCTTGAACGTCCTGTTTCATTTCTTTCTGTTCAGCTTCAATCTTATCGAAGCGCTCATTCATGGGAGCCAATTCTTCTTTGATAACGGACCGCAACAGTTCGGTTAAATCATTTTCCATAAGTTCCGCTCCTTCGACTTTATGAGGATATTGTACCAGAAGCGTTCTTTAAACTCTACTTGTTTTCAATTGAATTAATGACTAAATCCGCAAATATCGACGTTGCCTACATTCGATCATAGATAGTATCAATGCAAATAATATAAACATCGACATTGATCAATCGTTCGCTTTTTTCTACAGTGGAGATAACTATACAAGAGGAGGAAACTATCATGTTTGAAACAGTGCTTACAATCACATCACTGAAGACTCCCGATGAAGCTCGTGCATTCAAAACACTTAACGAAGAATGGATCACCCGCGTCTTCGCCATCGAAGATGCGGACCAAGTTATCCTAGATAATCCGGTAGAGAACATCGTAAATAAAGGTGGGGATGTACTCATTGCGCGTGCAGGAGATTCGATCGTAGGTTGCGTTGCACTTGTGCCGGGCGGAGCTGGGGGGTTCGAGCTCTCGAAGATGAGCGTTAGCCCCGAGTCGAGGGGACACGGCTACGGACGGAAGATAATCCAGGCTGCTATTAACCGTGCACGAGATCTTGGTGCAGAATCTCTCTTTTTGGGCAGTAGCACCAAGCTGCCAAACGCCGTTCATCTTTATGAATCGGTGGGATTCAAACATGTTCCTATCAAGCAAATCGGGCCAATGCCATATGTAAGAGCGGATGTGTTTATGGAGTTGAAACTAACAAGCAGTTAATGAACTAAAGGAAAGTTAGTTAATAACGTAGCGGAAACTAAGACATATTTCACATCTTAGTTTCCGCTTTTTGTGCTTCAAAATTATTTATTTCAGTTCCTGCGCCAACTTTTGAACTTCGGAAAGCGGGGCGCCGGAACTATTCCCGCCGACAATCACAATGGCATCATCGTATTGTCCGAAGAGCTCTTCCAAATCCCCATTCTCTTTACTGTTGAGGAATACTGTATATGCTTCCTGCTTGTCGTTGCCTGGATAAACCTGAGATATGGATATGGAGCCCTGCTTCTCACCGACCGGATAGGTGTAGGTTTTTCCGGGAGTCAAACTGGTTTTGGCTCCTTTTGCTGTTGAATAGACAGCAGTCGCTTCCTTCGGCAAAGCAAACGTTAGCTTGCCGTTCGCTACTTGCATATTATCTGCAAACAACGCTTTAGCCAATTTTGTATAACCTTCATTCCAGGTAAAATCACCACTATACACGTTGTTTCCATCCGGTACAGGATCCGGATCGGTCACTTCTTTTCCCGTGCTAATGCTCACAAGCTTCTTGCTTTGATTCCAATCGACTTTTGCCCCCAGCGCTTCGCTTACAAACCGCAGCGGCACGTAAGTACGCTCTTGCTGCAGCCGGGCGGGAACATCCAAAGTTACGACGGTTTCTCCGACCACAACTTGCTTGCTATTAATATTCATGCTCATTTTTTTATCGCCTAAAGATGTAATCACCGTCTGATTCACAATAGCTCCGGAAGCGGTTTTCTTAAACCCTACATCCGCTCCAAGCGCCTCGCTAACAAACCGCAAAGGGATCATTACCCGATTATCTTCATAATAAGGTTGTGCATCCGGAAAAGAGATCGTCTTCCCATCAACCTGTACGGTTACATTGACCTTGGCGGCAGCAGCCGCAGATACACTGAAACCTAGCGCCATGGTAACGGATATCATGATGAATACCACTCTTTTTCTTAAAATCATATAGTCATCTCCATTTCATATTCTCTCAATTATAATCGAATCACTATTTTCCGGCAAAATAAATAAGCCGCTCCAACTGCAAGCGACTTTCAATTATGTATGGACTTCATTCAAACAACCCCTTGGTAGTGGTGAACCTTATCCAAAATAAGGTCCACCACAAAAATGTACCTCTACCAGTGATGCTTTTTGTGCTTTTTACACTTAACTACTGCTGTTTGTCCGGGTTTGAGAATCACTACAATAACCTTTTTATGATCATCTTTCATGTGACACCCCTCCCTTCGAACAAGACTTAATTCATTTTATGTAAGCCGCTGAGAAATGAATCGGACAAATAAATCAATAAAAATGTGTAAATTAAAAGATGGATTCAAGAGGAGAACAGCAGCCTCTCTATCCTTGTGCATGGTTCTGCCAGCTCTTCATTCTGGCCTAGGTATCTGAGCAGGGACTTAACGACCAGGAATCGCGGTTAATTTATTCGAAAAGACCGCTAGGCAGGACATCCCATAAAAAAATCGTACTTAAGGGCAAAACCCTCTATGTACGATAGAGCAAGACTTTTATTCGAGAATTCGGTCAGGATTGGCCGCTGTTTCAATTTTGTTCGAAGTACGTCCTTCGCTTCCAAGATAATGTTTTTCGACGGGTTTTAAGTGCTCGTCAAGCGTATAAACAAGCGGCGTTCCTGTCGGAATATTGACATCGACGATCGCTTCGTTGCTTATATTCTCCAAATATTTGATGAGCGCCCGCAAACTGTTGCCATGGGCCGCAATGATGAGCTTTTTCCCAGCTTTGATTTGGGGGGCGATTTCCTTTTCCCAGTAGTCCTCGACCCGAACGCCCGTCTCCTTCAGACTTTCGGTCAACGGGAGAAATTGCTTAGGAACATCGCGGTATTTGCTGTCATTGCGCGGATTTCGTTCATCTCCGGCGGTAAGGGCGGGTGGGAGAACATCATAACTTCGCCGCCACTTCATTACCTGCTCCTCGCCATATTGACGGGCGGTCGTTTCTTTGCTTAACCCTTGAAGGGCTCCGTAATGCCGCTCGTTGAGCTGCCAGGATTTGCGGACCGGAATCCAGAGCAGGTTCATCTCATCAAGAATATAGTCCAACGTTTTAATGGCACGCTTCAAATAGGAGGTGAACCCGGCATCAAATTCGAATTTCTCCCGTTTCAGCAACTGCCCGGCTTCCTTTGCTTCCATGACGCCTTTTTCGGATAAATCGACGTCGGTCCAGCCGGTAAACAAGTTGGATTTATTCCATTCGCTTTCACCGTGTCTGACAAGCACTAATTGATACATGTTCTTTCCCCTCCTCTATCTTATCCTTACCTTTCTTTTCCGTTTCTTCTTAAAACATACTACGTTTGCCGCAGCGGTTCAAATTTCTGTTAGTAAGGCCCCGCCGCTCGTCTTTATGCATATCGCTACGCGGGCAGGGCAACCTAACTCTGGTTCAATCACCAACCTATATCTTTAGAGGAGGATTTTCATTTCATGTACAGCAATGTTAGTCAGCAACTCCGTGAAATCGAGCAAATGATGCGCCAATTGGAGCAGCAAACCCGTCAAGCTACGATGATGTATCAGCAAATGCTGCAGCAGGAGCATCATAATGCGCTGCAGCTTGAAGAGCTGGCTCAGCGTGAACACAGAGCGGCGCAATCGATTCAAAGCGCGCTGCAAGGACATCACAACGCGATGCAGTCCTATCAACGCGTGGCCCAAATCGCAAGCCAACTCGAAAACAGCATCCACTCGATGAACGCCAGCGCAAGCTTCGGCCAATCCGGCATCGGCCAAAGCTCGTACGGCGTGCAGCATATCGGAGCATCCGGCTACAATCCGGGAAGTGCAGGAAGCTTCAGCTCCTCCGGCATCAGCCACTCGATTCCCGCTTCCGGCATTGGAAGCGGGATGTCCTCTGCTTCCGGCATGGGCAGTGGAATGTCAGGAGCGTCCGGCAGCGGCATGGGCAATGCGATGTCCAGTACGTCCGGCATTGGCAGTGCACCAAGTGTATCCAGCTCCGGCTCCGGCTCCGGTTCCGCGTCCACCGCTTCCGGCGGCCATATGCGCGGATTTCAGTAATTTCCCAAAGAACAAGCCGTCCGGGCGGACGGCTTGTTCTTTTTTCGCGTTCTCCTGCCCTGTGTTATAATGGAAATTAATTCATTGGTTGGAGGACACTCATGAGTAAGTTTATTCTGTTTTTTGCCTTAACCTGGTTGACCGGGAATCCGATTATCGCCATCGTGATTTTGCTCCTTATCGTCTACTTCCTGGATCGGCAATTTATCGGCATTTTCCCCAGCATAACGAAGCCTTTCAAACGTTCCCGCAGTATCTCCCGATTGCGGCAGCAGCTTGTGCTAAGCCCGTTCGACGTTTCTTCCAAACGCGAGCTTGCCCGTCTGCTGCTGGAACGGAAACGATATCGCGAAGCCTGGGACCTGCTTGAGGATGTCAAGCCGTCCTCGGAAACCTCCGCCGAGTTTTGGAGCGATCTGGGGGCCGCTCTACTTGGGCTGGGGCGCCTCGAGGAAGGTGAAGAACAAATGCTGCGCGCGCTTTCCCTGAATGATCGCGTCAAATACGGACAGCCCTATCTCCTGCTCGCCTCCGCTTTTCGCGACAAAGATCCGCAAAAAGCGCTGGATTACGCCGCCAAATTCAGGGAAATCCAATCCTCCTCCAGCGAAGCCTATTATTTGCTAGCCGGACTTTATCAGTCGCTCGGACGCAAGGAGGAGGCCAGACAGGCGTTCAACGAATCGATCGCCGTTTATCGCAGTTTGCCGAAATACAAAAAACGGCAGGAACGCAAATGGGCACTGCGCAGCCTGATTAAACGAAGCACATTAAACTAAACGGCCGGATTATAAAGACCGCCGGAGGAATCTGCTCCGGCGGTCTTTTGATATTCGAAATAGCGGTCATTTGTAAATCTTGTCCGTCTATACTCCTCTACATGAATTAACTGAATCCAGGGCTTAATCCATTTCCACGAGATGCAAAAGTGCAGTTCAATTTCACTCAAATGCCCCGAAAATGCTTTGTCAAATGCAAAACTGCAGTTCATTTTCGATCAAAACAGTCTTTTTTATCAAACTGCCCCAAAACAGATGCATTTTTGCATTTCAATCGCCCCAAAGCAGGTGAATTTCTTCAATTGGAATGCACTTTTGCAGTTGATTCACACAGACCATAAAAAGCTGCCGCCGATCCCTCAAAGGGAGGCAAAAATAATGCCTCGGCAGCTCCCCCCCCCAATAATTGCTCTCCGAGAATTATTCCTCATTCTCCTCGTCCACGTTGTACACACAGCGGAAGCGCTCTTCCCCGTAAGGGCCGCCGCCAAGACCGGTGATTTGAAAGCCGATGCTGCGGAAAAACTGGGCTTCCTCCTCGTCCGTGTCCGCGACGATGCTGTCCGGGTTGGCATGGGACAACGCCAGCAGCACCATTCCCCGTCCATATCCCTGCTGCCGTTTCTCGGGCCGTACGACAAGATGAATGATTTCCAGCTCGCGAGATTCATTGACCCGAAAACCGATCAGCCCGACGATTTCGCCTTCGTCCTCATAACCGTATAGTTGGCCCGCGCCGGAGCGGTACACCTCTAACGCTTCCTCCAGTGCTTCAGGTTCCAAAACGGCGGCGTATTCCAACAGCTCGCGGATTTGCGGCTCGTCCACCCGCGAATTTACTTGCTTGAACATGTGGCCTCCTTGATTTCCGTATGCCCGTCATCGTAGCCGACAACGACCGTATCGGCAATTCCGACGAATAAACCGTGATCTACGACGCCAGTCATCGCTTTTAACTCCTTGGCCAGCGCGGCCGGGTTTTCAATTTTGCCGAATGCGGCGTCGACAATATAGTTTCCGTTGTCGGTGACATACCGTTCTTCTCCTCGCATCCTCATCTCAAACGGAACGCTATAGCGTCTTTCCAATTGTTTCAGCGTCCATTCATAGCAAAACGGCACGATTTCGATCGGCAGCTTAAATTGCCCTAGATGCGGCACGATTTTCCCGCTGTCGGCAATCACGATAAACCGGTCGCTGTTGATGGCGACCAGCTTCTCGCGCAGCAACGCGCCGCCGCCGCCTTTGATCAGCGAAAGCCCGGGATCAACCTCGTCCGCCCCGTCGATGGCGATGTCCAAGCGATCAACTTCACCAGCCTGAAGCAGCGGAATATTATATTTTACGGCAAGCTCCTCCGAAGCGTTGGAAGTAGCGATGGCACGGATGCGCAGCCCTTCGGCGACCATTTGGCCGATTTTCTCAATCGCATAGTAGGCCGTGGATCCGGTTCCAAGCCCTACCTTCATCCCGTCCTTAACCCACTCCGCCGCGCGGTACCCTGCCGCCTGTTTTGCATTCATGTGATTCCCCTCCAAAAAAATAATGGCCTAAGCCTTTATGTAATACCTGTCCATTCTTTCATGCGACTCGCTTTTAATCATACCAAAAAAGCCCGCACAATAGAACAGCGGAGCTCCAGCTCCACTGTCCAGGCAGGCGAATCCTATGGAGTTTAACCCTGATGCAGCGGCCGTGGCGTTTTCGTGGGCCGAGAGACTCCGCCGCGCCCCGAATGGGGTTTAACCATCAGCAGAAGCAGCAGCATCCCCGCCAAAGACACCCCCGCGATGACAAAAAACATCGTCATATGCCCCCGCTTCATCAGCAGCGACATCACCGGCGGCCCGGCCGACACCCCGATAAAACGCATGCTGCTGTACAGGGAAGTAATCGTGCCGCGCATTTCCTTGCCGATGCCTTCGGTAATCAGCGCGTCCTGGCTGGGGAGCACCATGCCGATCCCCCCGCCGCAAACAACAAGACAAGCGATGACGAAATAAATGTTATTGAAAAATCCGATGCCGAAAAGGGCAGCCGTCGCAAGCACCAGACCCGCCACCCCCAGCCATTTCATGAGGATTTTGTTTTTCCCGATCTTTTTCCCGGTCAGATACGAAGCGAGGCATAACGCGGCGAGCGGAATGGCCAGCACTAAACCTTTGATCACGCCTTTCAGTCCGTGCTTCACTTCCAACTGCTCCGACAAGTAAAAAAGCACGCCAAACAACAAAAACATGCAGATGCCGCCGATGGCGAAAATCGCAAACAGCCAGCGCCCCTTCTCCCTGAACACTTCCTTAACCGCACGTAAAAACTCGGGCAGCGGTTTCGCCTTCTCCCTTCCCTTCGGTTCCTTAACCAAAAACAGGACGAGCAACAATGAGATCAGGCAGAGTACAGGTATCGCCAACAACGGTACATACCATATCCAGGCGCCCAGAAGCGCGCCGAGAATCGGGCTGAGCACCTTGCCGAATGTATTGGAGGTTTCGATGATCCCCAGGTTATGGCTAACCTCCTCCTCATCTTCGAACAAATCGCCTACGAGCGGCAGCACGATCGGAAAGGCTCCGGCAGCTCCGATACCCTGCAAAAAACGTCCGGCCAAAATCAGCCAATACACAGCGATGCCATCGGCAAACCAATCGGCAACGCCCGAAACGGCCCCGCCGATTCCGGCAAGGATCAGGCTGGGGATGATAATCGCTTTGCGTCCGAATTTATCCGACAGATAACCGGCCACGGGGATTAGCAAAATCGCGACAACCGCATACACCGTAATCAGCATGCTGACCTGAAACGAAGTGACGCGGAGCGCACGGGCAATTTCCGGCAAGATTGGGATCAGCATGGAATTCCCCAGCGTCATGATAAGCGGTATCGAAGCCAACGCAACCAAATCGCCTTTTTTGCTAACCATAGGTCGTCCGCCGTCCTTCCGTATAACGTATATAACCGACCCGGTTAGTGTCTTAATTTTCGGCGAAATTATACCTGCTAAAGGGTTACTCCGTTTTTGAAAATCGCAATCTCCCGAAAGCCGTTTTTCTCGTTATTGACCCGCTTGCCGCTGGCGATATCCGTAATAAAGTTCAGGAAATCGTCCAGCACCTGATCCGGATCCCCATCCTCAACCAGAACGCCGGCGTTATAATCGATCCAATGCGGCTTATCCCCATGCAGCGCCGAGTTGGTCGACACCTTCACCGTCGGCACAAATGTGCCGAACGGAGTTCCGCGCCCGGTCGTAAACAACACCATCTGGCATCCGGAAGCCGCCAGCGCCGAGGATGCAACCAGGTCGTTGCCGGGGGCGCTCAGCAAATTCAAGCCTTTTGTTTTAAGGCGTTCGCCGTACCGCAATACGTCATTGACTTGAGAAATCCCCGACTTCTGCGTACAGCCCAGCGATTTATCCTCCAGTGTCGTAATGCCTCCCGACTTGTTGCCCGGCGAAGGATTCTCGTATACCGGCTGCTTGTAATCGAGGAAATATTGCTTGAAGTCATTGATCAGATGAACGATCTTGCCGAACACCTCTTCATCGGCGGCACGCTCCATCAAAATCGTTTCCGCCCCAAACATCTCCGGCACCTCCGTGAGCACCGTCGTCCCGCCCTGCGCCGCCATATAATCCGAAAGGCGGCCCAGCAGCGGATTGGCCGTAATGCCCGACAGCCCGTCGGAACCCCCGCATTTCAGTCCGATGTTGAGCGCGGACAGTGGAACGCTCTCCCGGCAGTCCTTGCGCGCGGCCTCATAAATCTCCTTAAGCAGGCGCACGCCTTCACCAACCTCATCGGACACTTCCTGGGACACGAGGAATTTTATCCGGGAAGCATCGTATTCACCCAAAGCCTCTTTAAATTCGTTCATTGTGTTGTTTTCGCAGCCCAATCCCAGAACCAGCACGCCCCCGGCATTCGGATGTTTTACGGCATCGGCCAGCATCGTCCGGGTATGGACATGGTCGTCACCAAGCTGTGAACAACCATAATTGTGCTTCAGGACAAGCGCGTTCTCAAACGGCAGGGTCGATCCGACCTCCTGGATAAAACTGGACAAAATCAGGTCGGCCACCCCGTTAACACAACCCACGGTCGGCACGATCCACAGCTCGTTGCGGATGCCGACACTGCCATCCTTTCGTTTGTATCCTTCAAAGGTCCGGTTTTCGCAGGAAAACGGATTGGACGCGAGTTTGGGGGTGTACCTGTATTCCTCCACGCCCGTCAAATTCGTTTTCGTGTTATGCGTGTGCACGTGGCTGCCGGGGGCAATATCACGGATGGCGTGGCCGATCGGATAGCCGTATTTGATCACATTTTCGCCGCTTAAGATCGGGGTCAGCGCAACCTTGTGCCCCCGTCCGATCGCTTCCGTCAAAGCAATATCGCGCCCGTCCACGCTGATCTTTTCGCCGGCGGTATAGTCCCGCAGCGCAACGGCCACATTGTCGCTCTCTTGAATCCGGATAAACTCTTTCATTCGCGCGCCCTCCCCATCATCGATCGGCAGCGGCGGATGTCCCGAGCAAATCGCCCAGCGCTCGCACCATGCCTGCCGATTCGATGCGGTACAAATCTTCCGCCAGTTGATCGGTCAGCCCGCTCACCTCGTTCAAATCCGCGCCCCAGCGTTCCTTGGAAGCAAGGACCTCCATCACGAGGCGGCGGATGGCTTCAGGCGAACCGTCGCAAACCTGCCACAATGCGGCAAATTGTTCCAACACATCCTGATCGTCGGCAAGCTCGATCGGCTCCCCGCCGCGTTTTCCTCTGTAGAACGCCAGCAGCGCGGCGAATGAGAAGGTGAGCTTCCTCGGAAATTTCCCTTGTTCTTTGGAATAGGTAAGCAACGTCGGCAGGTCCCGGGTTTTGAATTTGGACACGGAATTCAGCGCAATGCTCATTAAATAATGGCGGACAAACGGATTGCGGAACCGTTCAAGCACGGCCGCCGCAAAAGACCGCAGCTCTTCCTCCGGCAGCTCCAGCGTAGGAATGATCTCGTTATATATCAGCGACTCTACGAATTTTCCCACGATCGGGTGATCGAGGCTTTCGCCCACCGTTTCCAGCCCGTAAAGGTAAGCCACCGGGGTTAAGGCAGTATGCGCCCCGTTCAGTATTCTGACTTTACGGGTCCGGTACGGAGTCATATCGTCCACCACCAGCACCTGCAGTCCCGCAAGCTCCGCCGGAAATTCCTCCTTGATCCATTGCGGCCCCTCGATCACCCACAGATGGAACTGCTCGCCCACAACGACAAACCGGTCCTCATACCCCAGTTCTTCGGTAATTTCCCCGATCCGCTCCTTCGGATAACCCGGCACAATCCGGTCGACCAAGCTGCAGCAAAACGTGTTGGCTTCATGCAGCCAGCTTATAAAATCAGCGCTCAGGTTCCAGAGTTCGGCATACTTCAGCACAATCGCTTTCAGTTCATCGCCGTTGCGGTCGATAAGCTCGCAAGGAATAATGATGAAGCCTTTGGAACGGTCGCCGCCAAAGTATTGAAAACGGCGGTACAGCAAAGCGGTTAGCTTGCCGGGATAGCTGGATTGCGGCTGATCCTCCAGCCAGTCCGACGGTACAAAAGCAATCCCCGCCTCCGTCGTATTGGAGATGATAAAGCGCAGGTCGGGATTTTCCGCCAGCTTGGCATACGCCTCATATTGGTTGTAGGGATTGATGCCCCGGGCCACCGCTTCAATCAGCGAATGTTCCCGGACAGCCCGCCCCTCCTTCATTCCCTCCAGATAAACGGTATAAAGTCCGTCCTGCTCATTCAGCGCCTCGGCCAGGCCCGCGGGAAGCGGTTGGACGATCACTACGTTTCCGTTAAAACCGGTTTGCTTGTTCATGATATCGATCTGCCAATCGACAAAAGCCCGCAAAAAATTGCCTTCCCCAAACTGCAGCACTTTCTCCGGACGAGCGGCGCGGTTCGGCACCATGGTTCGCGTTAATCGATTCATCACAAAATTCCTCCATCGCATCAGACTATTAATCATTTGAATTCGTAAATTTATTAATGCACACGTTAACATATTAGCAAACTATTTAAACAAATCAATCAAATTATTAATAAGTTCATAAAATATGCACACGTTAAAATAAATAGGCGATCAAGCGACCGGCTACCCTTAAGCAACCGGTCTGACTCAAGTTGCTGCCGCCCTACAGCCCAGCCGGCTTCCCGGTGGAGTTCCGCCGCATCAGCTTCGTCTTCAGGAACAGCGTCTCACCCGCGGCTGACGGATCGTCGATCAGCTGTAGCAGCTTGCGTGCGCCCTCGGCGCTGATCTCTTCGATCGGCCGTTTAATGGTGGTCAGCGACGGCGTGGTGAATTGGGAAAACTCAATATCGTCAAAGCCGATCACCGAGACATCCTCCGGCACCTTTTTGCCCTGCTCAAACACGGCTTTGATCGCACCGATGGCCATATCGTCATTGGCGCAGAAGACGGCAGTGGGAGGCTGCTCAAGCTTAAGCAAATCCTGCATGGCCTGGAACCCGCTTTCCATATCATAGCTCCCATGCACAAAATAACCGCCGACAATCGGAATGCCGCTGTCGATCAATGCGTTCAGCAGCCCTTCCCTTCTTTGCTGCGTCGACTTAAAGCCCTCGACCCCTTCAATCATGGCAATGCGCGTATGGCCCTCGGCGATCAGATGTTTTCCCGCCGCGTACGCTCCTTCCTTGTCATCCGATAAAATATTGATAATCCGCGAATCTGCCACTTGACGGTTCAGAACCACGAGCGGAATCTCCTGCTGCAGCACATGGTAAATAAACGCGTTATCGGATTCGCTCTGGCTCATCACGATAATGCCGTCAAACCGTTTGCGATGGATCGAGGAATAATCCTCGTAGTCTTCAATGCCGCGCGTGAACAAATTGTATTCGACATCGATGACCCGGTTGACCCCGCTCATGGCGTCGGCAAAAAAGCTCGAGGAGGTCCCTCTTTTCAGACTGGTAAAAAACAAACCGATCGTGTACGACCGCTGCATCACCAGGCTTTTGGCGTTGACGTTTGGCGTATAGTTCATTTGCGCCGCAAGTTCCATAATTTTACGTTTGGTTTCTTCCTTGATGAACGGGCTGTTGTTCAAAGCCCGGGATACCGTTGTATGGGATACGTTCGCCAGCTTGGCGAGATCTTTGATCGTTACTGTCATCCGAATGAGCCCTCTCTTATCAGCATCCTGTACTTGCCGTCTTTTCTTTTAACAATAGCATAACCCGGGCAAGCAGATAAACGCCTCATAAGACTTGGGGAACACATTCACACATTTTTCTTATTTGTTGGCCGCTTGCAGCTCCTGAACGATCTGCTCGTGTTTTTTGTCCGTCAACTTATACATGTAACCAATGACAAGCGCCGCCAGCGTCAAAGCCACAGCCGGATAAAGCAGCAGCAGACCCTTGATTCCGACTAAAGTGCCTGCTTTCTGGGCTACATTGGGGACATACCCCACCAGCCAAAGACCGATCCCGGAAAGGAACCCGGAGAGCGATTGCGCCAACTTCCGCGAGAAATTAAACAGCGAGTAGGTTGTTCCCTCTTTGCGTTCGCCGGACACCCATTCCCCGTAATCGATAATGTCGGAGACGAAAGCCCAGGTTACGCCGTTCGGAATGCTGATGCCGATAAAAGCGATGCTTGCGAGCACCGTAAAAAGCACCACATTGGACGGCATAAAGAAGTTCAGCAGATCGGCGGCAACGCTGATGACCATCCCGATCAAAGCCGTTTTCTTCTTGCCGAATTTGGCAACCAGCTTCGGCAGGAAAAGCACGCCGATAAAGGAAGAACCGATGATAATGAAGTTCATATAAGCCATGAGTTCCACATTGCCCAGGTTATATTCCGCGAAATACACCAGCATCGCCGATTTCAGGTTGTAGGCGGAAATTGTAAAAATCGTCATGAGCACCAAAACCAGCAGCGGTTTATTGGATATGAAGGTACGGACAATCGTCATAAAAGTCAGCTTTTCCCGCGGTGCTTCCTGCTTCACAATCCGCTCCTTTGTCCCGCGGTAGCAAAAGAAGAAGGCTACGATGCCGATGGCGGACATGAGCCCCATCACAACCGGGTACCCGATTTTTTCGTTCGGGAAGCGGACGATCAGCGGCATTACGATCACGCTAGTCACAAACAGGGCGCCCAACGAGCCGGCCTGCCGGAACGAGGACAACGACGCCCGTTCTTTGGTGTCCTGTGTAATGGCCGCCCCCAAAGAACCGTAAGGAATATTTACGAAAGAATAACCGATGCCCCAGATCATATAAGAAGCGTATGCGTAAAACAAATTGCCGCCGGAGGATAGTCCCGGGCTAATAAACGTTAGAACCGTCAGCACGGCAAGCACGAAGCTTCCATACAGCAAAAACGGTCTGAATTTGCCTCGGGGGCCGATTTTTTTGCGGTAATCAATCGAAGAACCGACGATCGGATCAACAAAAGCAGCGAACAATTTGCTCACCAGGAAGATGCCCGCCGCCGCTTGCGAGGATATGCCCGCGACGTCGGTAAAGTATTTCAGCAAGTACAATTGTCCGAGGTCAAACATGAATCCGTTTCCAAAGTCGCCCAAACCGTAGGAGATTTTCTCCTTTAATCCAATGCCCTGATTTGGGCTTCCTGTGTTGTTCAGGGTTTTTGCTTGTTCAGTAACAGCCACTCCCATATGCTATCCTTCTTTCTATTTATGTGAAAAATTTTGTGAAAATATTCACTTGCAAATTTACAATAAGCGGTATTTTCCGGTTTCTTCGACATATCGCAGCCTTTTGCCCTTCTTTTGCGGTATTCACTTTTTAGGCAAAAGATAGCGGCAAAAGGCTTCGAACCGCCGTGCTTAACCCGGGAACGCCGCCATGGCCGGAAAAGCAAAGTAGCGCTTGGCGTTTTCGTAGCAAATATTTTGCACCATTTTGCCGAGCAGCTTCATATCATCCGGCGCTTCTCCGTGCTCCACCCAGTTTCCGAGCACCGCGCACAACAATCTGCGGAAGTATTCATGCCGAGTATACGACAAAAAACTGCGTGAGTCTGTAAGCATTCCGACAAACGCGGACAATACGCCCAAATTCGCCAGCGTTTTCATCTGTTCGGTCATCCCGTCGATATGATCGTTGAACCACCATGCTGTCCCAAGCTGCATTTTTCCGGGTATGCCGGACGCCTGGAAGCTGCCCATCACACTGGCAAGAACCGGGTAATCGTTCGGATTCAATGAATACAGAATCGTCTTGGGAAGCGCGCCTTCACGCTCGAGTCCATCCAGCAAGGCCGCAAGCGGCTTGGCAATCGCCCCGTCATTGATGGAATCGTATCCCGTATCCGGCCCGAGGCGGTTAAACATGCTCGTATTGTTGTTGCGCAGCGCGTGAATGTGCAGCTGCATCGCCCAGCCGAGTTCTGCATAAAGCTTGCTCATATAGCGCAAAGTGTGCGATTTGTACATCGCTTCCTCTTCGGCCGTAATTTCTTCTCCCCGGAGCGCCTTGGCGAATATGGCGGCGGCTTCCGCACGGGTCGCTTCCTTATACGCAAGCACATCGATCGCATGGTCGGATACCCGGCCGCCAGCCGAATGGAAGAAGCGAATCCGCGCTTCCAGCGCTTTAAGCAGCCCGTCGTAATCGGCGATGGTTTCCCCGCATACACCGGACAGCTTTTCGATCCAGGGCAGGAACGTCGCGCGTTTGATCTCCAGCGCTTTATCCGGACGGAAACTTGGCAGTACAGCGGTTTCAAAACCGGCAAGCTCACGGATCTTGAAATGGAATTCCAGCGAATCGGCCGGATCGTCCGTGGTGCAAACGACGGTTACCTTCGATTTCGTAATCAAATCTCGGGCCCCAAACCCTTCGCCTTGCAGCTGACGGTTCACCTTTTCCCAAATCAGCGGAGCCGTCTCTTCACTAAGCAGTTCATATACCCCGAAAAAGCGCTGCAGCTCCAAATGCGTCCAATGATACAACGGGTTGCCGATCAAGGTCGGCACGGTGCGGGCCCAGGCCAAAAACTTGTCGTAATCGCTGGCCGCGCCGGTGATACACTCTTCGTCCACTCCGTTCGCGCGCATCACTCTCCATTTGTAATGGTCGCCGTAAAGCCAAGCCTCGGTAATATTGGCAAACTGCTTGTTCTCATAAATTTCCTGAGGGCTCAAGTGGCAATGGTAATCGATAATCGGCATATCCTTGGCCCAATCGTGGTATAACCGTACGGCTGTTTCGGTGGAGAGAAGAAAGTTCTCATCCATAAATTTCTTTACCACATCCGTATCCTCCCGCAAATATTGTTAACGTGAACAATTTGTTTTAAAAAAAATGTCTGCGCGCAGAGATGGTGAGAAAAAAATCACATAATTGCCGGCAATATGATCATCTCAATCCTTAAATGTTCACGTTACCATTATATTGTATCCGTTTTATTTCCTTACGCAAGATTTTATTTGCAATCTATTGTTACAGAACTATGAATTCGCTAACGAAAAAAAACGGACAACCGAAAGCTAAAAAAGTTGAACTACTGATCGAACCGAAGAGGCAGCTTTCCCCGTTCCATTCCATATTTTCAACTTAAATAGATTGGTTGTCCGTATGATTCGCATGATCGCTATCTTGCTTTTGTAAACCGCTTATCCGGCTTCAGACAGGCTGCCGTTCGCTCACGTAGAGGGCGGCGTCCTGGCCGGTAACAAACGGGCTGGGCTCGCCGAGTGAGTAAATATAAAGCAGATGCATCGCCCGTGTGCAGGCCGTGTAGAACAGCTTCCGCTCGCTTTCCCGGGAATACTGGTCCGCCGAGGCGTCATAGATCAGTACGGCGTCGAATTCGACCCCTTTGGCCAAATAGGCGGGGATCACCTGCACCCCTTTTTCAAAACCAAGCGTCGTTTTCTTCACCAGCTTCGGCGGCGCAGGCAAAAGCGGCTCCAATGCCTGCTGCACCTCCGCGCTCTGCTCGGCCGTTTTACAAATGACCGCCACCGACTCGAACCCTTCTTCCGCCAGGCGCTTCAGGTCCTCCGATATTACCCGCAGCAGCCTTTCCCGGTTGTCCAGAACCGTTACGCGCGGACGCTCCCCGCTCCGGTTAAATGGAACGATGTGCTCCCCGCCCGGAACCATGCCCCGCGTGAATTCGACGATCTCCTTGGTGGAACGGTAGCTGCGCGTCAGCGAAATGACCTCGGTTTCCTCCGGACCGTACAGGTCCACCAAAAGACCGGATTCCTGCAGCACGGAGCCGTGCGCGTAGATCGCCTGGTTGAAATCGCCCAAAGCCGTGATCTTTGCCCGCGGGAACAGCCGTTTCAGGAAAAACAGCTGAAAAGCCGAATAATCCTGGGCCTCGTCAATGATGACATGGCGAATGGACGTATTCGATCTAAAGCCCAGAAGCAGCTCCTTCAGGTACAATAGCGGGGTGATGTCCTCGTAAAACAGCTCCCCTTCGGCGATTTTCCGCAGCGTCTGGGAGCAAATTTCATCCCAACGCTCCGGCAAAGCTCCCGGATGCACTTCACGGAACAACGAAACATCGCTGAACAGCTGCGTATACAGCCGGGTCACATCGACGAAGCGCAGCGATTTCACCCATTTCCGCAGCGGCTTCAGCCGTTCGCTCACGACCATTTTGGCCAAAATCGTTTTTTCGTCCTCAAATTCGCTGAAGGAATCTCCTTTGCCTTGATTCTTGCGCCGCATCCGCTGGTAAGCCCGTTGGTAGTCCTCGGTGTCCAGCAGCTGAATCTGTTCCTCGACCCAGGGTTGATCCAACTCGCTTTTGCCGAAAGCGGCCAGCTCTTTAAGCAGCCACTCCTTCAACAACTCGCAGCGGTTGGCGAGCCGGATCGCCGGTTCGTAACCGTAAAATTGCGCCGCAATCGCTTCCGCACCGATCACCTCGCGGCCTTGAAACCGCAGCGGCTTGAATTTCATTTCTTTCTTCTCCAACAGCTCCTTGTAGCGGGCGATCGCCTCCAGGTATTGAACGGACGATTTAAAGCGGATCCCGTTGATCCGCGCTTGATAAGCCTCATCTTCTTCGGAAGACAAGACATATTCGATCTGCACGAACGGATCCTCAAGCTGGAAATCCCGGCCCAGCCGGTGCTCGAGATATTCCTGGAACGTCGTTTGCTGCATGTTCTCTTCCCCAAGCTCGGGAAGCACGGTCGATACATAGCTGTTAAACATCGGATTCGGGGAAAACAATATCATCTGATCCGCCTGCAGCACGTCGCGATGCTTATACAGCAAATAGGCGACACGCTGTAAAGCGGCCGACGTTTTGCCGCTGCCCGCGGCTCCCTGCACGATCAGCATCCGGCTGCGGTCGTTGCGGATGATAAGGTTTTGCTCGCGCTGGATCGTGGCAACGATGCTTTTCATCTGCGCGTCGGAGCTGCGGCCAAGCACCTGCTGCAGCAGTTCATCCCCGATCGTCACGCCGGTGTCGAACATGAGCCTTAGTTCGCGCCCGCGAATGACATACTGCCGTTTAAGCGTCATCTCACCCGATATGGTGCCGGAGGGAGTTTCATAGGAAGCCGGCCCGGGCACGCTGTCATAATACAGGTTGGAGATCGGCGCCCGCCAATCGTAAACAAGAAACTGCTCGTCTCCGTCCTCCAGCAGGGAGGCGATGCCCAAATAGATCGCCTCGGCCCCGGCTTCTCCTGCTTCGGCGAAATCGATCCGTCCGAAATAAGGGGACTCTTTCAGCCGTTTCATTTTTCCGAGCATGGCGGAAGCGTGCAGGTGGCTTTTTTCCCGCTCCGCAAGCACCTGGGATTGCTGCCGGAGGCTGGTGGACGTTTCGCCCACGTCATCAGCCTCGCTGAAATTGACGGTCACTTCATCCCAAAAATCTTTGCGCATGGTAACGACATCCCCGCGAACCGCACCGACCTCCCGCTCAAGTTTGCGGATTCTGGCGTCGATTTGGTCGGCGACATACTCTACGCGGCGCTGCTCTTCAAGCCAAGCCTGGTCTTTATTGTCCAATTCAATCGCTCCCTTGGTTTACGTTCAGACTATTGACAATCAAATAAACACGTGATATAATCAAAAGGGATAAACACTTTTATATCTACCTATTTGCAGTCCATTTTTTATTGTATCAACTTTGCCCTTAATTTTCAATCTATGTATTATTTTTTCCGTCATGAGAGTCCTGCCGCTTTGGCAGGACTTTTTCTGCTTTAAACGCGTGGCTTTAAATGCGTGATCAAAAGATGTCCTTGAACTACCTCATTAAGGCACTCACTCCTCCGCAGCTGCAGCCGCACCGGTATGATCCGCCAGCCTGTTCAGCCTTTCCAGCTGATGCCCGTATTCGTACATTTCCGCCGAAACGATCGACAGCCGCAATACCCCGGTCCGCTCCGCCGCATACCGATCCAGCATCCGCCGCAAAAACGCGTCGTTTTCCTGTTCGAACTGCATCGCCTCCCCGTAATTGGGCTTAAGTTTATCATCAAATTTCAGCATGATATGCTCGTGAAACTTGGTCAGCTTCTCCAAATGCTCGTCGAATTCCCGGTTCAACTCCGGGGAACGGACGGCCTGAAAATAATGCTGGTCCACCGCGTTCAGCACCTCAAAGCCTTTCCGCAAGGCGCTGAGCATCTGTTTGTAGACGACCAACCCACGATTGTCACTGAACTTCGGCTTGCGCAGTTTGTTTTTCTCCTCTTCCATCAGCTTATACTTGTCCGTAAGCGAACCGATCGTATCCTCAAGCGCCCTTTTTTCACTGCGGAACACCGTCTCCTTCATTTCATCGGAAATCGCCGTCCGGAGCAGCAGCGACAACTGGTCGAATGTTTGCCGGACCTGCTGTTCGAACTGCACTTTCGGTTTGGGCGGAAGAACGAGAATGTTGATTATAAACGCGGACAGGATGCCGATCATGCTCAGCGCAAAACGGTTCAACGCAAACTCCCACTGCCCTGAAGCTTCCATAACCGAAACTACCGTCACCAGCGTCAAGCCTATTGTATCCCCCATTTTGAGCTTCAAACAAATCATGATGACCAGAATACAGATTAATCCGACGGCAATCGGTTCATTGGAAAACAGCATCCCGCCCAGCATCGCCAAAACGGCGCCCAGCGTATTCGTTTGCAGTTGGTCGATCAAATAACGCCAGGAGCGGTAAATCGTCGGCTGCATGGCAAAAATCGCCGCGATCGCCGCGATGACGGGAGATGATAGATCAAGCAGCACGCCGATATATAAAGCCAGCGTTACGGCGATGCCCGTTTTGAGCATTCTTGGACCAAATGTCACGGATGATTCCTCCCATGATCAACAACATTTCGTATATTTTAAGCGGAAATTTAAGAAATATTAAGCTTCCATTAAGATACTTGACGCGTTTTTGGTCAAGACTGATGGAGGCAAGGACCAAATTATTCTAAACGAAGAGGTGAAGAAAGTCTATGGTTAAGCAAAAACGAAAACCTTTTGTGATGAAAGGTGCCCTTGCGATCCTGTTGGGCTTCAGCCTCACGGCGGCGGCCATCCCCGTGTATGCGGAAGGGACCGCAGCCCCTGCGGGCCAAACGCAGGAGACCCCGAGCCCTGCGCAAAACGAATCAAAGTTCCACCGCCACCACGGCCATTTGCGCGGAGGCCATATCGTCAAGGAAACGGCCGAGATGCTGGGCATGGAACCGAAAGTGCTGGTGGAGCGGCTCAAACAAGGCAAAACGCTCCTCGAGATCGTTCAAGCGCAAAAGGGCTGGAGCGAGGATGAGTATCTGAAAAAGCTGACGGAGACCGCAAACCGGAACATTGACCAAGCGGTCGCCGAAGGCAAACTTGACCAGGAGAAAGCGGACAGCATCAAAGCGCAGCTCCCGGAAAAGCTGAAGAAGGCGATCAACCGTTCCTGGAAAGACCGGATGCCCGGGGGACATCCCGCGGCAGACTATCAGAACAACCAAGTGAAGTGGAAAAATTAAGCCTAAAGGAATGCGATAGAAAACCGCTGGACACATCATCCAGCGGTTCTCAATTTCCCCAGCGCGGATTACTTCTCCTTGGTCGGCTCCGGCAGCCTTGGCTTACGCGGCGTTTTTCCGACCGGCACCTCCATAATATCGAGCAGGAACATGAAAATCGGCACCCCGACAATCAATCCCCAGACGCCCAAAAAGTGCTCGGAAACGAGCAAAATCATAAACGTGTAAAAAATCGGCAGATGCGTTTTGCTGGACATGAATTTCGGATTGAGGAAATAAGTTTCCACCGCATGCACCACGGCCACCATCACGAGCACGTAGATGATTTTGACCACCCCGCCGATTTTAAAGGCGATCGCGCACAACGGAACCAGCGATACGATCACGCCCATAACCGGGACCAAACCGAGCAGGAAAATCATAATCGCCAGGGCAAACAAATTCGGGAACCCGAAAATCCACAAAAATATCGTCGACAGGATACTATTGACGAGGGCGATCAAAAATTGCACTTCGATCACTTTCCCGAAGGACTGCACGAATTTTTTGCCGAAATACTCCAGTTCCTTGAACAGCCCTCCGATTTTGCTTCCCCTGAATTTTATCGTAAATCTCAACACTTTTTCTTTCTCCAGCAGGAAGAATAAGCTGAGGATGATCGCGATAAATAAATTCAGGCTCCATTTGCCGATATCCGACAACGTGTTGAGCAGAAAATCAACCCCGTTATGGATGTAAGCGGTCAAATCGAAGTCCTTCAAATACTCCACAACGTAATTCAGGATCGTGTTATCCGGAAATTCAGGCGGATTCGCATAAAAGGACATGACCTGGTTGACCAGATCGGTCAGTTCCACGGTAAATACCGGCAAATAGTAATACAGCGCGACGCCCAAAAGCGAGATCATGACGACATAAATGAACACCAGGGTCACGGCCCGATTGATGCGGATGACCTTCGCCACGTTGCGGCTGATAAAATTGTGCAGCCGATTGATCAAATAAGTGAGGATAAAAGTGATCAAAAGCATATTAAGCATGCTGCGGGCAAAATACAGCACAAGGACGACAAACAGCAGAGCCAGCGCTCTGCGGAATCCCGCCATTTGAAAAAGCTCCCTAAAAAACGTCATTATCGGCTACCTGCTCCTTCGTCGTTCGGATAGAAAACTAAAAAAAACCTCTGACGTTAATCTTAAGCGAGGCTATGCTACTTTGCAAATGTATATGCCTAAAAATTTGGTAAATTCATTGTAAAATTTTCGGACGTCCGGATTTTATGCTTTATCGTGCCGCAGATTCAAAGTTTTGATGCGTTGCCCCGTCTCATTGCATCTCTTCACGGTTCGGCATATAATTTCGTAAAACGCAAAAGCGACAATGAAGGAGAAAAGTAAGCGAAAGACGCCCTGTCAGGGACGGCGGTGCCACAGACTGAAAGCACCCCGCAGGAGACGCCCCGCCGAAGTTCGCTCCCGAGTCGGCCTCTGAACATCCGGCGCTGCCGGTCAGTAGGAGGATCCGGCCGCACACCGTTATCCGTGCCTGAAGCTGAGCAACACAAAAGTTGTCTAACAGGGGTGGTACCGCGGAATCGACTGTATTCCGTCCCTTGATGGACGGCTTTTTTTGTTTATTTGGCACTTATTTTTGAACTATCTTAAAAAGGAGAGATCGATGTGAGTGAAGCATTAAACAAACTGCGCCAAAAACTGGACATCATCAACGATGAGCTGCTGCGCCTGCTGAACGAACGTGCCGCCGTCGCCCGCGAAATCGGCGAAATCAAAGAAAAACAGGGCGTCCCCAAATTTGACCCTGTCCGCGAAAGAGCGATGCTGGAGGAGTTGACACGCCGCAACCCCGGTCCGTTCAAGGATTCGGCGGTCAAGCATATTTTCAAGGAAATTTTCAAAGCTTCGCTGAACCTGCAGGAAGAGGACCATACCAGACAACTGATCGTCAGCCGGAAAAACCAGCCGGAGGATACGGTCATCGACGTCCAGGGCAATATCATTGGCGGAAGCACGCAGGTGATGATCGCCGGGCCGTGCTCGGTCGAGTCATATGAGCAGCTGCGCACGGTCGCCGCCGCTTTGAAAGCCGCCGGTGTCAAAATCATGCGCGGCGGCGCTTTTAAGCCGCGAACCTCCCCGTACGACTTCCAAGGGCTCGGCGTCGACGGGCTGAAAATGCTGAAGGAAGTCGCCGATGAATTCGGGCTGGCCACGATCAGCGAAATCGTCCACCCGTCCCATATTGAGTTGGCCGAACAATATATCGACGTGATCCAGATCGGCGCGAGAAATATGCAAAATTTCGAGTTGCTCAAAGCCGCCGGTGAAGCGCGCATCCCGGTGCTGCTCAAGCGCGGGATTTCCGCGACGCTGGAGGAATTCGTGCATGCCGCGGAATATATCGCGGTAAGCGGCAACACCCGCGTCATGCTGATCGAACGCGGCATCCGCACGTACGAGAAGTGGACGCGCAACACGCTTGACATCTCCGCGGTTCCGCTGCTTAAGCAGGAAACGCACCTCCCGGTTTTGGTCGACGTCAGCCATTCCACCGGGCGGAAGGACATCCTGCTGCCTTGCGCCAAAGCGGCGCTGGCTGCCGGGGCGGACGGCGTCATGGTCGAGGTGCACCCCGACCCGCAGACCGCTTTGTCCGATGCCGCACAGCAGCTCGATATTCCGCAGTTCCAGCAGCTTTGGTCCGGAATCCGCGAATCCGGTCTGCTTAAGGAATGATCAGGCAGATAAGAAAAACGCCTGATGGCGTCCTTTTATGACTCTGCCTTCTACGTTAGAGCGATTGGAGGGGTGGGTATGGGGTTTCACCCCATACCCATTCCCTCTTCTGTTCTACTACGTGACTGAGATGGCTGTCTATAGCGTTCGTGTCTTAGTGTCCCTGCATGCTGCTTTGCACGATTATCCCTTTCGTTCAGTGGGGGGCAGTATCCCCATATTCGAGTGCGGACGGTTCAAGCATCAAAGAAGGACTTTTACTCGGCACGATTTTTGAAGGAATCCGGCTGCCTCTGTTGAAGTGGTTCGAGGCCCTGGATTTGTTCCTGCTCCATGGCGGCATCTCGGCAATACGGCTGAGCCAGATGATCGGGGTGACCACAAGCCACCTCCAAACGTATCTGCTTCTCCTGAATTTATCTTCTTCTCTGCTTCCTTATCAAACGGGATAATCGTGCAAAGCACTCGGACAGCGGATGTTGATCTGCCGACCAGCCCACTGGCCTTCCCATTTCTCAAGCTTTCAACGCCCTTCAGGCATTGCACAATCGGTTGCCGGCTTGACTGTCAAGTACTGATTATTGGGTCGAGTCCTAGTATAACAAAACCGGCCCTGCTCGCTAGTAACGAGCAGGGCCGGGCCTGTGTTCGGTGTGAGGAGCTTCTATTGGATTTTTTGCCGCTTACCCGCTAGCTCCCTACCGGTTAAAAAACACCGGCTTCACGCAAACCGGCTTGGACACCTCGGCGGTGTGGCCGGTGAACTTCAGTTGGCCGGTTTCCCCATCCACCGTAAACAAAGCCAGGTTGTTGGAGTCGCGGTTGGCTGCGATCAGATGCTTACCGTCCGGCGTCAGCGCAAAATGACGAGGATGTCCGCCTTCGCTGGATACATGCTCCACATAAGTCAATTTACCGCTGGACGGATCGATGGCGAACTGAACGATGCTGTCATGGCCGCGATTCGAGCCGTACAAATAACGGCCGTCCTTGGAAATGGCAACCTCTGCCGTCGTGTTCTCCGCGGTAAACCCGGCAGGCAGGGTCGGTACCGTATCCAGCAGCTCCAGCCGTCCGGATTCCGGATCATAAGAAAAAGCGGAAATTGAGGAATTCACCTCATTGATGGAATACAGGAAACGCCCGTTTGGATGGAAAGCCATATGGCGCGGTCCCGCTCCCGGCGGCGTGTGCGTTTCACCTTTGCGCACCAGCCGTTTGGCCTGACCGTCCAACTCATATACCACAATGAGATCCAGTCCCAAATCGGCAACTAGCGCAAACCGGTTGTCCGGGCTGAAGATGACCGAATGCGGGTGCGGCCGGTCCTGTCTCGACGGATCGGCTCCCTTCCCTTCGTGCTGCCGCTCATCGGTCAGCTTGCCGACAAGGCCGTCCGGCTGAACATCGATGAGGCCGATGTTGCCTCCGTGATACCCCGACACTGCGGCAAAACGGTTTGTCCGATCCAGCTGAATATGCGAAGAAGACGGACGAATCGTCAGGGTGCGGTTCAACTCGCTTAGCTCACCTTTCGCGGGATCAATGGCAAAAGCAACCGCCTCGCCGATGCGTTCCCCTTCCGAAACGGTTTCCGAAATGGCGTACAAGCGGCCATCGGCTTCATCGACGCTGACAAATGTGGGATTTTTTAGTCCGGAAACCGCGCTTAACCGGTTCATTTGACCGCTGGACGCGTCCAGTTCATATACATAAACTCCCGGATCCGCCGCCTCGGCGTAGGATCCTACAAATAACAGCAAACGTTGTGTCTGTGACAATTCACATACCTCCTGGATAATTAAAATCTAAAGTTGTCGTTCTCTTTATTGTTTCCCACTTTGCCATAAAAGTCCAGTCCCCCTCATCCCCCAACATCGGCAGCTTAACTGCATGAGGGCAGCAAAAGCCCAAATTTTTTATCATTTCGCCCTTTTCCCTACCCAAAATTTAAAAAACATGATATACTGTAAGCGCTTCCGTAGCATCATCTAAAGGGGGATTTGGTATGATGAATGTCGGACTGGAAGAAAGAAACGTCTATGAGGACCTCGATCCCCAAGACACGTATTTCTTCAAGATTGGAGTTCACGGACTGGTTTGCTTTCATGGCAGGAATTACAGCATCAAACAGAGACTATCCGCCGAACAGACCTCGAAACTGATCTCGGACCCTAACTTTTACCGCATTAGCACCAACTGTTACGTCAATTTATCCCAAGTCTCGGACATTCAGGACAATGTCGTCTATTTTCGGGATGAGCGGCATGGCATCAAAACGATCCATGTGCCGAAACGCAATCTGGGGCAAATGAAGCGGCTGATTCCATCCACAAGGCGTAACGTAACCGCTGGGGTCAACTAAAGCCGGCATACCTTCGGAGCCAAATGGTCAAAGAAAAAGCAGCCTCGTTTGGGCGTCTTTTGCAGATGCCGGCGGGCTGCTTTTTCTCTGTTTAGCTTGCTTTCTATTTCACGTAAAAACGGGCGGTTTCCTCCCAAATTTCTCCGGCATTCAAACTGAACAAGCAGATTTCCTCGCTCGGCAGCTTGACATTTGGAGCGTTGACCAGGTTAATTTGCGGTTCAGGACAGAAAAATCCTTCCTTCGCCCCGTTGTTCCAAATCATCCACTGCTTGTAGGACGTTCCGACATCGTACACCAAAGTGACGCCAAGTTTTGTGTCGGTTAGCTCCATCCGGTTTCTGCCGTTTTGCGGCAGGGCGGTGTAATGATTGTCCATCGACGCGAAAAACGGATAAATGCCCTCCACCTGCATCTGCTTCTCCTCGCCGGTAAGCGGCTGGAACGAACCGGTCGGGAGCATCCGATCGTTAAGCTGCCAACGCTCGCCGAGCGTTAACTTGACGCGGTAATCCTTAGCGTTGCTTCCCGGCGCAAACGGAGCGTTCACCGCCGTGTGGAAAGCGAGCAGGCAAGGCATCTCCTTCTCCCCGTCGTTGCGTACGAACAACTGCTGCGACAAGCCGTTGCCAGAGAGCGAATATTTCAGCCTTACCGTAAATTTGAACGGCAAATACCGGTACACATCGTGCTGCTCGTCAACGGTCACTTTGACCGTAACATAGCTTTCCAAAGACGTGTGCCCAAAGTCCTCCACCTGCCAAGGCGTCGTATGTAAAAAGCCGTGCAGATGATTGCCCGTCGAAGCTTCGTTTACCGGAAAACGATACACTTCGCCTTTCCAGGGGAACAGGCCGTCCTCGTATCGGTTCGGCGGGAACAGCACGGGGATTCCGTGTACGCCGGGATTGCTTTTAAAGCCTTCCATTTCGTCCTCCGCCGGTTCGCGCAGAAAACGGTAACCGCTTTCGACATCGCGAAACGCAATCAAATTGCCGCCGATTTCCGGCAGCAAAACCGCCTCATACCGTCCATATTTAAGCCACACCGCTTTTTCTCCCTGATAAGTTCCTTCATAAGCCGTTTTTTCTGGCATCATTTCAACTCTCCCTTCCATAATTAGCCTTTCCTGATCACCTTATTGTAATATACCTAAAGCGCGTACAAAAGTCATCTATCCTGCTCACAGAATGTTGCAGCATTTATGAAGCATCGCGCAAAATACGGCGGCCAAGCAATACGACCAGCAGGATCATCCCCGTCCCAACGGCGAGTTGCATACCGAACACCTGAATCCATTTCGGCCAGTGCGCAATCCATCCCAGCACCTGACCGCCGAGCAGCGGCCCAAAAAAGGAAGCCACCCCGGTGATCGCGGAATACATCGCCATATACATCGGCCGTTCCGGTTTCGGTGTATCACCGATCATAAAGTTAAATGCAAGCTGGTTGAAGCCGCCGACGCCGACGCCAAAAACCATATGGGCCAAAAACAGCACCGGAAGCATCGGCAAAAACGATAAGCCGCCCCAAATCAGAATCGAACACGCGATCAGCGGCAGCGTCCAGAACAGCAGGCGCCGGTTGGTGTAACGGGCGTTTAAATTTCCCCAGACGTAAAAGCTCGCCATCATAAAGACCGTTTGCGTCACGCTAAGCAGCGATATCGTCTGGTAATTGATGTGCAGCAGTTCGAGCATGACGTAAGAATACAGCGGCACCACCAGGTTTTGCAAAAACAGAAAACCGCCCAGAAACAACGTCGACTTCATGAACGCCCCGTCGGACAAAGGCTTGCGAAACATCGGCAGGAACTTGCTTTCCGCCGAGCGTTCGAACGCTACATCGGGATAAAACAGAAAAATGACGATATTGGCCGTGATGCAGATCCACACGATGATATACAAGTACAGAAACCCTTGCGCCCCGGGAAAATGGTCCAGCAGCATCCCGCCCAAAAACATGAATAACGTCCCCAGCGCATTCAGGAACGTATTGCGGATTCCGAAATACCTGCCCCGCACCCGCGCCGGAACGATATCGCTGATCAGCGAGTTCCAGAGCATGCCCCCGACCGTATTGAACACAAAAGCGATCACGTAAAAAACGATAAACGCCGCGAACCAATACGGCTGCGGGAACAAAAAGGGGACCAGCCCCGTACACCCCCACAAAATCCGGTGCAGTGCAATAAACAGCACCAGCGCCCATTTGCGGCTCGCCAGCCGCTGGATCAGATAGGCCACGGCGATTTGCGCGATATTGACAAAGGTCGTGATGGCCAAAACAAAGCCGATTTGGGCCGAAGTCGCTCCCAAATAGAGCAAATACCCCGTCAAAAACTGGCCGCCCAGCAGCGTTTGAAAGATCGTGGACGGCACGCCTTCCCAGGTGGCGATCGCCAGATTGCGGCGCTGCTGCGAAGTTTTGCGGCGCGCAGACGGCTTGCTTTTCGCGTAACCTAACATGATGTCGGATACCCCTTACTCCACTCGATTAGTTATCTATACCGACGATACATAGCTTCATTTCCCTTCATTACAAATACAAAGTATAATAAATGTAAGCGTTACTTTCCATATAATAAAATGACAGGATTTCAGAGCAAAATCAGAGGAGATAGGCGATGGAGAAAGACATTTTAAAACAGGCATATGAGCAATTGGGCCTTCCCGAAAACGCTTCGCGCGAAGACGTCGAGAAAGCGTTCGACATTCTGCTGCGGAAATCCCGCTCCCGCCAGCAGGACGACCGGTTGGAGCAGGAATACGAAGCCAAGATCAAAGCCTACAAAACGATTATCGAAGCGGAAGAGCGGAGCAAAGTTGAGGAAATGAGCCGCCAAAGATACGCGAAATGGGGGAATTTTGCCGGCACCGCCGAGAAAATCGACGATTTTTTCCGGGTTTACAAAACGCACTGCATTATCGCTCTCGTAGCCATTATCGCTATCGTTTTTGGTCTTAACGCATACCTGGATCACCGCGAGGAGCAAAAAAGACTGGCCGCTCTCCCCCCTGTCGACTTGTCCATCATTATGGTCGGCAATTTCCTGACCGATGAGGCGAATGGCGGTACGGACGCACTGGCGCAGGCGATGACCGCCCAAATTCCGGATTTCAAACGCTTGGAGTTGGAGATGTTGTACTTGCCGGGACAAGGCGATTCGGGCATGGGCGGCGCGGACATGGCCTATCAGCAAAAGGCGCTGGCCGTCATTGCTACCTCGTCGCCGGATATTTATATTACGGACAAAGCCTCGTTCGATTGGCTTTCCGGAGGCGGCGCCTTCCGCAGCCTTGACAAGGAGGCGGCCGAACTGAAGCCCCTGCTGACCGATGACCGGATCCTGAAAGCCAAATCCGAGGATGACGGTCAGGAGCATGTATACGGCATCGATGTCACGGGCAGCGCCTTGGCCGACGAACTGCCGTTAGCGAAACAGCAAATGATCTTCTCGCTGCGGGCGGACACGCCAAACGCCGACAAAGCGCTCAAGATGATCCGCGAATACCTGGAACACCTCCCTTAGGCGGCGGACTATATAAGTTGAACTAAAGAATAGAGCGGAGTTAGGCAAGAGGGTGAAATGATTCTGAAGAAACGGCAGTGGTCGCCTTTGTGAGCGGATTTCTACCTTGTTTGAATTTACTAGATCAAAGAAATCCACGAACAACAGCGATCGTAAGAACATTTCACCCGGCTGCCTTTATCCGTACAATCATTCGTTCAACTTATTATGGCCACCGCCTTTTTTCATCATTGATTATCTCGCGGCAATCCTTTACAATAACCTCATAAACGCGCGTTTATGAAAGTGGGGACCTAATATGCGCAGTGAAGATATAGCCAAACTGGCCGGGGTGTCCCGCAGCACCGTATCACGGGTGATCAACAATTATCCGAACGTTCCCGAGACGACGCGGGCCAAGGTGCTCCGGGTCATTAAGCAGCACCAGTACGAGCCGAACAGCTTCGCCAGGGCGCTGGCCGGGAAACGTACGGATACGATCGGCTTGTTTGCGATCAGCATGACCGAACAGGAAAATGCCAGCCGGATTTATCAAAACAGCTACTTCGCCCCCATCGTCGACATGGTCGTCGATACGGCGAATGCCCGCGGGTTTTACGTTCTGATACATACCGTATACTCGCGCGACGAGTTTCAAAAGGTCAAGCAGGCTTTCCAGCAAAAGCGGATCGACGGCGGCATTTTGGTCGGCACGCAAAAAGACATCGAGCTGGTGCGGGAAATGGTCGATCAGAAAGCGCCGCTCGTGCTGGTCGATTACGACATTTCGGAAATTATGGCGGAGCGGCTGAACAAAAACCATCTCACCGTCATTAACTCCATGGACTACGAAGGCACGGCCGAAGCGATCGAATATCTGATCGGCCTGGGGCACCGCGACATCGGCATCATCAAAGGGAGCATGAACACCTACTCTGGCCGCGAGCGCTACTTGGCCTATGAGAGAACCTTGCAAAAACACGGGTTGCCGCTTCGCGATGACTTTGTTCTGGAGGGAGAATTTCTGAAGGAAAGCGCCTATCGCGAAGCGAAACGACTTGCGCAGCAAGAGGAACTGCCGACGGCCCTGTTCTGCTCCAACGACGACATGGCGATCGCCGCGATGGAAGCGTTTGCCGAGCACGGGATCGCCGTTCCCGACCAGCTGTCGATCATCGGATTCGACGATGCCCAGCTGGCTTCGCGGATTACGCCCAAGCTGACCTCCGTCCGGCTCCCAGTCGATGAAATGGCCAAAGCCGCAGTATTAAAAGTGATTGAGCTGTGCGAAGCCGATGAGGCGGCGTTCAGCACGGTCAGCTTCCCGACCCGGCTGGTGGTCCGGGACACCTGCAAGCCGCCCGCCCGCTGATCCGGCTGCGGCGGACTGCTTCCCCTTGCATGTACGGTGTACGGGAAGCAGCCCATCCGCCGGGCGGTTTGCCGAATAAAATAAACGCGCGTTCACAAATGATAGGAGAGTGTTGTTTCCATGAAATTCGGAGCTTTTGACGACAAGCGTAAAGAATATGTGATTAACACGCCGCAGACCCCTTATCCTTGGATTAACTACCTCGGCAATGAGCAATTTTTCGGACTTATTTCCAATACGGCCGGCGGCTATTCGTTTTACCGGGACGCCCGTCTGCGCCGCTTGACGCGTTACCGTTACAACAACATCCCGCTGGATACCGGCGGCCGCTACTATTATGTCCGCGACCACGACAACGGCGACTTTTGGACGCCGGGCTGGATGCCAGTGAAGCGCGAACTGGACTTTTACGAATGCCGGCACGGCCTTGGCTACACCTCGATCACCGGCGAGCGCGGCGGCGTTTCCGTCACCCAGCTGGCGTTCGTGCCGCTCGGCTACAATGGCGAAGTGCATCGGCTGACGGTGAAAAATACCGGCTCCCAGGCAAAAAAGGTATCCCTGTTCTCTTTTGCCGAGTTTTGCTTGTGGAACGCCCAGGACGACATGACGAACTTTCAGCGCAACCTGAGCACCGGCGAAGTGGAAATTTTGGATTCGGTCATTTACCACAAGACGGAATACCGCGAACGCCGCAACCACTATGCCTTCTACTCCGTCAATCGGGACATCGACGGATTCGATACCGACCGCGAAGCGTTTGTCGGCCTGTACAACGGCCTGCATGAACCGCAGGTTGTCGTGGCCGGCAAAGCTTCCAACTCCGTGGCCAGCGGCTGGTCGCCGATCGGCTCACACGAATTAGTGCTGAAGCTCGCGCCCGGCGAAGAGCAAAGCCTTGTGTTCATCCTCGGCTATGTGGAAGTTCCCGAGGAAGAGAAATGGGAAGCTCCCGGCGTCATCAACAAAAAACCGGCGCTTGAAATGATTGAGCGTTTCGCCACCGATGCCGACGTGGATAAGGCGATGGCGGAGCTGGCGGCTTATTGGGACGGCCTGCTCTCCAAATACCAAATTCAGAGCGGTGATGACAAGCTGAACCGGATGGTCAACATCTGGAACCCGTACCAGTGCATGGTTACGTTCAACATGTCGCGTTCGGCGTCCTATTTTGAGTCAGGGATCGGCCGCGGCATGGGCTTCCGTGATTCAAACCAGGATTTGCTCGGGTTTGTGCACCAGATTCCGGAGCGGGCCCGCGAACGGATTCTCGACATCGCGGCCACCCAATTCGAGGACGGCAGCGCCTATCACCAATATCAACCGCTCACCAAAAAGGGCAACAACGAAGTCGGCAGCGGCTTTAACGACGACCCGCTCTGGCTTATTCTCGGCACGGTCGCTTACATTAAAGAAACCGGCGATCTGAGCATCCTTGACGAGCAGGTTCCGTTCGACAGCAACCCGGACAACACCGCCACCCTGTTCGAGCATTTAAAGCGCTCCTTCTACCATGTCGTGGAAAACCTCGGGCCGCACGGGCTGCCGCTGATCGGGCGCGCGGACTGGAACGACTGCCTGAACCTGAACTGCTTCTCCAAAGAGCCGGGCGAATCGTTCCAAACGACGGCCAATATCGAAGGCCGGGTAGCCGAATCCGTGTTCATCGCCGGATTGTTCGTGTTCGTTGGCCCCGATTTCGCCGAGGTGTGCCGGATACGCGGGCTTGAATCCGAAGCGGCCGAGGCGGACGCACTTGTGGAAACGATGCGGAAGACTACGCTGGAACACGGCTTCGACGGCGATTGGTTCCTGCGCGCCTACGACCACTATGGCCAAAAGATCGGCAGCAAAGAGAACGCGGAAGGACAAATTTTCATTGAACCGCAAGGCATGTGCGTCATGGCCGGGATGGGCGCCCGGGAAGGTCTGGCCGAGAAAGCGCTCGTTTCCGTAGCCGAGCGTCTCGATACCAAATACGGTATCGTGCTGCAACAGCCGCCGTATTCCAAATACTATCTGAACCTCGGAGAAATTTCGACCTATCCGCCGGGTTATAAAGAAAACGCCGGGATTTTCTGCCACAACAACCCGTGGATCATGATCGCCGAAACCGTACTCGGACACGGCAACCGGGCGTTTGAGGTATACGCGAAGATCGCTCCGGCTTACCTGGAGGATATCAGCGAAATCCACCGCATGGAGCCTTACGTATACTCGCAAATGATCGCCGGTAAAGATGCAGTCCGTCACGGCGAAGCGAAAAACTCCTGGCTGACCGGCACGGCCGCCTGGAACTACGTTGCGATCACGCAGGCGATCCTCGGCATTCAGGCCGATTTTAACGGCCTCAAGGTAGATCCTTGCATTCCGTCCGCCTGGGACGGGTATGAAATCACCCGCGTCTTCCGCGGGGACACCTACGTGATCCGGATCAGCAACCCGAATCACGTGGAAAAAGGCGTGGCCAGCATCACTGTGGACGGCCAGCCAATTCAGGGCAACGTTATCGCCCCGGCCGGCGACGGCGGCGTGCATCGGGTTGAAGTAGTATTGGGCAAATAAAAAAGCAGGGAAGGGGTAATCAATACCCCTTCCCTGCTTTTTTCACCAGCTAGTATGCTGCGCCTCGCTGGACGATTCCAAATATTCTTTTATGCCATCCACAATAGCTTGAGCCGCCTTATATTGCATTTCATCGGAAAACATCGCTTCCTCGTCGGATGGGTTGCTGAGAAAACCGACCTCTAAAAGAACCGCTGCCATATGGGTCTCTCTGATGACTTGAAAATTACCGTTTTTCACTCCGCGGTCTTTTAAACCCATGGCTTCCACTAACCGCTTATGAATGGCATCCGCTAATTCTTTGCTGCTGCTTCGCTGATAATAATAGGTTTCCGTCCCGGTTGTTTGCGGTGAGGAGAGGACGCTATTGCCATGAATCGAGACAAAAATGTCGGCATTTAATGCATTGGCCAACTCCACACGCTCTGTACGGGTGGGGTAAACATCGCTTTCACGTGTCATAACAAGATTAATTTCCGGCTCTTTTAAAAGGAGTTCCTGGACCTTCAAAGCTAACGCCAGATTAAATTCCTTTTCATGTCTATTGCTGAAGCTGGTTGTCCCCGGATCGCTGCCGCCATGTCCCGGGTCAATCACCACCGTTTTAAGTCCTGGGTTAACAACAGGATCAACCGGATCAACAGGACCTACAGGATTAAAAGGAGCAGAAGGATCGGTAAAATCGGAGGCATTCTCCGAAAGGCCTAGATGAACAATAAGATTGCCTTCATTAAATTCATAATTATATAGCATTTCTTGACTTTCCTTTAACTCAACGACGATCCGGACTTGTTCCGGCTCCTGATTAAACAGCGAATATCTGATGTCGGCAATCTGGGAAGATCCGCTTACATCCAGTTTCCCGTTTAAGCCGGCATTTAATGGCTGAAAAGTGTCCGCAAATGCAGTGTTCGGCAAATCGATTACAATTCTCTCAGGATCCTGTAGTGTAAATATGTTTGGAGTAACTTGACCGCCCATAGATACAACCAGCTGATTATCGTTAAAATGGATTTCATTTATATGTATCGAAGAGTCAGCGGTATTTTTTTCGGACGGAATCGAATTTTCTCCATTACTCGTAAGATAAACAATCTTGTCGGTATTATTCCAACTTACCTTGAGACCCATTTGTTCACTAACAAAACGTATAGGAACTAGAACCGTATTTTTCTGCATCAAAGGTGCTGCGTTTAATATGACCTGTTCACTGGAGACTTCCGCTTCTTTTTGACCTACTTTTAAAGATATCGTATTCGAATGGTTTTGGATTCTAACGTTCTGAGTCTTTTGGTCCCACTTGACATTAAATTTTAGATTTTCAGCCACAACTCTTATAGGGATCATTACATTATTATCTATATTGGCAACTTCCACATTCTCCGGAAGAGCGATTTCCTGGCCATCCAGCACAATCTTGGATTGCGCGGCTTTCGCATCGGTTTCATGCGGCAATAGAATGAACGAGAAAATAAAACTCAAAAAAAATAATAAAATTGCTCTTTTCATTTTACACCTCTATTATTGTCTCAAAACTTGTCTGAGTTCGCTATGGCTATATTTCTACATTTATATACAAATCTCCTTCTAAGACTGCATTTTTTTCCATATTCCGAATTCCGATTTTTCGGCCAGACTAAAAAGAGCCGGCGCCACGATCGGCGCCGGCTCTTAACGTCCCGTATCTCAAGCCTTGGCGTGCTTCATGCCAGGCTCTTTTTTGTTTTGATTCCGGCCGTCTGGGCCAACCTGCACTTTCCGGATGAAGAAAGACAGCACAAACGCCACCAGTGTGATCCCCGTAGCGACCACGAATGCGAAATCGATGCCGTTGATCGTCGCTTCTTTGGTAATGAGCGCGACCTGCTCCGCGTTCGCCGGGTCCTGTGGATTGATGCCCGCAGACATTATCATCTCCGTTGCCCGATCCTTCGTCCGGCTGGACATGATCGTGACGAGCAACGCGGTGCCAAGCGCGCCGGAAATCGTCCGCAGCGTATTGGCCATGGCCGTGCCATGGGCGTTCAAGCTTGCGGGCAGCTGGTTTAAACCGGCGGTCTGAATCGGCATCATCAGCATGGACATCCCGAACATGCGCACCGTGTACATGAGAATCAAGTGAGCGTAAGTCGTACTGTCGGTCAGGTTGCTGAATTCCCAAGTCGTGACCGCCGTAATCGCCAGCCCGACAACGGCCAGCCAGCGGGCGCCGATTTTATCGAAAATCATCCCGGTAATCGGCGACATAATCCCCATCAAAATCGCGCCCGGCATCAGCAGCAGCCCGGATTCCAGCGGCGAGAAGCCACGGATATTTTGCAGGTAAATCGGCAGCAGGATCATGGCCGCGTACATTGCCATCGTAACGACGACATTGATCACCGTAGTCAGGGAAAACATATCGTATCTAAACACCCGGAACTCCAGCATCGGCGTTTCCGCTTTGAGCTGACGCCACAGGAACAACGCCAACGCCACGACGCCGACGACCAGACCGATGATGACCTCGGGTTCGCCCCAGCTAGTGCTGCCCGCTTCGCTGAAGCCGTACAACACGCCGCCAAAGCCCAACGTCGACAAAATGACCGACAACATGTCCAGCTTCGGCCGTGCCACTTCGGTCACGTTCCGCAGGAAAATAACCCCGAGGAGTATGGAAAGGATGGCAAAAGGCAAAATAATCCAGAATAAGACATGCCAGGACTGATGCTGGATAACCCATCCCGATAGCGTAGGTCCGACCGCCGGAGCGAAAACCATCGCAATCCCCATCATCCCCATCGCTTGCCCGCGTTTTTCAATCGGGAATATCGTCAGGAACACCACGGTCATCAGCGGCATCAAAACCCCGGCGCCACCCGCTTGGAATAAACGGCCGATCAACACCATCGAGAAGCTGGTCCCGATCCCGCAAATCACTGTTCCTACAGCGAAAATCGCCATAGCGGAAATAAACAGCGTTCTCGTCGTAAAACGTTCCATTAAATAAGCGCTGAGCGGAATCAGTACCCCGTTCACCAGCATGAATCCGGTGGTCAGCCATTGAATCGTCGTAGTCCCTACGTTAAGGTCTCTCATCATTTGCGGAAGCGCCACGTTCATCAAGGTTTGGTTCAAGATCGCTACGAACGCCCCGATGATCAGCGCCATGACGATCGGCCATCTTTTAAAATCGGCGCCCTGTACAGCAGCTGTGTTATTCATTGGTTTCTTTTCTCACTTTCTCTAATGAAGCTATCAACCAAATTTATCCGCCGGAAAATTTTCAACCTGAAGGTAGCATTTCTCGGAATATTTCGTCCTATACCCTTCATTGTTTCGATGTTATAATCATGGTAAAAATAACCTACTCCGAAGGAGGCAATGAATCCAATGTCATGGTTCAATAGACTTCCCCTTAGCGGAAAAATTAACGCCGCCTGCTATCTCGTGGCCGCCCTGTTCGCCGTTCCCGCCCTGATCGTATTCGTTATGCTCGGCCACATCTTCACCGGATTAGCCTTGATCATCGTTTTGGCAGCGCTTACTTACCCGCTCTCCCGTTATATCGCGCGACAGCTCACGGATTCGTTTTCCGACATCTCCAGTGCGTCCGCGCAGATCGCCAAGGGAGATTTCACCGCCCGAGTGAATGAAAGCGGCGGCATGAATGAGCTCAGCCGGTCGTTTAACGGCATGGTGGACAAGCTGCGCAAAATTTTGCAGGAAACCTCGGACATCACCCGCAAAGTGATGGATTCCAGCCGCAGTATCTCCGAGCGGAACCAAGGGCTTATTGAGGTAATGACTCAGGTGACGCAATCGTCCAATGAATTGGCGCTTGGCGCAAGCGCCATCAGCGAGGATGTCGGGGGTATGACGGAAGCGATCGGCGAAATTGAAGATAAGGTCGGCAATTACACCAATTCGACCCGGCAAATGAATCAGCGTTCTGCGGAAACGCTACAGCTTGTGGAACGGGGCCGGGAATCGGTGTCGAGGCAGGCCGAAGGTATGCGCAAAAATATCGAGGCCACGGAAAAAGTGGCCGAATCGATCGACGCGCTGGCGCAAAATGCGCAAGGCATTACGAAAATTACCCGGGCGATTTCGGAAATCGCCGAGCAAACCAATCTGCTTTCGCTGAACGCCTCCATCGAAGCGGCACGGGCCGGCGAGCACGGGGCCGGGTTTGCGGTTGTCGCCCTTGAAGTGCGCAAGTTGGCCGAAGAATCAAGCGCATCCACCAAAGAGGTATTTAACCTTGTCCGCAGCATTGAGCAGGATGTGAAGCAAGCCGGACAAAACATTAAAATCAACGAAGAGGTCGTACGCCAGCAAAGTGCCATCCTCCTGGAAGCTGAGCAAATTTTTCAGGACATCGTCCAAAGTGTCCAGTACATTTCCGCAGAAATTTCCGCCTTTGCCCGGGAAAGCGAAGTGATGCTGGAAAGTGCGCAAAACATTTCCTCCGCCATTCAGAACATCTCCGCCATTACGCAGCAGTCGGCTGCCGGAACCGAACAGGTTTCCGCATCGATGAACGAGCAGATCACCTCCATCCAGGCGATGGCCGATGAGATTGAAGCGATGAAAAACGCCGTGTTTCAGCTGCAGAAAACGATACATATTTTCAAATTTTAAGTCCGGAAAATCAAAAGACCTTGTTTCCTCTTGCGAAACAAGGTCTTTTCGTTAAGATATATAAAGTAATAGTTTCGGAAAAGGGGGCTGGATGGTGCAAGCCAATCTGGAGCAATTTTATCAGGAGCACCGGCTTTCGCTCACCGCATTATCTTACAGGTTAACGGGCTCCTGGTCCGAAGCCGAGGATATCGTTCAGGAGCTGTTTCTTGATTTCCACCGGAACGGAGATGCGGACGGAATCCGGCAGCTGAAGTCGTATTTTATGAAGGCGGTCGTCAACCGTAGTCTGAACGTGTTTAAATCCCCGCGTTATTCCCGCGAGCAATACGTCGGTTCTTGGCTGCCCGAGCCGGTTTTTGACACGGCGGGCGAGAAGCTTCTGGATTTACTGCTGAAGGAAGAACATTTATCGTATGCGTTTATGGTCATGCTCGAACGTCTGACCGCCGACGAACGGGCCGTGTTTGTGCTGCGGGAATCTTTTGCGCTGGGATACCCGGAAATCGCCGATATTCTTGGTAAAAGTGAAGCGGCGTGCCGGAAACTGCTGAGCCGCGCAAGGCAAAAAGTCAAAGCAGATCTTCCCGCTTCGCCTCTGAATAACGCTGTGGTGTCCAGATGGGTCAGCGTATTCACCAAAGCGGCGCAGACCGGCGAATTCGGGCCGCTGCTGGAGCTGATCCGGGAAGATGCCATTCTCGTGTCCGATGGCGGCGGCAAAGCAAGGGCTGCTTTGCGTCCGATCGTGTCCAAAGCGCGCATCGCCGCATTTTGGGAGGGCATCACCCGCAAAGGATCTCTGCGGGGTGAATTGGTGCCTGTCCGGATGAACGGCGAAATCGGGTTGATTCTGTACGATCGCGGCACCCCCGTCAAAGTCCTTCTGTTCGAAGGGGATTCCCAGGGCCGCATTGCCCGTTTTTATCTGCTAGTGAATCCGGAAAAAATTAAAAACGCGCCGGCTTCGTAAATTTAAAAACTTTTTTCCCCGTTCGGTCACAAAAACCTTTCCTCTATTGTCTTACTTGTGATAACTAGTTATCCACTATCATTTGGAGGTTGATGTATATGAAAGTAAGAATTGACCATTACACGGCTAATCCGGACATTTACCGGGCGATGAGCCAATTGGAGAAACAGGTGACCGCAAGCGGGCTGGACCGCGTCATTTACGAGCTGGTGAAAATCCGGGCATCGCAAATCAACGGCTGCGCTTTTTGCCTCGATATGCATACGAAGGAGCTGCGCAAGCTTGGAGAAACCGAACAGCGCATTAATTTAGTTAGTGTGTGGCGGGAATCGCCCTGCTATACGGACAAGGAACAAGCGGCGCTGGAATTGACGGAAGCGGTCACGCTCATCGCCGAGCGCGGCGTGCCGCAGGACGTTTATGATCGGGTTCGCATCCACTACAGCGAAAAAGAAACGATGGATCTGATTTTTGCGATCAACGTCATCAATTGCTGGAACCGCATCGCTATTTCCACGGGGATGTTCCCGGGCTGCCGCGATTAAGCGAAATAACCCTGTTTTCCGCGCACATACGGAAAACAGGGCTTTTTCTTTCCTATTCAATCACCTCACCAGATTAAAAAATCCTTGTCAACTGAGATGGCTGTTTATAGGGTTCGTGTCCTGGTGTCCCTGCATGCTGCCTTTGCACGATTATCCCCTTCGTTCAGGGGACAGGGGGCAGGGGTTCTGGGTTCTGGGTTCTGGGTTCTGGGTTCTGGGTTCTGGGTTCTGGGTTCTGCGTTCTGGACTACGGTACAGTCGTTTCCTCTAGCCTATCGGCTGTATACGGAATCAGCCCCTTGCGGCTACGGCCTGATCGTGGCGCTTTGAACGGTAAGGGTTAGCTTAATGCAGATCAGCTTGATTGATGCGGATTCAACGAGCTTGTCTATTTCTCTGCTACCTAATCAAACGGGATAATCATGCAAAGCGTTCGGACAACGAGTGTTGATCTTAGAAATATGTAAACTTTCAAAAAACCTGAAGGAAGCCATTACGCCTCCTTCAGGTTTTTTAATTAGTGCACGGCTTTCAAGCGCACCATCATGCTGCTGAAGTCGCCGCGTACCGACGCGACGGTCAATCCTGCCGACATCAAGCGGTCGCCACCGTACACTTTACCGTTGCCAACCACGGCGTAGTCCTTGGCGGGGTCAAGCCCTTCCAGCTTGACGCTGCGCAGCGGACCGTTCGGCTCGGCGAGCACGCGGAAGTAGAAAAGCAGCGCTTCGTTTTTGTCCGGGCTGACGAACATCCACGACGTCTCGTTGCCTTCGAACGGGCTTTGCAGGCGGTACAGATCGCCCTGCTGCACCAGCCCGCGGATTTCTTTATACAGCGCGATTTGGCGTTTGGCCGTGTCCTTCTCCTCGTCCGTGAATTTAGTCAGGTCGAGCTCGTAGCCGAAATTGCCGGACATCGCCACGTCTCCCCGGAACTTAAGCGGCGTCGTGCGTTCCACCTGATGGTTCGGGACTGCGGAAACATGCGCTCCCATCGTCGATACCGGGTAAACGATGCTGGTGCCGTATTGGATTTTCAGACGCTCTACGGCATCCGTATCGTCGCTCGTCCAGGTTTGCGGCATATAGTAGAGCATGCCCGGATCGAAACGGCCGCCGCCACCGGAGCAGCTTTCGAACAAAATGTGCGGGAACTCGCCCGTCAGCCGCTCCAACAGCTCATACAGGCCCAGCATGTAGCGGTGGGCGATTTCCCCTTGCCGCTCGGCCGGGCTGGCTGCCGAACCAACCTCCGTCATGTTCCGGTTCATGTCCCATTTGACGTAGGAAACCGGCACGCTGGAGAAAATACCGCTCAGCCGCTCGTACAAATACTGCCGCACATCTTCCCGCGACATATCGAGCACAAGCTGGTCGCGGGCTTCGGTCCGCCGCCGTCCCGGCACGTGCAAACACCAGTCCGGATGGGCCCGGTATAAATCGCTGTCCGGCGACACCATCTCCGGCTCGACCCACAATCCGAACTGCAGTCCGGTTTCCTTCACGCGGCGGGCCAAATCGTCAAGCCCGTCCGGCAGCTTGCGGCGGTCCTCGAACCAGTCGCCGAGCGAGCTGTTGTCGCTATCCCGGCGGCCAAACCAGCCGTCATCCAGTACGAATAATTCGATGCCGAGCTCACTGCCGGCCTTGGCGATTGCTTCGATTTTGTCCGCGTTGAAATCGAAGTAGGTCGCTTCCCAGTTGTTGACGAGAATCGGCCGCTCCTGGTCGCGAAACTTCCCGCGGCACAGTCTTGCCCGATACAACCGGTGGAACGTGCGCGACATGCCGCCCAGCCCTTCTGCCGAGTACACCAGCACGGCCTCCGGGGTCTGAAACGTTTCGCCCGGCGCCAGCTTCCAGGTGAATTCAAACGGATTAATTCCGATCGACACACGGGTCGTCCCGAACTGCTCCACCTCGGCCTCGGCGGTAAAATTGCCGCTGTAGATCAAATTAAAGCCGTATACTTCACCCTGCCGTTCGTTAGCATCCGGCCGCAGCAGCGCAAGAAACGGATTTTGCTGATGCGAGCTCGAGCCCCGGCGGCTGTTGATGCCAGTGACGCCGGGAGCCAGCCGTCTGCGCTGCACGTGGCGTTCTCTCGCCCAGGCGCCGGACAAATACAAAGCATCATAAGACGCATCCGCAAAATCGACCGATGCACTCAGCGCACGTTCAATCTGTATCGCTTCGCCGCTATCGTTGCGGAATCTGGCCGATCTGGCGATCGCGTCAAAATCCGCAAATACAGTATAGATTAAATACACGGTCAGCCCGGACACTGCGTCGAACAGCTCGAGCTCCAGCGTTTCGGCTTCGCTCTCGCGCTCGACATAGACAGACGGCAGCCCTTCCAGCGCCGGTTTGCCCGGAATGATCCGGTGCGACTTGTAAGCGAGCTCGGTCGCCCGGGCGCCGTTCGCCAGCTGAACCTGGTACGCCGGACTGCGGAAATCGCCGGTGCCGGACTGCGGATATTCCTGCGGCAGCGTATCGAGCGAGATCGATTTATCGTCCGGAAGCGGATTCGGGCTGAAGGAAGCGCGTTCCATAAACGTCAACAACTCGTCGAGATTACCGTCCCGGCGCAGCTTGGCGCCGAAATATGCATGGGCGGCATATCCCCGAACCAGTTGAATAATGTAGCTTGTGTTTCTGGATTGCAGATGGAAAAGGCCTTGGGCTTCATCGAAAAAAATAGGCATTTCACGGTCCTCCTGGGAATGTGCTAATCTGACTTTTCTTGTATGGCTCTTTTTCCATTCTACTATCTTATCCAGGAGGAGTAACGATAATAAAGTGATCTTCTATATGGATTTTTGTGAGATTTATTGGAGGTTAAACTGTGTTTGGGGCCACGTTTTTTTAGCGCTGGGGTTCGATTGAACGAGGTCTTCCGGGAGCACCCGCTCCCCGAATACGCAATAACGGTTTTTGCCAAGCCGTTTGGCATGATACATTGCGGCATCGGCTTCCTGCAGCATGCGCGTGCGTTCGGCCCGGTGCCCCTGGCAAATGCTGATCCCGATGCTTCCCGTGACGGATAGATCCCTTCCAGCAATATAATAGGGCCTGGAGATTTTGCTCAACAGCAACCCGGCCATAATCTTTACCTGGTTCGGATCGCAATTTTTCACAATAAACAGGAACTCGTCTCCCCCAATCCGAAACGCCAGCTGATTCTTATTCGTTAACTGCTCCAGATACCGGCTTACTTCCCACAGCAGCTGGTCGCCCGCCTGATGGCCGTACGTATCGTTGATTTCTTTGAAGCAATCCAGATCGAGACTTAGAACGGCGAGGTTTTCCTTGCCTTTATATTTAGCCCAAAAATGATCCAGCCCGTTCCGGTTCGACAAACCCGTCACCGCGTCGCGGTAAGCCAGTACCCGGAGCGCCGCGATCTCCGAATACAAAGACCGCAAGTAGAGCGCGGCGCCGACCAGCAGCACGCATCCTACCCCGTATATAATATAAGAAACCGTAATACTCATACCTTATCACCAACCATATCGCACTATTTGTGGCCTCTATTTGCTATATTCCATTTTGGCTTGAACGATGAGACGCTGGGTCGGATTTATCAGAGGATCGCATGTGATCAAAGTCAGAATTTTATCCTTCCCGTTCGGCTTAAGGACGGAGACTTCCGTCGGTTCGACCACCGATATTTTATAAACCTCATAGGTGTAACGTTCGGATTCGGTAGTAACGACGATCTTATCCCCTAACTCCACTTCGTTCAAACGGTTAAACAAGCGCCCTTTCGTCCGCGCCCGGTGAGCGGCGATCGCCGCGTTCCCCTCCGCGCCGAGCGGCGCCGTCTCGGTCATATGCGCGGCCGCATGCTTCATATTTTCCTTCGTGGCACCTTCCAAGACAGGGAGCTTTACATCGATTGCCCCGATTTCAATCGTAGCGACCGACGTTTTCCCGTCCACCGTCATAAGCTGCGAGGAGACGGCCGATGCGGATCCGGCGGCAGACTCTTCCTCCAGCAAATGTGAGACCCGCTCTAAACCGGCGGCCAGCTCGCGGTTCATCTCCGCGGCTTCCCGCTGTTTTCGCGCTTGCTCCGCCTCCGCCAGCAGCCTTAGCTGCTCGCGGTCCGCCTGCCACTCCATCAACATCGGCGCCGCGATCACGGCTATGCCCAGCAAAATCAATAAATAAGACAGCTTTCGCATATGAACGGCTCCTTGTTGTCATAGACATTTACTTCCAAATTGACGCAATGCATTATATTATAGCTGGGGTATCTCAACAATTTCTTAACATCAGAACGGCAAAGGGGGCCATCCCCAAAAGATCGTCCCAGATCCTTGGAGATGCCCCCCTCGGCGTTTATCCTATTTGCGCTCAAGATGTTTTTTTCTCAGCAGTATTCCCAGTAAGATCAGGGCTCCCCCCGCCACTTGGAAAGGCAACGTGCTTCCTTCCCCGGTTTTCGGCAGGACGCTAACTCCCGGGAATTCCTCACCGGATGGACGATCGCCGCGGGTTCCGCCCAGCGGATTCCCGTCGTCGTCAAGCTCCAGGTCCGTCGGATTCTCTGGATCCGGTTTCGGTTTATCTCCCTTTGGCTTGTCGTCCTTCGGCTTGTCGCCACCCGTTCCGTCGGCCGGAATCGAACCGTCCGGAATTTCGGCATTTTCGTTACCGCCCTGGTTCGTATCGTCAACCGGCGGATTGATCACCGTCCCCTGGGTGGTTGGTAAGCCCGAGTCGGATGGATCGTTTAGAGTGCCTGGAGTGCTCGGATTGCTTGGATTGCTCGGTTTACTTGGCTCGCTAGGTTTGCTTGGACTTCCCGGGTTGCCCGGATTCGTCGTTTGCTTACGGTTCTCTACCGTAACGACAAGCGTGTTATCCGCCAGCTCAAGGCTAGCATCGATCGTGATCAGCCGCTCAGCTTTGCCTTCAACCAAATAACCTGCTGGCGCTGCGGTTTCTTTCAGGATGTAATTGCCGTACGGAAGCTCGGAGAATACCGCTTTTCCGTTTACATCTGTCGTCACCGCAATCGGAGCTTGGGCCCGGGCTGCGTCCTGAAGCTCGAAGGTTGCGCCAGCCAGCACTTTCGTGTGGTCGCCTTCATCAACCTTAACGACGATCAGCTTGCCCTTCGGCTCTACCGGATCGACCGGTGGAGCGGTCCGCTTCTCGTTTTCTACCGTGAGCTTTGTGATACCGCCGGTCGATTTGGCTTTTTCGTCAAGCTTAACGGTCAACGGCGTACCGTTGAGAATATACCCGGCAGGCGCTTCCGTTTCCACCAGGCTGTAAACTTGGTCGTACCGCAGCTTGGTGAAGGTCAGTTTGCCTTCCTCATCGGTGGTCTTCTCTCCAAGCAGCTTGCCGCCGTTATCCAGCAGTTCAAAGGTAGCGCCGGCCAGTTTTTGGGACGGATCGGCCTTGTCGACCTTCGTCAGCTCCAAAGAACCGCGGATTCCGGAACCGGTGCCCGAACCGTCGGTAAAGCGCACCTGAATCTTGTTCGAAGACTCCTGAGAAACATTTTTGATACCTTCGCCCGCAAAGCTTGCCGTATTCGTTACTTCTTCCCGGTCGGCAGAGACCGCGATTTCCGACGAATACTGCAGAACGTAGGCGTTTTCTATGAACTCTGCGGCAAACTTAAGCTCAAACGATTGGCTGTCGTTTTCCGGGTCCGTCTTGATCGTCAGGAAGTAATCCTGGTCTTTCGTCAGCTTCTGCCCGACTGGAGTCACGCTCTTGTCCGTGTTCACGACTGCTTCGTATAGTTCGAAGGAATCGGAAAGCAAAATCTGGTTAGGGCTCGGCGTATCGATGATGGTTGCGTTCTCGACGTACGATTGGCTTCCGTTGATCACGATTTTCCAATCGATTTTGCCGCCGTTTTGCGTGCCGCTTTTGTTGACATACTCGCCGCCGCGCGGGATCGGCAAGTCGGCGTACCAACTCCAAGGTTTATCGCCGTCTCCGGTCAGTACCGCCGTATTCGGCACTTTATCGGCGACCAGCACGTTTTCCAGCTTGGTTTTGAACACAATTACGTAAGGCGCGTTGATATCTCCCAGCTCGATGCGGAGCGTATTATCCGCTGCCTCGGTAATCTTGGCGGGATCCGTTACCTCGGCTCCCCGAGCTACCGAACCATTAGCCCCTATGGTCGCCTTATAAACTTTCACTTCGTCTTTCAACAGTTTTTGATCCGCTTCTAATTTGTCGGTCAACACCGCGTTGTTGACGGAGTTGCCGTTATAGTTCGCAACAATCTCCCAGGTGAGTTGCTTGGTTTTCGGATCATAGCTTTTTCCTTCTTTACGGCCGTTTTTCTGTGTTTCGGTATTCGGCGTAAATGGAGCCTGAACCGGGTACTCAGCCCCCGGAGTTTTTTCCGTCCAATCCAGAGTAGCCTTGTTCAAGTACTGGGATTTCTCCGGAATAAACTTCGTCTTGTAGGTAATGGTGTACTTATCCGTGAATGTTCCGGCAAACGTCAGGGAAAACCCTTCAGCTGGCTTATCGTCCTTTACCGTAGGAGTAATAGCTGGACCCGTTCCCGAGGAGGTTACTTGAACGCTGCCCGGAATAAACTCCAGGCCGCCTCCCGTAAATGTATCCTCGATCACCAGATCCGTCATCGGCTCTTTATCCTCATTGACGACGATTTTCCAGGTGAGTTCCTTGGTGCTGTAATTGACACCGCCGAATGATTTAACCCCAATTCCGCTCTTGAAGGTGAACGAATCGGAACCGTTTCTCTCTTTGCCGCCGACCGTTGCGTAGATGTCGTTAGTAACCTCAGTATCCTTATAAATGCGGTCTATCGCTTTGGTTTGATATTCAATGTCATAGGCGGTAGTAACCTCTGATTCAAATTGCAAATCGAACCCGTTTTTGCCGTTGTCATCGGTCACCGGAATTACTTTGTGCGTGATGTCGTCAGCCGGTACGTTCGTTCCTGGCTTAAGCACTTTGACCGAACCGTCCACCAGTTCCATGCTGTTGTTAAAACGGTCATGAATCAGCCTTTCGTCGGCTTGGGAAATCGTCTTTTCACCATAATTGTATTGCACTCTCCAGGTCACCGTCTGAGTCTCTTTATCGTAGTGGGTGTCCTTTTTGGTGAAAAGCGGCGTGCGGGTAATCGTAATCGTCTCATCATCCGCCTTCGAAACGCCATTGTCCCCGGTCAACTTTGCGCTGTTCGTAAATACGGTCTCTTCCTCACCCGTTACCAAAGTCGTGTATTGGATGCGGTAAGCCGAAGCGATGCTCGGCTCTTTAAACTTGACCCGAAAACCCGAACCGTCCGGTTCAACTACCGTTTCGTAAGTTGCGGAGCCCGGATTGACCAGGTTCCCCAAATCCGGTTCCCTGTCGACATTCGGAAGCAGCTCGTAAACCCTGATCGAGCTTTCTTCCAGCTTCAAGCCCGGCGGAATCACGTCGGACACGGCCGCATTGTCGATCTTGTCGAGCGAGGTGTTGACGTCGATCGTCCAGGCGATGGATTTGTCCTTATCGGCAACCCCGGTCTTTTTCAGGAGCGATCCGTCCTTCGGCCCGAGCTTGATCATAACATTCTGCTCTCCGCCCTGGATCGGGAAAGCAATCGGCAAATCTGCTCTGCCCTTGATCTCTTCGCTAAGCACCGTATTAACCTTAAAAGTGCCCCAGACTCGCGAATTGTCGACGCTTTCGTTGAACACGATCTTCACATCGCCGTTCGTGCCAACCGTAAAATCGGCGATTGAACTGCCGTCGTCAATCGTCAACTTGCCTTTTACCTCGTTGAAGATTTTAAATTTCTGGGGAATTTTGAATTCAAATGTGCTGCCGTCCGTGTAGCCATGCCCATCCGGCAGCTCCCATCCGTATTCGATGCTGACAGCGTCTCCCAATTTGGAACGCTGCTGATTGTCGGGATTGTAAACCGCGTCGATTACCGTCCCCTTCGCATCCTTAACGAGAACTCCCGTAATGATGCTGTCTACATTTTCAGCCGCAGCCGCAGCCGCATCTGCAGGGGCAGCCAGTCCATACGTTGCATCGGTCGCACTGTACGCAGCCTCTCCACCTGAAGCTTCATCCGGATTTGCGCTGACCTGCGCCGCCCCCATACCAAAGACGCCTTGCAAGAACAGCGCGCCGGCCATGAGTAAAGCCATCCATTTTTTCTTCATACTTTGAGAGCACTCCCTCCTTATACCAAAAATTTTTCTTTTAAAATATATCTTGATTTTTTTCCAATTCCCTCCTCGTCCATATCATATAATTGGGCGACGCTCCCATCTTAATCTGCCGTTCTGAACAAATTCTCAACAAATTATAAAAAATGCTCGGTAGAACTATGATTTTTTTAATAGATTCCGTATCCCCATCACAAAACGTGTTCGATCCGCTGCTCAAAAAAGAACCCGGCCAGCGGCCGGGCAATATTGTCTATTCAAGCAGGCGGCATCAGCGTACCTGTCCCGCTTCCTCTGCAAACTGTCTGTACCATTCCGTTATGTAATGGCTGGGCTCCACATTCAGCTCCTCTTTCAGCACGGTTGCCAGCTCGCGGTACTGACGGTGCACCATGGCAAAGTTCTGCTGAAGTGCGAATATTTTCATCAGGGCAAAATAAGGCGCCTCCTCCTGGGGATGAAGAGTGCAGATGTTTTGATAGAAGGCCCCCGCCTTCTCCCAAAGCTCTTGCCCGAGATACCAATCGGCGATCGCCAGCGCAGTGTGAAGCCAGATGGCTTTGAGCCGCTGGCGCTCGCTCTCCGTCCACCAATAATCGTATTCTTGCAGATAATCTCCGGTGTAGATTTTCATCGCCTCCAGGTAAGCGTCCAGCGAAGCGCCGGATACGGGCGGCAGCGCAGCCAGTTTGGCTTCCCATTCGTCGATGTCCAAGCGGACTTGATGGGTATTTAGGATGTAACCCTCCATCGCGTTCACAATTTGAAAATGATCTCCGTAGGGCTTGAGTGTTTTCCGAATATGATACACGGCCGTATATAATTGCGAGTTAACCTTTTCCGTTTCGTATTCCGGCCACAACACATCGATCAAAGTCGACTTCCGGACTAGCCTTCCCCGGTGCTGCAGGAGATAAAGAAACAACTCCTGTGCCTTTGTCGTGCGCCACTGCAGAAGAGCCGGCTGCCCCTGCCGAGCCTCCACCGTAACCTGTTTGAACAAGCAAATTTTTACAACCTGTTCGGAAGCGGTGACGTCCTCCTGTCCCGCTTTCAACCGCACCTGAATCCGGTCCACGGTTTTGGCCAGGCGTTCGGCTCTGATCGGCTTGAGCAGATAATCCAGTGCGTTTAACTCAAAAGCTTTGATGGCATATTCATTGTACGCCGTGACAAAAACGATATGTATCTCCGGTTTCGATTCCAAAATCCGTGCCGCCAATTCAATGCCGTTGATTTCCGGCAGGCTGATGTCCAAAAACAGCACATCCACACGCTCCCGGAGAATTTCGCTCATCCCCTTGACGGGGTCGGTAAATTTCCCGATAATCTCCACGTCGGCCAGCTTCATCAGCAGCCGCTCCATATAATTCAAGGCCAGCCGTTCATCATCCACAAGTATTACTCTCATTAGAGCCAGACTCCCCCGCTTGGATACTCTTCCCTTCAATAAGAAGATAGCATATCCCACCCAAACAAAGAAGCCTTGAACAAACGTTCAAGGCTCTTTTTTCTATTCGGCTGTTCATGATTTGGCTTAGTAATACTTGTCCGCCTTATATTTAGAGGCGTCCTTGATCATAGTAAACGCGGTCGTTGTCCCCTTCCAGCCGGCATCGGCCGTCGTGTCGATGACCACCCAGCGTCCGTTCACAAAAACTTCATTCCAGGCGTGATACGTCTTCACATAATCGGAAGATCCCATCGCCAGCTTGGCCGGAACCCCAACACTGCGCAGCATCCCCGCAAACAGAGAGGAGAAGCCATAGCAGATGTCTTTCTTGACAGTCAAAGTGCGTTCGATATCCGGCAAATAATCCGAAGAAGCGGTGAACGCCAGACTGTCGTCATATTTGATATTGCTAATCATGTAATTATAAATAGCCTTCACCTTGTCTTCATCGGTAGCCGCGTCTTTCGTCAGCTCCGCCGCCTTCTTCACCGCCAAGCCGTCTATATCCCAATTCACATTTTGCGTCGAATTCAGATAAACCGGCGTCTCATCCTGCAAGCTGAGCTTCACCGTATCCTTGTGCACAAGGCGGTACGTGGTCCCTTTAATCTGTTCCAACAGGCTTATCGTGTAATCCCCGTTGCCCATTTGCAGCGGAAACGTCTCCTCTTTGGCACCGTACGTCAGATTATAGGTATACTTGTTTTTTCCGTTCTCGATCAACAGCTTGGTCTTGATTTTCGGCTTCACGTCGTAATGGATGCTGATCGCTCCCATGGACAGGTTGTCCTTACCCAGCCAGCCCTCAAGTTCGGCTCCCCGCACCTCCGCTCCGCCAAATCCGGCAAACAAGAGTACAAGGGCTATCGTTACAAACTTCAATTTACGCATAAAAAATAAAACCCCCTTCGGTAACTGGCTGCCAGCAAAAAAATACAGGCCCTGTAGCTTTGCGTCCCTGCCTTTCGACAGGTTTGCCATTTTCGTGTAAAGTTTTATATCTTTCTTTATCTCTATCGGAAGCACAGGCGTCATTTGTTAGCCCTATAAGACAAAAAAATCTAAAATTTTTATATTTTTTGTGCGACATTTTGTGAAAAGTAAAAATAATAAAAAAGTACCATCATCACCACCAAAGCGGCGAGAATGAGATAGATATTACTGTACGCGCCGGAATTTACAAACGGGTTTAGCGGGTTCCAACGCACGCTTCCGCCTTGATCCACAGCCTTGCTGTAGACGCTGGCCGCCACCGCGCCGGAAAGAAAGTTCGACATCGACAGCAGCCCCATGCCGACCCCGGTCTGTTCCTTGGTCAGCGTCCGCGAAATCGTGCCTGTCAAGGCGATTTGCATAAACATCTGACCGACGTTGCCAAAGATTAATAATACGGCAATCATAGGGACCGCCGCTCCCGCGAAGATCGAGATCAGAGTAAAGCAAACCAGCAGCAACATGGACGCGGTGCAAAACACAAACGGGTTGCCCTTGGCATCCGCCAGCTTGCCTCCAGTTCTGCCCAGAACAGCCGACACCGCCGCCCCCGGAACCATAGCGAAGCCAATCCAGCCCGAGTCCAGCCCGTTGACATCCGCCAACAGCTGCGGAGACAGGAACGGGAGTGCATAACCAATCCCCATCGCCAGTATGGACATGAGCAGCCCCAGGGAATAACTTCTGTTGCGGAAAAGCTGCGGATCGACGAACGGATGAGCCGCCGTCCGATTGCGGATGGCAAACAGCAAGAATAAGAGCAAACTGCCCAGATAAAACATCATTCGGCCATAAGTAACGCCCAGCAGCAGCAAGGCTACCGCGCCGCCCAGCAGACCGGCCCCCAGCCAATCGACTCTGGCGTATTTGGGCGCCTGCTCGCTTAAATAACGGCGGTAAAACGGCAAGGTAACAAGCATCAGCATCGGAATGCAAAACAGCCAACGCCAATCGACCAGACTGACGATCAACGCCGAAACGACCGGTCCGATCGCCCCCCCGACAGCCAGTCCGGTTGCCGTGATTCCGAGCGCGTACCCGCGGCGTTCGGGCGGAAAGTGGCGGACAGGAATGATCATCGCCGCCGCCGGAATGACCGCCGCTCCCGCCGCCTGCAAAACCCGCCCGGCCAGCACCATCCAAAACGCCTGGGCGGCAAGCCCGGCGAGCGAGCCCAGACAAAACACGGCCAAACCAAATGTGATTAAATTTTTGAACTTGAATACGTCGGCCAATTTCCCGTAGATGACCGATCCGATCGCATAGATCAGCATATAAATAGTGGCTACCCAGCTGACCTGCGCCACGGATAATTGGAACTCGCTTTTAATTTCCGGCAGGACGATATTAAACATCGTGGCGCTCATCGACGAAAGCACCATCGTAAATGCCAAAATACGAATCAGCTTTTCGGCCGATTCTCCCTCTGTCTGCTTTCTCATAACAAATCATGCCTCCTCAAAAACCTTTGCTATGAGTTATTTTATAATTGCATATTGATAATTAAAAATATATATTTAATTATAAAATCATATACTACAGTATATTAATGAAAAGGAATGACTAGTATGGAACTGCTGCAGCTGCAATATTTTCAGACGGTCGCCCGCTTGGAGCATATGACGAAAGCCGCGCAGGAGCTTCACATCGCCCAGCCCGCGCTGAGCAAAACGATCGCCCGGCTGGAACAAGATTTGGGCGTGCCGCTGTTTGACCGGCAGAACCGGCAAATCCGGCTCAACCACTTCGGCAGGACGTTTTTGAAGAAAGTGGAAATCGCACTGAACGTACTTGAGGAAGGACGCAAGGAAGTCGCCGATCTGGCGGGGACGGAGCGGGGGAGCATTCGTCTGGCAACGAACAACCTGGGCCGGATTACTTCCGCTTTGAGCGCTTATCGCGTGGAACACCCGGAAGTGAATTTTCGTATTTTGCAAACTTCGCCAGCTTCCACAGAGGAGTTGGTGGATTTGCTGGAAAATGGCGAGGTGGACCTGTGTTTTACCGCTGCCTCCATCGATCATCCCGACATCCGCGAACAAAAGGTGTTGGACGCCGAGGTGTTTTTGGCCGTGCCGCCCGGGCATCCTTTGGAACGAAGCAGCAGCATCCGCCTTGAGGAGGTCGCGGACGAGCCGTTTATCGAATATAAAGCCGGCCACCCGTTCCGGAAAATAAACAGCTCGTTTTGCCGCGAAGCGGGCATTTCGCCGAACATCGTTTGCGAGGTGGACGAACCGTCCGCTTTGGGCAGCCTGGTACAGGCCGGGCTTGGCGTGGCGTTCGTGCCCGCGTGCCGCAAAGACGAGCTGCCGCCTTATAAAATGCTGCGGATCGAAAGCCCAGTATGCCGGCGCGTCTTCCGGATCGCCTGGCTGGAGCGGCGCTATCTCCCGAAGGCGGCCCGCAGCTTCGGCCGGTTTTTGAGCGAATATTATGCGGAGCTTCAGGCGCCGTAAGCTGCGCCGCCATGCCCCGCCGTCAAGCAATCAAGTAAAGTACTCCAGCTTCGCTTTCGGAAAAAATTGTTTCATATATTCAAACAGATGGGTTTTCAAATCCTCCTCTTCCTCTTTCGGATAAATATATTTGCCGATGCCGTATTTACCCCATTTGTACCTGCGTTTTTCTTCGTCCAGTTCCAGCTTGGTCATCGGGTAATTTTTCTCGATCACCCGTTTGGCCGGTTTCGTGAAGCGGTGCTGAATGAATTCGAACGTAAGGTCCTCTTTCGCCTCGGCCGGCAGTTCGGCATCAAGCCGTTCGAACATCTGGCGGTACCCGTCCTCCCATCCTTCGTGAATGTAAATAGGCGCGACGATAAAGCCCAGCGGATACCCGGCCCGGGCCACCTTGCCCGCGGCCTCGATTCTTTGTTCCAAAGGCGAGGTGCCCGGCTCGAAGTTTTTTATGATGTAATCAGCGTTGACGCTGAAGCGGAAGCGGGTTTTTCCGTTATGCTTCGCGTCCAGCAAGTGATCGACATGATGAAACTTTGTAACAAAACGCAGCTTGCCGTACTCGGACTGCCCAAAGTGTTCGATCGCCCGCTTGAGTGTATGGGTCAGATGGTCGATGCCGACGATATCCGAGGTGCAGGAAGCTTCGAAACGGGTGTACTCCGGGGCGCGTTCGGCCATATACCGGTCGGCGGCCTCCAAAATCTCCTCCACGTTGACATAAGTGCGGATATACGGCTTACTCCCCATCGTCGTTTGCAAATAGCAGTAATGGCAGTGCCCCATGCATCCGGTGGCAAATGGAATGGCGTATTCCGCCGAAGGCTTGGACGTATCGAATTTCAGCGTTTTGCGAATGCCGACGACCAGCGTGGATTTGGCCACCCGGTATTTTTGCAGATCGCTTTCGCCCGGCAGATTTCTCACCTGGTTGTGGGAGGTCGTATAGCGGATGTCCACATCCATGCCCTTAAATTTGTCATAAAGAATTTGACCCAATGGATAATCCAGCGCATCCGGCTCAAAGTAAACCAACTTTGGAACAAACGGCTTCATTCCAGGCTCCCCTCGGCAGCGTCCCCGAAATAGTAGCTGTAAGCCTGCTCCGCTTCGTCCGCCGAGGCATATACGGCCATTTCGCTCGTCAACGGGTAATAGCTTTCATACAAAAACACAGCGAGTTCGCCCGGCCGCTCCGGGTTGTTGACCACCGCGGCCTCCTGGATGTTGGCGACGTCCTGGGTATGCGGGTTGCGGTAAAACACGTAAACGATATCTCCCGGCGCAAAGGTTCGGGCTCCGTCTAACATTTCCATCGAATCCCCTTCTTTTTATGGAATGGTGAAGCTGTCCCTCTGCTTTAAAATATTTCCTTTACCGGAAGCAATTATTTTTCCTCGTTATGGAAAAACACACCTTAGTGTTCCTCTGAACCTAAAACGGTTCGCCTCCACAATATTTTATGCTGTGTCCGGCTTAGTTTCTCATAGAACAGCACGGAGTTTTTGCGAAACACCTGGATGACGACATGAATGAAAAACACCATATCCATCAGCAGGACCAACATGGCCAATAACGCCCTCGCCCCCTCTGGCAATGATCCGGGAGGAAAAACAACCAAGCGGTTGACGCCGAATATCCCCCAATACAGAAGGCCGTAACGGACGATGATCGATATGGCCCTTGGCCGTACTCGATCGCCTTGCTCAGTTTCCTCAAGCCTGATGCGAACGAGCCATTTGCCAAACGTACATCCTCCGCTCAGGTAGGGAAGCAGCATAAAGTAAAGACCTGTCGCGACAAAATAAGCTCCCGGAATCCGCAGCACGTGGCAGATAGCCAACAGCACGGCGCAAATGACAATGTCGAACATCCAGGCCAAGCCGCGGCGGGTGTAGCTCACCCTTTTTGCGGACAAATCCACGCCCCGGTCCAGATGCTCGATCCTGGGCAAAAAACGCGACAACCATTCGGCCGCGAGAAAGCCGATCATTCCGCCAAGCGTGTTTGTCATCAAGTCGTCGATGTCGAACACCCGGTAGGCGTTGTCAAAAAAGCCGAATATGCCGGTCAGCTGCGTTACTTCAAAAAACAGGGACAACAAAAAGGACAGCAGCAGGCAACGAATCGGCCCAAACCGGAAATAGTAACGCATGATCATCCCAAACGGCACCGTTAACAACACGTTGAAGACCACCTGTAAAAAAGCCCGCTCCTTTAGCAGCCGCCAATACGACGAAGGTTCCCCTTTGACAACGCTGGTCTCCTTTAGGATATCCTGAATGAAATGAAACGGAACAAGTTGGACGGCCGATTCGCCGAGCGGCGGGTTGTGCCGCGTGGCAGGAAAGGGCAGCATGATCAGAAACACGGCGTTCATTAGGTACAGCAGGAACAGGTACAGGACGAACGCCCGTACTTTGTTGATATACCCATGCCGGCGGTATTGGACGACGAGAAACGGCATCGTGAACAGCAGCGCGGCGAAAGGAAAAGCCATAAAGGCATAGGAAATGGGGAACAAATACGTTTCAAATTTCAAAGTTCAAACTCCTTCTGCGTAATGAAATCTTATTATCTTACCATAGGACGTATGAAGCCGTTTTTTAGTTAGCCAAAAAGTCCGGGAATTTATGCAAAAAAGCTTCCCCGTCGCTCCATCTGGCGGAGCCGGGAAAGCTTTTTGCCATTTTTGGTGTATTGCGCTAAATAATGACTTACTCCGGTTTGTCCGGCGTTTTCGGCTGAACGTCTGGGTCGGCCGGCTCCTGAGAGGCCGGTTCTTGTGACGGCGGCGCCTGTGAGGCTGCTGCCTGTGAGGCTGCTGCCTGCGTGGCTGGTGTCCGCGGGGTTGGTTCCTGCGGAACCTTCTCCTCGTTAGGGCGAGCCGGAGGAGCAAGCGAGTTCGCTTCCTTCCAGGCCTCCCGCTGTGCAGCTCTATTCTGCGCTCGGCGGCGGTGCACGAGCATTAGCGGCACCACAATAACCGCCGCGATGGCGATCACCGGCAGCGCCCCCGCCAAAAAGACGATCAGCCACTGCAGGATCAGCGACAGCACTTCAATGCTTCCTGTCAGCGCCTGTTTGGCACGCTCCAAGAGCGGAGGCTCATCGCCTGCCGCCAAGGTGGAGCCCCCCTGCTCCGGTTGATACAAACGGATTTCGACCGTAGAGTAGGCGACGTTGCTGTCGATGTACCGCATCCGGCCTTTGATCTGCTCGATTTCCGTCTGGATCCGTTCCAGTTCGTTCACGAACTTAACCAATTGGCTTGTTTGGGTCGCTTCCTCTACGAATTTGAGATACCGGGCTTCCATCGCTTCCTTGACTTTAAGCCGTGATTGCAAATCCACGTATTCCTCGGAAACGTCCTGTCCCTGAATGGTACGCTGCATTGATTTGGGCTTAAGCTGCTCCAATTTGTCCAGGAGGGAGGAAAATCCGGCGGCCGGCACCTTCAGGATAAAATTCCCGCCAAGCTCATGCTGGGACTGATTTTCGGAAAATTCGACAATGTACCCGCCTGTTAACGCCACGAGGTTGCGGATTTCGGATTGCGCTTTGGCGTAATCTTCCACTTCCATCACAACGTTGGCCCGGTATATCAGCTTCTTGTTGAAGCCGGTATCCACCGCGGCCCCTTGAAACCCGGGGGATGTTTGCCCCGTGGCAACAGCGGCGGCGCCTCCTCCTTCCCCCGCTGCTCCCGCCGAAGTTCCGGCCCCTCCGCCGGTGGACTCGGCTTCTTCGTGCCCTCCGGCCTCGGACTTCTCCGCAACCGATTTGTCCGCACTCCTGGATTCGCCCAACCCCATTCCGCCGTCGGCGGCTTCATTGGAAGCTTGATCGCCTACGGCCATGTCAGCCGCTGACGAAGCGCTTTCCATGGACAGGGACGAGCCGCCCGAATCACTTGCGCTCCCGCATCCTCCAAGCAGCCATAACCCTAAAACGACCGCCCCTAATACCGCAATCTTTTTACCCCATTTCTCCAATAGTATGCCCCCCTTGTCATAAACAGACTTGAGCGATCCGCATTAATCATATCTGTTCTATCTGTTCACCCGCGGAACGTCTCTTACCTGTCTTGACGCATCCAAAGTCTGGAAGGTTGCCGTCTTCGAAAAATAAAACAGTGCAAAACATTGAGGACTCAACCTAATAATCAGTGCTTGACAGGACAGGGAAGGCCGGTGGGTTGGTCGGCAGGATCAACATGGCTGGCCGGACGCTTTGCATGATTATCCCGTTTGATCATGGGTTAGAGAAGCGGATATATTCAGGAGAAAGGGATATATTTTGGGGAAAATGGATATATTTAGGCAGAAGCATACATATTCGAAATTATTAGACAGATTTGGGTGAAGTAGACATGTTCGAGATTATTAGACGGGTTTAGAAGACCTGACGGGAGGGATGGGGCCAAACACCGAAAAAAATGAAAAGACCGTGATCAGGCTGAATCCTGAATCCGTTTACAGCAACGTCCGTACCGTTCAAGCATTTCTATCATGCTGCAGCCGCAAGGGGCTGGTTCGGTTGGCGCGCGATCAGCCGGTGGTAAGGGAGCGCCGGAATTACCACACACATGCGCAGCAACTTCTGCCGTATCGTTTCTTTCGCTCCGGGCCGGCGCAGCGAACGGCGTACGGTGTACTCGTTCAGGTACGCCTGCAGATGCTTCAAACCCAGGGCTATATATGTACTCTTCAGCGATTCCCACGCCTCTCTCACCACTTTCCGTAAGGGCGCATACAGCCGAAAGGCTAGAGGAAACGACTGTACCACCGATGTACGAACATCCACATGCTCGTTGATGAAAGCGGCGAGTTCGTGACGGTTTGCCCTTTGTCCGTCTCCTCTCTTGTGCGGTACCAGCCGGATTTTGACCTGCTCCGGCTCGCCCGACTCCGTGACTGTGCACCCCGCTACTACCGCCGAGGCATACGGATGCGAAAACTGACACCGGGACGGGTTACGCCCATACTGATCGCTGTTCACCTTCACGTCTCCGCTGAGCAGTTCACGGGCATCGAACTCCCCGGCGGCATGGCGTATTTTGTGCAGCATCAACCAGGCGGTTTTGTAGGTGACCCGGATCACCTGGCTCAGTCGTATCGCCGAGATACCGTCCTCAAGCAGGAATAAATCCAGGGCCTCGAACCACTTGAGCAGGGGCAGATGCGTCCGTTCAAAAATCGTGCCGACCAAAGCCGACGTTTGATGCTTGCACTTTCCGCACTCGAACAAGGGGATATGCCGAGAGGTCAAACGACTGCACCGGGTGTGAGCGCAGCGCGGGCAGACGAAGCCGTTTGGCCACTTCATCGCGATCAGCGCCTCCATGCAGGCCTGCTCGCTGTTATAACGGCTGCTGAATGGTTGAAGTTCCGTTCCCGCATTGACCTCCATGTTCGCTCGTCCCCCCGAATTAAGATTTCACGTACATACGTTCGCTTTACTTTATTATACCAAACAAGCGTTCTCCTATCAAGCCAAAAATCTTATCTGAACCGCCTCATTTTTTTCTTATCTCTTTTTTTCTTTATTGGTACAATAGCCCCACCTCCTGCCCCCTGAACGAATGGGATAATCGTGCAAGGACGATCAATCACATATGTATGTAAAACCAACAGAGACCCTGCTATACGGCCAGGGTCTCTTTAAAGTTTAATGAAATGATTCGTGATATTTCCGCAGCACAATGACGGCGTTATGTCCGCCGAACCCAAACGAGTTGGACAAGCCGATGTCCAGGTCGGCCTTGCGCGCTGCGTTCGGCACGTAATCCAGATCGCATTCGGGATCGGGATGCGTCAGGTTGATCGTCGGCGGAATCACCCCTTCGTTCAGCGTCTGCATCAAAGCGATCGCTTCCGCGCCGCCCGCCGCGCCAAACATATGGCCGATCATCGATTTGTTCGCCGTGATCGGAATTTGGCCGGCGCGTTCGCCAAACATTTTTTTGATCCCCATGGTCTCCCCGCGGTCGCCCACCCCCGTGCTTGTGGCATGAGCGCTGATCACGTCCACCTGCTCCGGGGACACCCCAGCGGACTGGAGCGCCCGCTTCATCGCCTGGGCGGCGCCTTCCCCTTCCGGATGGGAGGCGACCACGTGAAAGGCGTCCGAGCTGGCCCCGTACCCGATCACCTCGCCATGAATCCGGGCGCCTCTGCGCAGCGCGTGTTCCAGCGATTCCAGGATGACGATGCCGGCGCCTTCGCTCATCACAAAGCCGTCGCGGCCCGCGTCAAACGGACGGCTGGCCTGCTCCGGCTCGCCAATGCGCTTCGACAGCGCCGTGGCGTTGCCGAAGCTGGCCAGGGCCAAAGGATGAATCGCCGCCTCCGTCCCGCCGGCGATCATCACATCCGCCTCGCCGCTCTTAATCAGCCGACATGCTTCGCCGATCGCCGTGTTGCCGATCGAACAGGCCGTCACCGGCGACAGGGTAGGCCCAAGCGCGCCGTAGCGGATGCTGATTTGCGCTGCGGCCATATTTGTAATCATCATCGGGACAAGGCTGGGGCTTACCCGGCCTGGGCCGCGGGCATCCAGGACCCTCAAGTTTTCGGCCAACGTCTCAATCCCGCCGATGCCCGAGCCGACGTAAACGCCAAACCGTTCCCGGTCAAGCTGTTCCGGCTGCAGCCCTGCATCCTGTATCGCCTGTTCGGCGGCAAACATCGCATATTGGCAAAAGCGGTCCATCTTGCGCGCTTCCTTCCGGCCAAACAGCCCCTCCGCATCGAAATCCCGCACTTGGCCGGCGATTTGGACGCCGAATCCCGACGCATCAAAACGATCGATCCGGGAAATTCCCGATCTCCCTTCCTTAAGTCCGTTCCAAAACGTATCCACATCGTTGCCGAGCGGAGACAAAATACCCATACCGGTAATGACAACCCGTTCCATACCAAAATCCTCCTTCAAAAAAACATCTGTTGTCCCCTATTTTATCCGTTCTTTATCCTATTACAAGTTTTTAATTATCCTAGTATAATAGGTAATACAATAAGCGACCATCAAAGGAGTGTCCCCATGAGTACGGAACCAAGGCTTAAAGCGCTCTCCGAATTTTTAAAAACCCGGCGGGCCAAGCTGAATCCGCAGGCCGTCGGTTTGCCTGCGGGCGGGCGCCGCCGAACGCCGGGACTGCGGCGGGAAGAGGTTGCCCAGTTGGCCGGGGTCAGCACAACCTGGTATACCTGGCTGGAACAGGGCCGGGATATCAAGGTGTCCGCTTCGGTCCTGGACGCCATTGCCGGCGCGCTCAAGCTGAATGCCGATGAACGCAAATACTTGTTTGATCTGGCGATGGACAGCGGCTTGCACCCTTCCTTCACCCAGGAGCCAAAAACCGCGATCAGCCCTTCGCTGCATAAAATCCTGCAGGAGCTGAAGTTTTGCCCCACGATCATTTCCGATCGCCATTGCCATATCGTCGGCTGGAACGCCGCCGCGTCCCATGTGTTTGTCGACTTTGAGCATCTTAAAGGCGAAGAGCGGAATCTGATCTACCTCGTGTTCGCCAAAAAAGAGCTGCGCAGCCTGGCGGTCAACTGGCCGCATTTCGTGAAAGGATTTTTGGCGATTTTTCGCGCGTATTACGGCCAGTACGTGGCCGATCCGTGGTATGCCGGGTTTATCGAGGAAATGACGCGAAGCTACCCCGATTTTCATGATTTGTGGGAGCAAAGCGAAGTCAAGGCCGCTCCCGAAGTCCTGATCGAATTCCGCCACGCCAAAGCCGGAAAAATGCTGTTTAACCTCACCTCATTGCAGGTGCAGGGAGAGAGCGATTTGCGCTGCAGCATCTATACACCGATTGAAGGCACGGCCACGGAAACCAAATTGAAGAAGCTGCTCGAGGGAACGGCACAGAAACATTGAATATCGGGCCAAGCCGCAGCTCCAAATGAAAACGGCTAGGCCCGATGTTTATCTTTGGCCAGCAAACACCTTGTCGCGGTATTCCACAGGGGAAATCCCTTCCAGTTCCTTAAAGACGCGGGAAAATTGCTTCGTATTTTCGAAGCCGACCGCCGCGCCGACCTCGAACAATTTCAGGCTTCCGCCGCCGATCAACTGCTTCGCTATGCGGATGCGCACCTTTTTTAAGTACAGCACAAAGCTTTCCCCGGTGTAAGCCTTAAAGGCCTCGCTAAAATACGAGTAGTTCAGCGAGACATGATTGCTGACCATCGCCATGTTGAGCGGCCGGTGATAGTTCTCTTCGATGTAGGCGATGGCATCCTTCATGTCCCCGTGCTCGCTGTGGGCGGAGCGGATTCCCCCGATGTAGTCGTCCAAATTAAGCAGCAGTTGCTCCAACGCGCGAAAATAGTCGTGAAAATGGCGGAAGTTGTTCATCGTCCCCACCTGACGGTACAGCTTCAGCACCTCCACCGAAGCTTCGCCGTACAACCGGAACACCTCGTCCAGCACCTGTTCGTTCATGCGCCGGCCAACCGTTTCCAGATAGGAAATATCGACATCCGGCAGTTCGTCGACACGGAAGATCGCGCGAAGCAGCGCCCCGATTTCCTTTTCCCGCTTCGTGCCGAGGATGTTGCCCAGCTTGCGGAGTTCCTCCTCCGGTACGGGAAAAACACGTTTGCGGTCATGCAGCTCACTGTACCAAATCAAGCTCGTTCCCGGATAGATAAACGTGTGCTCCAGCGACCTTTTGGCCTCCGCATAACAGCGGGGGATATCCTCCGGAAGGCGGCCTTCCCGGCTGACGCCTATCAGCAGGCCTTCCAGGCCCTTCTCCGCGGCAAGCTGCGACAGCTCGGCAAACTTGGCTTGCGGCCCCCCGATCAGTACCACCCGGCCTTCGCGGTCGAAAATCGCGGCGTTCAGGCGGCCATTCACGCTTAGCAGCATGTGCACCGCCAACGATTTCAGCTCCTCCTTGTTCATGCACCGTCCGTCATCGTACTTGTACAGTAGCACCGCCACCGAAAACGGCACGGCATAACGGTCAAACCCGATCTCCTGCCCCAGCTTCCGGGCGTCCTCCCCGCTTATTTCCCCAATTTGCAACAGCTCCTGCAAACTTCTCGACTGCAGTTCCGCACGGTACATCTCCGAGATCACCATCTGCTCCTCCATTCGGGCAAGCTGGTCCAAATGTGCTTCGCATTTCCGCAAAGCCGCAAACAGTTCGTCCCGGCGGATCGGTTTAAGCAAGTAGTCCTTCACCTGATACTGGATCGCCGCTTTGGCATATTCGAAATCCTCATATCCGCTTAGAATGATGACCATAGGTTCAGGTTGCCCTACATCCGGGGGTTCCGCAGCCAATTTGCCGATCAAGGCGATCCCGTCCATCCGCGGCATGCGGATGTCCGTGATGACAATATCAGCCCCTTCGGAACGGTAAAGCTCTAGCGCTTCTTCGCCCTGGCCCGCAGTGATCAGCCGGTACCGGCCTGGAAACTCGCGCTCAATCATCGTTTTTAACCCCAACCGGATATTTTTCTCATCATCTACGATCAAGAGTGTTCGCACGTTCACCCATCCCTTCTGTCAATAACATCCGCGGAATCGTCATCACGACCCGGGTATAACGCCCGGGTTCGCTGAATACCTCAAGCCCCTGAGCCGCGCCGAAAAACAGTTTCACCCGCTCCTGAACGTTCCGCAGCCCGATGCCGCGAGGTTTGAATCCCGGCTCAAAAGCCCCCGGAAGCTTCTCTTTAACCCCTACCGCAGCCAATTCCGCATTTAATGTGGCGAGCGGTCCGGCTTCGATCCCGCAGCCATTATCCATTACGGCAATCTGAATCCGGTCTTCTTCCCAAGCGGCGACGCTGATCCGAATCTCCCGCCTTCCCTCGGCCTCCCCCGGCCAGGCATGTTTCACCGCGTTTTCCACGATCGGCTGCAGGGACATTTTCAGCACCTCCAGCTCCAGATCACCGTTGCTAATCTCCGTGATCAGCACAATCGGCTCGTCAAACCGGATGTTCATAACCTCCAAATAGTTTTCGATATGGCGGATTTCATCGCGCAGCTTGACATACTCCCCCGACCACTTGAAGTTATAGCGCATCATGCCGCCCAGGGAGGTCAGTGCGTCGGAAATTGCGCGTTGTCCCTCGATTTCAGCCATCATTTTGATGTTCTCCAGCGTGTTATATAAGAAGTGCGAGTCGATCTGGCTGTGCAGCGTCCTCAGCTCGGCTTCTTTGGTCGTCGCCTGTTTGCGGATTCCCTGGGCAATCAGCTCGTTGATTTTTTGGATCAGCTTATTGAAATGATGCGCCAGCTCCCCGATTTCCCCTCCCCCCTTGATGCGCGGGATATCGATATGAAAATCGCCTTTGCGCATTTTTTTCGTCGCTTCGGTCAAACGCCGCAGATTTTTCAGAATGATCGAGTTCAGAAAAAAGGTAATGATCGACAAAAGCACGATCAACAGGATATTGGCGGCCATGATTTGCTGCTTGGAGCGCAAGATGTCATCGAGTACGCCTTCAAGGGACACCACGTACAGCAGGCGGGCGCCAATCCGTTCGATGGGGGCGGAAATGAGCAAAAACCTCGCCCCCTCCAGTTCAAATTGAGTTTGAAAGGCGCCGTCCGCACGCTGTTCCCGGAGCAGTTGCCGCACCTTTTGCTGCATGATTTCGCTGCTGCCGAGCACAGGTTGCCCGCGATCCATATACATCGCGCCATGAGCATCGAGCAAAGCCATCTGGGATTCATGGTCCGCAATGCCCGTATACACCCTGGGCGAAAAATCCTTCAGCAGCATTTCCACCCCGATGATTCCGACATGCGCTCCACCCGAGTTGATCTCTTGAAACAGCGAAATTTTCGGCTGGTTTTCCGCAGGCTCGGCCGTGTACCTTTTCATGATATCGCGGTCGGTCTGCTGCAGCACCCAAAGTTGACCGCCATCCAGTTCATTGACCTCAGGGTACCACGGCTCAGCGGCGATCCGGCTCTCCCGGAACACGGTTGGCCATATTTCATGAATCAGCGGATTGTTCGTGAACATCCGCCAGTGAACGATTTGCGGCGTGCTCAGTTGAATCAGGCTGAAATCAGCGAACTTCCCCATATTCCAGTCGATCAGCTCGCTGGTCTCCGGCTCCCGGTCCAGGGTCAAATAATTCATCAAATCCTGATGGGATATGGAGATTTGGGCCGCCAGCTCCATCGCCTCGATCTGCTTTTGGATTTGGATGCTTTCCAGTTCGATCGTGAATTGGCTTTTCTTGAGCGCATCGGCGGTGTAGTTTTGATGAATCTGGTTAAACAGATAGTTCGATACAATAATACTCGGAATAAAAAAAATAACGATATAAGCCGTCACAAGACGGCTTTGCATCGATCTGCGTCCAAGCCAATATAGAAAATGATCCGCGGTTGACTGAATCCATCGTTCCATCGCTGCTATTTCTCCCGGGAATGCGGACAAAGGGGAACCTCGCGGGCGGGCAAGCCGCCGCAAGGAACCCCAGTTTTGTCCTCATGAAATATGGTTTATTTGATGAACTCGGCGAGTTTCGCCATGTGCTCCTCGTATTTCTTCTGTTTGTACTCCCATACTTTGGCATATCCGAGCTCATCGCGTTTCTTTAAGTAAGCGTTCCAGACTTGATCGAACTCGGCATCGGATTTGGCCAACAGCAGCTTAGGCGCCACTTTGCCCCACTCCTGCAAAATTTTCGTATTCATCACGCCTTCCGTGGAGTTGCCTTGCGGATCGATTTGGTCGAATTGCGAGAAGCTATGCGACTTGCCGCGGGTCCAATCTTCCGTCTGCTTGAACGGTTCGACGGCCGGAGGCGCCCAAGCCATGGTAGTGTTCGTATCCATCAGCATCCAGAAGGTGTGGGACGCGCCGTACTTCTTGTCGAACGCGCCGCGGTCGCTGTTGAGCAGCTCCGCAACTTCAGGAAGGAACTGGTCTTTGCCGTCAATCGTGTCCCAGGTGACGCCTTGCTTGCCCAGGTACGTGTCGCGTTGTCCTTCCTCGGAGATCATATAGCTCAGGAAGCGGATCGCCCGCGCTTTGTCCTTGACGTTCTTGGAGATCAACGTCACCGTCCAGCCGGAAATGGACGGTCCGGATAGCGTCGGTTGATCCAGAGCTGCGTTTGCCGGTCCATCAACCGCAATGTAGACAGAGTTCGGATCGTTCGCGTACAGCACGTTTTGCTGGTTGGCCATGTCGTTGCGCTGATACAACATCGCGAAGTAGCGGCCTTGCGCAATTTTCTCTTCCATCTGCGGACGTTTATCCACGAAGATATCTTTGGACAGCAGTCCTTTCTCATTGGCCTGGCGCAGCGTCTTCAGCCACTTGACGTATTCCGGATCGGTGGTGCGGTCGTACAGCTTACCGTCCTTCTCCCACGGAATCGCCAAGAAGTTCTGGATGTAGGCCTCGAGCGAGTAGTTGCCTTTCTCGTGGAAATCGTGCATCCCAAACGGAATCAGCGGCTGCCCATTTACGTCAGGGAACATTTTCTTCGCGTCTTCAAGCGCTTTCAAGAAACCTTCGGGCGTGCGCATATCCGGCTTGCCAAGCGCTTCGTACATATCCTTGCGCACGAGAAACGTCTGGGTGGACGTGAAATTGTCGCCGAATTTCTCGTAATCCTTCGGTGAAGAGGACGCATTCGGATAGCCGTAAACGTTGCCGTCCTCTTGGGTATACCACGATACCTTGGCCGGGTCGGTCGCTTTAAAGAAATACGGATCGTACTGATCTGCCAGCTCATTGAGCGGCAAGACCAAGCCGCCTTCGATCATTTTTTTGACCGCGTCCTCGCTCCAGGCGATCGTGATGAAATCCGGCAGCGAACCCGAGGCGATCATCGCGTTCATCTTTTCGGTCTCGTTGCCGGCAGGCACGATTAGGTTGAGGTTCACGCCGGTTTTCTCCGTCACGTATTGGGAGGTAATGTCCTCACCCCATTTGTTCGGAAACCAGGCAAAGTTGATGTACCAGTCGAACGTGATCGGCGATGTATCCACCTTCCAGCCCGGATCGTCCTGGGTCAGCTTCACTTCCTCCGCCGCAGGCTGCTCTTCCCCTCCCTTCGCGGGTGCGTTGTTGGCCCCGCCGGACGAGCATGCCGTCGTAAAAGCCACAATCAGTGCGAACATTAACAGCAGAAGGCTCTTTGGCTTAAGCATCTTGCTCATGTCTTTTTCCCCTTTTCTCGTTTAGAAATATGATTATATAGAACCCTTGCCGGAATAGGCAAGAAGCAGCTACCTTGCTTATTTGGCAAATCGTGTTATCCCTTGATCGAGCCGATCATCATGCCTTTGACGAAATAACGCTGCAGGAACGGGTAGACGAACACGATCGGCAGCGTCGTGACCACCATCGTCGCCAGCTTGATCGACTGCGAGGTGACCGTCTTGGAAATGCCTCCCGGCACTTGGGCCGCCATCTGGTTGGAGCTGGACTGGGCCACGACCCGGTACAAGTAGGTTTGGATTGGCTGCAGGTCCATATTGTTGAGGTAAATGACCCCGGTAAAATAGTCGTTCCATTGATATACACCATGGAATAACGCGATCGTCGCCACCACCGGCAGCGATACCGGAAGCACGACGCGGAGAAAGATCGCCCAGTCGTTGGCGCCGTCGATTTTCGCCGCTTCTTCAAGCCCGTCCGGGATTTCGCGGAAAAAGGTCATGAAGATGATCAGATCGAAAAAGCTGAACAACGCGGGGATGATGTAGATCAGGAAATTATCCAACAGGTGCAAATCCCTCATCAGCAGGTACGTCGGGATCAATCCGCCGCCGAAAAACATCGTGACCGTCCCGATCAGGATGTAAAGTTTGCCGCCGATCAAATCCTTGCGGGAGAAAGCGTACGCCACCATTGCCGTGAACAGCACGTGCAGCAGCGTCCCGATGAGCGTTTTGGCCACGGTGATGCCCATCGCCAGCATGATGCCGGAGCTTTGGAACACGGCGCCGTAGTTTTCGAAGCTGAACACGCGGGGCCACCAATAGATCCCGCCGCGCATTCCGTCCATCCCTTCGTTCAGGGAATTAACCAGCACGTACCAGACCGGATAAAGCGTCACAAAGCAGATCAGCAGCATTCCGAGATTGTTGAGCAGGTCGAAGATCGCTTCTCCTCGGGTTCTTCTTTTTAAGGTAAGCATGTTCTCAGGGCTCCTTCATGAATTGGACTTGGACTCACCGGCTAAAACAGGGACGTATCGTTCAGCTTCTTCGTCACCCGGTTGGCCAGCAGCAGCAGAATCAGCGCGATCACCGACTTGAACAGCCCCACCGCCGTCGAATAGGAATAGCGCCCGGACAACATCCCGGTTTGGTAAACGTAGATGTCGATGACGTTGCTGGCGCTTTCGTTCAGCGCGTTGCGCAGCACCAGGATTTGATCGAAGTTGGAGTTCAGCACGCCGCCCACCGCAAGAATGAACAAAATCGAAATCGTCGCCTTGATGGAAGGCAGGGTGATATACCACATTTTCTGAAATCTCCCGGCTCCGTCGATCGTGGCCGCCTCATACATTTCCGGCGATATGCTCGTGATGGCGGCCAAATAAATGATGGCAGACCAGCCCAGTTCCTTCCAGACATCCGAAGCGATAACGATGCCCCAGAAATAATTCGGCTCAGCCAGATACGAGATCGGCTCTTGTATCAGGTGCAAAGCCAGCAAAACAGCGTTGATAATCCCGACGTCCGACAGCCAGGTGGTCAAAATCCCGCCGAGGACGACCCAGGACAGAAAGTGCGGCAGGTACGAGATTGTTTGTACCGCCTTTTTGAACCGGACCGAACGCATCTCGTTCAGAAACAGCGCAAAGATGATCGGCAGCGGAAAACCGACGATCAGCTTGATCAAGCTGATGCCCAGCGTATTTTTCATCACATTGACAAAATTGTCGTCCTGAAAAAACTCCTTAAAATGGTCAAAGCCCACCCACGGCGCCTCGGCGATCGATTTGACGATGTTGTACTCCTTAAAAGCGATGATAATGCCGTACATCGGCACGTAGTTAAAGACGATCATCCAGGCGACGCCAAGCAGCGCCATGATTTGAATATGTCTTTGCGCGAACAGGCGCTTGAAACGTTTGCTCCATACCGATGGCGGCGCGCTTCTTTCCGGAGCGTCCGCCGGTTCCGTCATCTGCCCTATATCCATTCCTCTGACCTCCAAGCTGTTCATAAGCTAATTATGTAAGCACTTCCAACTTCCTGTATCCATTGTAAACTGGGGCAGGGGCAAGGGTAAGGTTTCAGATTTCGTATCAGGGGCTCATTTTTCGGCTAGGAAAAACATCGCCGCCCTAACGGACACCAGCGACCTTATCCGCCCATTTCCCGGATATTTCCCAGCCTAACGGACACAGGCGACCCTATTTTGCTCTAAACCAGTTCATCCTGGACGATTTGAGGTAAATAAGGCCATCTGTGTCCGTTTACATTTTGCAAACCTTCGTTTTTCCGAAAATAACGGCTCTGGTGTCCCTTAGCTCTTAAAAAAAATGACGACCGGAACTCTCTCCGTGTCGTCATTCTTTGCTTACCTATTGTTCTTCCGCCAGCACGCTCATGATAATGATATCGCTGTATCTCCCGTTTTTGAACTCTTTTTGCCTTAGCCGTCCTTCTTCCTTAAAGCCGCAGCTGAGATAACAACGGTAAGCCCGTTCGTTAAAATCAAGAACCTCCAGCTCCAGCCGGTTCAGGTTCAGCCGTTCGAACACGAACCGTTTCATCAGTTCGATCGCTTCCCGGCCATACCCTTGTCCAAGCAGTTCCTTGCGTCCGATGACGATGCCGAGCACCGCCGAACGGTTTTGCCAGTCGATTTTGTGCAGATCGATTTGACCGATGTACTCTAGCGTATCCTTTTCGGCAATGACAAAGCCTTTGCTCCCGGTCTTCCCTTCCATCGTCATTTTCAGAAAAGACTCGCTCTCGTGAAGCGTATGCGGAAACGTAAAAATACCGCTCAGCGTGCCGGTAATTTCCTCATCGTTCACCCATTGCCGGATATAAGGCAGGTCCTCCATCCGGTAGTCCCTTAACGTGATCCGGTTTCCGTGAATATGCGGCATACTTCAAACCTTCTTCCTTCCCGATCATTAAGAAAACTTGGCATAGATCATAATTCCAATATAAGGGATCACCCACAGCAGGGGAAGCATATTCCACCATACCGAGCGCTTCCATTTGCCTTTGGCGAAAAACATCCAGCTCAGTATCAGCGCCAGCAGCAGTCCGACAGGATAAGCCTCAAGGTAATATAAAAAGATCCTTATTCCCTTATCGCCAGCCGAGCCGGGCGAATCGGACAGAAACGCGGAAATGCCCAGCACGACGAGCCAAACGGCCAAAAACAACACATATACGATCTGCGACAAGATGAGAAAAAGCATCGTTTTCCGTTTGGCCATCTCTTGCCACCCTTTCTAAGGTTTCTTGTCCGCCAACCTAATCGAACCATACCTCATTGGGCTGATGCCGCAAGGCAAACAGCTTTTGAATTTGCTGCAGCGTGTTCCTTTCGACAGATAACGGCGGCAGTTCGTCCTTCCCGAAAAAACCAACCTGCAGCGTTTCCATGCCAGGTTCCGCCTCACCGCCGGCGATCCCGCATAAAATAAACAGCTTATAGACATGCCAAGGCTCCGGGGGATGTTGATGGAATTTTTTGTCCAACACCGCCATCAAGCGGACCGGCACGACTTCCAGTCCCGATTCCTCCTTGACCTCCTTGACGGCGATCTCTTTCGGCGACAGTCCGATGTCGGCCCACCCGCCGGGAAGGGCCCAAGCCCCGTCGATCCGTTCTTTAACGAGCAGGATCCGATCGTCCTGGAACACGACACCGCGGACGTCCACCTTTGGGGTCGCATACCCGGTTTCTGCGGCAAACAGCGACCGGATCTTCTCCGTCTCCACCTCGGTGTACCGGTTCAGGATGTCCACGCTGAGGTCTCGCAGCATTTCAAAGCGCTCAAGGTCGTACATATCTTTGGAGTAGGCCAGCCCCGCTTGGCTGATCGCCTGGATCTGCTTCGCCCACTCCAGCCATAACGGCTGCGGAACATGCTCCGCCATCGTCCATCGCTTCCTTTCTGGCCGGCCCGCGCCGGCGGGTCAAATTTTCTTCACGTATTTGGCTAGCGTCATGCGGTAGCCAAATTCCACTTTTTCGCTTTCTTCGGTAAATGCAAACCCGTTTGATTTATAAAATAAAGTGCCGATTCCGTTTTCCCGTTCGCACCAAGCAAATATCTCCTTTAAGGAAGAATTGAGCCGGATCAATTCACCAAGCAACAATTTGCCGATCCCTTTCCTCTGATGCTCCTTCAAAATATACAATCGGGTCAGCTCGCTTTCCCCGTTCACGGGATCAGCTAGTTGCCCGAATCCGACAATTTCCCCAGCCAACTCAGCGACCAGAAACTTCCGTTCCGGGCTGGCTTCATCCTGGGTGATGCTGTGCTCCAGACTGCTTTTCGAATAGGCGTGATTCAGGAAAGTGGCGATAAAATGCTCCGGATAAATCGTTTCATAAGTGCTGTTCCACGTTTCGACCGCAACCTCGCGAATCCCGTCGATATCGTCAAACCTTGCCGGACGGATCTGCAATGCCTCCATCTGCTTCAATCCTTTCTCTGTAAATAACTTGACCCAGCCAACAGATAAGCCTATCTCCAGCCGGGTCGTTGCTCCTTACGCTTTAACCTATGTTTACAAAACTATGATACACCGCCGCCTACGGTAAGCGCTACCCCAATCCGATGAAATCAATTAGGCATTTTAACAATGTAATCCACGAAGCCCTGTCTGATTTTTTCACCTTCATAAATACGTTCTAGCACCCTGTCTTCTTTGTATACAACTTCCATATCATGAAGCAAACTGTCAGGTTCCTGCGGATCGTAATAGGAATGAATCACCGGCAAGTCACCGTCAAATTGCTCATATTCATGATTTCCCAGATGAGGACCTTGACCGCAGCGGAAATCATTGGTGGTGAGAAAGTTAACGAACATAAGGCCCCCGGGTATCAATACGCGCTTCATTTCATTCAAAGCTTGTTCAACATCCTTTTTTCGCATATGAAAAATCGTGTTGTAAGAATAAACGAACCCCATCGAATCATCCGCAAAATCCAACCGTCTTATATCCCCCTGGCGGATGTTCAACTCCTGCCCTCTTTGTTTGGCATATTCGCCGGCAATTTCGCATTGCTTCGGGTCAGCATCTATACCGTAAGTTGTGTATCCATAGGAACGGAACAAACTTAAAGGCGGCATATCGCCCCCTGCCCCGCAATCCAGTATTCGTCTTGGCATCTCCGTTTCCTGACAGTACATTAAAAATCGATATAAGGGAATTTGTTTAAAAATATCCTGCATTTTTTCAAAAATGCCTCCTTATGGACTTTTTTTATTTCACTATCCTTCTCCCTACCTCATGCCCAAGCAGAACATAGGGGGCCAGGATGAACCCGACGGGGACGCTTAACAAAATCTCGCCCCAGGTTACCCATTTTTCGGCGAGCAGCCGAGAAAAGAGGTGAGTGGTATAGGGCAGCACGACCAACACCGCGGTTACGACGCCTGGCGTGTATCTTTTCAAATAAAGGGACTGTCCGAGGTGCGTAAACACATGCAAAAAGAACAAGTTGTTAAACGCCAAAAACATAAAAAAGCGGCCCTTCTCCGCAGCCATGTACGTAAAGGGAATAAAGATGATGAATTCCATAAGTACCGCCACGGCAAATTGGCTGCTGGTCAACCGCGACATTTTTTCGAACGTCGGCCTAATGCCGGCTGGAAGCAAAGGGGCAACCTGGCGTGCATTTCTTTTCATCCACGGCTCCACCCAAATAATTTCTTCCAAATCATGAATGACAAAAGCGACGATAAACAACCATACCAATGTCTGAAGACTCATCGCCTCCATATGAGGACTCCTTTCCGGCGCAAAAAAGCTGCAAAGCATAGCACGACACTTACTATATCATTTGCAGCTAGATTGTTCTATGAGATTGTTGGATGCAAAGGAAACCGGCGATTAGCCGGCCGCCGCTTGGTTACTTCGGTTCGTCCGGACGTTTGTCGGCGGACTGCTCGGGGGGCGCGGCTTCTTCGGCGGCTTCCATTTGCGCCAGCGGCCTGCGAATTCGGCCTGTTCGCCCCGCGGTGTTGCCGGTGTATTTCCTCAACCTCAGCGCTCGCCGTCCCGCCAGTCTCGTTTTCAGATAATACGTTCCCGAAAGCAAAGCAACCAGGACGAGGCCGATGACGAGGCCCGTGCCCTGTCCCGGAATAAACGGCATGCTGACGATAATCGCGATCATGGCGATCAGCCCCGCCCAGGAAGTATAGGGATATCCGGGAAGCTGGCAGGCGGCCTCCGGAGAACAAGGGGTGTGCCGGCGCCACTTGTAGTGGGAAGCAAGGATTACGAAATAGGAAAACAGGAGGGCAAATCCCCCCAAGCTGAGCAGAAACAGATAGACCTGCTGCGGCAGCAGGTAGCCGAGACCTAAACCGGCCAGCATAGCCGCCCCCGAAAAAAGAATCCCCCGGTAAGGAACATCCGTCCTGTCTTTTAGCCAATTGGGAGCGTGCCCTTCCGCCGCCAGAGAACGAATCATCCGGCCGAGCCCGAACATCGCGGCCAGCATGGTGGACAAGATCGCGGTGATCATGACGATGTTCATCAGCGTGCTGGCCCAGCCCATTCCCCAGCGGGTTAACGCAAGCACAAGCGGGCTTTCGTCGGCGGTGATCCCCCCGGTCGGAAACAGCGGCAAAATCACCGTGATCGACGCGATGTAAAGCCCGATCAAGCTGACTAATGTCAGGTTAATGGCGCGCGGGATCGTTTTTCGCGGATTGCGCACCTCTGAGGCAGCCAGCCCAATCACTTCAAAACCGGCATAGGTAAGAACGACCGTGATCATACTCCCGGCAATTCCCGCGATCCCTCCGGGAAGCCACGGTTCGTAGCGCAGTTCGCCGGCTCCAACAGCGGGTACGCCGGGCATCAGGCCCGCTATGATCGCGAGGCCGATCACGATAAAACCGGCAATAGCGACCAGCTTGATCGCCGCCAGCCCGCTTTCCAGGTTGCTTAAATATTTGGCGCCCAACAAATTAAGGAGCGTAACGGCAACAATGATCGCCGTCCCGATAAACCCTGGGGAAAGCTTCGGAAACCACACCCGCAGAAACGTCGACGCCGCAATCGATTCGCTGGACATCGCAAAAATCAACCCGATCCAGTACACCCAGCCGGTGACGAACCCGGCCCCAGCTCCAAAACTTCTTTCGGCATAGGTCCGGAACGAGCCGGAGACCGGATCGGCTACCGTCATTTCCGATAAAGCATACAAAATAATATAAACCAATGCTCCGCCGATGATATAAGATATGAGAATCGAAGGCCCCGCCGCTTTGATTCCTACCCCGGAACCGAGGAAAAAGGAACCTCCGACCACCGTGCCAAGCGCCATCATCGTTAAATGAAAGGTCGATATGCCGGCCTTAACTTCACCCGTCTTTGCCATAATAACTCCCTCCAGCATCTGACTTAAGATCACTGGAAGTATTTGCGAATTGCCGCAAAAGTATGTTAGTGCCTGGCCTCGAAATGTTACGCGCCTCTTTTGGCCGTCTTAGCGTCCTTTTCCCCTTCGCTCCGCCACCGCTTTGCGTACGTCTGGATTAAATCCAAAAACTCCGCGAGCGCCGGGGATCTCCACTTTTTTTGATGATAGGCAAGCTGCGTGGCCACGCGCTGCGATTCGTCGTCCCAGCTCAGCTTAACCAACTTTCCCTCACGCAGCTCGCTGCGGACGGCAATCAGCGGCAGGAACGACAAACCCAAGCCCGAAATGACGCACTGCTTGATCGCTTCAATGCTCCAAAACTCGAGGTTTGGGTCGGGAAAAACGCCGTGGCTATTCAAATAATGCTCAAACAATGTCCGATAGGAGCAGCCGCTTTCGGTATGCAATATCGTTTGATCATTTAGGTCCGCAGGCTGGACCTCCTTCTTCGTTTGCAGCGGATGATCGGCTGGCGCCACCAGGGCCATCGGCTCCTGGACGAGCGTCTCGATATGCAGGTCCCGGTCCTCCACCTCCGGCTGCAGCAGAAAAGCGACATCAAGTTCCCCCGAGCGCACCCGTTCCCTTAACTCCAAGCATTGTCCCGGCTGCAAAACGATCTGCACCTCCGGATACCGGAGGCGGAAATCGCGAATAATCTCCGGCAAGCGAAAAGCGGCCAGCGATTCAGGGGCCCCAATTTTCAGCGAGCCGGTCACCTCCGCCTCCGCATGCAGGGCATCCTTGGCCATGGAGTGGATTTTGGCGATCTCCTGTGCATACGGCAGCAGCCGGCGCCCGGCATCGGTCAGAATGATTTTTTTGCCGATCCGGTCGAACAAAGGCAAGCCCAACTCGGACTCCAGCGCCTGGATTTGCGCCGTAATGCTGGATTGCGCGTAGTCCAGCTTTTGCGCGGCGCGGGTAAAGCTGCCGGCTTCCACCACGGTCAAAAACGTAAATAAATGGCGGGATTCCATCGCCCAAATCTCCTTCCATCGAAAAATCGAATAGATAATATTCAATAATTCTGTTTTTCCTATGGATCAATTATCTGATACGCTTATAAAAAACGCAAGGAAAGCAGGATGACATCAATGCACGAAAACTCAAACTCACCTAAACTCAAGCAGGGCATCGGCCTGCCGCAGGCCATCGCCCTTTATATCGGCTCCGTGCTGGGCTCGGGTGTGCTGATCGTTCCCGGACTGGCGGCCGAACTGGCCGGACCGGCCTCATTGCTCGCGTGGGGCTTTATGGTCTTGCTGATTTTGCCGATGGCTTTGTCCATGGGTTTGCTGTCCGCCAAATATCCGAATGCCGGAGGCGTCTCCCACTTCGTTACGCTTGCATACGGCAAGCGGGCCGGAACGCTGGTCGGCTGGTTTTTTCTGATGTCGGTGCCGATTGGAGCGCCCGTGGCGGCCCTGACGGGAGCCGGTTATCTGACCGCCGCGCTGGGCTGGGGCGAAGGAGCCAAAATCGCCATAGCCGCGGCCATGCTGGCCGCTGCGCTGTTCACCAACTGGATCGGCATGCAGCTTGCCGGCAAAATCCAAATCGCCGTCGTGATCGCGATCGCGGCCGTGTTGATTTTTTCCTTTGCGGCGGCAATGCCGCGGATGGAGAGCGCCCACTTTACTCCGTTTCTGCCGCACGGCTGGCTTAGCGTCGGTCAAGCGGCTTCTATGCTGTTCTGGTGCTTTATCGGCTGGGAGGCCGTGTCGCATATGTCCGAAGAGTTTAAGGATCCGCAAAAAGCGGCGATCAAAGGTGTGACCACCGCTGCGATCATTGTGGGGATTTTGTATTTCCTCTCCGCGTTGGCCACGGTCGGCACGCAAAGCTATTTAAAGGGCGGTTCGGATTCCTCGATGGTGTGGATCATCAGCCAGCCGCTTGGCGCTTGGGGCGGAATTGTCGCCGGGGTGACCGGGTTGTTCATTTGCATGGCCGGCATGATCGCATACACCGGTGCGGCCGCCCGCGTCGCTTATGCGATGGCGCGGGAAGGGAACGCGCCCAAATGGTGGCGCGGCCTTTCGCCCCGGTTTCATACGCCGGTTGGGGCGCTGTTCTTCCTCGCCTTCTGCTTTGCGGTGGTGATCCTGCTCTATGGCAGCGGCGCGCTTTCATTGGCTACGTTAATCCAGTTCCCGAATGCCACGTTCATTTTGACGTATATGGGCGGGTGCGCGGCCGGCATCAAGCTTCTCAAAGGCAGCCGTGCCGGCGTTATCATCAGCTGGATTTCCTTTATCGCCACGGCCGTTGTCTTTCCGTTCACCGGTTGGGCAATGCTGTATCCGCTGCTGATCGCGTTGCTGTTCCTGGCGATCGGGCAGCGCTTCGGCCGGCGCAAAGAAACTACATTGGAGCACTAGAAATTGAAAAAAGGCCTTCCGGTGATGGTCATCATCCCATCCCGGCAGGCCTCTTTTTCTCGTCAGGCTTGCTTAAATTTTTCCTTCATCAAAATAAGTAACCTCCACGCCTTTGGCGACAATGGAACTGATTCCTTCCGGATAATAAGGCATCAGTTCATCAGCCTGCTTCACGTCGACCCAGGCGATGTCCAATATTTCCTCCGGCCGGGTAATTTCCTGTCTGCCGCCCTTAATTTCAGCGCGGAAGGTCAGCAGCACGACATGCTCCATTTTTTCCGTTTGCACGAATTCATTGACGGCGACAACGCCAAACACGTCAACATCCAACCCGGTTTCTTCCTTTGCTTCCCGGACCGCCGCCGTCTGGAGCGTTTCGCCCGCTTCCACCGCGCCTCCCGGCAGCGTCCAGGCTTCATTTTCGTTTTTCACCATCAGCACCTGCGTCTTCGCCTCGTTTGTGATCAGCAGGTACACAACATCCGTTCGTTTCATAACAGGCCAACTTTCCTCGAATTTATGGCTCAACCTGGAAATCGGTGCTTGACCGCCGGCTGTTGGAATACGAACCGTAGGCCAGCGGAACGAAAACCATCGGCTACCGGAACGACCAACCGTCGGCCATCAAAATAGCGACACTTTATGGACTTATTATCCGGAGCCAGGCATGTTCATCCCCATTAGCGGCATTTTTTGTCATTATTTTCCTATAAATGGTCCAGAATATGGGCATTTTCTTGCAATTGGGGAAAATAGCGACATAAATTTCCTCTATCTCTCTTGGAATGGGAGGGATCATGGAATAACGCCCTTTTTTGTCCTTATTTTTTTCGTTGGAGTTTCTCAGGCAGCCTGGTCCCCGGCAAGACCTCATACTTGTACTAGGGGCAAACATTGTCAATCAGTACCACCCGCGCTCCACATCACGGACATTAAATCATGGGAGCCTCCTTACGGGGAATCAGCTAAAACATCTTGCCCATATAATACTCGTCGACGTATTTTCCGTCCATCCGAATGGAATTTTTCTTCGTCCCTTCGATTTCAAACCCCATTTTTTTATACAGCGCAATGGCAGCCTCATTCGGCACCATGACCGTAAGTTCGAACTTCGTGATGCCGGAACCGGATTGAGTTCGCCAAGCCTCGGCAGCTTGAAAAAGAGCCGTCCCGACGCCTTTCCCGGTGTAGTCCTTCAAAATGCCGATTACGATGTGGCCCAGGTGCTTTATCTTATTGGCCCCTCCACCGTTCACTGCCAGATAGCCGACCAACTCATCGTTATCTTCTGCCACGATGATCGTGGAATTGGGCGATCCGGTGATTGCACGAATCCGTTCTTGATGCGCCTTGTCGGATGTTTTGCGTTCGTCCGGCTCCAACAGCATAAATTTCGTTTCCTGATCCAACTTCAAACATAATTTCAAATGCCGCTCGGCATCCTCTTCCTTGATTTCCCGATATGTAATCAATTTGTTAATCCTCCATTTATGACTGTTCGCCTGCGGCTGGCGCCCGGATTTCCGCTCCCGCCAGTCGTCGTTCACCCGATCCGGTAATGATAAATATGCTGCAGTCCTTTGGGGCCCATTTTAGTTAAGCCGCGATCTTCAAAGCCCGCTTTAGCGTAGAGCCTCTGCGCGGCGTAGTTTTGATGGTTGACGGCCAGCACGATCTCATCCGCTTCAGGAAAATGCTCACGGACAAACGGAGGCAACTGCAGCATCGCCGCTTTGGCGTAGCCTTTTCCCTGGTGCCTGAAATCGATCGATAAGGCGCGCAGCAGCAGCGCCCGCGGATTCTCGACAAGGGGGACGAAATCGGAATTCCGATGCAGTACGAAAAATCCGGCCAGCGTTGTCCCGCCCGCCAAAATAACTACCGGATAGCGGTCAGGGTCGTTTACGGACATGTCCAGCGCCTCAGAGGGCAGGGCGGTAAATTCTGCCTGATTTTCGGGAAGCTCAAAGCGTTCTAGCGCCTCAAGGTATTTTTCATCGTATAAACTAAGACTGATCACTTGATTTGGTAGGTTCATATTCAACTCCGTTTGGCTCTACTTTGATTTAATCGGATGTAGTACGTTCCCAATAATTATACTCTATTTGAGGGAATTTGAACTCAACGTAAACGTCTGGGCCAGCATTTCGTGAACCCCGGGCACGCCCTCGATTTCCACACTTTCGGAGGTTTCCGCATAAATGATCGCATGCCGTTTGTAAAAACTCCGCCAAAACGCTACGGCCGCGGCATTGTTCTTAAGCTGTTCCACCCGCACCCGCCCCGACAACCGCCGTATGACTTCGGCCACCGCCGTTTGCGCGATCTGCCGGCCCCGGTATTTTTTCAGCAAAAACAACTCCTGTATCGTGTAATCGATCCCGTTAGGGACAAATGGTGGCGCACAGACGAGGACAAAACCAGCCACATTGCCGGAACAGTGTATAAAGTAGGGGAACAATTCTTTTCGCTCCAAATACAGATCATTGTTCGACGTATCGAATCTCCCATCCTCCGCCGGGTCCTCGCCCGTAAATTGGGATAAATCGTACAAATACAAGTTATACAAGTTCAGAAAAAGCTCTCTATGTTCGGGCAAAATTTCCGATATGCAAACATCCATAGGTCGGCCCTCCTCCATCCTCGATTTTAACGGCGATTACCTTCCCCGCTTTTCGTACAGGCAAATATCCAACGCCTCGATTCCCCGGCGAGCGAGATTGATGAACAAGACAAGGGCATAGATCCCTAAACAAACAACTACAATATACACCAGCAGCATCAATGCGGGTAGAATACCAAACACTCCAATACTATATAAGTTGAACTAAAGAAATGCCGAAGTTGGCAAGAGTGTGAAATGATTCTGAAGAAACGGCAGTGGTCGCCTTTGTGAACGGATTTCTACCGTTCTGAATTTAGTTCAATTAGAGAAATCCGCGAACAACAGCGATCGTAAGAACATTTCACACGGCTGCCCCGATCCGTACAATCAATAGTTCAACTTATATAGATCCAACTGAATTCATTCTCAGACCTCCTTTAGTCGAAACCTTTGCTGAATAACTATATTCTCGGTACTTTCTGAATATCCTGTCATGCGTGCTCCTCCCCGAAATCGCATGAAATGCAAAAGTGCAGTTGGATTTGACCAAAATTCCCCGCCCAGGTTGATGAAGTGTAAAAGTGCAGTTCATTTTCGAATAATCTACTAGTTTTTGCCATTTACCCTCCAAACAACTGCACTTTTGCATCTCATAGGTTAAAATAAGCGAATATTTCGAAAATAAGATGCACTTTTGCATTTGACTCTACCAAGAAGAGCTACTCTCTAAAAAAACAAACGGCCTGCCCCAGGAAAGCGGACAGACCAGCCATTTGGAATTCATTATTTGCGTTGCCCCAACTGCCTTACGCCCCCGCAACAAGCTCGCGAATTTGCTCCAGGCGCTGTATCTCATAGGTTGGCCGGACGCCGGAAGCATTCGGCTGCAGCAGCGGATTAAACCAGCAGGTATCGATCCCGTAATCCGCTCCGCCCCGGATATCCGAGCTTAACGAATCGCCGACCATCAACACTCGGGTTTTGTCCGTAAGCCTTAGTTTGTCGAACGCATAATCAAAAATGCCTCGCTGCGGCTTATGGAAGCCCATTTCCTCGGACACGATAATCGCTTCAAAGCAGCCGGCCAGCTCCGAGCCTTGAATCCGGCTCATTTGCACTTCTTTGATGCCGTTCGTGATGATCGCCAAGCGGAGGCCCGAATTGATCAAGTCCCGGCAGACCGGAGCGGCGCCTTCCACTAAAAAAGAAGCTTTCCCCAGAAACTGCGTATACAGTTTGCTAAACGGGCCAACCCCGGAGCCAATGGCAAGGTCCAGCTCGCGGAACAAACGTTCAAACCGCTCCGTTCTAAGCTTGTCCTGGCCGATTTTACCCTGCTCGTATTCGGTCCACAGCTGTTTATTAATCGTCTTATACGCCTGAGCCACTTCGTTGGTGCAGGTTACCCCTTCATGCTTTAACGCTTCGCTTAACGCAAATGCTTCCGCCTTCGAGAAATCAAGCAGCGTTTCATCCGCGTCAAACAAGATGTGCGTATACTTCAAAAGCTAGTCCTCCTCTTTACCGGAACGTACAATTCGACTTTTGCCTTGCCTTCGGGATCGTCCGCGGGATTGTTCATGCTGAACTCCAGGCAATGCCTGTCGTCCGGGTCGTATTCACTATTCGGCAGCCATCCGCCAAAGATACTTTGATACAAAATCGCGAATTTATCCAGCGTATCGTAAAAATAAAACATCGCATAAAGTCCCCCCGGCAGCGTCCTGAACTGCACTTCGGGCGGAGCGTCCTCCCGGTTTAGCGTATCCGGCACGGTTACGCAGGCATCGTAGCGGCAGGCGAATTCTTCCGTGACAGCCGGATCGTCCAGAGAAATCCCGATAAATGCTTGCTCCGGCGGAAACAGCCCGTTTTGGCCCGCCCACTCGCCCAGCTGCGCCCAAGCCTTGTACGTCTCCAGATAACTGCCTACATGCCTCACAAAAGCCACTTCAAAATCGGGCAATTCCTTCATCGTTACATTCATTTGCCAAACCCTCCTCAAAAAATTACGATTCTTATTCGAATCATACAGGGAGGCAGCGGGTTCGGCTTCCTGGTTATTGCGGAAAGATAAAGAAAAATTGCGGTCCTTTTGCCGCTCCCGGCGAACTTCGCTTGGTGTTTTGGCAAAATGCTTCCTGAATGCGGCGTTGAAATTCGAGGCCGATTCAAACCCGCACAACGCGGAAATTTCCAGCACCGTTTTATCGGTTTCCAGCAAATAAGCCAGCGCTTGGTTTAATCGCAGACGGTTCATATAAGCTATCGGCGTCAGCCCCGTTGCTGCGGCGAACACCCGCGAAAAGTGATATTTAGAGAAATGGGATACCTCAGCCAATTGCTCCAGGCTCAGCCTTTCGCCTAAATTTTGCAACATATACGCCTTTACACTTTCGATCCGGTCCAAGTAATCGCTCATGCGCCGCCCCCGTTCCAATGGTCCGGGCGGACGAATTGCGGCGGCAGCTTGGTGCGCCCGTCGCCCTTTGCTGCATTCAGCTGCATTTGGGTCAAAAAAAGGCAACTCGACAGGTTCGCGCCACGCAGATCGGCATCGCGCAAATCGGCCCCGATTAGATCGGCCGTGCTAAGGTCGGCATCCCTAAGATCGGCGGCGATCAGATAGGCTCCTCTGAGGTTTGCCCCCCGCAGATCCGCTCCTTTGAGTTTGGCGCCGATCAGGTCCGCGCCGCGCCCGTAGGTTTTGCGGCGGCCCGCCGTATTCTTGAGCCCGCGAAGTGCGGAGCTCCGTACCCGTTCGCTGGTCTCCAGCAACAGCTCGTTAACCTTCGCACGCTGCACCGCCGCATCCGCTTGTTGGAGCTCGGCCGGGCTCAAACGGGTGAGCCGTTCCGTTTCGTCATAAGCCAAACGAAGCCGCTCATGAAGCGAACCGGCCGGATCCAGCGCCAACGCTTCGTCCAAATACCAGAGCAGTTCGTGAAGCTGCCACATCACCGGGAACAGTTCATACATCAGCGCCGCGGACTCCGGGGCTTCCCGCCAACTGACTCCGCCGAAGGTTACCTGCGATATTTTCTGCCCCGCCCCGAAGCAATCGTAAACCGTGCAGCCCCGATAGCCCCGCCGCCGCAGGCTGTCATGGACGCCGCAGCGGAAATCGCCACGCAGATTGGAGCAAGGCTCTCCCGCCGCTTTATCGGCCGCGAAATCCACCGAAGCCGCATAAGGCAGCGCCACGCAGCACAGGCCAAAGCAATTCTCGCAGTCGGCTTGCAGATCAGCCCTGCTTCTGCCTTGCGGCCGTTCCTTATGAAGATGCTCTCCAGACATTTTTCCAATCTCCCCCACTATCTTCACGTTTATCTTAAATAGCAGCCGCTGTTAATATCAAACGTCGCTCCGGTATAATGCCGTGCTTTATCGGACAACAAAAAGATCACGGTATGGGCCACGTCCTCCGCCGTCAGCGGCTGATTTACCAATTGGTGGCTGACATACTCCCGTTTCCGCCATTCCGGAATACGCTCCATCATCGCCGTGTCCACCATGGTGGGAGCGACCGCATTGATGCGGACATAAGGCGCAAAATTCATAGCACAGCTTTTGGTAAGTCCCAAGATGGCCGCCTTCGAAAGTCCATAAACGGCGTCAGAGCTTCCTTCCAGGCCGGAGACGGAGGACATGTTGACGATAACCCCCTGCTTATGCTGCTCAAGCCTTCTTTTTCCAAAAAATTGCGAAAAATACACAGCGCCTTTGATATTGACATCAAGTACGCCGTCGACCTCCTCTTGCTTATAGTCCAGTATGCTTTTTCCAAGATAAATTCCTGCGTTATTCACTAAACCGTCAGCGTCGCCATGCTCTCTATCCAAAGCCGCAAACAGCGCGGCCACTTCGTCATAATGGCGTACATTCACCTTATACGTAAACAAGTTCGGGGAATCGGCAGTCCGCGCCAACTCGCCCAGCCGCTCCTCATTTAAATCGCACGCAATGACGGAAGCCCCTTCCTGTAAACATTGCAGAGCGATTTCTTTTCCGATGCCGGAAGCTGCGCCGGTAACGATAATTTTCCGTGTCGATAACATGGTCGTTCTCCTTAGTTCCACATTTCCCGGCCTTGCCGGTTCATGCTTTAGCGTCGATTTTTTTCCGTAAATAGGCTTCGTTCACACCCTGCTGGGTAAAAGAAAACTTTCGGGCGGTCGCAGCTTGAACCCGGTCCAGAACTTGCCCGAGATGATAACCGGTATGTTCGGCCAGATGATACAGCTGGTGAACCTGCTCTTGATCGAGAGCCTGTTCGCGGCTTAAGTATTTCATCATCAGCAGCTTCCAAGCATCCAGTTGGGCTTCGAATAAAGCAAGCAACTCTTCGTCCGTCTGCCCATTGGCCGGAAAATAGTTCTCGAAACCGGGCTTTAATTGCCGCTCTAAATTTTGCAGCCTTAAGCAGCTTCTGGCGATGTGCTCGCACACATGCAGAACGATCCCCCCCAGCGTATTTCCCGCCGGGTAAGGTTCGTGCCATAAAGTTTCCCGGTCAACCCCGTGCAAAGCGATTTTTAACTTTGGCCAATACATATCGCACATCCGGTGATACGTAATTTTCAAAAACAGTTCCTCGAATTCCCCATGCTCCACACCGCTCATCTCCTGCGGATTTTTTTAGGACCGCCCGAAATATTCCCGATCCAGCATACCCATAACAAACAAAGAGTCGTATCGATCATTAACCTTTACGCATTCCCTCAGCTTCCCTTCAATTTGAAAACCGGCCGATTCGTAAACATGCTGCGCCCGTAAATTGAAATCTTTCACGTCAAGCCACAGCCGATGGGCCCTAAGGCCGGTAAAAACCAACTTTTTAACCAATTCCAGCGCTTCTTTTCCGTATCCTTTGCCTTTATCGACGATTACGATCCTTCTCAGTTCAATGTTTTGATTGCTGCTTTCGATACCAAACAGCATCGCAAATCCAACCGGGCGGTGGCTTACATCCTCGATGATGATGTGCAGGCAATCCTTTTGATCCAATGCCTGTAGATGACGCTCTTTCGTCCAAAGGGTGATGAATTGCCGGTTCTGCTCATCTTGCTCGGCCGCAAGAACAAATTCAATATCCTCGGGTGCCGTTAGCCGCAAATGAAGCTTGTCCGAGACGGGAAAATCGATCTTCATTTTATACCTCCGGCTACAAAGTTAAGAAGTAGTGATAAAATTCCGTATCCTTGATATATCCGCTTTTTTCGTAGAGCCGTTGGGCCCGCTCATTGGCGATGGCCGTGGACAGCTCCAGTCCTTTGGCGTTCGTCTGCAGCGCATAAGTTCTAGCCGCTTCCAGCAGCAGCTTCCCCGCCCCCTGTTTGCGGTACTCCTCCCGAACGTAAAGATCGTTGAGAACCCACAAACGATTCATCGATATCGAAGAAAAGGACGGATACAGCTGCGTGAACCCGACCGGCGTTTGATTGACCTGATCGACGGCTAGAAATACGACGGATTCGTTCCGGGACAGCCGTTCCGACAAAAATCTCGTGGCTCCCTCCATATCGGAAGTTTGCTCATAAAAGATACGATATTCATTAAACAAAACGGCTAGTCCCTCCAAATCCTCCTGACCGGCTTGTTTGATTGAAATAGAGGTGCTCATAAGATATTCTCCTTTTTTATCATCCATTCGCAGATTTTATATACTCCTAATCCCAGCCCAAAACCTAAAGTATTTAAGATAAAGTCGTCTACGTCGAAGCTCCCTCTTTTTAATAGAAGCTGGAGCGACTCCAACACAAAAACACCGGTTATAAAAACGGCCGATGACCTTCTCAGGTTGCCTCGAAAAACGAATGGCAGCAGGATGCCAAACGGTACGAAGACGCCGATATTTCCAACCAAATTGACCAGCCAGATTCCGGACATAAAATCATACGAGCGAAGATAAAGGCGGATCGTGGAGAGCGGCTTGAGATTATACATGTACGTACTATGGGACACTCTGCCGAATCCAAAAAGCATCCAGTAGATTAATAGCAGCGAATAACCGATAAGCAAAATCAATGCCTTGCTGCGCGCGGATCTCATCAATGCCACGATAATCTCCCTTCAGGTTTCCTTTGCAAGCTCCTTCATCTCCGTGCCGAGCTTGATCCCGTCCGGCGCAAAAACATCAAAATATTCGCTTTCGTTCATGTGGTTTCTCCTTTGTTCCATTATAACCGAAACTTTTCCCGAATGGCCTTTGCGGTTTCTTCCGGACTTAGGAATGTATTGTTGATTTTCATAAAGTTTTCTTTCTGAATCTCGCCCTCGTAAGAGTTCAGTCTGTATTTTTCCATGGTTTTCAACAAATCTTGCTCGGAACGTTCAATGTTTCTTTTCGTAGGTTTATGCTGCAGCCGGTGTGGATCCTTGTTTCGTTCCAGCTTTGCGGCCAAATCCGCTTCAAGCTCGACCCAATACACCTCCGCGCCTCTGGATTCGAATAAGCCGCTGATTTGGTGGACATAATCCCAATCCTCCTGCAAATTGAACGCCCACACATAAGTGAAAATCAACCCCGGAAGATCGCTTTTCGACACTTCTTCAAATATTTCCCGGCGGAACAAGCTGACCAATCTTTTCCCGGCCGGCATGCCGTAGTCAAAGAATTGGGAAACCAATTCTATGGTCATGTGGTTATGGAACAATTTTAGTCCCGTGATTTTCGCCAGCTCCTGTCCAACGGTCATCTTGCCCACTGCCTGCGGCCCGAACAAAACGATGAATTTCATAGCTCCTCCTCCTACCTTATTCCCATGATTATACATCCATGTTCTGAATCCTATAAACCTATTTTGGAAATTATGAAAATTCTAGTTGTAAAAATAACATTTCTCACCTTATAATGGAAATGTAATTTTATGATAGCGCTGTCATTTGGTGATGTTTTTTGAACAAACTTTAAAAAGGAGTGAAATTGATGTTGAAGCTTGGCAAACCTCTCTACCTGTTTCTGCTGTTTACTCTCATCCTGTCTTTTTTCCCTGCCGCAAATCCCAGCGCTTCCGCCGCAACCGATTGGAAACTCGTTTGGAGCGACGAATTTAACGGCTCCTCGCTGAATACGGCCAACTGGACCGCCGAAATCGGCACCGGCAGCGGAGGCTGGGGGAACAACGAGCTACAGTATTACACCAATCGGCCGCAGAACCTGCAGGTGACAGGCGGCAATCTGGTTATCACGGCGCAGAAGGAATCTTACGGCGGCATGAATTACACTTCGGCCCGCATCAAAACCCAGGGGCTAAAAAACTTTACTTACGGAAAAGTGGAAGCCAGAATCAAGCTTCCCTCCGGACAAGGGCTGTGGCCGGCATTTTGGATGCTCGGCTCAAATATTTCCTCGGTCGGCTGGCCTTATTGCGGGGAAATCGATATTATGGAACGGGTTAACCACAATCCGTTCGTGAACGGCACCGTACATTGGGATGCGGGCGGGCACGCGGATTATGGACGGACATCCGGGAACCTGGACTTTTCCCAATATCATACGTACAGCATCGAGTGGGACTCCAAATACATTCGCTGGTTCGTGGACGGCAATCAATTCAATGAATTTTATATCGAAAACGGGACCGGGAACACCGAGGAATTCCAAAAGCAGTTTTTCATCCTGCTGAATCTTGCGGTCGGCGGCAATTGGCCCGGAAGTCCGGACGGTTCGACGCCTTTCCCGTCGCAAATGCTGGTTGACTATGTTCGGGTATATCAAGCCTCGGGTAATTCAACCAACATTGAAAGCGGCGCCGTTTATACTTTAACCTCTAAAGCCAGCGGCAAAGTGCTGGATGTGACGGAGGTTTCCATGTCGGATGGGGCCAAAATGCAGCAGTGGACCAATTACACCGCAACCAACCAGCGCTTCAAGGTAGAGCATATGGGCAACGGCTATTATAAGCTGACGGCGATGCATAGCGGCAAGGTACTGGATGTGCCGAGTTCAAGTAAGGCGAGCGGCGTGCAGCTGCAGCAGTGGAACGATAACGGAACCGATGCCCAGCGGTGGAAGATCGTCGATGTAGGCGGAGGTTACTATAAGCTGGTCTCCAAAGTCAGCGGCCTGGTCATGGACGTGTCCAGCTCCTCAACGGCGGACGGGGCGGCGGTTCAGCAGTACACCGACAACGGTACGGATGCGCAGAAATGGTTGTTTACGAAAGTGAATTAAACGGCGCATAACCGAACGAAAAAACGGGAAACCCGGAAGCGTTAAGCGGAGGGTTTCCTGTTTTTTCATGCGTTAAATCAATATACACTTCCTTCCCTCCGCTTTCCGTTTACCGTGCGGTCCAGCTTGTTCTGATGTAGCCGATTTTCATGCCGGCCCGCTCCATGTTTCTGTGGCTTTGCGATAAAAAAGCGCACTGGCCGACGGCCAGCTTGCACCCCTGGCGGGATGCCTCCGCGATCCGCCGATGCAACAGCCTTTGCTGCAAGCCACGATTCCGGAATTGCGGCAAAGTGGCCGCAAACGTAAACGAAGCTATGCCGTCCTTGATATACATCACGCCGGCGGCGGCAGGCTCCTCCTTCACATAGGCCAAATAAAATTTCCAGCCAGGCCTGCCATAAAGCACCTTGTTATTTTCGGCAACATAAGGGATGCCATCATCCGATAGCCCGGTTCCCCGGCAATGAATCATGGCATAGGTCATAAACTCGTCTTCCTGAAGCTCCTTAACGGTGATTTCATTCTGCTCGTCGATTTGGGGAATTTGGGGCTCTGAGAGGTATAAAGAGGTGTGAAATCCCGATTGATAAAATCCGCGTTCGGCCAAACGGGCAAATATATTCTGATCCACAAGCGACGGGACGAGTTCAAATTGGGGTTTTCGTCCTCTCGATTGATAAAACTCGATGATCGGGTCGATGAAATCCACGTCCCCGGCGGTTAGTCCTTTTACAGTATTAAAAGAAGGCCAGGGCATGGTCCGGCTGTAAATGCACAAGGCGTTGCCGAACCGGCGGAGTTCAATTCCCTCGGGATTGCCCGGCCTGCGTTGAATGGCCAGCATCCGATCATACATATAATCGTTTTCGGATGACACGATTTGTTGGATTAAAGCTTCCGACGGCAAATTGGGCATGTCCCACCTCGCAAAAAATATATTGGTGATAGAAATATCATTTTTCCCCTTTTAAGGCAACACAGCATCCAGATAACAGGAGGTCATCCCATCTCGCAAAATTTCCATATACAATTCGTCGTAAGTTTTTCCGTTAACGAGATAACACTGGCTTCTTCTTCCGAAGAGGCGGAACCCGGCTTTTTCGTAACACTTGATGACCGGCTCGTTAAACTCAAAAACCCGAAGCATAATATTGTTTAAGTTTAGTATTTTAAAGCCGTATTCGCTTAGCAGCTTGATGGCTTCCGCCCCGTAGCCCATTCCTCTCTGCCGATCTTCGCCGATAAAAATACCGAGTTCCGCGACTCTTCGGGTCTGATCGATGGCAAACAAAGAGCAATTCCCGATCAGTTCATCATTATTTTTCAACACGATCGCAAAATTTTGCCCTTCCCGGGCCATATTTTCGAGTACGCTTTTTTCCCGCGGCAAACTGAACACTTCAGCGGAAGAACCTATTTTCACAGACAAAGATAAGTTATTGATCCACTTCGTGTATGTTTCTATATCCTCCGGATTTACCGGGGACAAATACAGCCTGTCCGCTTCCATTTTTTTGAAGTACTTCATCTTTTATCGCTCCTTTCTTAAGTCATTCTGCAGGAATACGGTTGTATCTCCGGTTTCAATCACTAGGCTCGTATGCTTTAAAATGCTTCTCAAAAAGCGCTTTGATGTATCCCTCAAATTCGGGGTTAGGTTTATAGTAGACGCCTTGGATGAGATTTGGAATAAACCCTAGCTTTTTTTCCTCTCCCTCATATAAACTTATGCCAAACATAAAACCCGTCCTGTCTTCCTGGTTCTCATCGGGCGTCAGCTCGATATCTTTCATGCGGCTAATCCATTCCGTAATTTGCTGCCGGTCTTCGATCGCCCTTCTTGCTCCCGTGGAGCCATCCACCAAAATCACTTTATCGACTTGCAAAATATCGCCGGGATAAACCTCCGACAAGGAAATGGGGCGTAAAGGGATTGCTTCCGCCGAGCTCTGGCATCCGACGACCAATACGAACACCAAGACAATCCATATCCGTTTCATACACAAACCGCTCCTCTAAGACGGATTAAGGCCTAATTTTTACGCCGAGTCTAAAAAAACTCCAGCAAAGAACATAAGAACAAAAAATGGCTTTATTTCACCGATATCCGTCCATTTGAGTGAAATAGAGGAAATTAATGTCGTTATTTTCTCGAATCACAAGGAATTGCCTGCGTTCTGGACCATTCATAGGAAAATAAATACAAAAAATGCCGCTAACGAGAACCAACGTGATCTTTTCCAGATAATAAGCACATAAAGTGGCGCTATTTTAGAGCTCTGCCGGTGGTTGGTCCTATCGATGATTGGTCCTGCTGCTGGCTGGTCCTATCGATGATTGGTCCTACCGACGGTTAGAGTCGTTTCCAGTACCCGGCTGTCAAGCGCCGATTTCTAGGTTGAACCGAACTTCCTGCCTATTCCTTCCGCATAATAAACTTTCCGGTCACCGCGTCGATAAAAGCGAGGCGGCGCTTTTCCCCCAGGCTGTTCGTCACCGCAGGATCGGATTGATACACAAGCCGATATTCCGGCGGCTCTTGATCACGATCCAAAAACCACTCCAGACGAAGCTTCAGCTGCGCGCTATATAAATCGAAGGCCTGTTCGGGCGTAATCGCCGGTTGGAATTGCCTTGAAGCGAGAGCCTCGATCATTTCATAAGAAGTCCCCATATACATGCAAACGGTCCCGGTAGCAGTGCACACGCTGATCGTCACCCGTTCGAGATGGACGGGGACACCATGGATATAAACCGGCAGGTAGAAGAATTCCCTGGAGCGCTCCTCTTCCGCCTCGTCCTCGGCATCAATTTGCAATTGGAGATACTTCATATAGTCCGGGAAAACCATCCGCAAAAACCGTTCCGCCACTTCCCAGCATTCGGCTCGGTTTAACGTGGGACTTCCTGCTTCGCCACAGCCCGTATGGTGGTAACCAACCAGCCGTCCCGTCGATTTTTCCACCTGTACCATAATCGAAGTTTTGCGAAAAAAGCGCAGCTTGTCTCCCCATTTTCGCTCCATATAACCTTCCGCCGACAGAGGATCCCGTTCATTCTCCTCTTCCTCTTGCGTCTTAAGCTGATAAATCCGCTTCACTCTTTCCCCATCGTCCGAACATTTTTCCAGGACATAACGGTTCATGTCGATGCCCAGGCGCTGCTCCCAGGACTCTTCCGAAAGAGGCGGCGCTTGCGTTATGTTCTCACTTGAAGATAGCGGGCGGCTCGGCGGCAAAACATAATGATCAGGCCCGAACAGGTCGCGGCCGGTGGTCGCGTCGATCAGGGCATGATCCGGCTCCGGCTCATAAACAAGCCGGTCTTCCGGTTCGGTGACCTTCATTTCATAGATGGAAGGATGCAGGTTCAAAATGATCGGCTTCATCCGCAGACGTTGTTTGAGGTTCTCTAAAACTTGTGCTTCAGGCGTAATGGCATTGGGCCAATCCGGAATTGGAATCGCGTTGTCCAGCCGGCTTTCCAGCCGATAACGGGTGACGTCGAAGCGGTGATCCACCGTCAGTTCACACCCCGTGTCCGGGAGCGGCAAGCCCCCGGCTTCCTGGCGATAGGCAAACGTATACGGAATTCGTCTTTTCATAGTTTCGCAGATGGTCAGTTTGCCAGGATCGGGATGATACTCGGCTACAAAGGCATCCGCAGCCTTTTTCGCCAGCTTATGCTTGTCTTCATCCGCCATAAAGCTTTCGGCTTCCGTCCCGCTATCCTCTACCGGCCCGTTAATGCTTAGCCGGGTAAGAACTCCCGTGGCGATGTCGAGGGAAACTTCAATTTGATGCTCCTCAGCGCCGGGATCTTCCCAAATATAACATCGCTCCCGCTCTTCCTCCTGGGGGATGCTGTCCTCCATCTCCAGCCGGTAATGCGGGGGGATTGTGACAATGGTTTGCGCGATTTGGCGAAGTTGATTGAAATCAGTGCCCATGAGTGTGGCTTCCCCCCTTACTTCAAGCGCTTCAGTTCGTCGTCGGTAAAGTTTTTGACGGCCTTATCCTGGGAAAATTTTGCCTCATTGTATGGTTTGGAACGGTTTCTTGGGATGGACAGGCTGTCCCAGTCCGTTTTCTTCAGGATCTTGGCAGCATAAATGATCTGCCCGACATGGTAAGGGTAATGCGCCAGCTGTCTGTTGATCGCCTCCATGACGGTGTGCCCTTCATTGCGGATATAAACAATTTGCGTCAATTGATCCGGGCGGACGGAACGAATGGCGCTGAGCAAGCACTCCCAGCCTTCATTCCATTTTTGCAGCAGTTCTGCTTGGCTTAGGATATCATTTTCAAACTCGGCATCGCGGTTACGCCAAGGCTTTTCCCCGTCGGACGTAAGAAAATCGGTCCAGCGCGAAAGCATGTTTCCCCACAAGTGCTTTACGATCGTGGCAATACTGTTGGAATCCTCGTTAAAAGCGACAAACCATTGGTCAGGTTCCAATTGATCCATCGCTTTTTCTCCCAGCGTTTTATAGTACAGAAATAGCTTCTCCACACTTTCCAGATAGACTTGATTTACGTCCATGGGATGTTCCTCCTTCTTTTTACCTTCCAGAATTTTCATATATCTTAACATGGATACCCGCTCCTGGGAAATACGATTCCGAAACGGATCAACCGGTGCTCGGCATCTGCTTTCGCCGGTATCCAGTTCTACAGCTTTATGGCTTCTAACGCCTGCATCAATTCGGTGATGGAATGGGTCAGCACGCCATTGGGATCTTGCTCCAAATCGCCAAAAATAACTCCATTATTCGCCGGATAATCCTAGTATAGCATCTTTAATAGGCATTCTCTGCCATAAAACGAATCGCTGTTCAATTCACGTTGGAAATATCCAATAGAATTTGGGGCCTGCCTCCAAATAGCAGGGTTGATTGGATATTTCCAATCAGCCAAACCGCAACCCCACTTCCCCCTCCGATCCCCAAGACAAGCTCCCTTTAAAGGACGATATACGGATATTTCCCTTTCCAAATATTGCCGCTACAATGAGAAAAAATCGGCGGGTGCTCATCCGCGTGAAAGTGAGGAAGATGAAGATGTTAGCTCATCGTTTAAAGCGGAAAGGCGGCGTTTTCTGTTGGTTGCTTAGGCTGTGCATCGCGCTACTGACCGCGGCATTGCTTCCCCTGTGGCCCCTGGCTTCGCTTCCCGCCGCATCGGCCGAGTCCTCCTTGACCATCGACACGCCTGCAGACGGCGAGGAGGTGGACGTCGGGACGATCAGCGTATCCGGCCGCTACACCGAAGCTTACGCCATCAAACTGATCGTAGGCGGCACCGAGCAACTGGATACCCGCATGGAAGGGGAAAACGGCGCGGAATCGGGCACATGGTATGCCGAACTGGATACGAGCCGGTACGACGGAGAGATCACCCTGGCCGCCAAAGGAACGCAAAGCACCACACGTTATGGCGTAACCAGCGCCCCTGTCGTCATCACCGTAAACAATCCGGACGCGGTGAAGCCAGTTGTGACCATCATCAGCCCGCGCGACGGAGGGCAGGTCAAAGGTTCCAGTACGACGGTTCAAGTCTCCGTTGCCTCCCCAAACCCGTTGACGAAAGTGGAGGTGAGAATTAACGGAGGAGCGTGGAAACGGGCCGGGAAATCCGGAGAAGTTTACAAATACAACTGGAGCACAAGAGGTCTCGGCAACAAAACGTCCAGCATCGAGGCCAGGGCCGTTGATTCGCGGGGGAATATCGGCCGCAGCCTAACCGTTTATGCTTCCACCGGAAGCGGAACGCACGAGGATATTACGCTGGAAAAACAGGATCGGGCCATGTGGATTTGGGAAAAAGCGGCCTACAACCTGTTCCTTAATCCGGGTTCGCGGACCGCGCTAAAAGCGTTTGCCGACGACACCTCCACCTTCGACTCGGACCCGATCACCACTTTTTATGTCGGCGTGTTCCCCTATGGCGGGGTAGACATCCTTGAGGAATATCCGGAAAAAGTCCGCGATTTTGTGCGGTGGGCGCACGACAACGGGTACCATGTTCATGCCTGCATCGCCGGCGGTACCACTCCCCCATATTTGGGAGCGCTTACACCATACCACGAGCATGCGATCCGTGAAATGGAAAAGGTGATCAACTACAACATCTCCTCCGCGCCGGACGAACGCTTTGACGGCGTCAACGTGGACATTGAACCTTATATCCTGCCCGAATTCGGAGCCGAAAAGCCCTCCGTTCAGCGGCAATACCTGGACGTCCTGCAAAAAATGATCGGCCGCCGGGACACCGCCGGCATCGATTTGCCCTTCGGGCCGGCCATCCCGCGCTGGTTCGACAGCGGCGCAAGCTCCAGCGATATTACGTGGAACGGCGAAACGAAATGGCTGTCCGAGCATGTTCAGGACATCAGCGACTATATTTCAATCATGGATTACCGCGATACCGCGGACGGCAGCGCCGGCATCATCGCCCAGGCGCAAGGCGAACTGGCTTACGCCAATGCGATCGGCAAGCCGAATTCCGTCGTGGTCGGCGTGGAAACGCTTGATATCGCAAACAGCGGCGATCCTGAAACGATCACCTTCCGCGAAGAGGGCCGGACTTACATGGAAGCGGAGCTCGATAAAGTATACGCAGCGTTCAACGGCAATCCCGCGTTTGCGGGCATCGCCATGCACCACTACGATTCCATCCGCTGGCTGCCTTCCGTCTGGGGACCGGACGGTCATTTGTGGCGCGTTACGCCGGAGGATACCTCGCCCCCATCCGCTTTAAGCGAAGATCCGGCGGCGGCGGCGTTCGATTATCAAAGCATCAACCTAAGCTTCGGCCGGGCCACGGACGACTCCGACATTGAGCATTATTTGATTTACCGCAGCACAGAGCCGGATTTTCCCCCGGATGAACACAGTCTCGCCGGAAGCTCGCGGAATTTGACCTACATGGATTCGGGCCTGCTGCCGGATACGACCTATTACTACAAAGTTGCGGCCATGGATATCAGCGGAAATGTCGGCCCCGCCAGCTCCGAAACCTCAAGTGCCACGGCATCCACGTATCTGCGGCCGATGATCATCGGCGATATGGATGTAGTCTTTAACGGGACGCGCGCCGAGGTATCGCTGCACATCGTCGACCTGGATACCGGCGATAGCGTGACCGCTGCCGTATACGGCCGGTTTACGCGAAGCGGAGGCCGATACATCGAAATGCGGACCGATGCGGACGGTATCGCCGCCGGAAGCTCCGAAGCGTTGACCTTCCCGTCCGGTGAAGCCGGTTTCTGGCCGCAGCGGATCGTGGCCCCCGGCTACTACTGGGCGTCCGCCTACGATGAGCGGCGAAACGCGACGGCCGCGTGGTCAGGGGCGACACCTAGTACAACGCCTGATCCGCAATAACTTGCCGGAGCGCTTCGATTTCCTCGCGGGTCATTTCATAACCGGTGATATCATGCGCGGCTTCCTCCGGGATGACGCCGGATAATACCAGGCACCACAGCATCCGCAAAATGTATTTGTCCATCGGCTGGATAAACGTGTGCTCGGCATAAGCGTCAACGCGTGAGGAGAGCGCCAGAAAGACTTCGAAATTACCCTCCGCGAACGCCTGCATCAGATCGCGCTGAATGCCCGGGAACGCGGCGCCCAATCCGACCAGGGCGCTGCGGGCCCCGCGCATCAGCGAGTAACCGAACATCCGGTCCTCCCCGGTGATGAGCAGCTTCTCCGGGAACTCGGCCGAAATCAGCGTGGATACGTCCTGCAGCGTCATGACGCTGTCGAGCGTGGCCACTTTAATGCCAAGTGTCCGCGGCAGCGCGAGCAATTCCCGCAGCACTTCTGCGGAATACGACACGCCTCCGGCCTCGTCGTACAAATAAAAAAGCACCAAAGGGCAGCCGAACCGGGACAGCTTGCAGTGATAACTCACGATCGCCTCATCCCGCTCCCCGGGCGGCAACTCCTTGAAAATCGCCGGCGGGAACACGAGCAGGGCGTCGGCCCCCCAATGAATCGCATCGGCCGCCATGCCCAGGCTGTCCCGTTCCCACTGGCGAATTTTCATGCTCCCCAGCAGCCGGTTGTCGGGAATCGCTCCCACCCCGGCGATCAACAGTTTTTGTCCCCCTAGCGCGGATTTCCAAACCTCCAGCACCTGCTTGCGCTCATGCCGATCCAAATGCAGCCCTCTGCCCGTGTGCGCCCAAACGGCGGCGCCGGCAATCGGCTGTTCCGAAAGATACTGTGCGTAGGCTTCCTGCGCTTTCGCATGGATTTGTCCCGTATAATAGCGGGGCACGGGCACGGCGGGGATCAACCCCCAAGCACATGCTTTTTTCACGGCATCCGTGTTATTCATTCATACAACCTTCCTTTTCTTTTTCTACTCCAGAAAAAAAGCGCGTCCCCGGTCCCGATACCAGTTCGTCACCTCGCGGAATGAAGCTGTCCCGCCGCGGCCGGCGATTTCGCCCGTTTCGCGTAAATGAAGCATCCAAGCAACCAACCCTACATCGGGATGGAAAAATAATTCATGCAGCGCGCGCTGCGTTTTGGAGCCCCGCTTCATGCTGTAGACGTCGCCCGGCAACTGAAACAACGTATGCATCTGCAGGCTCGAAACGCCGCGCAGCGCATACTCCAGCGCCATTTTGCCGGAGTGCACGTTGCCCGTTCCCGACAGGACGGGCACGGGGGATGGCAGCTCGCCTTCCAGCTCCAGCCTGCGCAGCCCGGACAAAATCCGCAGATTGCGCGCGCTAAGATCCGGCCCGCCATAAGCCGCCCCGGCATTACCACCGCCGGCAGCCTGCCGCCCGGAGTCATACAGCCGGTTCGCATACACAATATAATCCGCCCCGGCAGCCCCTTCCTCCACCAGCGTCCTTATCGTCTGCAATTGGAACTCATCATCAAACAGCGTGTTCATCAGCTTGATGCCCAGCCGGATGTCCCCGTCCGGCAGCGCCGACCGGATCGCCTTAGGCACCTCTCTGAGCCAGCGTATAATCGCCGGGCGCTCGGCGGCCCGGTCCGAGCCGGCCAGGGTCGGGCTGAAATCTTTTTCCAGCTGGAGCGGACCGGCTTCGCCGGACTCCTTCCAGACTTGCGCCAAGCGCCGCGTTGTATAACGGTATTCATCCAGCCGAAAATCCTCGCCTATGGCAGGCAGATGGTATTTGCAGGACGGCACGACCACGGTTCCCCGCTCCCGCCCGAGTTGGATCGCCTCTCGGACGAAGCTCAAATATTCATTAAAACTGCCATGCCAGCCCCGGCCGTGCCAGGTCACGTTCCACCCCGGTTCCCCCGTTTCTTTGCCCACGATCCGGCCCACTTCCATACGCGTCTCCTTGACGGCCCATTCCTTCATTGAGCGGTCGCCCTGCTCGTCCTCCGCGATGACCGTTTTGAGCACGACAAAGCCGAGGCCTGCTTCCGCATCAGACTGGACCTGGTGCGCGCTGAGCGATAGTTGGCCCGAGGCTTTGCCGAAAGGGTTTTTAATCGGGCGTGGCCCGTAACACGAAGATACATCCAGTCCGTACTGTTCGAGCAAATAGAGTTCGACCCGCTCCGGCAGCCCCGTTTCGCTGAACCGCTCATAATCCTGGCGGATCCGAACCGCGTCCTTCCGTGAAATCCGCGGCGGACCCGCCGGCAAAATAAGGTGGTTAATCATCTTCATCTCCTCTGATCATTAGGTTCATGAAGATGTGTATTCAGAAATGGCGGACCGTATCCTTATTCCGGCAAATTTTTAACATTTGCACCGGTAATTTGGGATTTATCCGGAGCGGATATTGTCCAGGTTGAGCGTGTATATTTGCCTTGGACGGCCGCGCCCCACCGGCTGTTCCTCGCCTACAATCGAGGCGATGCCGTATTTTTCGAGCGCGGCCATAATGCGGCGCGCGCTGCGCAGCGTAATGCCAAAGCCCTCTGCTAGCTGCGCGGCGGTCAGGGTCGAGGTGCCCAGCCGGCGGCAGAGCGAAATCAGCTTATTGATCGTGCCGACGCTAAGCCCTGCTTTTTTCGCCAAAGAGATCAGCTCCGGGTCCTCACTGCGCGCCGAATATTTTAAAGTCAGTTCCGATCCTAGCGGCCCGTAAACAAGACCGTCCTGCATAATCAGAAAGCAGTTGCCCCCGCCCCCCGCCTTGGCTTTCAGCAGCGCTTCCCGGGCCTTTCCTTCCGCTTCGTTGGCCGTCCGGCCAAGCCCGATGCCGATGCTCGCGTTCCACTGCAGCCGTTCCATCACCTCCAACAGCAGCGGGGCCCCCTGAAATTTCCGGGTCACCTGCTCGATGATGCCGTGCGTCGTAATAAAAGACACTTCCCCCGAATCGTTCCATTTGATCAGCGACTGCGTCGCCTCGCCGAAATCGACCAAAATTTGTTGAAGCACGATTTTTTTGCGCTGGATATCGTATTCGGAGACCGCTTCCTTAAGCACCCGCTCATAATGGTCGATGCTTAAGATGCCGATGGCGATTTGCGTGCGGCTGAGCCGCAGGCTTTTTCCTTCGAGCAGCGCCCGGCTGAGGCAGTCGCGGATCGAGGATCGGGTGGGGATGACGCGGAAAGCCGGAACACCCAGTTCGGACAGCTGCTGGTAAACCGAAGTCACGCAGGTGACGGTGGCGGTTACGCGGCCTTTTTTCCATAAATCGTAATGAAAAGCAACCAGGTCGTCATGACGGGTTCCGAGAGCGTAGGATTTCACGTAAATTTGCCGGCGTGTCAGGCCCAGTTCGTCAAGTTGTTCGGCCAGCTCTTGCGTTTGAAGCACGTCGACGCTGATGCGGACCTCCTCGTCAAAGGCCGTCGGCCGCCGCCGGAAAAAATCAAACAGCACCTTATACAGCGCGGTTCCGGAATAATGCACATGCACCATCGGCAGCCCGGGATCGCTATCCAGCGCCAGCTGGTATGGGATCGGGCCGGTAAACAGCAAAATATCCGCCCGTTCCCGCACGCCGGTGACGACGTTCAGCGTATCCTGCTCATGCTGATAAGGCGCGGGAAACATGGACAACTCATGAAAAACCTCACCCGCCTGAAGCACCGTTTCCACCAGATCGTGCGGGCCAATCACCGCCACCTTCATGTTCATGACGACCGTCACCTCCGTTTACCGCTTGTATGGTCTTTTTCGGTTCAGGTTATCGAGCGGGACAAGCACTCCCTCACTTCGGCATACGATTGCCGCGTAAGCTCCAGAACATCCTCCCCGAAATATTCAAAAGAAATAAAGCCGTCGTAGCCTTGTGCCCGCAACTCCTCCAAAATGGAGCGGTGATCCGCATCACCCTGCAGCACGGGAACCGGCTTGCTTAACGCCCAGTTGTCATGGTTCCAGCGGTAGTCCTTAAAGTGAACATGCGTAATAAAGCCGTAAAACCGCTTCAGCACCGGCAGCGGATCGAGCCGGTCGACAAACAGGTTAAAGCCGTCGTAAATAAGCTCGAGCTCCCCGGGTTGCCCCACCTGCCCGATTAGCGCCACGAGGCTGTCCGCCGTATCGGCGAACGTCCGGTTGTGGATTTCCACCGCCAGCTTGACTCCCTGCTCGCGGCAAGCGTTTAGCGCTTTATCCATGCCGCTGACAGCCCGGCTCCACTGCTCGCCGCTCGCCTCCCGTGAGGCCAGATGCCCCGCAAACGTGCGGATGCGCGGGCAGCCGACCGCCGCGGCCCAGCGCGCCGCTTGGCTGATGCGGGTTGCATCCCGCTCGGATTCGCTGTCGCTCCGGGAAAAGTACGTGTACTCGCTGATCGCCGGAACGGCCAACCGGTGCCTGGTTAGGAGCCGGCGGAGATCGGCGGGAGTGCCGCCCCGGTGGGCGTATTCTTCGAGATGGCCGATCCACAGCTCGGCGCCATGCAGCCCCAGCCGCTCGCACGCGGCCAGCACCTCCTCCAGCGTCAGCGATTTCAGCCCTGTCGAGCACAGGCTGAACTTCATGCCATTGATGCCGGGGGCAAGGTAAGTATGGGGGATCGGGACATCCAGCATATCTAACGTGTCCGGTGCACACAGCGCATCCAACGTGTCCGGTGCACACGGCGTTTCCGGCGTGTCCGATGCACACAGTGTATCCGGCTGCGCATCGATTAAGTAGTGTTGGTGATCTTCATGCGGCTTACATACTTCGCACAATTTGTTCCACCCCCGTCTCATGCGAACGGTACACCGCTTCGAGCGCAGCGATGACGGAACGTGCGTAAACGCCGGAGCTGTCCGGCTCTGCACCGTGCTCGATGGCCTGCAGCAGATCCTGGAGCTGTAGGCAAAACGGGTCGGCGGAATCGCCGCAGCCGCCGCCCGTAACCGGCTCATACTGTCCGTTCCGGCTGATCCACAGCCCTCTGGCGGAAATTAACTTCGCCATTCCGCCGGTGAAGATCAACTCGGTTTCGTCCTTTGCCACGCCTTCGTATCCCGACTGGACGATGACCGCCCCCAGGCCGCTCACCGTCTCCGCAAAAACCACTCCGCTTCCTTCCACGTCGCCGAGCCCGCCTTCATAACTAAGACTCGCTTTGACTTTGCGAATGCGGCTGTCGGTAAGCCACTGGATTTTGTCGATCGAATGAGCGCCAAGGTTCATCATGATTCCCCCGCCGGCCTTGGCCTTCTCGAAAAACCAGCGGGGCCGGTTGTCGCTGTAGTAAGGCAGATGGCGCGTATCGTGGATCGCCACAAGTTTTCCGAGCTGCTTATTGCGAATGAGCGCTTTTGCCCGTAAGTTAGCCGGCAAGTAATGCTGAGTGTGTCCGACCATCAGCTTGACCCCGGCCTCACTTGCGGCGGTTAGAATCGCGTCGCACTGGGCCACGTTCAGCGCCATCGGCTTCTCCAACAGCAGATGGCAGCCATGCGCCGCGCAGAAAACGGCGCACTCATTGTGGAGATAGTGAGGAAGCGCAATGATGACGATATTCGGCCGTTGCTCGCGGACCATCTCCCGATAGCCGGCGTAGAAGGCAAGGCCGTATTTTTCCGCGGCCGCCCGGCCTTTCGCCTCATCCGTGTCCGCCACGGCCACGGCGGTTAACCGCTCGGACCCCATCTGCGCGATCGCCTCCAAATGATGTCCCGATATGATGCCCGCCCCGATCAGGGCCACCCGGTAGGCCATCCTGTTCCCTCCCCGGTCAAAATATAATGGTTACGATGCGGTTCACGGTCGGTTCACAGTGCGGTTCATGGTGCGGCTTATGGTATAGTTCATGGTATAGTTCATGGTATAGTTCATGCTATAGTTCATGCTACAGACCACATTACTGCTCACGGTGCGGCTCGTTTCTCAACTCGACCGGCCGTTGAGGCCAGCGGCATCCTAACGGACACCAGCGCCGCTATTTCGCCGAAATCACGAGCTTTCAGGATGTAACGGACACAAGAGACCTTATTTGCTATTCAAACGCGCGATTTCCTCCATTTTTGGGCAAATAAGAGCGCTCCTGTCCGTTAGAAGTTGAAACCCCGTTTTTTCGGGCCAATAAGGTCGTTTGAGTCCGTTAGCCAACCGCACTGCGGTCCGACAAATGAGCCCCCATAAAAATAGCGGAATTTTATGGTCCTATTTTCCAAATCTCAGCATGTTCACCACCCTTAGCGACACTTTATGTCCTTATATTCCAACGAATGGTGCGAAAACGGCCATTTCCCTGCGATTCTAGAAAATAGCGGTAAAAATTTCCTCTATTAAACTCAAACTGGGAGGATACCGCCAAAATAGGGACATTTTTTTCGTTATATTTTTGCTTGAGTCGTACTCACGTTACTTGATACCGGCGGAGCTGCTGTCCGGCAGAATTACCGCCCTAGCACAACTCCACCGGCCTACTTTATCCCAGCAGAATTACTGCCCCGGCACAACTCCACCGGCCCTACTTGATACCGGCAGAATTACCGCCCTAGCACAACTCCACCGGCCTACTTTGTCCCAGCAGAATTACTGCCCCGGCACAACTCCACCGGCCTACTTTATCCCGGCGGAGTTGCTGCCTTGCACAAAATATTTCTCCGCGAACAAAAACACGAGCAGGATCGGGATCAGGCTCATCAGCGCAGCGGCGACCATATATTGCTCGTTTCCCGACCATTGGCCCGACATGGACAAAATGCCGATCGGCAGGGTGAAGTTTTCTTTGGAGGTGAGGAAGATCGCCGGGGACAAAATTTCGTTCCACTTCGTCATAAACGTGAACACCGCCAGCGTCGCAAAGGCCGGTTTGCACATCGGCATAAAGATGCGCAGGTAAATCTGGAACGGGTTGCAGCCGTCGAGCCGGGCGGACTCCTCGTAATCGCGCGGAATGCCGAGGAAGGCCTGGCGCATCAGGAAGATTCCAAACGGCTGGGCCAGCCATTCGATAATCCACAGCGGGGTCAGCGTATCCAGCATATGCAGCGATTTGAAGATGACAAACTGTGGAATGATGAGCACGACCGGCGGGATCATCATCGTCCCGAGCACGACGAGGAACAGCGTATTTTTCAAAGGAAATTTCAGCCTGGCAAAAGCGAACGCCACCATAGAGCAGGAAATCAGCGCGCCAACCACCGACAACACCGTGATGATGACGCTGTTTAGCGTATACTGTCCGAACGGTCCCATTTTCCATACTTCGGCATAGTTGCTCCACTGCACGGGTGAAGGAATCCATTCCGGGGGCACCTTCGTATATTGGGCATAACTTTTCAAGGAATTAAACAGCGTCGTCAAAAAAGGCGTGAGCATCACCAGCGCGCTTAAAATCATCACCGCATATCCCGTGACGTCCCGCCAGCGGTCCCATTTCATGCGCCAGCCCCCCTCCTTCCGCTTTGGCGTCTTTTCTCATTCGTAATGCACCCACTTCTTCTGCAGCGACATTTGCACGACCGTCAGCATAAACAAGATGACAAACAACACCCAGGCGATCGCCGAAGCATAACCCATACGCAGAAACGAAAAGCCTTCCTGATAGAGATAGATCATCAGCACCAGACTGGCTTTGTTCGGACCACCTGCGGATGAAGCGTCCAGCGCCCCGCCGGTCATGACGTAAATTTGCTCGAACGCCTGAAACGTCGAAATCGTGCTCATGATCAGGACCAGAAACGTCGTGCCCGAAATCAGCGGCACGGTAATTCGGCGAAACTTTTGCAGCGTCCCCGCGCCGTCGATCTCCGCGGCTTCATAAACATCGGAAGGGACGTTCTGCAGGCCCGCCAGGTAAATGACCATAATGTAGCCGATCCCCTTCCACACCGCGATCATCACGAGCAGCGGAATGACGAGATGCTCATCCTGCAGCCATTTTTGCGGCGTCAGGCCGATGGTTTGCAGCAGCGCGTTGGCAAATCCGAACCGCGGGTTAAACACCGCGTCGGACACGTACATGATGACGGTCCAGGAGGAAATCACCGGCAAAAAATGCGCCAGCCGAAAAAACTTCAGCCCTTTAAGCTTCTGGTTCAGCGCCACGGCCAAAATCAACGCCAGCACCGTCTGCAGCGGCACGAACAACACCGTGAAATAAACGGTGTTCCCCAGCGCCTTCCAAAACACCGGCTCGTTCAGCAGCTTCCGGTAATTGTCCAGCCCCGTCCACTGCGGCGAGTTCAAAATGTCGTACTTGGAAAAGCTGAAATACAAAGAAGCGAGCAGCGAGCCCAACACAAACACGATAAAATGCACGAGATAAGGGGTCACCATCAGGAGGCCCCATTTGCCATCGTGATTAAGTCGTTTTTTGCGGATGCGGGCGGACTTCTGTCCGCCTTCGATCCGCACGGTTTCCGTTTTTTTCAACATGCTTATCACGCGCTTTCCGTCTAGTTCTTATAAAATTCGCCGAGCACCTGCTGCACGTCCTTATCCGCCTGGCTCAGCGCCTCGTCGACGCCGATCTCGCCTTCAAACGCCCGGTTGACGCTGTCGCCGAACTTTCCGACCCATTCGCTCCACACCGCGTTGACGTCCAGTATCCCGGCAAATTCGAAGCTGTCCAGGAACGCCTGCTTGTTGTCGGGTTTGCCGCTTAAAAACCGCGCGGAATTGGCCACCGATTTTTTCACCGGAACCGCTTCGCCGAGCGACGCCCATTCGTTCTGCACCTCGTCTTCCGTCGCCCAGTACTTCACCCATTCCCAGGCCGCGTCCGCTTTGGCGCCCTCCGCCTTTTTGTTGATCACCCACGAGTTGGCGATGACCGGGGAAAAACGTTTGCCTTCCGGCCCCTTCGGGAGCAGCGTTACGTCGTAGTTCAATCCCGCGTTGTTGGCATCGATCGTGCGGGCGTAAATGCCGATCCGCATCGCCGCCGCTTTGCTTGGGAACGGAGCCATGTTGCTCTGGAAGCTTTTCAAATCCGAAGGCGCCGTAAACAATTCGCGCTGCATGCCGTCGACAATCCATTCCATCGCCCGCTTGTTTTCCGGCGTACCTATGATCGACTTCGTTAACGTTTCATCGAGCACGCCGCCCCCGTACGATTTCAGCACGGTCATCCAACCTTCGGTAATGCTGAAAAACGTCAGGCCGTACTGGCTGATTTTGTTTTTGTCAAAAGCGGCATCGGTCGCATAAGTTCCGGCGGAATCCTTGGTCAGTTTTTCGGCGGCGGCCTTGAGGTCATCCCAGGTCCAATCCTCGGTCGGGTAGGCGACGCCGGCCTCATCAAACATGTCTTTGTTGTAGTACAGCACCGCGATTTGGATGCCTTGCGGGACGCCCCAGTATTTGCCGTTTGCGTCTTTGTTAAAGTCGAGCCCGTAATATTCGTCCTTATTAAGGTCACGTTCGATCAACTCAGTCAGATCTTTGAGCACACCGCGCTCCGCGTATTTCGGCACGAACACGCCGTCGGACAACCAAACATCAGGGGCGCTTTCGGCGGCGATTTGAGTATCGAGCTTCTGAAAAAATTGATTGTACGGCGAGGATTCCGTTTTGATCTTAATGTTCGGATGCTTTTCCTGGAATTTGCCGATCAGCTCCTGCATTTTGGTATCCGTTTGGGCGGAAGAGTAATAGCCCAGCCGAAGCTCCACCGTTTCCGCAGCCCCGCCTTGCCCCTTCTGCCCCTGGTTTTGCTGCCCGGCCTGTTCGCCCGCTCCACCGTTCTCCCCCGTGGTCGCCCCGTTTCCTCCACCGCCCGAACAGGCCGATATGAACAGTGCGAATATCAATGAAAAAGTTAATAAAAGGCCCGCCCGTTTACCCATTAACCGTTTGATGATCAGCCGTTCCATGTGCATCCCCCCAGGTCGAATTTCCACCCCTTGTTATTTTTTTCTATAGTATCCTTGGCGAGTGTGGTTTCCTTATTTTCAAAGTACTTGCGCGCTTACTAAAGGTGAACGTCCTTAAAACGACCTAAAAAATTTCAAACCTTCACGGTGTATGTCCGGACGGCATCGCCGGGCGCGACGGTTTTTCGCACCAGCAGCACGTCGCCGCTCAGGTGGACATCGGCAAACCGGTAGCCGCGCGGCCCCTGATGGGAGAACAAAACCGCATCTTCCGCGCCGCCTTCGCCTTCGCGCGCGATCGACAAGGCTGTAGCCAGGTGCGGCGCAACCTTGTTGCCATAGCTGTCCAACACTTCCAGCTCACTTACGGTAGGCGTCGCCTCCCCAGTGCGCTCGGCGGGATACAGCACCGTTACGAATTTGGTGAAGCCGCTCCCCTTTTGCCGGAAAACAAGTCTGCTTGAGAACGTTTTTTCGTTGTAGTTCCGGGAAATCCAGCACGGCTCCACCTCCATCTTTACCTGCCCCAGCGGAATCAAGAGCAGCGAAGGGCCGCTTCCGTTCGGGGAGCAGGCTTTGGAGAGGCCGTCCTCCTCAAAGCTTAGTTCCAGCCCCTCGGCAAAATGAAACGGGAGCCTGTAATCATGCTCCACCTCACCATGCGCACGGCAAGTATCGACCACGACCCAATAATCCGGTTTGACGAACAAAATTTGCCGCAGCACCTGCACCGGATGCGGCAAACGCCAGTACCCGTCATGGCCGGCCTGCGCGTAATCGTATTCCGGGGTGAGCCGCCACCAGACATCAAGCGGGCGTGCCGGGTCCCGCCATTTCCAGGAGTCCACATAGGTTGAAATGGTCCTGCCGTCGACGGATAACGTATTGTGCTGAAGCGACTCTTTGAAATACTGACGGTATGCATTTTCCATGTAGGTGTTGCGCCCGGCATCGGTCAGGAACTCCCGCCCGTAGGCGAACAAATTGATCTGCAGCAGGTCGTCGTGTCCGTGCGCCCGGATCACGTCCATATGCCCGGCGTCAAACGTCAAGTAGCGGGCCGAGCGGCGCCAATCGCTGCGCATAAAAACATATCCGCTTTGCGCCAGCCCGATCGAGGCGAATTCCGGCTCCCGCGCCGGAAGCCGCTCATAATCGGCGAAGCCTTGGGGGCCGAAAAACCAAATTCCTTCATAATCGAGAGTCTCGTAACCTTGCGACTTCAAATCGCCGCGCCCAAACAAAACCGCTCCTCGCGCCAGCACATCGCGGATGTCCGTCATGTCGCTGTCGCTTAAGGCCGGCTGATGCCCGTTTGGCTGCACCAGTGCCAGCGAAGCGGTGTACATCCGGTTCAAGGTGTCCTTCAAGACGGGCGGCAGCGGCACGCTGTTCAATTCCCCGAGCCGCACAGATTCGAACAGGCAGTGCAGCACCTCATGGTGGTACATGCTGCACTGCTCGTTATGCAGCCCGTCTTCGAACACCTGCAGCGGGCACATCTCTTCAAGACGCCGGATCGCCGCCCTCAGCCGCTCGTCCGCACCTTCAACCCCGGGGAACAGCAAAGCCAACTGAAACAAGCCGTTCGTCTCCAAAAACCCCCAATTACTCTGTCTATCATGCGGCGTATAGGCAAGGCTCAGGTACATGCCGTGCCGGCGGACCGCCTCCTTGAACAACGCCTCCTCTTCCTCGCCCCAAAGCCCGGAGACGCAGACGCAATAGTACCCCTTTAACCAGTGCGTGATCCGGATGCCGCTGTCCAGCTTGCGCCAGGTGTCTTTTACGTTGTAGGCCCGGTTGGCGCTGCCTCGCACTTCTTCCTCAGTCAGCGGGTTTTGCGTCATCCAATCTTTCAGCAAGCGAATATAGCCTTCCGCAAACCGCTCTTCTCCAGTGAGCCAATAGGCTTGCCCCAGCTCGCCCATATATCTCGCCCGGTTCAGCATCACAAGCCACTCCAGGTCGCCACGGTGACGATAATTCCAGTTGATCCGCCCCGGAAACACGACCTCTTCCTCGCAGCGCTCCATATCCCAGCGATGGGTAAAAATAAACGTGTTCCGGCAGGCCAGTTCGGCCCGGTGGATCACCTCCCGCACCTCTTCCGGCCAATGCCTACGGCAAGCGTCCGCAATAAACCCGCGATCTTCCTCCTTCCAGTAGAAACGCCTCGCCTCCAGTGATCTCTTTCCCGCTGCGGTATCGTTTGGCAACACCGGCTTCATCCGCCTCCTTTTTTGTGATTCGGGTTTTTGCTCAAATACGGTAGCCTACGCTTCATTGAGCCACTCGTCCAGATGCCTGCGGACGAACTCATCGTCATTAAGATCAGGATATGCGCGATAGACGCGTTCAATCTCTGCAATTTGTCCCGGCGACAATTGTTCGTCCGGATTGAGGCACCAGTTGCCCGCCAGCAGCCCTTGCCGCCGCAGCACTTCATGAATGCCGGGAATACAGCCCTTGAACCCGTTCGCCGCGTCAAAAAAAGCCGCATTCGCATCGGTGATCCTGACTCCCCGGCTCAGCCATTCGGCGGAAGGGACTTCCCCCCGCTCGCGCAGCGCGATGATTTCCTCCAGCATTTCCACCGCCTTTGACGTCCACACCGCCCAGTGCCCCAGAAGGCCGCCGGCGATGTTTTTCTTCGCCCATTGTCCGTCCGCGGTCCGGAACCGGTACACTGTCAGCAGATCGGCCACAATGTTGTCGTCGTTGCCCGTGTATAGCGCAATGTCGTCTCCGCGGCTCGACTCGCACACCGCGCGAACGACATCCAGCGTCTGGTACCGGTTGAACGGCGCGATTTTGATCGCCTTCACTCCGGGAAGCTCCGCCAGCTCCCGCCAAAACGCATAGCTGAGCCGCTTGCCGCCAACCGCCGGCTGCAAATAAAAGCCAAACACCGGAATAACCGACGATACCTTTTCGCAGCGGTGAATCAGCTCCGCTTCGCTCAAGTCTATGAGCCCGCCGTTACTGACCAGACCCAAGTCGTAGCCCAGTCCGGCGGCCGTTTCCGCTTCGCGCACCGCTTGCCCGGTCGGCCCGCAGATCCCCGCCACTTTAATGAACGGGCGGCCCAGCCGCGCCCGCTCCACTTCTTCGGCGGCAAGCCGCAGCACCGGCTCATACAGATCGATCCCCGGTTCGCGGATTTCGAACTGCGTCGTATGCACGCCTACGGCGATTCCGCCGCTCCCGGACGCTATATAATACCTCGTTAACGCCCGTTGTCTCCGTTCATCGAGCCGGCGGCCGGCATCGAGCGCCAGCGGGTGGGCCGGAATCACGGTCCCGCGATGCAGCAGCTGCTGAATTTCGGGTTTTAAATTTTCTCCCATCAAAACGCACCTGCCCGTTCCTGAAAATGCGTTGGCTTGCTAAGCGTCTCTCCTCCGGCTTCCACCCATCCCGCCGTCCATTCGATCATCTGCCGGAGCGATACCCGCGGATAACCCAATTTGGCATGGGCGGCCGAAGCGTTGCTTAGGAGCGCAGTCGATTGCTCTTCGCCGGCGAAAACCGGCTTCACGCCAAAGGCATCGCCAAACCGTTCGGCCAACCAGCGCACCGATACCGTCTCCGGGCCGGTTACGTTCAGCGTGACCGGAGGCGACTCGCAAAGCAGCAGCGCACGGATGGCCATTTCATTGGCATCCCCCTGCCAGATCACGTTGACCATTCCCATGTTCAGATCGATCGGGCGGCCCTCTTTGACCGCCTTGGCGACCTCCAGCAGCACGCCGTACCGCATATCGATCGCATAATTTAAACGGAAGTTTACCAGCGGAGTCCCATTTTTGCGGGAAAAATATTCGAATACCCGCTCCCGCCCCAGACAGGACTGTGCGTACTCACCGATCGGCGACGGTGCGGTCTCTTCCGATGCGCCGCCCAGCTTAATGTCGGTCAGCGGGTAAATGTTCCCGGACGAAAAGGCCACGATCCGCGAAGTTTTGTACTTTTCGGCCACCCGCCCCGGCAAATACGCATTCATCGCCCAGGTGAAATATTCGCGGCCGGTCGTCCCGAATTTGTTGCCGGCCATGTAAATGATGTTCTGCGCTTCCGGCAGGCCTGCCAGCGCCTGCTCATCAAGCAGATCGGCCGCCAGCGTAGCGATCCCGACCGATTCCAGTTCACTCCTCAGGTCCCCCGACGAAAACCGGGACACCCCCGTGATTTTGGCCGGTTTTCCGGCCGCCGCCAGCCCCCGCCGGAGCAGCCTCGCCAGGCTGGGCCCCATTTTTCCGCCGACGCCCAGGATCAGGAAATCGCCGTCCAGCTTGGCCAGGTCCCCAACAAGCCGGTCGGACGGCTCGCTTAAACACTGCTCCAGCTCATTTACCGTTTTCACAGCTCCCACCTCTTCCGCGCAACTATTTTTTTCAAATGTCCTGCTGCGTTACCTTTATGTTAGAAGCGGCGGGAATACGAGACAACGACCATATATCGTCCTAAATTGCCTGTGCTATGTGAGGCCGTGCGAACTTCTCCTTATGCGCGCGTTGAGTGGTCCGGGGCATGTTTGGATGACTGTCGGCCGCCTGGCGGCTCCATATTTCGAGGTGGACTTCCCTAGTGCAAAACCAGTGAGAAGCCAGCGCAAAACCAGTGCGAAACCCTAACGGACTGGAAAGACCTTATTTGCTCATTTCCCTGGTATTTCCCGCCGTAACGGACCGAGGAGACGTTATTTAGCTCCAGATGAGTCTATTTTGGAGAATTTATAGCGAATAAGGTCATCTGGGTCCGTTAAAATTTTCGCAGCCCTGTTTTGCAACAAATAACGTCCCTCACTTCCGTTAGGCTTCGCGCCTCAAACCAATGTTACGTTTCTCCCGCCAATAAAAAACGCCCCGGCCAAGAGTTTCGTCTCTTTCAGCCAAGGCGTCTGCTTATTTTTCTTTACGTTATTCCGGCGCGACGAACTCCACTTTAATCCGGTCCGGATCTTCGCAAAAAACGGCATAATGGCCTTCCCCACCGGCAAAAGGATGCTTGTCTTTATACAAAACCGTCACTCCCTTTTCCGTGAGTTTTTCCGTCAGCTCATCGACATGTCGCCGCGAACGGGCATAAAATGCGAGATGGTTAAGTCCGGTCCGCTTCCGATGGTACGGGATATCCAGATATTTTTCCTCCGTTTGGACAAAAACGATGTAACTTTCCCCATGTTTCCAACTGATTCCATATTGCCACTTTTGATATTCCCTGTAGCCAAGATCGGTTAGCAGCCAGCCCCAAAAATCGATCGTAGCCGGCAAATCCGAAACATTAAGTTCCACATGGTGAATCATGGCGTTCTTTCACGGTGAGCTTTCAATTTAAAGCCCCCACTCTCCACTTCCATTTGACAATCGTCGACGACGATCAATTCCGCCGGTGACGAAATCGCCGGCAGATCCGTGGGGAACCACGGTCTGCCTTCTTTTACAAGGACCAGAACCCCGCTCTCATCCCCATAAAAACAAAAATGATCGGAATTTTTGGGGAATATATTGGATATCTGATTGACTTCAGAAATGAATTCATCGAGATTATCGACGGGAACGCCGAATTCTTGCACGCGAACCCAAGTCTTTTCAGCGGACAATTCCTCTCCAGTAGGGAGAATTTCCAAAATATTGCCCTGAGCATCCTTAAAATACACTTGTTTTCTTTTCCACACTCCTGACATAAACTCGGTCTGACCCGTTTCATCCGCCAATAATGGGCTATGTTCAACAATTTTTTCAAGTATTCTATCAAAATGCGCTTTATTCACAAAAAAAGCATAGTGGTAAAACGTATGCAAATCACCGCTTTCGTAAATAACCACGGTTTCCCCCGCATCCACGGAAAATGAAGTATTCGTTTCTTCCAGAATAGGAAATCGAAGCACGTCGCGATAAAATGATTTCAATTCGCTAAATTTATTGGTTTTCAATTTTAGCTGTTTAATAATGATAAGCTGTCGCCTCCTTTACTCCATCGCAACTTCCATTTCTTTTACAAACACTCCCGTCCCCGAAATAAAAACGTCCATACTGCCGCCATTGCGCACCACTCTCACCCAAACTCTGCCGTCCCTGCCTATTTCCTGGCCTTGTTCAACCGCAAATTCCAGCAAAGGCAGCCGATCGTCGATATACTTCAGGTAATACGCCCCCATCACGCCGGAAGCCGTGCCGGTGACCGGGTCCTCCACCGTACCGGAATAAGGCGAAGAAAAATGCCGAGCATGCATCAAGGCCTTCTCGTCATGTGCCTCAAAACAAAGCGGATGTACGGATGAGCGCGGATTTTCGACCAAAATCTGAGGGAATTTCTCGTTACGGGGCTGCATGGCTTTAAACTTACTTAACTCCTTGATGGGAATCAACAACGTCCATGTCCCTGTGCTGCCGTACACGATCGGTTTGGATAGATCGAGATCTTCCTTAGCCAAGCCGATGGATTCGGCCAATTTTTGTACATCCCCTTCAAACGGAATAAAGCGGGGAGCGTCTTGCTTCATTGTAATCAAAATCTGTTCATCCTTATTTTCAAAAGAAACGGGCAGCACGCCAACATTGGTTTCGATATGGAAGTTGTTTTTGTCCTCAAGCACCCCCCGCGTTCTCAGGGCATATAATGCGCCGATGGTAGCATGACCGCATAAGTTCATTTCGTGTCCGGGCGTAAAATACTTTAGCCTTAAATCCGCTTTGTCCGACTTCAGGACAAATACGGTTTCATTGAACCCGACTTTCCCCGCAATGCGGAGCATGTCGTCTTCGTTCAAACCTTGGCAGTCCAGCACCACCCCAGCCGGATTTCCTTGATTGACAACGGATGAAAAGGCGTCATAATGCAGAACTTTTACTTTTTTCACGTTTTCTCCTCCAAACATTCCGGTTTACGCATCAGGTTCTCCCGGCTGCCATCCGGTTTCTTGCGACCAGAGATGGGCCCGGTGCAATATCTCCCATACGATGGGGCCCTTGCCCTCCACATACTTGGGACGGTCATGCGCAAACAATTTCATCAGCCGATGCTTCTCATCAGCGTATTTCTTGTATTCCTCCTGATGTTCCCTTAAATAATCCCTAAAAAGCAACGTCATTTGTTCCGCAAAACTTCCGGCGCGCCTTACATGAATATGCGTTCTTCTGCTCCCGGGAACTTCGCGAAAATAGCGTTTGGACTTGTCCGGGTTATCGCTTCTCCATTGAAATCCCAATGATTCGATTTTATCGCGATAGCTGAGTTCATCCTCCAAAACGGCAACGGATATTTGGATATCGATAATCGGTTTGGCGTCCATTCCTGCAATCGACGTCGAACCGACATGATCGATGCGTAACGCCGTTTCTTGAAGCGTATTTCTCAACCTGTCACCAAGCTGCCAAAATAAATCTTTCCATGCCGGATCATACTTGGCTATTTTCCATTGGTCCTCCATGTTTAACAGCTCCTTTTTTTTACAACTCCGTTGATCTACCTTGTGCCGCCCTCCTCATATACAATTCCGCAAGCGTAAGAGAGCAAATTGGTCTGCATAACGAAAGAAAGCGGCAAGCCCTAGCTCAAGAAATGTCTTGAATGCAAGGTTTGCCGTCTTTTCGTTACAATATTGCTACAGCATGCTTGGTGATAGGCTTGTTCTAATCATTTGCTATATCTTGAATATATACAACCTCTTCGTTCGCCATCATATTTACCAGTTCTGGAGAAGCCCAATATTGGCCGTTATATTCAACAACATCACCCGATGCTAGATATTTCAGCAAGGTGGCTGCATCCCCTGTACTATAGGGTACCCATCCTTTAAGATCTAAAGTGTCATTAGATTTTTTAGAAGAAGAATTTTTTTGGGCTGTAGCTCTTTCTTTAGCTTCCGCTTCGGCCTTTGCCTTTGCTTCTGCTTTTATCTTAGCATCCAGATATACGTCAGCAACTTGTACATACGACAATAAATCTGTTTTTGCTTTATGTTGTTTAATCTTTTTTACACTTGCTTTTGCCTCGTTAATTTCGGTTTGTTTGATGGATTTTTTGACAGCCGTTTTTTCTGATGATGTAAATAATGAATCCACCTTCTTGGTTGCTGCCGAGATTTGTTTGAATTGACTTGCAGCCTCATTTATTTTAATCGTTAAATCAGCTACAAAGGCTGGCTTATCCGACTTCAATGCCTCCAGCTGACTTTTGCTGGACTCTATGTCAGGTGACTCTACGATTGCTCCATTCTCGTCGAACAGATTATCTATGCTCTGCTTTAAAGCATACATCTTATCTACATCACTTATGTCCGAAGAGGCTTTGGCTAATAGTGCGGAAGCTTCGGGAGAGAGCTCTTTATTATCATAGGCTGCAAATAAATTATGTACTCTTTGGATCATATCTTTGTCAATCGGATCAGCCAGATTCTTTTTTTGTTCGTCTTGATAAAGGGTGTTTACCTGCTCTTGAATACTAGAAATATCCGCTAGGATAGCCATCTCTTTTTTCACTTTGTCATCGTTAATTTTCCAAACCATAAAACCGGCCACACACACTACTATTAAAGCAAATGCAATAGCAATGATTGGTGCTTTCTTCATGTTCCATTCTCCTTATAATGATGTAACTAGCGCGAGGCGTCACTACAAACCTAGCAGTCCTATCTCAATGACTTAAGACTCTCGGACTTCCAAGGATTCATAGGTAAAAAGTAATAAATTAACATTACCAAATATTTTCTGGAGCTGCAAGAGACGACTTCAAAGTTTCATCAAACGAAAACGACCCAACCTTAGATAACTCATATCCCAGGTGGGTCGGTTGCGGCCTTGAGCTCCTGCCATGATCATACCTTTTACAACCATGGGGCGACAGCCTCGCTTATTTTTTTAGTTTTAGCCGACATCACTTGCCATTTCCGAATATAGTCCGGGTTTTAGCCCGCCATTTTACTTTATCTCGACAAGCAAATTTTTGCGCGCTACGCCGCTGTCTATGGCAGCTTTGGCCACCGCCAGCCGGATTCGTTCCACCACACGGGAATCAAACGCATCCGGGATGATATAGTTTTCGCTTAGCTCCGAAGGATCAATCACGGAGGAGATCGCTTCCGCCGCCGCCAGCTTCATCGCGTCGTTGATGTCCGTGGCCTCGCAATCGAGAGCTCCACGGAAAATCCCCGGGAAACAAAGCACGTTGTTGATCTGGTTCGGAAAGTCGGAGCGGCCGGTCGCCATCACCTTGACATAGGGCGCGGCAAGCAAAGGATCGATTTCCGGCGTCGGGTTGGCCATGGCGAACACGATCGGATCTTTGGCCATGTTCCGCAGATCGTCGACTTTCAGCACGTTTGGAGCCGAGACCCCGATAAACACATCCGCTCCCTTGATCGCTTCCGACAATGGTCCCTGTTCATTGTGCGGATTCGTATATTTAGCAAATTCACTCCAGTGCTGGTTCGCGTAAGCTACGTTGCGATTAATGGCGCCTTCGCGGTCGACGCCGATCAAATTGACCGCGCCCGCCTGCAGCAGCATTTTGGAGATGGAGATGCCCGCAGCACCAACGCCGTTGACGACGATTTTGACCTCGCGGATATTTTTCCCGCATACCTTCAGCGCGTTCAACAATCCCGCAAGCACCACGATGGCCGTTCCGTGCTGATCGTCATGGAATACGGGGATGTCCAGCTCGGCTCTCAGCCGCTCCTCGATGACAAAGCAACGGGGCGAAGCGATATCCTCCAGATTGATGCCGCCGAAGGTCGGAGCCAAAGCTTTTACGATCGCAATAATCTCCTCCGTATCCTTCGTATCCAGGCAGATCGGAACGGCGTCCACCCCGGCAAACTGCTTGAACAACGCCGCCTTGCCCTCCATGACCGGCATCGCCGCCTTCGGTCCGATATCTCCCAAGCCGAGCACAGCCGTTCCGTCCGAAATGACGGCGACGGTGTTCTTTTTTGTCGTAAGCTGATAGGCCTTTTCCTGGTCCTCGGCAATAGCCTGGCAAACCTTGGCAACCCCCGGCGTATATACCTTAGAGAGATCTTCCTTGCTGAGAATCGGATGCTTGAGCGTCGTTTCCAGCTTTCCGCCCTCATGCAATTGCATAATCTCCATTAACCGCTCCACGATATCGCCGCCGCCAAGCTTTTGCGCCGCAGTTTCGATCAATTCTCTGTCCTCCTGATATTGCACCGAGATCTTCACCTCGGCCTCCGCCATCCCTTGTTCGTTCGGGTCCTGAAGCTCGACTTGGAGCACGGTTCCTTGATACGTCTCCACAATGTTCACCAGGTTTGCCATATAGTCGCTGCCGCTTTTGTACTGCACGCGCAGCGAAAACAAGTAAGAATGATCCAGCGTTTGATTCATCGCGGGTCGCCTCCCAAATTGATTTTGTATTTTTGTATAACAATGCTCTTATCCAATCAATAAATCCTTAAGTTCAGCCTCCCCAAACGGAGATTAGCAGCGTGGCCGCGACAACGGTCAGCGCCCCGCCGATTCGTGTGGAGATTTGCGCAAAAGGCATCAGTTCCATCCGGCCCGATGCGGAAAGAATCGCCACATCACCCGTTCCTCCGAGCCCTCCGCGGCAGCCTGTCACAATGGCGGCTTCTATAGGGTACATCCGGATCCATTTTCCGACTATATAGCCTGTCACAATCATCGCGGCAATTACCGATGCGCAGACGAGTACGTAAGGAATGGAAATAAGCGCGGCAACATCCTCCAGCGGGATGTACAAAATGCCGAGACCGACCATCAGCGGCCAGGTCAGGGTGCCGGACACGAATTTGTAAAGGTGGTACGCGCCTTGTTCAATTTTGTACGGAAGCAGCCTGAAAATTTTCAGCAGCGCCGCGCCAAAGATCATCAGAATCGGGCCGGGAATGCCAACATAGGGTGACAGCAAGCTACCTGCGATAAACAGGCTGCAGGCAAACAGCAGGCCGCCGCCCATCAGCGGGAAATCGATTTTTTCCGCATCGTAATGGCTTCCGCCAAGCTGCTTACCGCCCTTCTCTCGGACAAGAACGCCGTTGCCGGTAATCGACGGGTTTTTGTCGGCCATTTTCTTCAGAATACCCGCCCCGATAATCGCAAAGACGTTGCCGATAACTGCAGCCGGAATCATCTGCGCCACATATTGCCCCGATTCTCCGCCAAGAATTTGCGAGAAGGCGATCGATAAAGGCAGGATGCCTTCGCCTACGCCGCCGCCAATGATCGGAACGACAATGTAGAAAAGCGTGTGGTGGGCGGTATAGCCAAACAGCATGCCCACGCCCAGTCCGACCGCAACGGCGGCGGCCGTACCCGCGATCATCGGAATGAAAATCCGGATAAACCCGCTGATCAGCGTCTGGCGGTTCATCCCGGTAATGCTTCCCGCCACCAGGCAGGCGATGTACAGATAAAGAAAGTTGGACGTTTTCATCAGTGTGTGCACGGCGTCAACGACCGGAGGATTCAGCACATTCCAAAAAACGAGGAACGACGGAATCATCAGGGACAAAATCGCCGGACCGCCGATGTTCTTCAGCAGCGGGAGCTTGAAACCGAGATGGCTCAGCAGCACGCCCATAATCATGATGACGGCCAAGCCGCCGATCATGTCGTTTGGCAGCTCGCCAACGGCGGCGGCAGCGAAAATGACCAGAGCCAGCACGATGTAAATCGGCAAAGGAATCACACCGATCTTTACGCTGAGCACTTTGGACAGCAAACCGTCCGCCTTGTCGGCAGGCTGTGACTTCGGTTCACGCGAAATGGCCTGCGTCTGTACAGTTTTTTCCATAGGGGAAATAGGCCTCCTTTGATTAAATTCAGCCTCATCATAGCTTTTTTGTAAGCGCTTTTGTTTTTATGTAGATATTGATCGAATTTTTAAAGTTTTTAAAGTAAGCGCTGTCACAAAATAGACAACCCCCCTTGCTCGCGCAAGGAGGGCGTACTTTATTGCAAATATTTCGTGATTTGGATCTTTCCGTGCGGCGTTATTTTGTACTTCTGCACCGGCCTGCCTACGGTCCCGTAGATCAGCTCCATTTCGAGGATGCCCCTGGCCTCCAGCTCGGTCATGTATTTGCCGGCGGAAACCCGGGAAATCCCCGTCGCCGCGGAGATGTCCACGCTTGTGAAGCCTTCGGCAGAAGCCGCCTCGATCGCGTTCCATACGGCTTGGAGCGTCTTGCGGGTGAAGCCTTTGGGCAGCGGTTGGCTTTGACCGTCGTTCGCGGCGGCATGCGTGATCGCGTCAAGCTCCGACTGGACCATGCTATCGGCTTGCTTGAATAGCGTAGCCCGCTTGCGATACGCGTCCATAGCCATGCGAAAGCGGTTGAACTCAAACGGCTTGATCAAATAATCAACCGCCCCGTTGTTCAGTGCCTGCCGGATGCTGCTCTTGTCTCTGGCGGCCGAGATGACGATTACATCCGTAGGCAGCGCTTTGCGGCGGATTTCGCTTAGCAGCTCCAGCCCGCTGCTTCCCTTCATGTAAATGTCGAGCAGCAGCAGGTCGTAATGCGCGGAATCCAGCAGACCAAGCGCCTGCTCGGCGGATTCGGCCCAACCTTCGGCCCGGAAATCCTGAATCTGCTCCAAATAAAATTTGTTCATTTCGGCAACCATCGGGTCGTCTTCAACAATGAGTACATTAATCATGAGTCCCCCATGCTTTTGCTTCGTACGGTATGCGTACGATAAATTTCGTTCCCGCGCCTTGTGCGCTTTGGCACCAAAGATGCCCGCCCAGCTTGTTGACGCCGCGCATCACCAGGTACAAGCCGATGCCTCTGCTCTTGCCTTTGGTCGAAAAGCCCTGCTCGTAGATCCGTTTGATCATCTCTCCCGGGATGCCCGCGCCGTTGTCGCTAACGGTCACGGTTAACTGCGAGTTTTCATGGGAAAAGCCGACGGAAATATCTTTGCTGTCTTCGCCCGGTTCGGCCTCCAGCGCATTTTCCAGCAGGTTGCCCACAATGGTGACCAGCTCATGGGCCGTTTCCGCATCCGCGCATTCCGGCAGCACGTCCTCTTCGAGAATATGCATCTTCACCCCGGCTTCGCGCGCCCGGCTCAGCTTGCCCAGCAGAAAGCCGGCCATCACGGGTTCCTTCACCTGCTTCACGAGCATACCGGCCTCCGACTGGAAATGCCGGATGGTTCCGCTCAGATATTCCTCAAGACGATCGTAGCGCCGCATATGGTTTAATCCGGCCATGACATGCAGCTTGTTCATAAATTCATGAGTCTGGGCCCGCAGGGCTTCGACATACAGCGAAACGCCCGACAACCGCTCCATCAGAACGTCGATTTCGGTCTTGTCCCGAAACGTGGCGATGGCGCCCTGGGTTCGCCCGTTCACTTTGACGGGGACAACATTGGCCAGCAGCGTCATCCCGTCCTGCTCCATCTCCATGTCGTTCAGCGGCTCCCCGGTCTCCAGCACCTTGTCCATGCGCAGCAGCGGGCAAAGCTCCTGCGCGTTGCCACCGGCTTCGGTTATACCGATAAGTCTCCTCGCTTCGGCGTTGATCAACGTGATATACCCCCGTGCATCCACGGCGATGATGGCTTCCTTGGCGGATTGCAGCATCGCGCTGCGTTCCTCAAGCAGCTTGGCGATTTCGTCCGGTTCCATGCCGAACATCATCCGCTTAAGCCTGCGGGCCAGCAGCACCGCCCCGGACACGCCGAGCACGCCGCCGGCAGCCATCCCCAAATAAATAATCCAGCGATTCTGCCGCACCGCCGAATTAACATCGTTCAGCGCCAGCCCAACCGCAACCGCGCCAACCGGCTTGCCGCCAACGATCACCGGAGAAAACGCTCTCACGGATTTCCCTAAGGTTCCCTTGGCGATGGATACGGATTCCCTCCCGTTTAGCGCTTCGGCTTCATCGCCGCCGATAAAATGCTGCCCGATCTTATCCCGATCGGGATGGGATAGCCGGATGCCTTGCTTGTCCATAACGACGATGAACTGCACCCCGTTCAGCGTGCGGATTTCTTCGGTAAACTCCTGCACAAGCTTGGCGTCGGCCTGGCCGTTTAGCGCGCTCTGAACGGTTGGATCCTTGGACACCGTGCGGGCGATTGTAATCGCTTTATGCTCCAAATCTTCCCGGGTCAGCCCGGAGATTTTCATATTAAACAGCAAATAGACGGCCAGCAGGACCAAAGCCAGCACGGAGCAGACCATCAGGGTAATCGTCGTTTGCAAACGCAACGTTCGGCCGAAGAATTTCATATTTCGCCATCCTTCGAAGTTTTCTTTGATTATACCCCGTTATTTCGCCAAAAGTCAGTGAAGGTTATGTGAATCCGATCGTCCGGTTACGCCCTTCGCGTTTGGCACGGTACAAAGCCTCATCCGCCGCTTGAAGCACCTCAACGCGGCTTACGCCATGCTCCGGAGATGATGAGATGCCGATGGAGACGGTAATCTTCCGGGAAAAAGGGGTTGGCTCGGTGCTTATCGTTAGGCGAATTCGTTCGGCGATAGCGTATAACTGCTCCATATCATGCTCACGAAGGAGGATGACAAATTCCTCCCCGCCATAACGGGAACATACCGCCTCTGCAGGACTGGACTCCGTGATCACGCTGGCGACCGTTTTTAAAACTTCATCGCCGGTTTGATGACCATACGTATCGTTTACCGCCTTAAAGTGGTCGATATCCAGCAGCAATATAGCATACCGATCCCCCCTTTTATCCCATAAATCCAGGTTGCGTTCCATTTCTCTGCGGTTGAACAGTCCGGTTAACGGATCGGTGATCGCTTCCTGCTGCAACGAAGAAGTTTGCTTCGCCAGCGTTTCGGCCGCCGCTTTCATCATCCGGTTCAATTGATCAGCTTCCCGGTTCCAATGCGGTTTGAATTCCTGCAAAGAAACATCTTGTCCGGCGGCAATAACTTTCGTGATTTTGTATAACCGGGCAAATGGCGCGGCGATTTTGGCGGCAATATATCCGGCAAGGATCAACATGACCGCAATCGGAACGAGCATGCCCCGGATCAAGTGCAGCAGGTTGTCGTTGACATCGGCCATAATCGATAGTTTGGAGGTCTGCATGACAATGACCCAGCCGTTGATGGCGACTCTCGCGTAACCCGCCAAATAATCATCGCCCTGCGTATTTTTCAAATGCAGTTCACCGCTATTGCCCGCCTGAAACTGCCGTACCACCTCTTCAGGCACATTTTCCCTCAAGCGGTTTTTATCCGGATGGTAAAGCAGCTTGCCCGCGGAATCAACGATATAGGAGTAGGAATCCGTTTCATTACCCGCATTTGAGCCAAAAATACTATGCAGGATATTATCCTTCTCCAAGTAAATCGTCCCCCCGATCATGCCGCGATAACTGCCAAGTTCGTCAAAAACCGGCTCGCTTACAAAAACGATCAAGCGTCCTGTAGGGCTCACATATGGATCGGAGATGTAGGATTTCCTCCCCTTTAAAGCTTCCAGAGCCCATTTCGTCGTTACCCGAGCATTGTTCATATTGCTGCCATAAGGAGAAACAACCTGAAATTGTCCAGTTTCATCCGTCCAAAATATCGAATTGAAATACGGACTGCTTTGCAGTACAAGATCAAAAATGTGCTGCAATTCCTCCTTATCGGATATATCCATGGTGCGGATTTGCGCAATGTTGGTTACGGAATGGAGGGTTTTCCGCATCGATGAAAAAAGCGCCTCGGTCGTGACGGCCATTTTTTGCGCCGATGATAGATTGTGCGACATCGTATTTTGGAAGAGGGAATGTTTTTCATTATTATATTGGATGTATGTCATGATAGACATGGTGATCAGAATGGAGAAGCAAACCATGACAGACAATACTAGGGAAAGACTGATTTTGATGGATTGTTTAGAAATGTGCATGAAGCCGGCTTCCTACTCCTCGTGATAAATTAACCTGCTGCCAAACTGTTATCATCGTACTTCAGAAACGCACCCGAGTCTATACGGTACGGCGAAATACACGTAGAGAAGATCGTTTGGCCGCGATGGCCGAGGCAAAAAGGCTGCTAAAACCAAGCGGCATCTAAGGCAGGAATTAACGGACGCCGGCTTAATGAACATTGAGATTTACAGCGTGGAAGGGCCCGCCTGGATCGTGCCCGCCTTTGAAGAAAAGTGGGACGATCCCGAAGCCAAAGCCAGATTGCTGGAAATCGTCCGGAAGACGGAACAACAGGACTCGCTGTACGGCATAAGCCCGCATTTGTTGGGTGCGGCCTTTTGTTGAACCTTTTATTCCATGCTTTGTTCGATCTTATCAACCAAACTTTTTGCTTCCTCCAGGGAATATTCCCCGCCTATGCTGAACTCTCCCGATGTCAGCACTTGCTGTATGATGGGGGAAGTAATTAATTCTTCATCGCAGTATATGGACAATTCTTCACCTAACAGTTTTTGAGTGATCTCTTCCAGCTTCTTGGGTTCTTTAAATCGTCCGACTATAAAATATTCCTTGCCTGTGGGGCCGAAAGATAACGAAACTGAACTTAGATCGGCCCCGGTCGCCATTACGTTCCGGTCCTTATCTTCAAAAGTAACTGTCGGTTTGTCTTGTGGTTGTTGCTCAAAAACATCCAAAACTTGACAGCCGCTTAAAAATATCAGCATAAAAAGTAAAATAACCTTGAATTTCATTAACTTGATCTCCTTTTTTTCAGTTTCCGGGCTGTAATCGGTCATGTGCTCATAATCGATCACAAAATTGCTAATGACCCTTCGATCCGTGGGTTCCGCGTGCAGCATGAGGATTGAAATCCTCTCGGAGTATCTTTTAGGCGAAACATAACGGCAAAAAATGGCGTTATTTCAGCGATCCCCCCATTCAAATAGAAATAGCGGAAAATAATGTCGCTACTTTCTCAAATCGCAACGAAATGCCCGCAAACTGGACCATTCCTAGGAAAATAAGGACAAAAAATCCCGCTAATGAGGATCAACATGAGCATTTCCGGATAATAAGGGCATAAAGTTCCGCTATTTGAGGAGGCTGGGTTTAGACCGCCATTGGTCGTCCAGTAGCCGGCCGTAAAGCACTGTTTTTTAGGTTAAGCCCTCATTTTTTGGTTAATTACATAGAAAGCCCAATTCTTGTTCCAATTCATCATTTAACATCTTTGTATTAATCAACTCACGTATTAAGGCAGCATTCGCTTTATCCTTGTTTTCTTTCAGATAATTTAGCAGCAGATTTGCTTTGGTTGTTCGATTCATCAAATAATAAGCCACGTACCATATTTCAGGGCTAGAAATAGGAATGCCGTCCCACGTCCCCAAATGACTCACCGGCAGCTGCAGCACTCCATGATCCGTATGTAAGGCAAAATAACCTATGAATTCAATATTGAGCGAATCTAATTGATCCGATACTGGCTGGCAAATGGATGATCTCCGCTTTTTTGATCCACCCAGTCATAGTCTTGGATGGCCTCGATAAGGGTTTCTTTTGCGCAATCTACGGTGATATCCCAATCATTTATGGCATCAACCAATTTCAAATAATACAATAGCGCGCTGCCGCCCAGAGAATATGTAATGTTGCACTTTTCTAACCTTTCAATGACCGGAAAAAGCTCATGGTTTCTCATCAATTAGCCCTCGCTTTAATATTAAGTTAAAGAGATCCAATAACGTTGTATCTCAACTCCGCCGACGACCGCCTCGGAAGCCAAAATGCCGTTGTTTTTTTGAATCGCTTTTGCCGATCCGATATTATCCTTGTCGCAAGTCACCAAAGCGCGCGATATTCCCATTGATTTGGCGTGTATTAATGCCTGTTTGAGAATCTCTGTGGCGTAGCCCTTTTTTCTGGCCGAAGGTCTTATTCCATATCCGATGTGCCCGCCGATATTCAGCAGGGAATCGTTTAGTCTGTGTCTGATATTCGCCGCGCCAACCACCCTTTCATGATCCTCAACAAGCCAAAACGTTGAACTGTTTACCGTCTTTCCATCTTCTATCGGGCCGTCCCTTAAAATGTTTAATCGCTCCAGAAATGAATCGAAATCTTCGTAATCGAATCTCAGCACAAAAGGAACCAGCTTCTCTCCGGTTTCCTTCCATTCCTCGATCATTTCGATGTATTGGCTTTGATATGCTTTCGCCGGTTCAATTAACGCGAGAGTGTTCATCAAAAACGTCCTTTCTTGTTCAACCTTCTTCCATGATTATACATCATAGGACCGATGAGAAAATAAACAAAAAAGCCAGGAGGCCAAAATCCTCCTGACCCAATCCTATCACTCATCCCCCAATCCGCTAGTACAGCCGTTCCTCACCCGTTTTCGGATTTTTAAAAGCGGAGCGGTAATCGTGGGCGCTGAAATCTTCGGCAAATTCCGTATCGTTTTCCCCGGATTCCCGGGTTTTGTTGATTTTCGCTGTTTGTTCCTCCGCTTTGGCTTGCTGGTTTGGCTTATGTTCCATTCGAAAAAACACCTCCTAGGTTACGATCTCCTCGAACTTTAGGATGCACTTTCCATACTTGTTTATGCATAAAGGGGGAATTCGTCAGATCACCATAGCTCTATCGAAAAATTCCCCATCGTGGCCGGCATGTTTCGCAGGGTGGTGAACGGTCCTGATAAACCGCATCGTTCCGGTTTTGGCCCGCAGCACCATGGAATGCGTTTCGGCGCGTTGGTTCGTCAGGCTCCTTACCCCGCCCAAAAAATCTCCATTTGTTACGCCGGTGGCGGCAAAAATGACATCATCGTCGCCCACCAGATCTTTCATCAACAATACCTGATAGGGGTCGGCAAGCCCCATCGAGATGCAGCGCTCGTATTGAACCGGGCCGTCCGGCATTAACCGGCCTTGGAATTCGCCGCCCAAAGCCTTCAGTGCGGCAGCAGCCAAAACGCCTTCCGGCGCGCCGCCCGAGCCGAGATAAAGGTCAATTCCCGTTTCCGGAAAAGCAGGGGCCATTGCGCCGGCGACATCGCCATCGGGCAAACAATTAATCCGCACGCCGCACTTGCGCAGCGTGTCAATCAACGTTTGATGTCTCTCGCGGTCAAGCACCATTACGCTTAAATCGGATATTTTCTTCCCTAGCGTTTCGGCGGCTTTAGCTAACGTAACTTCCACAGGATCAAGCAAACTAAGCTTCCCTGCCAATGCAGGCCCTACTGCCAATTTTTCCATATACATGTCGGGCGCGTGCAGCAAATTGCCTTTCGGGGCGATTGCGATGACCGACAAAGCGTTGCTGAGGCCATTCGCCACCAGTGAGGTGCCTTCCAGCGGATCCACCGCTACGTCAACCTCCACGCCGTGCCAGTTCCCCACCTTCTCTCCGATGTACAGCATCGGAGCTTCATCCATTTCGCCTTCGCCAATGACGACGGTTCCCTTAATGGATAAGGAGTCGAGCGTGCTTCTCATCGCCGAGGTTGCCGCATCGTCAGCGCTGATCTTATCTCCTCTGCCAATCCATGGCGCCGATTGCAGCGCGGCCATTTCCGTAACGCGAACGACCGCCAACTCTAATTCACGGTTCAAACTAATTCTCCACCTTTCTTTATCCATTCAGGGACTAGGTAATTTTTTGTAGTTCCACTATAATACGAATCGAACCATTTAAGAAATTGATATATTTTAATATGGATATAGATGAGGTTTATAGGAATGAGAAAAATATTACCCTTGACTTTTGGCGCTAAACATACAGGTACTTGACAACCGTATGCTATATTTAAGGTGCGATTCCACAGAATAATGGCTCGTTAATATATAATGAGAAAGAACCCATTTTTTAAGCGAGGAGAGGGATCATGGATGCTTGAAAATCACGGAGACAAGGAATTGGATCAAGATCAACAATTATACTTCCTATGGAAAGAGAGGCTGGAATGCACGGCCATCACCAAAAATGGCGTACCCCTCAAGGGAACGGTTGAATTATTCGATAAATATGTCATATTGTTTCGCACACTCTCCGGTAAACAGAGCATGATTTACAAACACGCGTTATCCACGATCATTGCCGAACCGACAAATAAAACTACCAACTAACTCTCTAACGAAACACAGGAGGCGTTCAATGTTTCAATACAGCAATCAGACCTATGAAGGAGTAAACTTTAGCACGCAAGATTTAAAATACGGCGAACTCATCGGCTGCACATTTAACCGCTGCTCATTTTCTAATGGATCACTGGACGAGATTGTGTCGGGCAACTGCCGATTTGTAGAGTGCGATTTTCGCGGGGCGTCTTTAAACGGTTCCATTCATAAAGAATCCGCTTTTGTGAACTGCAACTTTCATGGCGCCGATCTGTTTGTTGCCAAATTCGACACATGCAAAATGACCGGTTCGGATTTTTCCGGCTGCCATATGGATGGGATCACGATTTTACAGGGCGATTGGTCCTATACAAATTTACGGCATGCCCGTCTGGTGAAACAGGACTTGCGTGGGATTAAATTTTACGAAGCGGACTTGTCCGGAGCCAACCTGGATAAAGCCGATCTAAGAGACTGCGATCTGACCATGGCCGTGCTTGCCAAAGCAAAACTGCAGGGTGCCGACATCCGGGGAGCCAAAATGGAAGGCGTGAATTTTAAAACCTTTGATGTTACCGGGTTAAAAATGGACAGGGAGCAGTCCGTTTTGTTTTCGCTTTCTTACGGAGCCAAGATAGGTTAAGTTTTCCGGAGGGGCCATAGCTCAGCTTTGCTGATACACCGTGGCCGTCAGCCGATCCTCCGGACATAGAAACATATAGAAAATACCTTCCCCTAAATCGAAATCCGCCCGTTTTGGCGGCTGTGGTCGGCAAGATCGTCGCTCCGAGCCTTCCGTTTTGCCCGGAATTCATACCGACATGATCGTTTCACCTCTACAGTGATGAATAGTTTAAAATAACCGCTTCCCGCGAATTCTCATCATAGGCGATCCACAATTCGTCCCCGGTCACTACCCCGTATATCGGTTCGATGGACTGGTGGATACGGTAACTTACTCCCTCTCTTTCCGCCGTAATCTGTGCCAGCGGACGTTCGCCAAGCGTACCGTCGAATTGGACCGAGGTCACTTTGGCGGCTCCCTGCTTCCCTTTTTGCAGCCGTAGCTCCTTCTCGTAATCTTCTTTTCGCATGACGATCGGAATAACCGCCCCAGCTTTCACGGGAAGTCCTTTGGGCACAAAAAGACTGTTCACCTTGCGTATCCGCTCCGTTCCCTCAGAAACCATAACCTCCAACATCATCAACTGCCGATTCCCGATCGTGACCGGGAATTCCTCGATACGGATGACCTCACCCTGCGCGGAAATCTGCCCGGATGCTTCGAGACGCACATCGTTCCCGTAGCTGTGGATTCTCGCCATCCCTTGAACCAAGGCCAGATTCGCCCGCTCTCCGACACGATATTCAAATCCGGGCGGCTGCACGACCGGCACGCTAAATTCACTGCCCCCAGCCGTGAAATGTAGCTGTAGCACCTTGCTGCGGTTTACGTTTCCGCACGTTTCGATACGCCGCAGCACCGCGTCCCGGATGATTTCCGGCTCCGTTTGCCTCGGCAGGTCCTCACCGGTCACAAAAACCGCGCTGTTCTTCTTCCGGTTATAGCTGATGACGACCGAGTTCCCGACCTTCACCTCATTCAAAAAAGAAATCACTTTCTTGATCGCAACCTCTTTCATTCGTCCCTCATCCTCGAAGCGGACGGTAAACCGGACTTGGGGCTGCTCGTTCACGTAAACACCCGTTTCCTCCATCCGAAGGATGGTGCCGGGAAGAATAATCCCCTCGGCGATTTGGCGGGACTGCTTGCTCCTTAAAATGCGCACAAGCGCAGCCAACCCGATATAGCTAAGCACCGGCAAGACCAGCCACATCACCCAGTTGACAACCAGCGCGTCTCCCTGCCGCACGTAATTCCAGAAGCTTCTCGGCGAGATCCGGTCCTCTCCGTCCGCAAGCAGCCACCGCTTGGCCTGATCCGTCGTGACAACCTGTGCGGCACCGCTCTTCACGTCAAAGGCTCCGGCCGACTTCTGCTCCATGGAGAAATAAAGCATATCGCGATCCGGCTCCTTAAAAAAGCGCATCTCCGCGTTCTGCAAATCCTCATAAGCAAGCTGGCCGGCAAGTCCGGTCACATCCGTAAACCCGCCGGTTTTCTCGTTAAACACATAGCCCACAACGCTGCCGTTGAGTTCGTCTTCCGCGGACGATCCGGCAATCAGCACCTCCCGCTCGTTCAGCAGAAAAACCTTGGCTTGATAAACCGGCTTTGGCGTCGGAACAGCGTTTCCCCATTCTTCTTTCACAGCATTATAAAAATGCGCCTGCCCCGGATAACGGGTATCGGCTTTGACCAGCTTCGTGTTGTCGATCCCAAAATGGCGGGCGAATTTAGCTCCGGCCCTGTCCCGGGCATCAAAAGAAGTTTCCTCCTTCGACTGCATCAACAAGGCCGGCTGGTTGTTTTTGTCCAAAATCCCGCTTATATAAGCAGTTCTGTCATCTTTTAAATCCGCTTCAAAGATCGGGAGCGGCTGATCGTTGTCGAAGCTGCCGTGTACCTCCATGAGCCTGACCGGCCTGGCGGGAAGCAGGTCCGGACTATTCAAGAGTACTGTATCGAGCTTGCCCTCCTTCACCTGGGCCAGATACAATGCCGAACCCGGCGTTTCTCCGGTAATAAGCAGCCTTCCGCGCCATGAATAAACGCCAGAGCTTAAATATCCGGGAACCTGCAGCGTACCTTGAGCAAGCTCATCCACCTCGCCTGAGGGCCGGAAAAAATTAAGCTGCAATCCCAAGCTGTCGTCATAGGTCGGGATAATCACGCCGCCTTGCTGATAGGACGCGGCATCCAACGGCCCATGGATATTGGAGCGCACCGATGTTTCCTTGATAAGTGTCCCTGTTGCCGTATCAAACAGATGAACCCGGTAGCGCGTCCCGTCGTGCTCATCGCTTAAACCGACGGCTTTTCTGCCTTCATCCAAAAAGTAAAGGCCGTCCAGAGACGGCAGATGATCATCGATATTCGTGATATATCCATTGTAGTCGTTCCACACGAGAACGCTTAGAATAATCGCAGGTATAAAAAATACCAGGTTCATGAGAGATAGTCCGCTTTTTTTCATCCTGTTTTCTCTCCCCTATCCAATCGTCGTTACCACATTACCTTCCTGATCCTTGATATGCGTTTTTACGACTTGAATGACCATCCCTTTTAAGGAAGAAAGCTTAACCGTTGCTTCCTTCGGCTGCATTTGCCCGGCGAGCTCGGCGACGGACGCTTCATCCAGCCGCAGCACAACCTCGTCCTCTCCGGCTTCGAATCCGGCCTGCTCTCCCGGCTTCAGGACAACCCGGATCCCCTGGCCTACCAGAGTAAGATCCTTGCCTTTGAGGATCCGGCCCCGGATCAGTTTCCCGACAACTCCGGCCTGTTTGGCTCCAAGCGTAAGCGCGGCCGGCGTTTTGCCGAACAAGCGATTTTTCCCCGGCTCCCAGGCGAGCTGATCCACAAATAAAAAGCCGGTGCTCGAGCCGTCCCGCTCCATTCCGTTTTGCACCGCTTCGGCAATCGCCGGAACCTCCAGCACGGAATCGCGCGATAGATCCGTGACAAGACCCGGCAGCTGTCCTTCGCATGCCTTCAGCATCCCCCGCGTATTCCAAGCCTGCATCGCCTCAAGTTCATCGCCCGTAATACCGATCATTTGCAAAAACTCGACCTTTCCGTTCGGCGTGTCGATTTCCGGCAGCTCCGGGTCCCAGGTGAATGCCAAGGCGGTCAACTGCGTATCGTCGCCGACGCAGATCGGCCCGTTGGCATCCAAATAATCGCCCGCTCTAAACACGTTTCCGCTTCTGAACACATATCTCCCCATATTTTGCAGCAAATTCAGCGCCCAGGCCGGCGGCTCTTCCTCATCCTCCGCGCGCGTCAGCCGGAAGGTCAGTTCAAAGCCATACCCGCTGTACTCAGTATCCTCGGATTCCTTTCCGTACAGCTCGGAGAACCCGAAAGTGACAAAATGCCAATGCGGAACCGGCTTATCCGCCATATAGGCGCTGATCCCGTCCAGCGGGTCCGGACCTCCCAGCACATATTTAATCAGTGTACCGTAATGCTTCGGCTCCTGGTCTTCGTAAATCCGCTGCATTTGCGCCTCAATGGCGTCCCAACCGGTCGTAACCACTTCTTCTTCGCTCATTGTTGTTTCCTCCAAATATAAAGTTGATTCCCACTATTAATATGTATAAAAATCAGGAGATTGGATCCCCTATTTTCCATAGGCGGATTATATGAAGGAAGGGATTTCCATAGCCTGCTGATGTATTAGTATAAGGCTATGCGCTATGTATGATCAATTAACGAGGTCGCCGGGAAGGAGAAAGGATTCCTTGGACCTATCACATATAAGTCCGTGATCCCTATTTAATATTCGAGGTGAATAGTTCCAATGACGCAATTTTGAAAAACAGCTTTAGGATTACATGATAGCCCCCTCCTAACTCAAATTTAGTCTATATTAGCCCGTTTGGTTCAACCGGTTTGCTCAGCCAGTGCTCATCGGTTTGTACATGGTTTTTCCGCACGAATTTGGCGACGGAACGTTTGAAATCCTCATAGGCGAATGCCGCGGCCAAGCGGACGACATACCCTTCCTGCTCGCCGCCGCAGCGCGACCGCTTCGTGTAGCACGCTTTGGCGGCCTCCTCGCTCCAGGGTCCGCGGTACAGGACAGGAACGTGAGGAATGCCCAGCTTCGCCGCCCATTCCTCGGTTTCATCCCAGGACAGGCAAAGATTGCGCTCGTTCCACACCGAAAAGAGCATAAAATAACCCGGCAAAGAAGAATAAGACAGCGAGTGTTTGGCGTACACATTTTCCCCGCACAGGCGGTAGCCTTCCGGGATCAGATAACGTATTCCCCCATGCAGCGTTTTGACATAATGCCGGGACGAATGATCTTTGCTGTCCAGCGATCTGGCGTGGATAAAATCCGGGTACATCGTGGTGTTTTCCCCATCCATTTTCTCGGTGATGACGACCTCTTGCCCGGCAAAATGTGCGGTGCTCCGCAATATTTTATCGTCGTCCGTATAGCTTCTCGACCAGGGCAGATGCATCGTTTTCGGATATTTCATTCTCATGGATCATCCCCCCTTTCCCTTCTATTTAGCATACGTATCGGCTTCCGCGAAAAAATACAGCTCCGCCAGCAGATGCCCGCCCAGCAAATGATAAATCCTCGACGCGCCGGCATCCCCGCCGTGCAGAATCTCCATGTGAAAGCTGACCATATTTACGACACGCAAAATGAAATCATCGTCATAGCCCAGCTCCTTCAGCACATGGCAGGCGATCTCCGCCGATACATGCTCATGTCCGAAATACGAATAATAGCCTCGGGCCGGCTTCCACACCTTGCAGAACGGTTTGCCCGCATCATGAAACAGCGCCGCGAGCTGCATTTGAAGCAGATATTCCCCTTCATAAAAGGCGTTGATATATTCCAGCACTGCGTAAGTGTGCGCGGACAACGTCTTGGAATGGTACGGGTTCTCCTGGTCATACCCCAGCATGGCCGCGAAATAAGGAGAGGCGCGCAGATATCCGAACAGCTCGTCATGGTCCGGTTTGCCCGCCAACACTCCTTCCAGTCCGGCTCTGTCCAGCTTCACCTCCGCGGGCGCATGGACGATATGCAGGCGTGTGAAACCCTCGCCCAGGACGGGGAATTCAAAGTTCTTAGCATACTTCTCCAGCACCTTATCCTCGATCTTGCGCTTTCTCGCCCGAGTCCTTTCCCTGGCGATTTCGTACGGAGTGTTGAAGATATGGCATTCTACGGGGACATCCTTGAATTTTTGCAGAAATTGGAGCCGACGGTCCCGGCCGACATTGGTCGCGTCGAACACGACATTTCTTCCCGCCGCCAACGCTTGTTCGACCTCCGCATGGGCCTGCTGAAACACCAGGTACGTATTTTTTTGCTTGGCTTCGCTGCCGAACAATCTCTCCCGGATGGAATCCGTCGCCACCAGTACGGCGCGGTGCCGCTTGCAGCACTCCTTGGCGTAGTGGCTTTTGCCGCTGCCCGGAATCCCGGCCAGCATGTGTACGGTACTCATCGTTATCACCTCCTTTCACCATGTAATATGATGTATATCGGTAAAAAGTTGCGGAATGTGTGCAAAATGCGCCTATTTTCTCACAGCAAAAAGGCGGAATCAGGCAATAAATGCATGAACCCGCCGATAGGACTCCCGCCGATAGGGATCGAGGCAGTTCTTGTCCGGACGCCCTACTGCACAAGCGACAGCCAGGCTCGCTGATTTCTCCAATCGACCTGCACGGGGGTTTCAAATAAATCCGACAACCGCTCGCCGTTAATCACCTCGGGGGTTCTTCCCGCGGCAAATACGCTGCCCTTGCGAAGCAGCAAGGTGTGCGTAAATTCGGGCAATATTTCCTCCACATGATGCGTCACATACAAAAGCGTGGGTGCATCCTCTTGGTTCGCCAGTTTGGCGATCGCTTGCAGCAGCGATTCCCTGGACAAAATGTCCAGTCCGTTGCAGGCTTCGTCCAGGATCAGCAGCTCCGGCGAAGCCATCAACGCTCTGGCGATCAGGAGCTTTTGTTTTTCGCCTTGCGAACAGGTTTGGTACCCGCGGTCGATGAGGTGCCCGCAGCCGAGCGTTTCCATCAGGTGGACGGCTTTTTGAACCTGTCCTTCCCCCGGTTTATCGAATAATCCGATCGATGCGTGCAGCCCGCTGATCACGAGATGCTGCGCTTTTTCGCCCGGGTGAATCCGTTCCTGAAAGGACGAGCTTACCCAGCCGATCCGCTTGCGCAGCTCCCGTAAATCGACCGTCCCGTAGCGATGGCCCAGCACGGTAATCTCTCCCTGCGTCGGCCAAAGATAGCCGGTGATCATATTAAGCAGCGTCGTCTTTCCCGAACCGTTCAATCCCAGGATCGCCCAATGCTCTCCTTTGCGGACCGTCCAGTTGATGTCTTTTAAAATGATTTTTTGCTCGCGTCTCCAAAGGACGTCTTTGATCTCAATTCGATTAGTCATAATCAGTTCCTCCTATGCATTTGGGGTAATCGATGCTTCGATCGCTGCCGGTTTCAGCCTTAACGCGGCATCCGTCGGAAGAAATGCGGCGAGCAGACCGATTAGCGGCAGGTACGCGCAAATTTGAATGACAAACGTGATGCTCGTATGGTCGGCCAGAGTGCCGAGTACGACCGATCCCAAGCCGCCGAGTCCAAAAGCAAGGCCGAAAAACAGTCCCGAAACGGTGCCCACTTTCCCCGGCAGCAGTTCCTGCGCGTAAACGATAATCACGGAAAAGCCCGACAGCAAAATAAATCCGATAAAAAAGCATAACACCGCGGACCAGAACGGATTGGCGAAAGGAAGCAGCATCGAAAAAGGCGCCGTGCCCAAAATCGAGAACCAGATCATGTTGCGCCGGCCGAACCGGTCCGCCATCGGCCCTCCGGCAAAGGTTCCCAGCGCTCCGGCGACCAGCAGTACAAACAGGAAAACTTGCGCTTGCCCCGTGCTTATTCCGTGTTTTTCAATGAGGTAAAACGCATAAAAACCGGTCATGCTGGCCATATATACGAATTTTGAAAACAGCAGCATAATCAGAACTCCGATGGCGTAAGCCACTTTCGCTGCGGGCAGCCGGTTTTCCCTTGGAAGATTCTCTATTTTCTTTACGGCTTGCCCCTGGAGATACCCCCGATACCAACGAGCAACGTAAATTTGCACGATAATCGCGGCCAGCGCGGCCAACGTAAACCATATGATGCCAAACTGCCCGAGCGGGACGAAAATCAAGGCCGTAAACACCGGAGCCAAGGCCTGACCGACGTTCCCCCCGGTTTGAAAGATGGATTGGGCCAACCCTTTGCGGGGTCCGGCCGCCAGATGAGCGACCCGGGAAGCTTCCGGATGAAGCACCGAAGAACCGACTCCAATGAGAACAACCGACAAAATGACCTGCCAAAAATCGGAGGCGAAAGCCAAAACAACCATTCCGAGCAAAGAAAACACGACGCCGGCGGGCAGCAAAAAAGGTTTCGGTTTCGCATCCGTGTATAACCCGATCAGCGGCTGAAACATGGAAGCCGTGATGTTCAAAGTAAAGGCGATCCAACCGATTTGCGTATAACTCAACTGCAGCGATTGTTGCAGAACCGGAAATATGGCGGGAATAACGGATTGAATCGAGTCGTTCAGCAGATGGACCAGGCTGACCGAAAATAATATGGAGTATACGGTGGCTTGCCATGTTAAAGGTTTCATTGTTCTCCTCCGATCATTAACATCTTATCATCAGATGTTTGAACACAAAAAAAATTAGGTTACAGCTCGGCAATCGTGCCTTCCAGATTAAGAAGCGTCCACTTTACGGCAAGATCCGGGTCCTGCTGCTGTATCGCCTCGTACAACTGCTCGTGATAATAAGAATGCGGATCATGCGAACCGTATTCCTTGTTTAATTTGCGCAGAGCATCGGACAGCACCTCGGAAAAAGTACGGAACAAATCGATAATCACGCCGTTTTTGCTGGCGATCGCCACGGCCATGTGAAACTCGATATCGGATTTGGCGTAGAGTTCCCGGTCGTTTTGCTGCAGGGCCAAGCCGCGCTCGTCCAAATGTTTGCGCATATTTTGCAGATCCTCTTCATCGCGGCGGAGAGCGGCCAATCGGGAAATCTCCAACTCCAGCATCTTTCTTGCCTCGTACACCTCCATGAGCTCAGCGCGATGCAAGCGCTGCACAAGGGGTTCCTGGATAACCGGGCTGGCTTTGAGATAGGTCCCGAACCCTTGTTTTTTCTCCAGCAGTCCGGCGTGCACCAAAACGCGGATCGCTTCCCGGATGGTGGACCGCCCTACTCCGAACATCTCCATCAGCTCCGGCTCCGTCGGAATTTTATCTCCGGGACGAATATCCCCCCTCGAAATTTTATGCTGCAATTGATTGACGACATCATCCACAAGCTTGTGATGGCTTATCGTCTTAAACGACAATTTATCATTCATCTGATCATCTCCTGTTTATGAAGTTTATCACACGGCTAAACATCACACAACAAAAAATTCCATCCTTATTGTACAACCGCTGGGTTAACTGGCGGGCGGGCCATCTCGTGATGAAGCGTAATATTTTGGGCTTTTGCGGCATTAAAACGGTGCGCATAACGGAGTTCAGCCCGGTTTCTTCCTCGACGGAAGCCATGCTTGCCAAGTGGCTAGAGAAAGTAAGCGAGCTTGGAGCATCGCTTGCTTGAGTTTTTTTAAAGGGCCGTTGATCCAGCTTAGCCTCATGGAACAGAAATGAGTATAATAGTGAGGAAGCCTATTATATTACATGTTGAACTGTTCGCAGAGGAGTTATTATGATAAACACGATTTCTGATATTGCCCGCATGGCGGGCGTGGCCAAAAGCACGGTTTCCCGTTACTTAAACGGCGGACCGGTCAGCGAAAAGACGCGGCAGAAAATTGAGCATATCATTAAAAAGCAAAATTATGTCCCCAACACCTTTGCCCAAAGCCTGAAAGCAAAGAAAACCAATTTTATCGGCACCGTGGTTCCCCGCCTCGATTCCTTCGCCACCTCGCAAACCTTGATCGGGATCGATGAAGAACTCCGGAGCCATCATTATCAAATGCTGATTTCGAATACGAGTCAGAATATGGAACGGGAAATTGAAGCGATCTATGATTTTGCCCGGCAAAAAATTTCGGGCATTATCCTGTTGGCCGCCCAAGTCACAGAAGCCCACTTAACGGCGATCAAGAAGATCGACATCCCCGTGATCCTGGTGGGACAGAAAAATGAGCAAATTCACAGCTTGATTCACGACGACCAACAGGCCGGCCGGCTGATGGGGCGGCATGTATTAAGCAAGGGACACCGGAAGATTGTCTACCTCGGGGTTACCGAAAAAGACGAGGCTGTTGGTATACGCAGAAAAGAAGGCTTCAGGGAAGCTTTGGCCGCCTGTCCGGGCTGTGAGGCAAGCTACCTGGAGACAAGCTTTAAAATGTCCGACGCCGTGGTCACGGCCTCCCGGCTGCTCGAAGACGCGCGGCCTTCCATCATCGTGTGCGCCACCGACAATATCGCGCTTGGCGTGATTAAAGCGGCCCATGTAAGGGGAATTCGCATCCCCGAGGAGATGTCGGTTACCGGCTTTGGCGGATACGATATCACGGAAATCGTCCACCCTGCCCTGACGACAGTGAAATATCATTATTATGAGGCGGGAAAAAAAGCGGCCGACAACATCATCCAGCTGGTGAATGAGAAAGCGGTTGACAAGCTGACCTTGATGGACGTTGAACTAATCCAACGGGAAAGCGTTGACAACTTATTATCCCATCCGTTATTATAGTTTCACAGGAACCGGTTCCACCTTAATAAAGGTGGGCCGGATAAATTTTGGTTTCAACTGGAACCGGTTCCGATATATTTTTTTCATTGGAGTGGAACCGGTTCCGATGTGATCGATCACAACTCAGAATGGAGTACATCAATGAAGATGACGAGAGAAGAAAAATACCGGCTGATTGCACAGGCGAAACCCGGTGAGTTGGCGGAGCTCCGGAATAAAGTCGATCGCTGCGTCTGGCGGCAAAATTACCACATCCAACCCCCGACAGGGTTGCTCAACGATCCGAACGGCTTTTCATACTATCAAGGCGAATATCACCTATTCTATCAATGGTTCCCTCTGGGGCCTGAACATGGCATGAAATATTGGTACCATACCAAGTCCGCCGATCTGACCGCCTGGGACAGCGCGGGAATCGGCATTGAGCCCGGGGGCCCCTACGATTCGCACGGCGCCTATTCGGGCAGCGCCATTGAAAAGGATGGCCAGTTGTATTTGCTGTATACGGGAAATACGCGGGATGAAGCGTGGAACAGGTATCCTTATCAATGCTTGGCCTATATGAATGAAAGCGGTTTTATCAACAAGCTCGAACAGCCGGTGATCTCCTCGGTTCCTCCCGGGTATACGGACCATTTCAGGGATCCGAAGGTTTGGAAATCGGGAGACGATTACTACTGCGTGTTTGGTGCCCAACGAACCGACCGTACAGGAGCCGCGGTCTTGTACCAGTCCAAGGATCTGCTCCATTGGGAGTTTAAAGGAGAGATCAAAACCCGGCTGCCTCGTTTCGGATATATGTGGGAATGCCCGGACTATTTTGAATTGGATGATTCGGGAGTTTTGCTGTTTTGCCCCCAAGGTCTGGAAGCCGATGGGGACAGATTCAACAACATCTACCAGACAGGTTATGTGATCGGAAAACCGCTTGATCCGTTATCCCTGGAATTTGCCCATAACCCGTTTGAGGAGTTGGACCGGGGGTTTGATTTTTACGCGGCGCAGACGATGCAAGCTCCGGATGGGCGGCGCCTCCTGGTTGGCTGGATGGGGCTGCCGGATGTGGATTACCCGACGGACGAAAGCGGCTGGTCGGGCTGCTTGACGCTTCCCCGGCAATTAACACTGCGGGACGGAAAGCTGATCCAGCAGCCGGTGCCTGAGCTCGCCAAGCTTAGAAAAGCGATGCGCAGCGCCGAAATTACCCTAAATAACGATACAAAACGCCTAAACGGTTTCGAGGGCGTCTCCTACGAACTGATCTGTGAAATTGCAAATGGGGACGCCACAGCGGTTGGACTTGAGTTTCGCGCCGGCGGCCGGGAGAAGACGGTTCTGAAATACGACGGAGCCGCGAACAAAATCATCCTCGACCGCTCCTTATCGGGTCAGGCCCTGGGAGAGATCAACGGAAATATCCGCCGCTGCCGCATGGCCGCAGGCAAGCTCAAATTCCATCTCTTCGTGGACGTGTCCTCGGTTGAAATTTTTGTCAATGATGGTGAGGAAGTGTTTACAAGCCGCATCTTCCCGGATCCCGGAAGTACGGAAATACGCTTGTTTTCTTACGGTGGAAGCGCGGAATTCCGTGTCCTCAAGTGGGATATATAATTTTTGGAAAAGGGGACGAGAGCAATGTCGGAAAATCAGCAAATTGCTAAAGAAGTGATCCAGGCGGTCGGCGGCAAGGAAAACATCGCCTCTATCGCCCATTGCGCGACACGTTTGCGGATCATGGTGCTGGATAAGGACAAAATCAAGCAACAGCAAGTCGAAAATATCGATAAAGTCAAAGGCGCGTTCTTCAACTCCGGGCAATATCAAATTATTTTTGGAACAGGAACGGTCAATCGAATCTTTGAGGAAGTCGAAAAGCTTGGCATTGAGAGCACCTCGAAAGAGAATCTGAAAAGCCAAGGAAAAAAAGAGGGCAATGTATTCCAGCGCGCAATCCGCACATTCGGCGACGTATTTGTGCCGATTATTCCCGTACTGGTGGCAACCGGGCTGTTCATGGGCCTGCGCGGTTTGCTGACCCAGCAGGTGATTCTGGCCTGGTTCGGGGCGACCCCCGCGGATATATCACCTAACTTCCTGTTATTCACCCAAGTTCTGACGGACACGGCCTTCGCCTTCCTCCCGGCCTTGGTGGCCTGGTCGGCGTTCAAAGTTTTTGGCGGGAGCCCGGTGCTCGGGATCGTGCTCGGTCTCATGCTGGTCAATCCAGCACTTCCCAACGCCTACAGCGTGGCGGACGGTTCCGCTCACCCGCTGATCATGTTCGGCTTTATTCCGATTGTAGGTTATCAGGGATCCGTATTGCCGGCGTTTTTTGTGGGCTTGATTGGAGCAAAACTGGAGAAGTTTTTGCGCAAACGCATTCCGGAAGCGTTGGATTTGATTTTAACCCCGTTTGTTACCTTATTGATCATGATTTCGCTGGGGTTGTTCGTGATCGGTCCGGTCTTCCATTCCCTGGAGGAGTGGGTGCTTCATGGAACGGTGAGCGTGCTCAACCTGCCGTTTGGCATCGCCGGTCTCGTTATAGGCTTTTTGCACCAAATTATTGTGGTTTCGGGCGTTCATCATATTTTCAACTTCCTGGAAATCCAGCTTCTCGAACAGAGCGGCAGAAATCCTTTTAACGCCATAATCACCACCGCCATGGCCGCCCAAGGAGCAGCCTGCCTGGCCGTAGGCTTGAAGACGAAAAACATGAAGCTCAAAGCGCTTGCCCTGCCGTCCTCGCTGTCGGCTTTCCTGGGCATTACCGAGCCTGCCATTTTTGGCGTCAATTTAAGATACATGAAGCCGTTTATTATGGGGCTGGTCGGCGGCGCGGTCGGCGGTTTCATGGCCTCATTCTTCCATTTGGCCGGAACGGGCATGTCGATTACGGTCATCCCGGGCACGCTTCTCTACCTGAACAGTCAGCTTCCATTGTATATTTTGTCTAATGTTGCGGCGATGGCCGTCGCCTTCGTATTAACGTGGATCTTTGGTTACAAAAACGAAGCGGTGAAAGAAGAAAGCGGACCCGCAGCTTCTCAAGCCGCAGCGGAAGCGCCGGCCGCCAAGCCGGCCCTTGCTCTCGATAAGCTGGAGATCCCCTCCCCCATCACGGGCAAGGCCGTATCCATCACGCAGGTCCCGGATCCGGCATTTGCGGAAAAACATATGGGGGAAGGTATCGCCATTGAACCGACGGAGGGCAAAGCCTTCGCTCCTTTTGACGGAACCGTTGCCCATGTGATGGATAAAAGCAAGCATGCGGTTATTCTTGAACATGAGAGCGGCGTACAACTGTTGATCCATATCGGCATCAATACGGTAGGATTAAAAGGAAACGGGTTTACGGCCCATGTGAACACGGGGGACAAAGTGACCAAAGGGCAGCTTCTCATCGAGTTTGACATGGATGTAATCAGAGAAGCGGAACTTCCCGTGGTTACCCCCGTGCTCATCCCTTCCGGATTGGATTCTGTGGAACAAGTCCTCCCTTCCGGGGAAGGAAACGTAACGGCAATTCAGGATAGCGTAATTACGGTAAATTTGAAAAAATAATCGAACAAAACGGGAAAGCTAGGTTTCAGCCCTTCCGCTTCCGATAGGAAGCCGGAAGGGCCTTTTCGTTTTCTGATGGTAAACGGTTACATCTTACTTATCGCTTTTGTTATTTTCAAGCACCGCCGCCAGCAAGGCCAACGCCAGCCCTTGACCCCAGCCTTGGGCCCATTTCTTGTCCACGCCAAGATAACCTTCAATGTCCTTCATGACCGCGGTGCCGCCCGAAACGTTCAGTACCCGCCCATTGCCGGCAATACTCACCAGCGTGCCGTCCAGCGCCCGCTGCACATATTTGGCATGCAGCGGGTTGCCTTGCATCACCATCGCCGCCGCAATGCCCGCTGTCGCCGATACCTCGCCGTACGATGCCGGATAGTCAAGCACGGTGCCCCAGAGACCGTCCTCCCGCTGCAGTGTTTTGATGGCCGCAAGCTGGTCGCGTAAAGAACTTCCGATATGCATAAAAGGAGGATACAAATAAGCTTCCGGCAGCACCTTTCCCACCCGGGACATCGTATAAGCGGCCCAAGCGTTGGCGCGCCCCCAGAAGATGCCGGACATATGATCCTGGCTGATGTGGTTGTAGCCGTGGTACCACAGACCGGTGTCCGCGTCCTGCAAATAATTAATATGCCAATAAAATTGATGCAGCGCATCATCGATCAGGGGCTTCTCCCCCAGCTTCACGCCGACACGCAGCATAAAATAGGCTGCCATAAACAAGGTGTCCGCCCAACACTGTTCAGGGAAATCGTTATTCGCCGACACCGTATGCTGAAGCACCCGGTCCCCAAAGCGCAGCGCCTTGTTCTGCAGGTAGTCGACTTTGCTTAAAATTAGATCGAAATATTTCCGGTCCTCCGTTTGTTCATACAAAGTGAGCAGCATATGCCCCATCGCGCATGTATTTATCGTCCAACCCGGAAGCCCGGCCTCGATGTACTCATCGCACCACTCGGCCATCCGCTCCAGATAGGCCTGCTCCCCGGTGGCTTCAAACGCTCGGCTGATCCCGTAATAGGCGACGCCGCACGGCCAATCCCAAGTCAAATCCATGCCGAAGGTGTAGTCCACTACGCGCCCGATGATTTGCTTCAGCTCGGACGGGTCCGCATTCAATTTCATCGTGTCCATCTCCCGCTAAATGTTTTAAGAACAGCCCTTATTTGTAATTGCCTGCATCGATCGCCGCCTGCTTTTCATCCAGAATTTCTTGATACCCGGCATCAAGATAGGTTTTCTTGGCCGCCTCGTACGTGGCATCGAACTCAGCTTCGGGCGCGATGGCAATCTTCACATACAGCTCCTGGAAAAGCGAATTGAGATCCGCCTTGTATTCGTTCACTTTTTCGAGCACGACGCTGAACAAGGCATCCGGCGTGCGGTATTCCGCATACTTGTCGTAGTAGGCCAAGGAATTTTCGGCCAAAGATTCATAGCCCGGAGGCGCCATGCTGCGGAGGTAAGCCACGCGCATCTTTTCCGGATTATCGTATTTGACGGTTTCGATGACAAGGCACCAGTAGTCTTTGTTGTTATTTTGGGAAAGAACCGATTCACCTTTAAAATCCGCGCTCTTCACGGCAATGCCATCGGCATCGAGCGTATAGTTTTGGCCTTCGACGCCGTTCTGCAGGAAGAACAGATTTTCCGGCTGGCTCATCCATTCCAGGTACATCCAAATCGCGGCCCGTTCCATTTCGGTGGATTCATAGTTAATGCCCATAATCATGCCGAACGGCCAGTAGGCGCGCCCCTGGGGTTTACGTCCCTCCGGCGTACCGGCCCGGGTATCCAGAACGGCGAATTCCGCTTGCGGATTGTTCTTCAGAGTCGCGGTGATGACATCGGTGTTGTTCGAGAGGTAGAAGGCATACGTGCCGGTCTTGCCCGCAACGAACTCGGCCTTGATCTTGTTGTCGTCGTCGCGCAAATAAAATTCCTTGTCGATCAAGCCGTTGTTGTATTGATAGTTCAGATTACGCAGGTAACGTTCGGTGTCGGCGGTGGTCAGATCCGCGACGCCGAGATCCGAATAAAGCGCGCGGTATTTCTCGTCGGCCGGCCAGTCGCGGAAGACATAATTGTAGGTGAAATTGTTCTTTTTCAAGAATTCGCCGCCGGCGCCTAGTCCCGCTTCCTTCCACTTGGCAAGCATCTCGTTATATTTCTCAAGCGAGGTCAGGTCCTCCATTTTCATCCCGACCTTCTCAACCCAGTCCTTGCGGATCAAAGTTGTAAAGCTGTCCAAGCTCGGACGCTCGCCGAAGAAGAACACATTTTTATCGTCCACAGTACCATACTGTTTAATGGTTTCACCCATATTTTTCCAATAGATAGGGGCATAATGGGCAATTTCGTTCAGGTCCAGTTCCTGCATAACGCCCTCACCATAGTAGGCCAGCGCCTGAGGCATGTCGTAATGGAAAATGATGTCCGGAGCTTTATGCGAGGCCAGCAGCTGCTCATAATCCGTGACCTCGTTGCTGCGGGTGATCGGCACGTACTTCAGGGTGACGTTATATTTGTCGCCGAACTCTTTTTGCATCCAGCGCGTGTAGTAATTGTCGGTTACGTTCCAGCCCTCGAACGCCCGTTCATAGACTGGAATTTCCAGGGTTACGTTTTCGGGAAAACCGGCGGAGTAATCCGCATAGTCACCATTGGTCGTATTGTTCGCGGATGGAGCCTGCCCGGATGAGTTGCCGTTTGCCTTTTTATCGCCGCCGCTCATGCAGCCCGACAACAACCCCACGATGACCAATAAAGCCAAACTCAAAGAAATGATTTTCTTTTTGCCCATAGCTTATTTCCCCCCGTGAAATATAGTTTGAACCTTTGATGGCAAGACGCTGCTATTCCTTGACGGCTCCGAGCATCACCCCTTGCACAAAATATTTCTGGATAAAAGGATAAATGCAAAGGATCGGCAAGGTCGCGAATACGACGCACGATGCTTTAAGCACCTCGGGGTTGCTCAGCGATACTTGGGTGGCCTCCAACTGAAAGCTTTCGCTCGCCTGGATGACCAGGTAATACAGCTTAAGCTGAAGCGGCCGTAAATCGACCTGTTGCTTAATGTAAAACAGCGCGTCTTGATAAGCATTCCAACGTCCGACGGCGTAAAAAAGCGACAACGTCGCGATGATTGGCTTGGAAAGCGGAAGAACGATGCTCCACAAAATTCGGAAGTGCCCCGCGCCATCGATTCTCGCCGATTCCTCCAGGCTGACCGGGATGCTGCTGGTAATCGCCGTCTTCATAATCAGAAAATTGAACGCGCTGAAAGCCTGCGGCAGGATCAGCGCCCACCACGTATCGAGCATGCCGAGATTGCTGACCAGCATGTATTCGGGAATGATGCCGCCGCCAAAGTACAGGGTAAACATAAAGATAAATGTTAACGCCGTACGGCCCTTCAGCTGCTTTCGGGAGAGCGGGTAGGCCGCGCAGATCGTGATCAGCATGCCCAGGACGGTGAACACGACCGTTACCACCACCGATACGTACAAAGACCGCAGGATGCTGGCATCGGCAAAAATTTTTCCGTACGCCTCCAGGGTAAACCCTTGCGGCCAGAGAAACACTTTATTCGCAATCACAAAGGCATCATCGCTTAAAGATTTGGCCACGACGTGAATGAACGGCAGCAGGCAGGCCAGTGAGGCCAGGACCAGCGCGAGATAGATCAGCACATCCCAAATGTCAAACCGCCGTTTGCGATGCGCCGCCAGTGTGTTTGTGGCTGCTTTCATATTTCGCCTCCTTTCTACCTAAGCTAGCGCCTACAGCAGGCCGTCTTCGCCGAGTTTTTTGGCAATTCGATCGGCTAGCAGCACGAGCGTAAGACCGATGACGGACTGGAACAACCCAAGCGCGGTCGCGCGGCTGAAGTTGCCGCTTTCGATCCCCCATCTGTAAACCAATACCGGGATGGTTGTTGTAAACTCCGTGGTGGCCTTGTTCTGCAAGGCAAAAATGCGCTCGAACGAGCCCTCCATGACCCGGCCCAAGTTCATGATCAAGAGTGTAACAATGGTCGGGCGGATCGAAGGCACCGTGATATTCCATACCTTCCGCCACCGCCCCGCACCGTCCACGGTCGCCGCCTCGTACAGCTCCGGGTTGATTCCGCTCATGGCAGCCAGGTAAATGATCGTCCCCCACCCCATGCTCTGCCAGACGCCGATGGCCAAATAACTGATCAGCCAGTTGGTGTCCTCTTGCAGGAACGGGATGCGCGTACCGCCCATCATTTCGATGACATTGTTGACCACACCGTTGCTTTCGCTGAGCAATTGGTACGCGATCGCGCCGATAATAATCCAGGACAGGAAGTGCGGCAGATACAGTAGTGTTTGGTTTACCCGCTTGAATTTGACGCTTTTGATCTCATTCAGCAACAGCGCGAGCGCGATGGGCATCGTGAAGCTAAACAACAGGTCGAGCGTGTTGAGCAGCAGCGTGTTGCGGACGGCGCGGCCAAAATCATGCTTTGCGAAGATGTCGGCAAACACCTCAAAGCCCACCCACTCGCTGCCCCAGAAGCCCCTGGCGATTTTGTAATCCTTAAAGGCCAGCACAAGCCCGGACATCGGCGCGTATTTGAACACCAGCACGAATGCCAAGGGAATCAACAACAGTAAATAGAGCTGGCTGTCCCGCCGGATATAATAAGTGAATCCCCGGTTGGCCGCTTTTTGGTTCGTTAAAACGGGTTCATTATTTGAAGCGCTTTCAAGTTTCACTGTTTCACCTCCCCGAAGTATGGTTTTCCTCAGGCCCATTGCTGTCCAAACGAGCAAGTGGTCCAAGCAGCCGAGTGGCAATGGCGAGTTTGTGTCTCATCATACGCTTCTGGCTTCGGATCGGTAAATCATGAGTTTTGATTTTCCCTATCATTTTTGATTGTCCGGCACTTGGAAGCCTTGTAGCTGCTTGGAGGCATGCCCTCGTATTTGCGGAAAAAGCGGTTTAAGCTTTGTACATTGTAGTATCCGACCTCCGCTGCGATCTGCTTTATATTAAGCTTTGTCTCCAGCAGCAGCTGTTTCGCTTTTTCGATTCGCAGCAGGTTGATGTAGTCGATTAGGCTCTTCCCCGTCAGTTCGTATACGATCTTTCGCATATAGGAATAACTGATGCCGATGTCCTTCGCCATCTCCTCAAACACGATTTCCTCACAAAAATGAGCTTCCAGGTAGCGGATAATTCGCTCGCTGTAGCCGGTCTCCCCCGAGTTCCGCGCAAGGTACTGAATTATTTCGCCGAAAAACTCGCGCAGATATTCTTCTAGCTCGTCAAGGGTGTCGATGGAAGCAAGCGCGGAATAAATGTTCCCCCGGCCCGCAAAAATACGCGCGGTGCTGATATTGTTTTCCCTGAGATGTTTTATGGTGACACCAAGCAATTGATTGTAGATGAACATGATATTGTCGTAGGAGATGTACTGGGCGGAATGAATTTCGTTTCGGATGAGCGCGAGCTCCTTCATGATGCTGTCGAGGTCGCCGGCGTCCAAAAAGTTTAGAATGCGTCTTTCGCTGTTCGCGGGGTAAATATAGCTTTTGCCATGTTCGGCATCCTGCCTCCAGAAAGTAATCCCGCCGCTGCCTTCAATCATACGGTGTTTAATCACCTCCAGCGCTTCCACCACGCGGTCCTGGATCATGGCGCTCGTCTCCGCCCGGCTGCTAACGCCGATCGTTACGGTATGGCCGAGCAGTTCTGCCGCTTTGCTTCGAATCGCCACGAGCGCTTCCTTGATTCCCCTTAAGCCGCGTTCAAGTTCCTCCTGCCCGTAATTGATCACGGTGGCGAAGCAGTCTTCCCCTTGATAGACGCAGCGCGCATGAACCCCCGCCGGAAACAAGCCGTCGCATTGCGAGATGAGCAGATACCGGTGGTAGCTGCGCGTCTCCGGGTTCGTTTTGTTCACATAACGCCTGTAACGGTCTATGGAGACGACGGCCACCTGAAAATAAGGTTTCGGGAACATCTCCGCGACCGGTTTCGATACCTCGCCTCGCAATAATTGATGGATCGCCAGGCTGCGGGTATCCTGTTCACGCTCCTGCAGCAGCTTGTAGAGTTCCTCCTCTTCCTCCTGCATTCGCCGGAATGCCGCGTCAAGGAAGGCAAGCTCATTTTTGTCCGCCACCCCTAGAACCCCGCGTGCCCGCACGGTCCGCACCAGCTCGCGCAGCGGCTTGGACAGCCATGTCGCAAGAAAAACCGTCAGTATGGAACCGCAAAAAATAAGGATGGCCGTCAGCAAAATGATACTGCGCTGCAAAATGAGGGTTTTGGTTATCAATTCGTCCATCGAAAAAATGTTGACATTCCACCAGCCGAACAGATTTGAGCGCGACCACGTGTACAATAGCCGCTCGTTTTCAAGCTCATGGTACGCGTACCCCTCTTTCGCCCCGCTTTCCAAAACCTCTTGCATGAACGGCTGCTTCGTGCCGTCGCTGAGCAGCAAGGATTTGTCGTTGTGCGAGATAATGGTACCATCCGATTTCATGAGCAGGTAGCCATGTTCGCCCGGCTCCGATGAACGCAGATACTCCCCGATTTGCTTCTCCCGCAAATTGACGACGATGGTGCCGCGCGTCGTGGTCGAAAGGCGGTTTAGCGGCAGCACATACGAGACCACGGTTTCCCCCGAGGCCATCCGGCGCGGATACCATACGCCGCTGATTCCCCGGCGTCCGGCAAGGGCTTTCTCCATCCACCCGATCGGCTCATAGCGGCCCAGCGCTATAATGCCTTTGTCGGTTGAAACCACATAATCCGCACTCTCTAGATAAAAATAGGAGGAATAAACGCCGTCTACCCGGTGATTCAAGTTCACCAGTTCCTTGAGCACCGCTAACGCACCGCTCACATTATTGTAATTTTCGTTCAGTTCGGTAAAGGTTTCAAAGCCGCGAATGCGGTCAAAGATGTTAGTGGCGGCCAGGCGCACCGTATCTTGAGCGAGGTTGTTCAGCGCGTTTTCGTTCAGCTTGCGGTTGGCGTTTAATCCCGCCAATGAAGATTCGGCGATGGCGGCTTCCGAATTGCCCATAATCTGCGTACCGCTATACCAAGTCAGGATTGCCGCGGGAACTGTCATGACGCAAAACAGGATCAGTCCCAGTTGAAGCATCATCGGAATTCGTTTCATTTTTCCCCTCTTCCCATCATGGATTAGCCGTTGAAGCGATCAGTTCTACTTGTGTTTAGACATAAAAGCGCTTACAAATTTGTGCGCATCTGGCTCCTCGAATACATACATGGGTAAATTATACAACAAAAGGTGCTGGATTTTCATCCAACACCTTGTTGCTGTGCGTGTAAAGGGTTACAAAAGAAATGGTTATTCATCCACTATTCATTAGCGATTAGCGGCAATGGTTATCTAGTTTAGTGCACTGCCTCCAACGGCAAAGTCTCTTTTAGACCCAGCGTTCGGGCTGCGAAAGCATGAATCTCGCGAATAAGCTCCGGGTTGTTCGATAGCGACGCACCATAAGAAGGAATCATGGCTTTAATCTTCGGCTCCCATGCATGGATATGTTCCGGGAAGCATTTTTGCATGACCTCGAGCATGACGGAAACGGCGGTAGAAGCCCCAGGAGATGCCCCGAGCAATGCGGCAATGGAGCCATCGGCGGCGCTGATCACTTCCGTACCGAATTGAAGCGTGCCTCTGCCTCCTGCAGCTGTATCTTTAATAATTTGCACGCGCTGACCGGCCACCAGCACATCCCAATCTTCGCTTTTCGCGTTTGGAACGAATTCCCGCAAAGCTTCCATACGTTTTTCCTTTGATAACATCACCTGCTTGATCAGGTAGGTGGTCAAGGAAGCGTTTTTTGCGCCCGCCGCCAGCATCGTTACAAGATTATGCGGTTTGACGGAAGTGATCAAATCCAACATGGAACCGAACTTCAAAAACTTAGGCGTGAAGCCGGCAAACGGTCCAAACAGCAGCGATTCTTTGTTGTCAATAAATCTGGTGTCAAGATGCGGCACAGACATCGGCGGAGCGCCAACCGGAGCTTGGCCGTATACTTTGGCATGATGCTGCGCGACAATTTCCGGGTTTTGACACACCAAAAACAGTCCGCTTACCGGGAATCCTCCAATTCCCTTTCCTTCGGGAATACCGGACTTTTGCAGGAGATGAAGGCTTCCTCCCCCGCCGCCGATGAAGACGAATTTCGCTGTATGGCGTTCCACAGCACCGCTTTCGACATTCCGTATTTTCACTTCCCACGAGCCGTCAGCGGAACGTTTAATATCTTCCACATGGCGGTTGTAGTGGATACCGACGTTTTTATGCTTTAAGTGTTCAAACAATATGCGCGTTAATGCGCCGAAATTGACATCCGTTCCGGCTTCGCTTCTTGTCGCCGCAATGGGTTGATTGGCCATCCGGTTTTTCATCATTAGCGGAATCCATTCCTTTAGCTGGTCCGAATCGTCGGAAAACTCCATCCCATGGAATAGCGGATGATTTGAAAGCGCTTCATAACGTTTTCTCAAAAAGGTGACGTCTTTTTCCCCTTGCACAAAACTCATATGAGGCACTGGCACAATAAAATCTTTCGGATTGCGAATCAGCTTGCTGTTTACGAGATAAGACCAGAACTGTTTGGAGACCTGAAACTCTTCATTCACTTTGATCGCTTTGCTAATATCAATAGACCCGTCCGGCTTCTCGACGGTATAATTGAGCTCGCACAAGGAGGAATGCCCCGTCCCCGCGTTGTTCCATTCGTTGGAGCTTTCCTCTCCCGCTATGGCGCGCCGCTCGAAAACTGTAATTTCCCAGTTTGGCGCTAATTCTTTCAGCAGTGACCCCAAGGTCGCACTCATGATTCCGGCACCGATCAAGATAACGTCTGTTTTCGTTTGTCCGTTGCTCATTTTATCAGTCCTTATTACCTAAGATTTGCAGAAGGAAGCAGGCGCTCCTGCTTAGTCGCTGCAGCAAGCCAGGAAGTAATTTAGATACATAATTATTTTTGCAGTTAATTATATCATAGTGCATCCCTGCAAAAATGGACAAAAAATATTATTTATCCGGATCATAAAGGATAGTTATAGGGTGCTTTTGTGGTCACTAGAGGACTGGAGCGTTAAGTGCAGTGTGTTAGCAAGGGCCGTCTTGTCATCCCCTCAAAAGGCCTTTATTTCCCAATTCCATGGCTTTCCAATAAATTCTTTTAAACTCTTGAATATTTAATTTATAATTATTTCCGGCTAATTTTCCGTTGTACGCTTGCAAGAGATCATATAATCCTAAATGAAACCATTCCCACAACATAGATTTGAAATTATATGCTACCATAAGTTCCTGCAGAGAATTTCTAATACGGATTACTTCATCTCTATTAACTCCACAATCTTCAAGTATTTTAAATATGCTTTCCCGATCTTCTTCGCTAAATTCTGTATCTAAAAACTCTTCCAATACTAACCCCCAAACATCGACTCTTTTTACGATGGGTATATTATGGTTTTGAGCGAATATTTCTAGTTGTTCTTTATAAGGAGCTATGACAAATAAAACTTCCCCTTCTAAAGTCCGAATCTCAGGCGGAAATTGATTCAGTAAAACCTCTTTAATTTTATCCTTATGTATGACTCCATTTGGGTAAATAGATGCTGCAGTAAATGGATAATCGATAAATTCAACAATGTCTTTATGAAATTTAATCATTTTTCTCCTATTCTTTTCCGCTATTGCCCAGTGTTATGGTTGACAACCAACATAAATCAACTTAAACAATATCCAGCCCAATGCTTAATTTTGATTTCTTCATGTCTCACCCTTGACTTGTTTAAATTCCAATATTTCCATGCTTTCTCTCAAAAAATCTTAATCGCGAAACTGATAAAATAGGCAGCAGGTATTAATAAAAATTGTGCAAGTAAGGTTCCGAAAAACCTCGAAATCATGAGCAACAAATAGATTTTCCCTAATTTCTCTTTGTAGATCGCATTATTGCAAGCCTTATCCGTAATTAATCCTATCTGTGGGTCTATAAAAATCGTCAACAATATCGTTGCAATACCGTTAATTAGTCCAGATGATTGTGAGGCGGATGTGCCCAATTCTGGGACCAAATACGCTGCATAAAGCGAAGATAAAACACCAACCGTATAAATAGCCGTTACCAAGACATTCAAAAGTATAAATCTCTTTGGAATCCCTAGATACCGGAACCCTGAAAGCTGAAAAGAAGGTTTTTGAACATAATGCCTTGTGTTCATTAATTGACCAATTGTTACACTTGAAATCAACTTTGGTAAAGACCCTGCAACTTCAAACCTAGATATAACTCGCCCCCATAAGTTAACAAGTGTAGGGAAAAGGAGAATGCCTAATATTGTGCCAAAAGATGAGGCAACTATGATAATCCTTAGATACTCTAAAACATCAAAATTCAAGGCAACCTTGCCATAGTCTATAAACTTTGCCGTCATTGGTGCTTGTATTAGATTAGCTGTCCGGGAGATCAGAACAGTAATCCCCAATAATGAAAGTGCCACGGCAAGTTTATTTATTTTAACCCCAGCTAAACGTAACGCGTAAGATGAAGTTTCAACCATATGTATAATCATAGTTAGTACAAAAACAGCAATTAAGTTATGTACCATGGTACTTCTCCTTTTTAGAGGACATCATTGCATTCCCAGGAGTGTAATATCTCATGGTTCTTTCTTAACAATGATGAACGAAGTTTATTTTTTTCTTTTAATTCTTGAAACAATAATAGTATTCTTTTTCAAGTTTATCCCAACTTTTAAAATCTGTTTCAGGTGCATTTACACACCATAAATACCCATTTGTCTCCCCAGTTCTCTCATCATTCCAATCACCGATTAAAGGCCTTTTCCAATCGTCACCAAAAACAGACCCTAATGTTCTTGTTCCTATGTAGGTATCAGCTTTGTTAAAGATTTCTAACCCCCCGTCTACTCTATCAATTATCAATCTGCCACATTCAGTACATTGATAAACTATTCTTGTAAATTCGATATTCTACGAATTCTCATTGCAGCGTGCTCTTTATCCATCTCTGTCGGACCTGACTTTTCGATTGCAAAGTCAATTGCATCACAAAAATCAAACCAGTCTTGATCAGATATCAAATACCCTTTGTATGATAAATAGTCTGTTGAGTCAACGATGACTCCACCACATTCACATTGTATCTTCAAGAATTTCTTCCTTTCATTTCAAGGTAGTTTCAAAAAGTTTTTTTGAATAAATCTTTCTTGATTTCTGTTAACTCCATAGGAATTCACTCCATATTTTCATTTGCGGTGATTTCACCTAACGTTCTGATGTTCACGATCCCCCAGCCTTAGAGCTTATCTTGACTGGGTCATTTTTTGACTAAGCCTCTTTCGTGTCTTCTTTGATTAACCACGGCTCTGTTTTTTGAAATTCATGTAAACCAAGGGACGACCTTAGTCGTCCCCCCACGTGATTTCAATGTTTGATGATGTTCATGCCATCCCCGAACTTACACATATTTATATTTTGCGATCACTTCTCCCCACGGAGCCAATCCATCTTCTGTGAATCCTGCCTTTGAATACAATCTTCTTGCTCTCTCATTCTCGGGTTTATATCCCAAAATCAGTACATCCGTTCTATCTTGGCGGTTTCTTATCTCTTCAATTATCTTACGAACGGCCATGAATCCATATCCCTTACCTTGAAAGTGTTGATCGATCATAAAACGGTACATCCAATAATTGTTATCATCCGGATCAATTCCATATAGCGTATACCCAATCATTGTCTCGTACTTATATATAGCCATGCTCGAAAACCCGTGCAAAAACTGTGCTTCAGCAATTGAATACACATTGGGTGCTATAAATTGTTGTTGCTCTTTTTCCGGTTTTAATGCTGCACATTCTTCCCAATTATCTTTGTTAATTCTTTGTAATCTAATCATCGGAACCCTCCAATTTGTAGAGAGACCCGATCTAGGCTCTCTACCTAATATAATGCCTTCACCGACAAGTCCATTAAAATACACTGGTTATTTCTCATACCACATCACACCTTTCAAAAGTTTTAACCTACTATAACGGTATCGCAAAAACAACCCAGCCCTAGATTGCCCCTATCTTAGGCTGGATCGAAACAACTAAGTACTTTAACTTTAAAATTATCATATCATAAATTGGAATTGATGTTACTTTTTGCTTCACCATTTCTTCTTTTGCTCAATAAATTCTTCTTTAATTTCGTCTTCCGGATCCCAAATTGACCAAGCTGCTTCTAATAAATTCCCTTCATTATCTCTAAAATAAAAATATTTTGCTTCCCCAGCCCCTAGCGTATGTAAATCTTCAACCATTAATCCTTTGTCTTTTAGCAACTTATGGGTATATTCAATATCTGGGCAATTAATCGCCATGATAGGAAATGGTTTCCCATTTCTCATGATTTCCAACGATTTCTTGTCATCGGTTTCTATAAGTAATAATGCAATTGAGTTTTTATGCGGGTGATGTAATACTGCAACAAATGAGCCTCGATCTTGAAACTTATTCATGAGTTTAAATTCTAGGTTCTCGGTGTACCATGCGATGGATTCATCAATTTGGGTTGTTGGAACATAAACGTAGCCAATACGTGAAAAGGCAAACTTTTGGTTCATTGGAAGCACTCCTTGTTTTTTTATGGTACGTCCCCGCCTACTTCCGGTTTCACTCCAGAAATTCTTCACTTAAATAAATATTGTTTTGGACGATTTTTTTCACTCGTTTCATTGTGCTTGGACCCTTAGGAAGATCGGCAACTCGATATAATAAAATCCAACGCAAACAAGCAATTGCTTCAAAAATCCGCAAGTCATCCGCAGCAGGGTCATCTGTTAACCCTAAAAATGCTGAATGATATATTTCTCCATACCTCTCGCCAGCGTAAATCTTCATTAAGAATACTGACCATGCGATATCGTATCTAGGATCACCAAGTTGTCCATTGGTCCAATCGATTATTGTATAGCGCCCCTGTTCCTCTACGATATTCCCTAAGTTATAGTCGCCATGTATTAAACTGTTTTGGCCAAGCTCTGTCATATTAATAACGTTCATCAATGTACGGTTTAAATCTTCGTGCATTTCTATCGAAGGAAAAAAGTATTGAATAAAATCATACCTTGGAATTAATAACGAGGCGCGGTCATCCAAACGAAATTTATGCACCTCGGCTAACATTCGTGCTAGATTCTTAAGTTTGTTTTTGTTTATTTTGGAGACTGGCGTGCCATCATAACTGGTCAGCAAAACTTGATTGTTATCTACGTCAACGCCCCAACCAAAAGGCTTTGAGACACTTATACCTCTATTGTATAGTTCCGATAGGAGTTTGTGTTGGTTCTCAATATTAGGTTTAGAACTTTTATTCCATATCTTGAGAACATAAGATCTATTACCTGATTCCACTTTTACAACATCCGCTTCAAGCCCTGGTGATAAAGGAATCACTTCGTACGCTTGTGTTTTTAGGTTTAAAGTGTCTTGTTCCAGTTCAACCCAATGAATGTTGAGAGTATTTATAGTAGGTTCCCGCCTTTCATGGGATTTCTTTTCTCACTGAGACCACCTCCATGAAACGCCTCTGCAGTCCGAGAGTCAACGGCCCTCCGCGTAATCCAGTGTTATAAGAAGTCTGAGCCCTCCTCAATATCCCCACAAAATGTCTTTCGCTTTAAATTTTGATTGTTAAATTCTACTAAAAATTGTTCTTTATAATTTATACAATATTCAATTTGTTCTCTAAAACTCCTCCAAGTTATCATATTCAATGCCTCTTCAATTGTAAAAAATCCAATCTCTAGGCTTTCATTCGATGTTCTAAACGTTCCCCCAATGGGTCTTCCCAAAAATAAGGTGTTACAAACGGATTCCTTAACATTCTGAAATAACCCGCAAAATTTCACGATTTCTATATCTATTCCAGTCTCTTCTTTAGTTTCCCGTACGACTGCGGAGGATAATGATTCTCCCTCTTCAACTCGACCACCAGGAATTTCCCAGCCTCGCTTTGGACCATAAATTAACAAAATTTCATGATGGTCATTTATCACAACCGCAGCTGCGGTCACTGTATGCTTTGGAGAATTTTCCACTTAATTGTTCCTTTCTTTAATGTATTAGTATTGATTTGGCTGACTACGCTAGGTTCTCAGTGTACATTTCGACAATATAGCCTACATTACATACTAAATCAAAGACGCAAAATCTTAATAGAATTAGGCCTCGATATTTGATAAAATAGTTCTATCAAGATTTAAAGTGCGTGTTCAAAAAGGTCGGTTTTCAGCACCGAGAAGGTTGGATGAAGCTGGGACCGAGGAGCGGAGCGTACGTTTTGGGTACGTGAGCACCGAAGGGCCCGGTTGAATTCAAGATTCGATGCCGATTAACTTCTTGAATTTACTTCGTGATCAAAAGCGGACTTTTTAAACAACCTCTTAAAGGAGCGGAACTTATGGACAATGAATTAACAGAGTTGCTGCGGTCCGTTATTAAAGAAGAATTAACACCGGTTAACGAGCGAATGGATCGATTTGATCAACGTTTCGATCGGATAGATGAACGTTTTGAACAGGTGGATCAACGCTTGGATCGTCTAGAAAATGAACAGCAAGTCATGAAACAAGATCAGGAACTGATTAAACGTGCAGTGCTGGAAACCAATGATCGACTCAAGAATGTGGAATCCATTCTGGAGAATCAGCATAAAATCATCGAATTGCTTTCCGCACGCTCCATCCAGCAGGAAGCTGAACTGAAAAGAATCAAGTAAACGATCCGGTGCCGGCGCATCGGATTTTTTTCTTCTTTTCGCCATTTCATCTTTTCACCAAATCCGGTGGTTGTCATTCACATCTGCTGCAAAATGCAAGAAGACGGCCATCGCCGTCTCCTTAATTGTCATCATATCTATCTCGATTACTGCTCCACGCAGTTGGCTCGAGCTTTATGTCCGCCGAAAATCCACCCGAAACGCTGCCGCTTCGATCCACACGCCCCTCGTAAAATCCCGGCCCCTCACACTTACGTGGTTCTTGTAAACTTCCACATAGTAGCCTTGGCTGCCGTCCTTATGTTCATCCTCATCGGTCCACAGGTAAGCGACGGAAGCCGCGTTAAACATGGCCGGCAGCTCACCTTGCCCGGGAAAATAATTGTTGGGCGCCTCCAGCTCCCAATGGGTATGCCCCGTGAACAGAATCGTCTGCGGATGCCGCGCCAAAACGGCCCGCAGCTCGGCGTCCTGGACGACACCGTACCACTTTTGCTCCTCGTAAGAGCCGGCGACCGTGTTCTTCAGCGGCTGATGCAGAAATAGGAACACAGGCCGGTCCGCCGCGGCATTTTCCCCCAGCTTGGCGTCCAGCCAGGCCATCTGCTGCTCGGACAGCGAGCAGCAGATCTCCAAACCTTCCTCGGTCCCCAGAAATATAAAATGATAACCGTTAATCCAATGATCATGATAGGCCGATTCCGTCCCCGTCTCGTACAGGAAACGGCTTAAACGCTCATCCCAATTTCCCAAGCCCACATCGTGATTGCCCATAGTCATGTACAGCGGCGGTAAAGAGTCCCCATGTTGGCGCCAAATTCGTTTCCATTCCTCGTATTCTTCCGGGAAACCATGGTCGGTCACATCACCGGCGTGCATCACCCCGGCGCTCCCGGCCCCGTGAGTTGCAATGTCCTGCAGCGCCTTCTCCAGGTTCACGTTATAGGTATGCCGGGCATCCGCCCGAACATGCGTGTCGGTAATCACCTGAAAAGCGAGCAGAATATTGTCGTCCCGCCGCTCGCTGCTCCCGTTCGCCATAGCTGTATTTGCCATGCCCATCATCCTCCCTTGCCGCTCATATTTAAACCGATGACCCCGATCACGATCAGGCCGATCCATAGCATCGAGGACAGCGATAACTTTTCCTGAAACACAAATCCTCCCACCAAGGAGATCAGCACGATGCCAACCCCCGACCATATCGCATAAACGGTACTGACCTTCATATACCCCAGCGCAAAATTGAGACAAGTAAAGCTCGCCCCGTAAAAAGCGAACATCAGCACCGAAGGACCCCAGCGGGAAAAGCTATCCGACAGCTTCATCGACACCGTGCCGGACAACTCCAGCACAATGGCCAAAGCCAGGAATAACCAGCCCATTTCTTTTCCACCTTCCGTTTACTGGCCTTTCCGAATGGCAAGCTCATCATAAGAGGCAATCACGATATCCGCCTGCGGAAACCCGTTTTTGCCCGCTATGCCCTCCGCACCCAAACCGATTGCCGCAGCCGCACCGGCTGAGCGGGCCATCTGCATATCCCCGTCCGTATCGCCGATCACGGCCGTGCGCGCAACATCCACCGCGATTTGCTGGCAGGCGGACTCCACCATATCGGGAAACGGCTTTCCCCGGTTGACCCGATCGGCTCCCAAGCATATCGAAAAAAAACGGCGAATCCCCAGCCACTCCAAATGCTCCTCCGCCGCGCTCGTCTCATCGGACGTGACGATCCCCAGCTTGATTCCGCTGCGCTCGCATTGCTCAAGAAAGGGGAGCACTCCTGGGATTAGCCTGGCCGTCCGGGATTGCTTCAAACCGGCATCCGCCGCAAGGCGGCATGTCCCCGCCAGCATCCAAGCCTCCGCCCAGGATAAACCAAGCCTGTAGCCCTCCCAGGCTAACAGTGTCAGCAGATCATCAACCGTTCCCATCGATAAAGGACTATTCCGGTCATAACCGGCAAATTCCCCTGCTTCGTTATAACGCATGCCCCACATCTCCAGAAGGTTGGCGGGAAGAGCCGGCAGCCGGCGCCCCTTAATCTCTGCGGAGAAACAGGCGAGCAGCAGCTCGCCCCATTTTCCCCAGGTATAAACAAAATCAAGCAATGTGCCATCCTTATCAAACAAAATCGCCTGGATCTCAAACTCCCGGTCGTGTACAATCAATTGACCCAAGGGAGCCTCCTTATTTGCCCATCCGGTCAAGTTCACGCTGCGCCGTCTCCTTCGCTTCCTTAAGCGCCTCGGCGGCAGGCACGTTGCTGATCTGCACCTTATCCGCGGCAATTTTAAGCGCATCGGTAATTTTGCCGCCCGTAGGATCCTGGAACGGCTTCGAGCCGTGCGTTGCCTGCTTGAGCGGCACGGTGGCCTGCGGATTTTTCTCGCTGAAAGCGACGAATTCCGGGTTATCCAGGGCCGATTGGCGAACCGCAATATAACCGGTGTTCATCGACCAGAAAGCGGTATTTTCCGCGCTCATAAAGAAGTTGTACCATTTCATCGCCGCCTGCTGTTGCTCCGGGCTGGCCGCTGCCGGAATCCCGGCCATAATCGCCTCGGCGACCGGCTTGCCTTCGCCTGCGCCTTCCCAGCCCGGCTGCTCCATTGCCGCCACGATGTTAAAGTCCAGGTCGCCCTGGTCGCCGCTGGAGCCGGTGTATCCGGCCGCTTGTCCCTTCATGACATCGTCGATCGTTTTGTACCAGTACTCCCAGCCTTGGCCGCCGGAGTGGATGCGCATGATTTTGTCCTCGTGGATCCATTTGCGGAACAACTCCCACGTTTCCACCCATTCCGGGGAATCGATCAGCACCGTTTTGCCGTCATCGCTCAAAATTTTGCCGCCTTTGCTATATACCGCGTCGATCATATTGCCAGCGCCCCACATCGGTTCCCAGCCGTAAAATACGGTTTTGCCGCCTTCTTTCACGGTCATTTTCGCGGCCGCATCAGCCAGTGCTTCCCAGGTCGTCAAATCTTCCGCTTTGATTCCCTGCTTCTCCAGCGCATCCTTCCGGTAATACATCACCTGCGTCGTTCCGTACATCGGCAGGAAAAACTGCTTGCCGTCCACCTTCCCCTGTTCGAGGAACGTCTGCACCACATCGTCCTGATTAAAATCCGGCATTCCGGCGATCAGCTCATCAAGTGGAGCGTAGTACCCTTTGCGCGCCCAGTCCACATTGGAGGACAGCACCGCAGCGGGTACGGTCTTCGATGCGATGGCCGCCTGCAGCTTTTTTTCCGTTTCGCTGTAATCCGCCTGTACGACCGGCTTAACGATAACCTCCTGCTGAGAACTATTGAATTTATCGATTAAAACCTGCATGTTTTCGCCCAGCTTCCCGCCGAGTCCATACCAGAACTCGATCGTTACCGGCTCCGCAGGGGCCTGCGTTCCCGTCTTCTCCCCATTTCCTCCGGAAGCGGCCTGAGCCGGGTCAGCCGAGTTGCCTGCCGCGCCGGAGCCTCCCCCGCATGCGCTGATCAGCAGGAATGTGCATGTCATCAAAATTCCGAAAAATGATTTCTTTAAATTTGGCATTTCATACCCTCCACGTTTGGTTTTCATTTCATTAACCCTTACTTGCACCTGCGGACAAATTGACGCTTTGCATGATCGTTTTCTGGGTCAGCGCAAACAACGCGAGCAAAGGAGCGATCGTGAAGGCGCTGGCAGCCATAATCAGCGGCCATTTCAGCCCGTAAGCACCCCCCTCCACGAAAAAACTGCGCAGCCCGGCCGAAACCAGCCGTAAATTGTCGCTTTTGGTGATCAGCATCGGCCAGAAATAATTGTTATATTGATCGATGAAGGTAATGAGCCCCAGTACCGCAAAAGAAGAGCGGGCCAGCGGCAGCAGGATCGTCCACAAAATCCGGAAATGAGAAGCTCCGTCGATTTGCCCGGCCTCCACCATTTCATGCGAGACCTGCAGAAAGGCTTGTCGGATCAGGAAAATCGAAAACACGCTCACACAGTTGGAGAAGATCAGCCCGGCGTAGGAATCCAGCATCCCCAGCTTGCCCAGCAAGATATAACCTGGCAGGTAAACCGCCGTACTCGGCACCATATATCCGACCAGCACCACTGCGGTAAAAAATCCTTTCAGGCGGAATTTCATATGCGTCAAGGCGTAAGCCATCATCCCGGAATTAATGACCTGCAGCACGACAATGGAAATCGCCACAAAAATGCTGTTGACCATATAACGTTCAAACGGAGCCGCAGCCCATGCCTCGGCAAACTGCCCCCATTTGGGACTTTGCGGCCATAATGTCGGCGGAAACTGCCAGATCTCGTCATTGCTTTTGAGCGCGCTGGTCACCATCCAGTAAAACGGAAACGCCATCAGCAGCGATGCCGCCGCAACCAGTAAGTAGCGAAGCGCACTCCCCATCTTTTTAAAACCTTGCATCAATATGCTCGCTCTCCTTCCCAAGGACAATTAAGTATAATGAACCGTGCGCCGTCCAACCCAGAACGAAAGCAGTGACAGGGTCACGCATGAGACGACCAGCGTAATGGCCACCGACGATGCCTCTCCGATTTGAAACGACTCAAAAGCGGATTGGTAGTAGAGGTACAGCAGCGTTCTGGTGGATCCTGCCGGTCCGCCCTGGGTAAGCACATTAATTTGGTCATATGCCTGCAGCGACTGGATGACCTGAACGACGACCAGAAAAAAGGTCGTGGGCGAGATCAGCGGCAGCGTTACGCGCACAAATTTGTTCCAGCGGTTTGCTCCATCCAACTCGGCGGCTTCCAGCAAATCGGAAGGCACATTCCTGAGCGCGACGAGGTAAAATATCATCCCCCAGCCGGCCGATTTCCAGATGGTGACGAGGAGAATACCAACGAGCGCCCAGTTCGGGTCCTCCAGCCAGCGGATTCCTTCGAGGCCAACCGCCTTCAGCAGACTGTTCGCTAGTCCGACCTCGGGTTCATAGATCCAGGACCAGACGATCGACACGGCCACTGTCGGAGTCACCCACGGCGAGAACATCAGCATCCGGTAGAAAGATCCGCCTTTCATGTTCCGGTTCAGCAGCAGCGCCAGGCCAAGTCCGAGCACGACCACAGGAAGTACACTGCCCGCACAAAACAGCACGGTAACGCGCAGTGACTGATAAAATGCCGGATTGGCGAACAAATCGCGGTAGTTTTGCAATCCGACGAAAAGCTTGTCCGGGCTCATGAAATCCCATTCCATAAAACTGAGATAGATGATAAACCCAAGCGGATAAAACCAAAACAACGCCAGCGGAACCATGGCGGGAAGCGTGAAAAGCAGCGCCCGGAAGTCTTCCGCTAATTGAGAACGTTTCATGAGTCCTCCTTTTTTCACTGTTCAATTTTTTTTGAATTTTTGCTATAATTGGTTGTAAAATAGTTTTATTCACGCTCTGTTCAATAAATATTGTACGTTCAAAGTTTGGGTAAAGGGTTATCTCTGCGTGAAGCGATGATTAATTTTATGTAAAATTTCGAGGCAGGTGTCATGGTGAAAAAGCCAACTTCGGGGAAAATGAGCGATCCGCTAAACTTTCGGGAAGAGCTGCGGGCTAAAGTAATCGATGCGATCGCCCAAACGATGGACTTGTACGGGGTTAATTACTCTTACGGTCAGCTTTACGGGATCATGTTTTTTGAAGACCGGCCGATGACGCTGGAGGAAATGCAGCAGAGCATGAATATGAGCAAAAGCAATATGAGTTATGCGGTCCGTTCCTTGATCGAATCCAAAATGGTGGCGAAGCTGGACGAAAAGGAGGCGCGCAAGGATCTTTACGCTGCGGAAACGGATTTTTTCAAGGCGTTCCAGGCGTTTTTCGCCACCAAGCTGCAGCGGGAAATCGACGTCATGGTTGAGGCGCTGGAAGCGGTAATCCCGCCCCTGTCCGAAACGATTCTCGATATTTCCACTTCCGAGGAGGAGCGCAAGCTTTGCCTGCAGGATTTGCATAAACTTAAGCATGCCGTGAGCTATTACGAATGGCTGCAGCAATTTGTAAACCGTCTGCAAAGCGGACAATACTTTGAAAGCCATGCCCCCTCCTCGCAGGAAGGATGAAAATGACTTTCCATAGCCAAGCTATTCAATTCACGAAACAACCCAGCCCTTTACAGATCTTATCTTTGGCTGGGTTGTTTGTTATATTTTGATCTGCTGAAATGCCCATCCGCCCCCGCTTCTAGCCATACCAATGCGGGTCGAATTCCAAATTTAATAGTTGTCCGAATCTTTTTCCGAATTCTATAAATTTTTTTCTTCATCATCATCGAATAATCATCCTCACTAAATACGCATAACGTCCCCGCATTTTCACTTATTTGGAAGTTTGTAAGTCTAAGTTTTGAATTGTTTCTAAAAAGTTGTTGTCAGTAAACACCTTATAATTGGTATGGCCTGATTTCTTAAGTATAACTATGTACTTCATATCTTTCGAAACTTCAAAACCAAGGTTTTCATTTTTAAGATATATTCTTACTGCATATTCCGTGTCAGAAGAAATGTCTTTCACCCTTTTTAATTCAACACTTGATAAATCGGCAAAGATTTTTTCAACCATCTCTTTATCTTTAATGGATATTCTTGCATGGTCTGAATATCTCTCCATAGAAATTTTCACTGTGTCATCTGTGCGTACTTTATCTAAAATTTCCGTTTGCATTGAAGTGTATTTCGTTTTCTCCAGTAAAAACAAGATTCCAATAATCACTACTATTACTGAGAGAAAAAAAACCGCCATTCTTTTCAATATTGCCCTCCTCGAAACATCTTCTAATGACTCCATCCATATTCCTGTCTCGTATTGGTTGCCGGAAATCATATGGCTTATCTGCGGACAGGGGCCGTGGATCACTTTGTTCTATATTAGTCTTGTGCTCAGTACCATCCCCATAAAATAGAGGAACTTTTGGGTCTTATTTTCCGAATTTGAGCCTATTCATCATCATAGGGGAAATTTTGGGTCTTATTTTTCGATGAACAGGTCGAAAGGCGGTCTTTCGCCATTAAATCGTGAACATAGCGCCATAAAATTCCTCTATTTCACGCAACGTGAGGGATATCGCTGAAATAGCGCCCTTTTTTTCCTTTATGTTGTCACCGAGATCTTCAATAGACTAATTTTGCCGTTTTCTCATGTCTTCACTTGCCATCATGCTAACGTTATTTCGGTGGCTGATGATATTCCTGTTAATTTCAATAACTCCTGTTTCTTGATATCCCGGTCTATTAATTATTTTTGAAATGGTTTGTAACTGATCATTGGCCGATACCTCAATAAGTTGAATTTTTCTTTGATCATATTAAAAGTTATTTGCATTGTCAAAAATAAATTTATGTTCTCTTTACTAGATATGTCTACTCAATACTTCAACAAAATTCGAGAATCCTTACCTGATAATCTACAACATACTTTATTCCTCTATGCTGACGCACAAATTTCACTATAAACGGTTCTGGTAATCACGAAACGCCCCAGCCTTAGACTCCTATCTTTGGCTGGGGCGTTTGTTGTCTGCGCTTCTTCCATGATTATCAAGCAAAATATTTGCGGATAAAATAAGCGGGCGTGCAGCTCCAGGCATGGCAATAACTGTTGATGAGATTGCTTCCGTATGGGGATAGTCTTTTCTCCTGCGGGTTGTAAACCTCCCAGAATGTATCGGCACCATCCCTGACCATTTCACCCCAATAAGCCCGCATTTGCTCCAGCGCTTTTTCCTTGTTACCTGCAATAATCAACGCTTCAATCAGATGATGATACATGTAAGGCGTATTGGGGCCGATCGCCGGCGGCCGGTCAAACAGCCGGTTCATGAGCGCCTCATTGTCATTAAGCTCCAAGATCTCAGCCAGCACCATCCAAATTTGCGAGGCCCATGAGATTTGACGGTCCGCCCCGCTGGTGAAGAATCCTTGATCCGGATCGAATAATTTCGTTACAGCCGCCTTGCTTAGTAAATGAACCCTCTCTTCAATGAGTTCAACTTCATTTTTACGGCCAAGCTCCCGCGCCAGCACTATCCCCCGTTTGAGGCAATAAATAAATATGGCTTGCGCTGAGGCTTGCTTGTTCAGCTCCGGATGCCAATCCACGAAGCACCACCAGGACGGGTCGTCCGTGACAAGATCATCGTCTCCGACCTTAAGCCATGCCAAATCCAGCTGTTCCCGGGCAACCGGCCATAGCTCCTGCAACAGCTCCTTGTCCCCCGATGCCATATAATAGTCATGCAGAACAGCGACAAAAAACAACGAATAATCAAACAACAGCGTGTCATCGACATGCGGCTCGGGATTTTCAAACAGGCAGGCGCCTACTTCTCCTTTGTCCAGCGTCATACCGGCGAACAGATACAGGCATCTTTTAACCAGATCAAAATTGCTGAAAGAAACATAGTTGGCTAACGCCTGCAGCCGCAGATCGCCGATCCACAGCCGCCGGTCCCGTTTGGGCCCATCCTCGAATACGGTTTGCATGCAATCCTGCAGCGTTTTGATCCCGATGCGGTCCATGGTGACCAGATCTTCCGGCAAATGCTCAGGCAGGGGGCTAATTTTAGAAAGATCAGCCGAGCTTACACTTGTACAATAAATCTCCTCAAACGCGGCCTTAAACTTTGGCGAAGTCTCTTGAACGATGACTTTCAAATACCGGAACGCGTAACGTCTCGAAAGCTTCAATTCGCAAGGCAGCACGTCAATATTGATCACTTCGTCCTGAAGCCAGGACCGGCTAATCCAGCCGTTGTAATCATCGAAATTTTCCGCAACCTCGCACGGCATTTCACCGAAGATCAATTTAAGTCGGAGCGGAGCGTCTTGCGGGCTACCCGTCGCCTTTATTTTGAAGGTTACATAGCCTACCTGGTGATCTCCAAAATCGAGGGTAAAGCTCTCGCCTCTATCAAACGGTTTATGCAAAACACGCTCATAGGGACTTAAAGATTTCTTCCCCCAGCCTTGGAACGCGGCTTCATCCGGGTACACTTCAATAAGTTCTTGCGGATAAACTCTTGTTTCCAACAGCTCTGGAATCAGACTTTGCGCCTTCTCAACCCATCCCTGACGTATCGCCACTTTCTATTCAACTCCTGTACCGTAATTGGAATAGCTTACAAATCACCCTTTCACCGATCCAGCGACCATGCCTGAGACAATCTGTTTGTTGAATATAACGAAAAGCAGCAGTAGCGGAACCGTGATGATTAAAATGTCCGCAAACAACAGATTCCATTGGGACACAAACTGGCTCGTAAAGTTGTACAACGTCAACTGAACAGTAGCGTTGTCCGATCCGGGAAAGAAGTACAAGGGATTCGTAAAATCGTTAAAAATAAACACGGACTGTGTAATGATGATCGTGGCGGATACCGGTTTGAGCAGCGGCAGGATCATTTGGAAAAACAGCCGGTATTTGCCGCAGCCGTCAATGACGGCCGCCTCGTCGATTTCCCGGGGGATGCCGGCGATAAATCCTCTGTACAAGATGACGCAGAACGGTAAACCAAGCGCAACCTCAACCGCTACGATGCCTGCCATCGTTTTAAATAACCCGACCAGGTCCAATACCCAAATCGTCGGAACGATTGCCGGAGGAATAATCAGCCCCGAAAGCACAAGGAAATTGATGTAAGGACTCGCTTTGTCATTACGGCGCTGCAGAATAAAACCTACCATGGCACAAATTATGACTAAAATGGCGATGGAAAGCACCGTCATCACCGTACTGTTGTAAAATGCCCGAAGCAGCATGTAATCTCTGGCCTGAACAACTTCCTTGATGTTCTCCCATAAATGAATCCGCGAAGGCCATTGCAAGTTTAACAGCGAGGCTTCCTGCGAGTTCTTCATAGCGTTGACGATGACAAAATAGAACGGAACCCAAAATAACACGATCGTGCCCAGAACCGCCAGCAACTCAAGCGTGAATCGTCGTCCGGCTTCGCGTCTCATACTCATAGGCCCACCTCTTTCTTGTTAAGATACATGCTGAGCGGGAAAGCGAGCAGAGACACGAACAAGAATAATATAACGTTTCCTGCGGTGGCCAGGCCGTAGAATCCACCCTGATATTGTTTGTAGATGATGGAGGCGATTACGTCCGTTGTAAACCCGGGGCCGCCCTTGGTCATCGCCCAGATCAAATCAAAGGAACGTAATCCGCCGATGAACGAAAGAATGATCACTGAGTTCATGGCCGGCCGGCTGAGCGGAACAATGATGTTCCAGAATTTGTTCCAGGCGTTACCGCCATCGATCTGCAGCGCCTCATAATACTCCTCCGGGATCGACAAAATGCCGGCGACAAAAATGACCGTGGCAAAACCTACGCCTTTCCAAATGTCGACGAACGCGACCGACAAGAGCGCGATCTTCGTATTTCCGAGCCAGTCCGGTCCGGTGATGCCGATCGCTTGCAAGGCTTGATTAATCACGCCCTGGGTCGGGTGCATCATCGTGCTGAAAGCCACGCCGACAGCAATCGTACTGACCAGTGTCGGAAAAAACAACACAGATTGCAAATAACTTTTGGTCTTTATTTTCGACGTCAGAAACGTTCCAAGAAGCAGGCCCAGTACCACTTTGGCAACACAAGTGACGAGAGCGTAAATCAACGTATTTTTGAAGCCGATGCTTAAAGACGATTCTTGAAAAAAAGTAACGAAATTTTCGAGTCCGATAAACTCCCAATCCGATAACGTCCAGCGTGTCAGACTAAAGAAAAAGGAAAGCGCGGTCGGTATAAGAAAAATAATGGTGTATACGATGGCCGCAGGCAGCAAAAAGGTATAGGAATAGGTGCGTTTCCATAACTTCATTTTGCTTTACCAACCTTCTAATCCAAGCTGCTGCGCTTGTTTTTTGACATCCTTGTCATAGTTTTCCGCGCCCTGTGCGGCACTCGTGATACCGGAGCCGACTTCAGCCGTAATTTGCGGCAGATTCGGGCCTTTGAGCGGGCTGACAAATTCCAGCGCGGGGGCTGTCGTTTCCTCTGATTCAAAATAAGGCAGCATATCCTTGACGACTTGTGCAACATTGTCCGGTACTTCAATTCCATTAACCGGCCATGGACCGGTAGGTTTTGAGGCGTTCATCCAAGCGGAAATCCCTTCCGGTGTCGTAAGGAATTCCAGGAACAGCTTCGCCTCATTGACATGTTTGCTGTTTTTGTAGGCATAGGCCCCGGCCGGCAGCCAGATCGTCAAACCGTTCAACTCCGCGGAATCTCCCGGCTGGGCAAAAAATCCGATGTCGCCCATTTTGTCCGGGAAGTTTTGCTCCAAAGCCGGAACCGCGAAGGACAGCATTGGATAGTGCGCTCCTGTTCCTTCGGCCAGCATTTTCAGCCCCGCGTCATAAGTGGTTGCCTGAAAATCTTTGTTCATAAAGCCTTTTTCGTTCACTTCATACAATTTCTCAAAGCTTCGCAAAGCGGCGGGAGTACCCGCGAATTTAGCCTTATTGGCTGTATAATTCTCGGCAAACGCCGGATCTTGCTTTTGGACGTTGTAATAATCGGCGAGTACGATCAGTTGGGCCGTCCAGCTGTCTTTATACGATCCGATCACCGGAGTAATGCCCGCTTCCTTGATTTTCTCATTGTTCACCATAAGTTCTGACCAAGTTTTCGGAACGGACAGACCGAGATCGGCATATATCTTTTTGTTATAGAACCAACCGCCCGCCATAGTGGAGCCCGCCGGCACGCCGTAAATCTTTCCATTGACCGTTACCGTTGGCTTGTAGGACTCCATCACTTTGGCCATGAAAGGCTCGTTCGTCAAATCCACAAAGTTCTTTTCAGGAGCGAGAGATTGCAGCAAGGAACCGGAATTGTAGAAAAAGACATCATTTAAGTCCCCGGTAGCGATGCGCGTTTTCACCAAATTGTCGCCTTCGGAACCGCCGGGACGTGTCTCGTGTTCGACAGTAATGTAAGGATATTTTGCCTGGAACGCTTCAATGACCGCTTTGGCAGCGCTTACTTGTTCTTGCGTATTATCCGTCAGCAGCGAGATCGTTACATTTTCTTGTGAGGCGTTTGAACCGCTATTCCCGGAAGCAGAATGGTTTGTTTCATTCTGTTTATTTCCGCATGCGGCCATCAATATAGCCATAATTACGGCACAGAGCATTGTGGCAACGATTTTTCTCGACTTCCCCATTGGGCTTATCCCCCTGAACCATTTTAGTTTTGTGTACAGAGCCCGGGTTCTCTGTTGGCTTTATTATAAATTCGGCTTATCGCACCAGGTACTGCTGCTTTTTATAGATTTCTGTCCGTTTTTTTTGGATGGAGCCTATTAAAGATTGCTTCTCGCCTCTTGTTCCTCTTTGAATTGACCGGGAGTCAGGCCCGTGTGCTTCTTGAAAATTTCCGAGAAATGCCGGTACGTATGATAACCGACGCGCTCGCTTACTTCATGAACTTTATATCCTCTCAGCAGCAGTTCTTTCGCCAACTCCATGCGCAGCCTTGTCAGAAACTTGATATAGCTCTCCCCCATCGCTTCCTTAAATACCACGCTTAAATAAGCGGCGTTCATACCGACATATTCCGCCACTTCGTTTAAGGATAGATCTCTGGATACATTTTGTTCTATATAGGCTCTCGCCCTTTCAATCGCCCCCTGCTTTACGCTGTCGCCGGTTTCGGTTCCCGCTCCGGTTTTGGGGACGCCCTTGCTCTCCTCAACCTGTCTTCTCAACATCTCCATTTCCAGATCCGCTTCGATCCGGGACAAGACTCTTTGGATGGAACTCTGGATGCTTTCGAGGGTGATCGGTTTTTCCAAATAGTCGATAACCCCAAGCTTGAGCGCCCGCTTTACATATTCAAATTCATTAAAACCGCTAAACACGATACAGTAAGTATCAGGCGCTTTCGCCATAATCTCTTCGATCAGCTTTAGTCCGTCCATGCCAGGCATGCGGATATCGGTGAACACAATGTCCGGAGTTTGTTTTCGAACCATGTCCAGAGCAGACAAACCGTCCGCAGCCGTTCCGACCAACTCAAGCCCGAAGCCGTTCCAATCGATCAGTTGCTGCAGCCCCTGGAGCACAATATATTCGTCATCAAAAATCACAACCTTATACATCGAGCCTCACCTCATTGCCGTCCAGTTGAATTCTCAGTTCAATCCGGGTGCCCGAACCCGGCTCGCTATCGATGATCAATTCGCTCGCTTCACCATAAAACATCTTCATTCGTTCCCTGACATTGCGCAGTCCGTAGCCTCGTTCCGTTTGCTCCATATCCTCGATCCCGACTCCGTCATCTTCGATCACAAAGATGAGAAACCCGCCTTCCACGGCCCCTTTGAGCAACACGGTCCCCTCGCCTACTTTCGGTTCCAGTCCATGGTAAATGGCATTTTCAACCAACGGTTGCAGCAGCAGTTTCAAAATTTCCATGCTCTTGATCTGACCGGAAATGTTTTCAATGTATTTAAAACGATGATTATATCTTAAATTTTGGATGGTCATATAATGATCGATGTGCTGAAGTTCTTTATAGACCGGAATCGTTTCTTTGCCTTTATTCAAGCTCAGCTTAAAGCTTTCGGATAAGGAAAACGCCATCTGGGCGACTTCTTTATTGTTCTGGATCGTGGCCATCCAATATATCGAATCCAGCGTATTGTACAAAAAGTGTGGCTTAATCTGCGCCTGCAATGCTCGTAATTCGGCTTCCCGTTCCTTAAGTTCGGTGTGAACGAGCCGTTCGCTAAGCTCTTCATTTTCGGAGGCCATCTTTTTAAACGTTTGCCCTATGGCCCCTATTTCATCATGTTCAAAAGTTTCACCGAAATCCCGTTTCCCTTTGGTCCAGTCCAGCATCATTTTCTTTAACTGGAGCAGCGGGCGCGTTATGCTGCCGGAGATAAAGTAGGACAGCATCAAAGCGACAAGCGCGATCATGGAAGAAATAATCGCCGTGACCGTTCCGATTTGCCGGGACTGCTTCAACAACTCGCTCAATTTAATGATATGGACAAAGGTCCAGCCCGTCGTTTCGTTCTTGAAATCCACGACCATGTAACCTTGTTTTTCAAGCCGCGGATAAAGCTCGTTTTTTTCCCCGGCAAGGCCGTTTAGTTCGATGTAGGAATTTCGCGGATAAATAACCCCCATGCTCTCTGAGGTTGAAGTTAATACGATGTATTCTCCGTCCGTTTTGTCCGTCTCCGTAAAAATAGAATCAAAAATCGATTTGGAAATATTGATGATGAGAATACCGATCGGTTCACCGCTGATATTTTCGGAATCCCGGAACAGTTTGACCGTGGAGAAAGTGTAGGACGTGTCCCCCAATACGTTATCGGGAAAAAACTCGACTTGACCTTGGGATTCAACGGCCTTGCGATACCATGGCGACAATTTGATCCGCTCTTCCTGACCATCTCCCTCATAAACCCCCAAATTATCGGAACGTCCTAAACAGTGTGCCTTAAATTGCAGATCAACCAGACAAATCGAATCGACGTACCGGGAATTGATAAACAGATTGTTCACCATCTTTTGGAGCTGGCTTAAAATCTTCTCATGCCTGGCGCCGGCACTCGCCTCATCGGGATTTTGACTAGCCCGCAGTTGGTCGCGGATTTCATCGTTCAAAATAACGGAGCGGTTCAAATTGACGATGTTGCGGAAGATGAGGTCTGCCGCCTCGCTGGATGACTGGAGATGGACCTGGTCCGTTTTTTTATTCGTTTCCAGCAGCGTATCCTTCGCAATGTTAAAGGAAAGATAACCTAACAGAAAAAGCGGCGGAATCGACAATACGATCATCGCAGCAAGAAAGCGGTTACGAATTTTTTTAAACCGGACTTTCGAATAGATATGGTGTAGTTTCTCCTTCATCTGAATCGCCTCTTCCCTTCCGCTAAATCTATCTTATTGTATATTAGAATGTGAAAATCCTGTCGAATTTTTTTCACAATAGGCCAAACAGATCATTCGACAAATTCCGTTTTATGTTAATCTAGTTCTGGTAAATTAATCCTGCTAATTTTACAAAGAATGGAGTAGAGAACCGAGTGAGAAAAATGGCAATTTTTGTTTTGGCGGTTTGTTTGGCGTTGGTGAACGTTGCCCCTTCCCCGGCTCATGCAAATAACGGAGAAACCAAAGCATTATGGGTTTGGGATTTTTATCAAGCGGCTTCCGATTCAAACAAGATTACACAGTTGCTGCAGTTTTTAAAAGATCATGACATCAACTTATTGTTCATCGGGACAAGAAAAACATTGGAGGATCAGCCCGCAACTTATGAGGAACTGATCCGCAGAGCGCATGAGGACGGAATACGCGTGTTTGCACTTGTCGGCAGAGCCAACTGGGCGCTGGAAACCCATCATCGCGAAGCGCTTCAGGAACTCCGCCAGGTGCTCTCATTTAATACGTCCTACCCGGACAATAAATTTGACGGAATCCAATTTGACATTGAACCGCACACCCTGCCCGAATATTTAACCAAAAGAGGCTCCGTTTGCTATCAATATATCCAGGTCCTGAAGAAAATCGCGAACGAAATTGCCTTAAGCAAGGAGAATCTGGAGTTCAATGCAGCGATTCCGTGGTGGTATGCAGCGGGGCAGAACCCGGTCATCGTAAACACCGGCGGGGAGAAAAAACCGCTAAGTTATTTTGTATTGGACATTGTGGACACCGTATCCATTATGGCGTATCGCGACACGGCCGACAAACAAATTCGCGCAACGCAGCTGGAAACCGATTATGCGGCGAAATTAGGCAAGAAAATTTACATCGGCGCAGAGACCAATTCACCCAACGGCGGCACCATCACGGAAGAAATTACGTACTATAACAAAGGTTTGAAATACATGAATCTGCAGTTAAATACCGTAACGGACTTTTATGCGGAACATGACGGGTTTGGAGGAATTGCGATCCACGACTACCCTGCATTTATACAAATGGTGGAAAAAAATTAATTATCCCTCAAAAATGAGTAAAGCCTGTAGCCGGCAATACAAGCCGCTATAGGCTTTTTATATGTTTTCTTCGATATATCACCAGAGCTCTTTTGCCATCTTTTTTGCCTCACGCCGATTTTACTATGATTGTATCATTCCCGTGTGAGGATTAAATTCGGAGGAACCGTCCCGCCCTGATTTTCGCTTACCGTAAACTTCCGTCAAAGTTATGAACCGCCTCTTTTTCGTCCATACTACACATACATCTGCCAGAAAAAAGTCCGATTACTTTGGGCTAAAAGCCAGATACAGCGCTTAACATCAGGAAGGCACAGCTCTTTCAATCAAGACTGTCATTCTAACGGTTGTGAGCACCGCTATTTCGATAAAATGCAGGGGAAACCAATTTTAACGGTTGCGGCAGAGCTTATTTTGCCGTATTCTCACGGATTCGAGCCTTTTTCACCCAAATAAGCGCGTTTATAACCGTTAGAAATTGAATCCCCGTCTTTTCGGCTAAATAGGCGCGATTACAACCGTTAGCGAATAGCTGAAAATCTTAATCCGGAACAGTCCGCCGCTTCACCCTCTTCTCGAATCGAATAACCAAGTCAGATGTACAAGCACGAAAAGGGAGGTTTTATCATGGTTGCTCATCCCCCCGGCGAATCCCTAAGCTTCACCAAGGATCCGGCCCCGCACGCCGAGGTCCAGGTCGAGTTCGACCGGAGCTGGTTCAGCGAGCTTACGGCCCGGCAGGAAAAAGGCGGCCCCTGGGACGACTGGAAGCTGTTTAACCTCGCCCTTGAGGCGGAAACCGCTTCTTTGGTCACGAGCTTTGAGGAAATGCAGTGCCTGAAGCATCTGCAGCAGGTAACGCCGCTGCCCCACCAAACCGAAACCGCCCGCAAGGTGCTGTTCGAAATGCGCGGGCGCGCCATCCTGGCCGACGAAGTCGGTCTGGGCAAGACGATTGAAGCCGGTTTGATTCTAAAAGAGTACATCATCCGCGGACTGGTCCGCAAAGTACTGATCCTGGTGCCCGCTTCCCTTGTGCTGCAGTGGGTGCGCGAGCTCAACCAGAAATTCGGCATCCCCGCCGTTGCCCAGAAAAAAGAGCACTCCTGGGAAAACGCCGTCGTTGTGGCTTCGATGGATACGGCGAAACGCGATCCGCATAAATCGATTCTGCTGAACAATGAATATGACATGCTGATCGTCGACGAGGCCCACAAGCTGAAAAACAAAAAAACGACGAATTATCAATTTATGCTGCAGCTGCGCAAAAAATATTGCCTCCTGCTGACAGCGACGCCGGTGCAAAACGACCTTGACGAGTTGTTCAACCTGATCACGCTGCTCAAACCCGGCCAGCTCGGCGGCCAAAGCGAATTTGCAGCCAATTTCGTCGTGGACAAACGCCTGCCGAAAAACGAGGATCAGCTAAGAGGCGAGCTCTCCAAAGTGATGATCCGCAACCGCCGCGCCGATGGGGAGCTGGAGTTCACCAAGCGGATCGTCCGGAACATCGACGTCGAACTTTCGCCGGAAGAGAAAAATTTGTACAGCGGGGTCACTTCCTTCGTCAAAGACCAATATCAGGCAGCGGGTGGCGACCTGAACAGCATGCTCTCGCTAGTGACGCTCCAGCGCGAAGTATGCAGCAGCCGCGACGCCGTCTTCGTCACGCTGGTCAACTTATCAAAGAAGCTTGCTCCCGATTCCCCTTTGCGCGACAAAATCTGGGAAATCGTCGACCTGATCCGGCAGATCAAGGCCAACAGCAAAGCCGAAAAAACGATGGAGCTGATTCGGGAAATGAACGACAAGGTGATCGTGTTTACCGAATACCGCGCGACCCAGGAATATTTGCTGAATTATTTTCGCGACCGCAACATGACGGCTGTCCCCTATCGCGGCGGCATGAACCGCGGCAAAAAGGACTGGATGATGGACCTGTTCCGCGACCGCGCCCAGGTGATGATCGCCACCGAAGCCGGCGGCGAAGGCATCAACCTGCAGTTCTGTCATCACATGATCAACTTCGACTTGCCGTGGAATCCGATGCGGGTGGAGCAGCGGATCGGCCGGGTGCACCGGCTGGGGCAGCAAAATGACGTCAAAATCTACAACCTGTCCACCAAAGGAACGATTGAAGAGTATATCGTGAACCTGCTGCATGAAAAGATCAACATGTTCGAAATGGTGATCGGAGATCTTGACGTGATTTTGGAGCGGTTTGAGAAGGAACATTCCTTGGAAAAAAGCATCTATAAAATCATGCTCGAATCCGCAAGCGACGAGGAGATCGCCAACCGCGTCGAATCGCTGGGCCGCACGTTTCATTCGATCAAATCCGAGCTGGACGCTACAGGCGGCGAAAACGAAGGCGGCGATCTGAAGCAGCTGTTGGGAGGTTGACCCGCATGACGATGACGAACGAGCAAATCCGCAAGCTTGTAATGACGTATCTTGAAGCGACCGAATGCCAATTTTTAGAAAAATCGCCCTATCACGTCACCGTAAAGCTGTCACCCCGTGCCGACCGCGATTTGACGAACCGCCCGTATTATTGGGGGTTCATCGAACGCACCGGGGCCGAGCCGGAGACGATGTCGTTTTCGTTCATCTTCGACCCCGAGCGGCACCGGGAGGCCGAAGCCGGGAAGGCGGCCGCGCCGAACACCGGCAAGGGCGCTGCGGCCGGATTTAGCGGCAGCGGTCCGGCACCCGCAGGCGCTGCGCCCGGGCTTGGCGGCGCCGGCGCAGCTCCGGCAAACGCACCAGGCCCCGGCGGCGTTACCGGCGCTGGACTGCAGCAGCAGCCCGGCCCGGGCCAAACGGGCCAGCCTGGCCAACCGCCGGAGGACAGCCTCCTCGGCCGCTATTTCGGCCCCGTACGCCCAATGCCGGTCCTGGGGCCGGGCCGCATTCAGCGCGAGGAGCTGACCTTCGGCAGCTCGCGGCTTAAGCAAATCTTCGAAGCGGCCAAACGCGGCGGCCGCTTCGTCTATCTGTTCGAGGAGCCGGGCCCGCGCCAGCGCACGGCCCTGCTGCCGGCCGCCTACGAGCCGTGGCTCGGTGTCTGCTATAAAGTCGAGTTCTGCTGTGACATGAAGCGGGAGGAGCTCCATTTCTTCGGGATCTCGCTGCTAAACGGAAAAATCGACGAAGCTTTTGAGAAGAAGTTAGCCGGCGTCACGCTCGCTCCGCGCCTTCCCGAAAACGTCCATATCGAGCCGACAAACCTCACTTTGGACGCGGGCCGGGCCGCGCTGGAAGCAAGGCTGTCCGAACTGCTCGGCACCTACGACAACGGCTGGTCGATCCAGGCCAGGGAACGCCTGCGGGACGAGCTGGAGATTATCGAGGCTTACTATAAGGATTTGCTCAAAGAACCGGATGAGGAACGGCAGCAGGCTGCGCGGAATCAATACGAGGCGAGGCGGGAAGAAATCCGCTGGCAATACGAGCCGAGAATTGTCGTATCCGCCTTGGGCTGCGGCATCTTTCACCTGCGTTCGCCGCGGTGACCAGAAATAGACCGATCTCGCTAAAAGACCGCAAAAATAGAAGCTGGACAAAGACCCTAAGCGCGACAGGTTGCAACAACCTTTTTGCCCCGGGTCCGGTACAATGGACAAGCAATCGCAAAGCTGACTCACTCATCCCCTAAATAGGAGGGCGAACGATGTTTGGAAAGCTCCCCCGAAACCTATCGATTACGATGAAAATCTTATGCAGCATCGGCCTGGCTTGCACCGGCGGACTTACGCTAGCGGGAGAAGCCGTTAGCTATGCCGCTTCCGGTCCGGACGCAGCTGCCGAGTGGGCCACCGGACTTCAAACGGCCGATCACGCTCCCGAGCAGCTCCGCCTTTTTGCTGCGGAGGCCGTACGGAAGCTGGCACAAACCGAACCTTTCAGCGCCTGGCGCGGCGCAAAAACCGTGATTGAGCCGCTTGGCCCGGGAACGCACAGCTGGCTGGTCACCGTGATCCCCGGCGAATCCGGCGGCGATTCGCGCTCGAACGGTTACCTGATCATTTCCGCCACGTCCGATGGCGAATACAAGCTGGTCGAATATGGGCTCGGCGCCAATACCGTTTTTGCCCCTTCCTTGCTGAAGGCTGCCCTGAAAAATAGCGAGCTGGCTGCAGAATTGACCGCAGACCAGCTCAGCCAAATCCGCGTTACGCCGCTCTATGCCGGCCCCGCCCTAGCCGAATGGATGGTCCGCCTGCCGGATGGCGAATCGCCGCGTTTCATTCACGCCGCGGACGGTGAATGGCTGCCTGAAACGGCTGAAACCTGGGACAGACAGGCCGCCCTTTATAAAACGCCCCAGCACGCGGCAGGCAGCGGTGAGGCGAAACTGGCCCCCGGCCGGATCGTTTTTACCGCCGATGCCTTTAATCCTTACGACAATTTGCTGTGGATGGCGGACAGTCCGTTTTCGGTCAAGCAGGAAACGTTTATCCGCAAGCTTCAATCCAGCAAACAACTGATCTTCGCCGCAGCGGGCCCGGAACGCACTTATTCGATTCCTATGCCGATATTTGGGTACCAAACGTGGCAGGACAACACATCCTCCGGCACCGATTCCGTACCTGGCGAAACATCCCTAAACGGTTCCGTATATGTCCTAACCGGCGAAGGCCCTTCGATCCGGCTCATCGCCTTGGATGCTCTGCTCGAGTCAAAGCCGGGCAAATTTATCGCTTATTCCGGTTAAACGAGTAGAACCGCCGAAGAAATTTCCTCGGCGGTTCTTTAATGTTCACACGAGATTTACCCCTCGCTGGAACGGGAATGCTCCCTTTCCTTTTTCCGTTTTACCGGAAGCTGCCCCGCCCATAAAGAAACCGAAAACGGGATCATCCCGAACCAGCGGCGTGTCCACGGTTCCTTCGGCTTGGTACGCTCCCGCCGGACTTCCCGGGGGGTCTCCACGAAATCGACGACTTTTTCGGTAATGTATTTCACCAGTTCATCGCCTTTTGCCATGCTAACTATCTCCTTTTCGTCATTTGCTCGCCTTATCTTTAGTTTGCTCCGGCGAACCGTTCTCTAAACCCGCCGCTCCCGGGCAGTTCATGCATGATTTAGACGCCCAAAGCTCAATCTATAAAGGAAATAAGGCCTGGAAAGGTGAGAACCATGAAAATTTTGACGCGGTACACGCTGGCAGCTATGCTTGTCGTCTCCCTTGCCTTCGGTTTATGCGGAAGTCCCGCTTTTGCGGAAGACACAGACCTTCGGCACGCTTTTCCGGAGCCGGTCATCCTGATCGATGCCGGACACGGCGGCATTGACGGCGGAACCTCTTACGAAGATATTATGGAAAAAGACATCAACCTCGAGATCGGCCGCCGGCTCTACGTCGTGCTGCGAAGCCACGGATACCGGGCGGTTCTGAACCGCACAGGCGACTACGCGCTAAGCGACGATAACCGCTGGTCGCGCAGCAGTTCCCGCCATATGAGGGATCTCGCCCAACGCAAGGAACTCAGTGCGCAGCTCCCCGCTTCCATCGTCGTTAGCCTGCATGTGAACTGGGGCCGCAACAAATCGAAACATGGACCGCTTGTCCTGCACCAGAACGAAGGGCGCAGCGCGCTGCTGGCCGCCTCCATTCAGAGTGCCTTGGAACGGTTTTATAACCTGGACAGGGCTTCGATCCCCGAGCTCGGCAAACCGTTTTTCCTGCTGAAGCATGTTGAATCGCCGGCCGTCATCGTCGAAATGGGTTTTTTGAGCAATGCGGGAGACCGCGCCCTGCTGATCAGCCGGAACGGCCAGCAAAAAATCGCCGAAGCGATTTACGCCGGCATCACCGAATATTTTACGGTCATGTAAACAAACCGCTGGATGAAAATTCCACTTCACAACTCCTGCATCGCAACCGATATATCTTTTCGTTAGCAACTATAGAAAAGAGAAGCATAAGGGAGTTGAAGAGTTGTGAAGGAAAAGCCTTCGGGAATAACCGGGAAAATGAAATCTGTTTCATTGCGCGTGAAAATACCTTTTTTCGTCTGTTTATTGGTGGTCGCGTCTTTGCTGGCGACTTCCGTCCTGAATTATCGGGAGGCGTCCAGTTTGGCGCTGCGCAAGAGCAAGGACGAGATCAACGTCATGGCCGACCGGCTGGGAGGCGGATTGTCGACGGCCGTCCAATTGCAGCAGCAATCCACCTTCCTCATCTCACAGCACAATACGTTCCGCAGCCTGCTGAAGCTTAGAGAATCCGGTGAACTCTCGGATAAACAATTTTTCTCGCCGGCCAATCCTTATCTGGACCCAGCGAACGGGATTCTGAACAGCAGTTTGGCAGGAACCAGCGACATCGAGTCCTATTTGCTTACGGATGCTAAGGGTACGATCGTGGCCGGAACGAACGCGGAAAATATCGGACAATCGCGGTCGGATCGCGAATATTTTAGCGAAGCGCTCAAAGGGGAGCCTTACATCAGCGATGCCATCGTGTCAAAAAGCACAGGCAACCTGCTGCTCGCCTTCGCCCAGCCGATCAAGGATTCGGACGGCAAAGTGCTGGGCGTTTTCGTAACGACGATCGACAGCCAGTTCTTTTTCAGCACATTAGGTGAAGTTTCCATCAATCGGGAAGGCAGCATCGAAATCGTCAGCCGCGGCGGAACGGTGTTATATAACTCCCTGGACTCTTCAAGAATCGGTACAGTCATTGCAGAGCTTGCCGGTTCTGTTAAAAATACGGGCAGTCAAGAAATCGAAAAATCCAGTCTTGAAATGAACAACGAGTACCTGCGGATCAACCGGATTCCGGGCCCCGACTTAACCGTTTCGGTTATCGATTCTTTGGACGACATTCAGCAGCCGATCAAGGAGATGTTCCGCAACACCGTTATTTTAACCCTTGTGATCATTCTCGTGGCTGTTGGCTTTGGCTTGTTGCTGTCCCGTTATATCGCCAAGCCGCTCGCGCAATTAACCCAATTGTTCCGGCAGATGGCTTCCGGCGATCTCACCGTTAGCGCGGACGAGGACCGGTATGAAGGCGAGTTTAAAACGTTGGCGGGCAGCTTCAACCAAATGGTCGGCCGCAACAAAGACTTGATCCAAAATATGAACAAAACGATCGCGGTGCTCGGGACAAGCACGAAGGAGCTGGAAGCTTCCTCGAAGCAAACGGCCGTATCCGTCAGCGAAACGTCCGCCACTTCGCAGGAAATCGCCAAGGCAATGGACTCCCAAGCCCGGGAAACCGAACATATCGTAAACAAATTTTTCGGTTTCGGGGAAAGCTTCGAGTCGATGAGCTCCAAAGCCCAATCCGCCAAGGACCGTTCGGAGGAAATCGTCGGCGTGTTCCATACGAGCAACGCTGTGGTGGACGAATTGATCCGCATCAACGAGCAGAACGAAGAACAGGTGAACAAGATTTCCGAAATGACGTCTAACCTGCAACAAAGCTCGGAGCAAATCAACAGCATCACGGACGCGATCGCCGGAATTGCCAAACAGACCAACCTGCTCGCGCTGAACGCGTCCATCGAAGCGGCGAGAGCCGGCGAACACGGCCGCGGCTTTGCCGTCGTGGCGGCGGAAATCCGCAAGCTGGCCGAGCAAAGCTCGCAGCAGTCCGCTCATATTCAAGGCATTATTCAGGAAAACCTCGCTTTTGTGGAGGATAACTACCAAAGCGTGGCCCAGATTAAAGATATCGCAGCCATGCAGGACCAGTTTGTCGGCCAGACGCGGCAAGCTTTTAACGAGATCTTTGAAAAAATCACCGACATCACCGGCCAGATCAAACAGATGGCGGAAGAAGTCGGCCGCTTGGAAAGCGATAAGGACGAAGTGCTCGGCTCCGTCCAAAGCCTCTCGGCATCGGGCGAAGAGGTCTCCGCTTCCGTCGAGGAAGTTTCGGCCACGATGACGGAGCAGTCGGCAACCGTTCAACAGCTCGCCGGTATGGTGCAAACCATTGACGGACTGGCGAAAGAACTGACCGCGGCGGCGGCACAGTTTAAAGTGGAGTAGCGAATACGGCCGCGGGAATACGGCTGTAGCGTATACGGCCGTGGGCATACGGCTGCAGCGAATACGGCTGCAGCGAATACGACTGCAGTAAATACGACTGCGGCAAAAAACGGCTGTAGCGAATACGACTGCAGCAAACACCGTCTCAGCGAATATCCCCGTGGCCAATCCGGACTCTGAAAGCTATCCAAACATGCCCCGGACCACGCACCGTCCGCACCATACCGCGGCCACGAAATTCCCCGAGGAGTACCCGGGGAATGGCCGCGGGTTCCTCGCGGAACGCCCTTTGGAATGCCTCGCTGAATGCCTCGCTGAATGCCTTGCGGAATGTCTCGGGAATGCCCTGCGAAATGCAAAAGTGCATGCGATTTTCGTCGAAATTCCTCGAAACAGGTGGTTCAAATGCAAAAGTGCAGTTCATTCCCGGTCAAAATTAACTTTTTTATCAAATGGCCCCAAATTAGATGCACTTTTGCATTTCAAACGCTCAAAGGAGCAATTCTGCGGAAAATGAAATGCACTTTTGCAGTTGGTTCGGTCAAAAAGATGCTTCCCCCTCCCGTAGCGACACGCCAAACACAGCCAGCTCTTTCAGGAACGGCTCCACGGCAAGATCTAACGCGGTAAGATGCTGCCCGTTCCTTTTCACAACCTGCAGCGCTTCGGACAAGACTTCCGGCTCGAACGTTCCATCAAATCGACCAATGTCAAGGCGGACGGAGGCATCCTGTTTTAGTTGCAGGGAGGGGATCTCCACCACGTTGGCCGGCTGGCCCCCCGAGCCCGATGGATATTGTGTGTTTTGCGCTTTCACTAAAGCGGCGCGAAGGGCATTCCGTAGTGCAAAAGTGTCATTTAGACCTACACCGCCGTACCAAGCCTCGCCCGTACCTACCCAAAACACCGGAAACCCGGACACAGCTTCTCCCAAGCCGATCACCGGCTCACCCTGCATGATGCTTAAGGCTTGTAAGTAGTATCGACAGCGCTTATCATCCACTTTCCCCAACCGAACGCAAACGGCGGACGGTATCTGCCCCAGCGGCTGTATGTGTGCACGCCCGTTCGTCCGCTCATGAAGTTGCATGTGTCCCTGTTCGTTCGTCCGCCCTTGCTTCAGCACGTTCGTCCACTCTTCCGCCTGCTCGCGTGTCTGCTTATGCCTCTGCTCGTGCATTTGCTCCTTCGTCTGCTCTTGCTCCCGTTCGACCGCCTGTGCCTGCTCCTGTGCCTGCACCTGCACCATCTCCTGCACCAGCTCCTCCTCCTGCTCCTGCACCAGCTCTTGCTCCTGCTTCCGCTCTTGCCCGCGCTCCCCCGCCTGCACGCGTGTCTGTCCGCACGTCCGCCTGCGAAACGATTCGCTCAAACAATCCTGCAAGCCCCGATGGATTGCCTCCTCTACCGTTTCCCCCGCACCGATGCCGATGAATCCGCCTGTTTCGTCCAAAAGCGCCTCGGCCAGCCGCGACACATAAGCTTCGATCCCGGCCAGTCCCGCTTCCCGGCGCGCTTCCACATGCGTCAGGCCGGCGCAAACGATGTCCGGAAGCAAGCTTGCCGGGCCCTCCGACAACGGATCGGCCGCCTGGACTCGGCATTGGGCAAGCGGCAGTTGACTCAATGCTCCCTCCTCCCATGTGTGGAAAATTCCGGTTTGCTCCGAGGTTAACCGGCTGAAATAAGCGAACCAGCCATCCGGCGTACTGCCGTCAGTGGATTGTTCGAGCCTGCCATTAGTGGTTTGTACGCGCCTGCCATCAGCGATTTGTTCGAGTCTGCCGTCAGCGGTTTGTTCGAGCCTGCGGTCAGGGAATTGCTCGTGACGCTGATCAGACATTTGTTCGTGCCGCCGCTCAGAAATTTGATCCAACCTACTACAATCAGCGTTTTGTTCGAACCGCCGGCCGGAATTTTGCAGATTTTCGATGGCGATCTCCTTCCGGCCAGCCGCGAACGGATGGGGGAGAAAAACATGCCAACTCCCTTCCAGCGTCTCCAAATTAAGCAGATAAAGCGAAGCACCATCCCCCGCTTCGCTCTCTCCGGCAGCGTATTTCAGCAGCCGGGATACAAGCACGTTGGCGAGCAACGCGCCGGCTGCCGATGAAACCGGCTGCCGCTCCGGACCCTGGCAAAAAGCAGCCATGTGCAGCCGGCGCCAAGCCGACTCCCAGCCTCCATCCAGCCCGTCTCCTTCCAGGCCGGGTTGTACGAGCGGGCCCGCCACCCCTGTTTGATGCAAGCAGACAGCGGGCAGCAGCGCCTTATTCTCTTCCCGGCAAGCCTGCCCAAGCCGCAGCAGTTCCCCGGGATTCCCTTCCTGCGAGGCATAGAGGATCATTTGATATGGCCGTACGACCTCCCTCCAGCCATCAGCGTCTTCCCGCCCCAATGCGACTTCCCTCACCTTCGCCTCGGGAGCCGCTTTGCGGGTTTGGCCCAGCCATTCCGCCAGCCGCTGCCGGTCGCCCTGCGCCGAACTAGTCATACACAGGTTGATTTCGCTGAACCCGGACTCATTCAAAGCGGACAGCAGCGAAAAGAAAACCGATCCGGAACCAACGGCCAAAATGTCATGCGGCCATTCTGTTTGAAACCGATGTGGGCTCAATTTTTCATTCCTCCTTGGATTAAACAAAAGGATGAGGATGCGGGTTGAGTTGTTCCAGCGTTAACGGTTCCTCCGCATATCCAAGCTCCGCCGGTATCCTTAACACCCGTTCCAGCCCGTGCAGCCGGGTGAGCTGATGTCCGAACGTTATCGGCAGCATGCCCGGGATCAACACTTTGACGCAGTGCAAATGATGGCGTGAAATTTCCGGAGAGGTCTGGTCGATCACAATCACTTCGAGATTCAGCCGTTCGAATATTTGCAGGATATCCTTCAGATCTTCCGTCAGATCAGGATGGCTTGCCTTGCGAATAAATTGTTCCGCAAACGTCCGCAGCGGCCCCCGGCCATCCAGCAAAAAATCAAACCTTTCCTCCGCTTGAGGCAAACCGTTCAGCAAAGCATGATCCTCCATCTGCAGAACCAGATCAGGGTCATGGAACATGTCCCGCAACTCGTCTTGCCGCTCCGCAAATTTCTCGTTAAGCACAACAACCAGCCCGCCCAGCTCATGCACAGCGCTTTTCGCCGCCTTTGCCGGGTCAAGATGGGAACCCGCCGCACAGAGCAGATTCATTTTTCCGGGCCCATTGCTTTTCGCCAAGGCCAAAATGACCGGTATCCGGTTTTCCATCGTAATGTCAAACAAATAAACTTCATACCCGGCCACCGTTTTAAACCTTTCGATCATCAACCTGAGTTCAGGGTCGTCCGCAGAGCCTAGGTCCAGCCGCGGGACGGGCAATTGTCCATACCAGGCGATGAGGAACGCGTCGCGCTCAACCACCTCCAAAATCCCGTACAAAACGGCCTCCTCCAAACTTCCGCCCAAAGCGCAGCCGTTTGATCCTTCCTCAACAAAGCTCTCGCTGTAGCTCCAGCTGTAATAGGCCAGACACTCCGGAACCAATATGGTTTGCCGCCGCAAAAAAGAATAACCCCAAACCCAATTCATAACGCGGTCTCGGTCAAACGGTTCGAACGGAAAATCCGGCTGCGCATACTGTTCCGGCTTATATAACCCCACTGTAGCAGGGTCGAGAGCTTCGCCGGCAATTCGGTTATAGCTCTCCCGTACCATCGTGCGTTTGCCCCGCAAAACGAAACCGCAGCGCCGCTCCAATCCCTCCAAAATGGCGGTCAGCCCGCTTTCCGCAAAACAATGACTGCGCCCCCCCGAGACCTCGTCTCCCGTCATCCACGAAGGCATATTCACATATACCCCGGCAAACGGGGAAAACAGGTCAATCGTCGCTTTGTTAAACACGCCCGTACGGGGATCCAAATAATCATGAATAAGCGCGTCCTTTAAATCATCGATGCCGCGGGACCGGTAACCGTTTGCGGCTATTTTTGGCCTTGGCGCAAGTCCGATCCGCGCCGACAAAGCAGAATCAGCGGAAAGTTGTCCGCATACTTCGCACAACGGATCCGGCAGGACAAAATGCAGCGAGCTTTCCAGCGTCTCTAGATTAACGATATACAGATGATCTTCCGAACGCGCTTTTTTCCCGTTAAGATAAAGGAGGCACTCGTTAACGGCAATGTGCGCCGCATGCGCAAGCCCCGAACAAGAAGGAGGCTCATTACTTGGAATTTCCCCCGGCGCAAGAAGCGAAAACAGCGAGGCCATAACATCGCCGCCGTCTCGTCCGGCAATCTCCCGCCGCTGGTCCGCACACCTATAACACCCTCCAGTCTCCGGTCCAACCAAAGGTCCGACTACAACCTCATTCCCGGAGGTAAGGATGCGCAGCCAAGGGGCGCCTTTTTGCTGCAGCGCTTCTTCCTCCTTAAAATCCGCCGCCGAATTTCCGTCATCGCGAATCCATACGGTAAGCTCCGTCTCCTCCGCCAACCCGGCAATCCATTCATTACTATCGCTTCGTTCGTTTTTCCATACGGTCTTATACAGCGCGGATAGCTGGTTATACACCATCTCAGCGAGCACCCCCTCCCCGATCACCGCCACCGTCCGATGATTCGGACCGGAACCTTCGGCAGGGTCTTGCGGGTTGCCGCCTTCCAAGCTTGTCATTGTAAATCCTCCCATTGGGTTCGCCTGTTTTATCCCTAATTTATGTTCCAGGCATATGTATCGTTACGAAGAAAAATTAGACGATGATGAGAATCGTTACATTCGTCCAATCCAAATTGGTCTACGCTCAATATATTGGTGTTGTAGCAGAACAAAGGAGGTGGCGAACAATGAGCTCATTTAGCTGTGCAGGTTTCGGATTTACCAGCGTTGGCGTTATTCTCGTGCTGTTCATCCTGTTGGTAATCGTTTCTAGATCTCTGTTCATCTAACCATCAGCTTCCGGGTTGAAATCGCCTATGCATGCATTTCAAGCCGCCATGACGTTCACACCGTTTACAGGAACAACCGCAAACGCAACGTCAAAAAAACGATAGACGCCGCTCCCTGCGTGCTTAACGCACAGATGCCGGCTCCGCAGCAGCCGCAGCGGCCTGGGGCGGCGCCTTAAAAAGAACCGGCTCGCGTTGGCCGGCCGGAACTTAGAAATGATTTGACTTAAGCAAATGGGGATTATAAATCGCAGACAACGCAAAAAAGAATTAACGACCGTTAAAGCCTTGTGAGATCAAGGGTTTTAACGGTTTTTTACATACCGCGGCCGGTTTCGCCGCTTCTTCAAATCCGATATCTCAATTCCTCCTCCCGCTCGTCAGCCATACTAAACATGACGGCGTTCATCCGCCAACCGCTCCCGCAGCCAGGCAAACGCCGGCTCCCCGTTAATTTCATGCCCTCCGGTGAAAAAGTCCGCCTCCACCCGCCCGGCGCCGCCTGCAGCCTCATAGATCAGCTTCAGCCGATCCAGAGCTTGCCTTGCTCCTTCCGGGCCAAATAGGTGATCGGTGTTTCCCGATTCCAGAAACAGACTGCGCGGAGCGATCAAACCAAGCAAATCGGGCATTTCCGCGTCCAGCAAGATTCCCGGGATGTAATTATCGAGGCAATGGTTCCGGGTCAGGATGCTGGTTGCAAAAGTGCCCGCATAACCGCTCACAACCGCACAAGCGAGCCGTTCATCCAGCGCGGCCGTGAAGCCCGCCACCAGCCCTCCTCCCGAGATCCCCATAATTCCGATGCGCTCTGGCGCCACTTCTTTGCGGGTCCGCAGGTAGTCCAGCGTCCTCATGGTTTCATAGATGCGAAAGCCGGCCATCGTTTGTCCGGCCAGCAGCAGCGCCGAGGACAGGCGAAAGCAGGAATTCCGGGCTGCATCCCCGCTGGCCCGATCCTCCGCGAGCCGTCTGTCGCCGAAGCCAAGCGCCTCCGGAGCCGCGACGACAAAGCCCTGCTTCACCAGCGATACGGCAAAATCTTTATGCAAGCCGGGAGGCCCTGTTCGTTCGGCTCCGTCCGGCATCAGACCGACAATCTCCCTGCTCCCGTAGCCATGCCCGTGGACGGCGATGACCGCCGGCGCGGGCGCAGCCAGCGGACGCTCCGGGAGCAGCAGATACACCGCCATGCGCATTCCCTCAAAGGTCGTGATTTCCACACGTTCCCGTACGTAGCCGGGGCAAGATACGCGTTCAAGCCTTGCCGGCTCAAGCTCCGCCGGCAATTCGGGGAACCCGCCGAGCCGGGCCGCAAAGCTTGCGGCAAGCCCGGCCCGCCACTCTTCAAAGGGAATGTCCTGACGAAAGGCCAGTTTGTGCGGAGCAGTATCGGCCCATCTTTTCATATGTTGCTCCAATGTGAACATGATCAGCTTCTCCCCTCGACGACTTTTTGAACCTCCGGCTTGTATTTCCGCAAAACGGAAGCCAACGCCTCCTGCAAGCTGCCGTAACCTTCATCGCCATGCTTGGAAACTGTAAACAGCATGTTTGACTCCTTTCATATTTCAAGGTATTAATTTTATAGATGCGTGTTCAAAAAGTCGGATTTCTAGGACCGAGAAGGTTGGATGAAGCTAGGGACTGAGTAGCGGAGCGTAGACAGATCTACGTGAGCAACGGAAGGCCCGGCTGAATTCAAGATTCGACGTCGATTCCGCTCCCTGAACTACTTCGTCATGGGAAGACGACTTTTTGAACAACCTCTTATAGATGTGTTCAAAGAAAAGAGGCAGATCATGGTAAACGTAACGGGTCCGAATCCCAAATATCATATCGAACAAGGGCGCTTCAGTATTCAGCATATGATGCGCAAGGGCGCTACCGCCATGCCGCGTCCCCACAGCCACAAATGGATGGAGCTTTATTATCTGTCGGAAGGGGAACGGGTCTATTTTGTGGACAATCGGGTAATCACTGTCCACAAGGGAGAGCTCATCCTGATTCCCGGCGGGGAGCTTCACTCCACCGCAAGCTCCGAAATCGCCGAATTCGAGCGGATTCTGATCCATTATGATCCCACGCTGCTTCCGCACGCCCTGCGCGATGAATCCGCATGGTTTCATGGCCGGGGATACCGCTTGTTCAGACTGACCTTACGCGAACAGGATGATGCGGAGAATCTCCTGGACCGGATGCTGGAAGAATGCCGGCTGGGCAAGCCCTACTACGAAAGCTGCGTCATCGCTTTGCTGACCGAGCTGATGATTTTGCTGCAGCGTTCTGGGGGCTCCCCCCAGGCCGGCGAGCGGAATCATCCGCTGCATGAACTGGTGACCGATGTAGCCACCTATATTCGCGCCCGTTACCGCGAGGCTCTCACCATAGAGGCAACGGCCAAGCATTTTTTTATTAGTCCGTCCTACTTAAGCCGAATCTTCTATCGGTTCACAGGCTTCCACTTCCGTGAATATATCGTCCATCTTCGCGTCAGGGAAGCGGAACGGATGCTCGCCGGGTCCTCCGCCAAAATCCAGGAAATCGCCGCCGCAGTCGGATTTGAGCATCTGTCCCACTTTAATAAAACCTTTAAGAAGTCAACCGGACTTACACCGCTTCAATACCGGAAGGAGGCCCAGTCCCGTGCTTCGTCCGGCTCGGGCCCGAAGGAATAACGCGAGTTAGCGCGGGCGGCTCCTTACTCTGTCGCGACAGCGAGATCGCCCGAACGGATTATCCGGATCTCGCCGCAGCGATGAGCCAGCACCTTGGGCTGCTCCTGCTCCGTGGTTTGCAATACAACATCGTCCAGAACCAAATCGGCGGCGTTGCGCAAAATTATGCCGCGCTCGCTCTTCGCGCGGAAATTCCTGACGGTCAAACCGGCCAGCGGCATTTCCGGCAGCCCGTTGACGAGCAGTGCAGTGGCCGCTCCCCGGCAAACCAGATTGCTTAGCCGGATATTCCGGAATACGGGGGTCTCCTCGCTCACCGGAAGCGGCTGCTCTTCGTAGCCTTCCGAGCCTTCAACTCCCGCGTAGAACATATGAAAAGACACGGCCTCATGCACAATGCCGCTCATTCGGATATTCTCCATCACAATGTCCTCGACCACCCCGCCTCTTCCCCGGGCGCTTTTAAAGCGCAGCCCGATATCCGTGCCGATAAATGTACAGTCATGGACCCTGACCGCATGGACACCTCCGGACATCTCACTGCCAATCACCACGCCGCCATGACCGTGATACACCGTGCATTGACGGATGGTGATATACTGGCTGGGCAGGCCCAGCCTGCGTCCCTCTTCATCCTTGCCCGACTTCAGGCAAATGGCGTCATCCCCCACATCAAAGCTGCAGTGCTCGACAAGAGCGTGCGAACAGGACTCCAGGTCCAGGCCGTCCCCATTCTGTGAATACCACGGATTTCGCACCTGGACATTCCGTACGGTAATTTGCTCGCAGCCTCGGGGATGCAGGCACCATGCCGGCGAATTCTGGAAGGTTGGCCCGTCCAGCAGCACTCTCCGGCAGCCCCGCAAGCTTAGCAGTACCGGACGAAGGTAGTCGCGGGCAGCCATATAGGCTTCCCGGCTCGTCTCCCCCTCCTCCCGCAGTCTCCGGAGAAGGCTCTCCCCCTCCAGCGCCTCGCGGGAAGGCCACCACATTTCACTCTGCGGGTCCACCGTTCCGCCGGAGGCAATCAGGCGATTCCATTGCTGCTCGGTCATCTTGAAGCGCTTCACCGGTCTCCAGCCCTCGCCGCTTCCGTCGAAGATTCCTTCGCCCGTGATGGCCACATCGCTTAGTCCCTCGCCGTCCAGCGGAGCCTGGCAGCGCCAGCCGGAGTTGCCCTCGTAATGGGAAGAAACCAGGGGATACAGCGTGAAATCGGGGTCAAACAGCACCAGCGCTCCCCGTTCGGCGCATAGATTGATCCGGCTGCGCAGCGTCAGCGGTCCTGTCCGCCAAATGCCGGGCGGGATAACCACCTTGCCGCCGCCCGCGGCGGCGCAGTCGTCCAATGCCGCCTGAATGGCGGAGGTGCACAGCGCCAGTCCGTCCCCTTCCGCCCCGTAATCCGTTACGGTAAAAATGCGTTCAGGGATAGACGGCAGCTCGGGCAGCGGATACTCATGACCATTCATATCGTTTGTCATATCAGCATTCCTCCTCCGCTTTGTCCAGCTCTTCATAGCTGAACCAGTCAAAGTCGGCATACCGGGAGCTTTCCGCGCCCTGAGAGCTGGCGTACATGCCAATATAAGCCCCGGTAAAACCGCCGGCCAAATCCGTGCTGAGCACTCTTCCATCGGCTCCTTCGAGCAGGATCGTCCATTTCTCCGTTTCATCGCCCCGGTAATAAAAGCTGTACTCCTGCCCTCTTGCTTCAACCTTTAGCTGCACCTTTCCCGACGTATAAGGCGCAGAAGCGAGCAGCTTCTCCTCGCCGCCGCGGCGTTCGGTCAGGCGAAGCGCCTGTTCTTCCGATTCCAAACCCAGCTCGTACCGGAAATGATAGTCCGCATTCTGCAGCAGCACCAAGCCGGCGACTTCGCCTTCAGCCCCGGGACGGAAGGCCATGTCCGCCGCCGCTCTGAAGCTCAGATGCTGCTGGCGACGTCCCAAATACGCTGGGTTGGCCAGGTCCGAAAGCCGCTCCGGCTTAAGGCGGAGCCGCAGATAGCCGGGATGATCGGCAAGGCTCCAGAACTCGCCGCGCGGCGTCCGCAAGAAGTTCCACATCGGCGCAAGCGCGCCGGCTTCAAAATCGTCGCGCGCCGGCGGCTGAGGCCATTTCGTCTCCGGCAAATCCGGCGCCGCCGCCTTGAATTCAAGCATCCCTTTGCCCGGGTTCACCACCGGCCATTCATTCTCCCAACTTACCGGCGTCAGAAACGTTTCCCTTCCCAGGTTGCGGAAATATCCCCCGCAGGTTCGGGAAGCCAGACAGAACATCCACCAGTCTCCATACTGGGTTTCCACAAGTTCCGCGTGACCGACGTTGACAATCGGAAAGCTTCTCCCCAGATGACGATGCGTCAGTATCGGGTTGGCCTTATTTCCCTCGTAGGGGCCCGTTACGCTCCGGCTTCTGGCAATCGTAACCGCATGGGTGTGCCCGGTGCCGCCTTCGGCAATCAGCACATAATACCAGCCGCCGATTTTATAAACATGAGGCCCCTCTTGCGCATGGCCCACCTTAAGAGCCCCTTGCCAGATACTGTGCTTTGGCCCAACCAGCTTTCCCGCTTGCAGATCGATTTCCTGCAGCCAGATATCCATATGCTTCGGATAGTCCTGACCTTCGGGCGGAACGCGGTTGCCGGTGTAGTACACCTTCCCGTCATCATCGAAGAACAGGGAAGGATCAATCCCCGGGGCATCCTCCAGCCATACGGGATCGGACCAGTCCCCGGCCGGGTCGGTTGCCGTTACATAGAAATTATGCTGTTTCTTATCGGTATCGACGTAAGTCGTGATCATATAAAAGACACCCTGGTGATATCGCAAAGTCGGCGCCCAGATCCCCATGGACGGGCGGATTTGATCCAGATTGAGCTGGGACGGACGATCCAGCACATGACCCAGTTGACGCCAGTTGACCAGATCCTTGCTGTGAAAAATCGGCACGCCGGGGAAAAATTCAAAACTTGAGGTCACCAGGTAATAATCCTTGCCAACTCGGATCGCCGAAGGGTCGGGATAAAATCCCGGCAGTATCGGATTGCTAAATGTTCTTCTCAAAAAAGGAAGCCTCCTTCACCCAAACATATTGTAAGCACAACCAATTATAGTACAATTAAGTTTAATTTTCTTGATTTATCCGTGCTATATTTCCGTATTTTTATACTTTCATGCTATGTTTATATTTTTCAGTGCTTATCAACCGCAAAAAAAATGAAGCGTGCCACCTTTTTACGGGAGGCACGCTTCATTACGTATTAGTTGGCTGTATGCCTTAGCGCTTTAGACTTTTTCCGTTGGTTGCAATTACTTCTTTATACCAATGGAAGGACTTTTTGCGGTAACGCTCCAAAGTGCCGGAGCCGTCGTCATGGCGGTCGACGTAAATGAAGCCGTAACGCTTCTTAAGCTGGGCCGTCGAGGCGCTGACCAGGTCGATGCAGCCCCAGGACGTATATCCCATCACTTCCACGCCATCCGCAATGGCTTCCGCCACCTGTACGAGGTGATCGTTCAAATACTGAATGCGGTAGCCGTCTTCAACCGTTTTCTCCCCTGCTTCGTTTACGATCAGCTCATCGACCGCACCCAGCCCGTTTTCTACGATAAACAGCGGTTTTTGATAGCGGTCGTAGAAAGCGTTCAGGACAATACGCAGCCCTTGCGGATCGATCTGCCAGCCCCATTCGCTGGATTTCAGATACGGATTGGGAATCCCGCCGAGGATATTCCCTTCGCCGGCGGCGAGTTTCTCCGGATCGGCCGTTTGGCACACGCTCATATAGTAGCTGAAGGAAATAAAATCAACGGTATGCCGCAGTATTTCTTCGTCACCGGGCTCGAATTTGATTTCGATTCCGTTCTCTCTAAAGAAACGTTTCATATAACCCGGGTAGGCGCCTCTGGCGTGTACATCCCCGAAGAAATAGTTCCGGTGTTCAAACTCCATCACTTTAACCACGTCGTCCGGATTAGGCGTAAGCGGATAAGTGGGCATGCTCAGGATCATACAGCCGATTTTGGCCTCCGGATCGATCTCGTGGCATAGTTTAACCGCGGAAGCGCTGGCCACAAGCTCATGATGCACGGCTTGGTAAAGATCCTGCTTGCTGAGCTTGTCTTTGGGCGTGTAGATGCCCCCGCTCATAAACGGCGCTTCCAGAATGGAGTTGATTTCATTAAAGGTCAGCCAGTATTTCACCTTTCCTTTGTAGCGCTTAAATACCGTGGCGGCATAACGCTTATAGAAATCGACCAGCTTCCGGTTGACCCAGCCGTCGTATTCCTTCGACAGATGCAGCGGCGTTTCATAATGGGACAAAGTGACCAGCGGCTCAATCCCGTACTTCAGGCATTCATCAAACAAATCGTCGTAAAATTGCAGCCCTTTTTCATTCGGTTCCGTCTCATCGCCTTTCGGGAAAATCCGCGACCAGGCGATTGAGGTGCGAAACACTTTAAACCCCATTTCCGCAAACAGCTTGATGTCTTCCTTGTAACGATGGTAAAAATCAATGCCCACCAGCTTCATATTGTCCGGTGTCGGAGCTTCCGTTACCGGCCCGAACAGCCCTTTGGGAGTCACGTCCTGCACGGATAAACCTTTGCCGTCTTCGTTATAGGCGCCCTCCAGTTGGTTGGCCGCGACAGCGCCTCCCCATAAGAAACCTTCCGGAAAACGGATTTCGCCCACGGCCTTGCTGTTGCTGTTACTCATTTGCCACACTCCTATCTTTCCATCAATTTGTGCTACACTGGATGCAAAAGAGGTTGTTCAAAAAGTCATCTTTTGATCACGTAGCAAGAACATGGGGCATATTCGGCATCGAATCTTGAATTCAGCCGGGCCTTCCGTTGCTCACGTACCCAAAACGTACGCTCCGCTACTCAGTCCCTGGCTTCATCCAACCTTCTCGGTGCTAAAAACCTGACTTTTTGAACTCACACTTTTAGCCTAAATGTTGGAACGGGTTACATGTCAACTTTAACTTTTCGGAAAGGGACATTTGCATGTCAAAGTTTGAACAGATCATGAGGTTATCCGGATATTCCCGGGCAACGGTGTCACGGGTCATCAATAATTCGCCGAATGTGAACCCGGAAACGCGGGAGAAAATTTTGCAGATTATGAAGCAGCTCGACTACGCTCCCAACCGGAACGCCGTGGCGCTATCGAAAGGCCAAACCCAGCAAATCGGGATCGTCATCGCAGTCCTGCACGAAACTACCATTTCCTTTTTGAATCATTTTATACAAGCTGCTTTGGGATGCGGATTTCAAACGATTATTTATACTTCGCAAGGGGATAAAGAGAAGGAACTGCAGGCGTTTGAGGATTTGCGGAGCAAACGGGTGGATGGCTTGTTAATCATGACTTGCGTGAATGACCCCGGAAAACTGTCCGCTTACTGCCGCTACGGGCCGATCATTTCCTGGCAGCGTATGCGGGCAGGCCAGATCCCTTCCGTGGCGATGGATCAGGGCGAAGGTTACCGGCTTGGGCTGGAGCACCTGCTGGCCAAGGGGTATACGCGCATCGCCAACGTTTTCGGCAGACCCAACAGCTTGAATACCAAAAGCCGCAGGCTGGCGTTTGAAGCCGTCATGGAACAACGCGGCCTGCCGGTAAGACGCGATTGGTACCGTTACGAGGTTTATGGCATGCTTGACGGCGAACAAGCCTGGCGCTCGCTCGCCGCCATGAATGAAGCTCCCGAAGCCGTCCTCTGCGCCAATGATTACGCGGCCGCAGGTATATTAAACGAAGCCCGCCGCCAAAATCTGACGATCCCGCAGCAGCTGGCTATTATCGGCTTTGACGATACGGAGTTGTCTGCGTCCTTGGGCATAACCACCATTCACAATCCGATCAAGGAGCAGGCGCAAAACGCCTTTTATTGGATATGGAACATCATTGGCGACGAGTCCTTGGAGCCGTCCCCCTTAAGCTTTCAACTGGTTGAACGCCAAACGACTTAAACTGCCTTTAAACCGGGAGAGACTGCCGGCCGGAAACATTTAACCGCTCTCCCCGCCCCCCGTTTTAGGCCCGGCAGGACCCCCGCTCAATCACTTCCGTGTTGACCAGAATTTGCACATTCTGCTCTTTCCGGCCGCCGACCTTGCGCAGCAACATGTCCATCGCCGTTTTGGCCATGATGTCTTTTTTAACATGGATCGTCGTTAACTCGGGACTGATCACCTTGGCCTCACGGATATTGTCAAACCCCATGACCGCCACCTGCTCGGGCACCTTAATGTTCAGTTCCTGGAACGTTTTGATGGCGCTGATGGCCATGTAATCATTTTCGCAAAATATAACCGAAGGCAAATGCTTCATGTTCTCCACGGCTGTTTTAAAAGCGTCCTGCGACAACAGCGACATCGGGTTCATCGCAAAGGTCAGCTGCTCATCGATCTCCAAATTCTCCTCTTTTAACGCGGCCATAAATCCTTCCTTGCGTTTGACGAAGTTAAAGATTCGCACCTCGGACTCGATGTAACCAATGCTTTGGTGCCCCAAAGAGATAAGATGTTTCCCCGCCTGATAACCTCCAAGATAGTTGTTGATCGCAACGAAACTCGCATCGATATGCTCGAAGCAAGTGTCCAGGATGACCAGATTCGGATGAATGGATAAAACGCTTTCGATCATCTGCGCCGATAAATTCGTGCCGAGCAGCAAAATCCCCGCCGAGGGCTGCTCATGTTCGAGCTGCTGGATTTCTTCTTTCAAGCTTTGGATCGGGATAGAAGAAATAATCAGCGTGTGGCCTTGTTCTCCGGCATAGGACGTTAAATGATGAATGAGTTCGCTGAAAAACGGCTGGGACTCGTAATGCTCGGTGACGATATCCACATTTTTGCAGGCGATAAATCGCATCACGGAGCTGTTTTTGGCCGAGGCTTTATTGGTTTTAAACGTCCGCGGGGTGTAGCCGTTGGCCCTGGAAATTTCCAGGATATGCTGGCGTGTCGCTTCACTGACACCGGCTTTGTTGTTGAGCGCCAGGGAAACGGCGGCTTTGGAAACCCCCGCGAGTCTGGCAATGTCATCTATTTTCATGAATACCACTCCTGCTTCAAAGACTGTGTAAATTATAACACTATTATACACGAAAGTTTACGACTTAAACTTAACTAAACTTAATTTTCTTTTTATAAAAAATAATTTGACTAATTCCCTCACTGATGCTAATATTCAAATTGAAAGCGGATTATTTTAGTTAAATAGCTGTTTCATTGATAATAGTTTATATAAAATTAATAAACTATTATTTTCTTTTAGTGTGAAGAAAGGGTAGGTGATTTAAGGTGAACGTATCCATAGCTAAAAACCGGAGAACACTCACGTTAAACGAAAAGCCATTTTTCTATTTAGCGGACACGGTATGGAGCATATTCACCAACGCCTCTTTGGAAGAGTGGGCAGAATATTTGGATTTTCGGAAAATGCAAGGCTTCAACGTGCTGCAAATCAACATTCTGCGGCAATGGGATGCGAGCGAGTCGGAGATCCGGATCGATCCCTTTTTATTGAAGGAAGACGGTTCGTACGATTACCGCAGCTTGAATGAGGAATATTTCGACCGGGCCGAACAAATGCTGGACATGGCCGTGGAGCGCGGATTCATTCCGGCTTTGGTGCTCCTGTGGTGCAATTATGTGCCGGACACCTGGGCAGAGATGTTCCAGAAAGGCAATAAAATGCCGCTAGACTGCGTCGAGCCTTACGTCAGTTATGCCGTAAAGCGTTTCTCCAAATTCAATCCGATCTACTTGATCAGCGGTGATACCGACTTCCCAAGCGAGCGGGCCAACGCGTATTATATGAAAGCGCTTGAAGTGGTGCAAACCATTAGCCCGGAAAGCTTAAAAACATTGCATATTCAAGGCAGATTAAGAGATCTGCCGGAAGAGTTCGAAAATCATGACGGACTGGATTTTTATATGTATCAATCCGGGCATAACTCGCAATTTCAATATATGGCCCATGAAATCGCCGGTCATTTTTACACGCGTCCGCAAACGCGCCCCGTCATTAACGGCGAGCCCTGTTATGAACAAATCAGCTACAGCCGCAACGTGTACGGCAGGTACTCCACGTTCGATGCCAGAAAAGCCGCTTGGCAAAGCTTGCTGGCTGGCGGTGGCGCAGGAATCACCTACGGCGCGCACGGAATCTGGAGCTGGCATAAACGAGGCAAAAAGTTCGGCATCGTCGAAGGCGAAGGCTTTGACGCTCCATATGACTGGAGAGATGCGCTGCGGTTTGAAGGCGCCTGGGATTACTCTTTTATCAAATACCTGTTCGAAAGCTATAACCTGGCAGGTCTCCCGCCGGCCGGCATCGTACTGAATGACACTGCGGAAATACGCGCCGCCGCGGATGACGAAACGATCGTTTTGTATATCCCGGTGAACACCAAGGTCCGCTTAAATATGGACGTTAGCGGCTATGCTTTTACAACGATTGATCTGGAAAAGAGAAGATTTGCCGTTACGGAGGTTGTCACCAAGGATGGGAAAACCGTGATTCCGCTGCATCGTTTTGATAAAGATGTCGTTGTCATCGGCAAACGCAAATAAAGCGCTTCCTTTTTTTATCTCATGGGAAGCGCATACAGTTCGGGTAAGCATCATTATGACAAGGAGTGAGCAAAGTGAATTACGAAAAAACAGCAAAAGAGGTTCTCAAAGCGGTTGGCGGAGCGGACAACGTAAACAGCGTCATCCACTGCATGACCCGTTTGCGCTTCAAGCTTAAAGACAGTTCCCTGCCAAATAAGGAACAGGTCAAACAGATCGACGGGGTTATCACCGCCCTTGACAGCGGCGGACAATTCCAGGTCGTTATCGGCAATGATGTGCCCAAAGTCTACGCCGAGTTGACGAAATTTCCGGGAATATCGGCGGATTCCGAACCTGTCGAAGAAGAAAAGAAAGGAAATTTATTCAGCCGTTTTGTCGATATTATCTCGGGTGTGTTCATGCCGGTGGTTGGCGTGCTGGCGGCGGTTGGTATCCTTAAAGGTCTGCTCTCCTTGTTCGTGACTTTCCATTGGTTGACCGCGGACATGGGCACCTACAAAATTTTGTATGCGACAGCCGATGCTTTGTTTTATTTCTTCCCGATCTTTCTCGGCTTCTCAGCAGGCAAGAAATTCGGCGGAAATCCTTACTTGTCGGCGTTGATCGGGGGCGCTCTCGTATACCCGACCATGGTTGCGGCATTTAATGAAGGCACGGCATTAACCTTCTTGAATATACCGGTGGTTCTGCTCAATTACACTTCATCGGTCATTCCGATTATTATCGGGGCTTATTTGGCGGCAGTTGTCGAAAGGTTTATCAACAAGTATATGCCTTCATCGATGAAATTGTTTTTTGTACCGCTGTTAACTTTAATTATCGTCACGCCGGTTGTCTTTCTGGCCGTCGGACCCGTGTCTACGTTTGTCAGCGACCAGCTGGCTGCCGGCAGCTTGTGGGTTTATGGTTTGAGCCCGCTCATCGCCGGCCTCCTGCTGGCCGGATTCTGGCAATCCATCATCATCTTCGGGCTGCACTGGGCGTTTATTCCGATTCTGATCAATAACATCATGAACAAAGGATTCGATCCGATCAACGGCATGCTGTTTTGCACCATCTTCGCCCAGACGGGAGCCACATTCGCTATTGCTTTGAAAACGAAAGACAAACGTCTGAAACCAATCGCCACCTCGGCAACGATTGCCGGGTTTATGGGGATTACGGAACCGGCCATTTACGGCGTTACTCTGCCGACGAAAAAGCCTTTTATCCTGGCCTCCATCGCCGGTGGTCTCGGCGGCGCCGTCGCGGGCATGTTCGGTACCAATAATTACTACAGTATTGCGGGAGGCGGTGTCTTTGGCATCCCGATGTTTATCGGCCCGGAAGGCGTGGACAAGGGGTTCATCGGACTTCTGATTTCCATAGTTGTGGCTTTTGTCGGCGGTTTTATCTTAACTTATCTGTTCGGATATAAAAACGCCGCTCCGGCTCAAGCCGATAGCGGGCGCCATGCGGCGGACGCCTCTGCCCAAAAGGAGCAAGGAACGAGTGAAATGACTGTTTTCAGTCCATTGGATGGCGAGTGGATTCCGTTAACCGAAGTGCAGGATGAAGCTTTCTCCAGCGGAGCGATGGGTAAAGGCGCGGCGATCATCCCAACGGCCGGCGCCGCTTACGCCCCTTTCTCCGGAACCGTGCACACGGTGTTCAAAACGAAACACGCCATCGGCATGATTTCGCAAGAAGGCGTCGAAATCCTGATTCACATCGGCATTAACACCGTCAAATTAAAGGGTGAGCATTTCACCGCTTTTGTTAAGGAAGGAGACACCGTCAAAAAAGGCGACAAGCTGGTCGAGTTCGATCTCGAAGCGATCCACAGCGCCGGATACGATGTAACGACATCCGTCCTCGTCTCCAACACTGCCGATTATGCGGAAATTAGCGCCAAGGAATACGGGCATGTAAACCCGGGCGATCCGTTGTTATTCATAAAATAGTCAAGTTTTGGGGAAGCAAAGTATTTGCTTCCCTTTTTTTACGTTTGCGGGGACTGGCGAAAATAACGGTAAAAAAAGGCGCTATTCTCGGTAAAGAAGGGGTTAAGCCAAAATAGAGGAATTTTTTTCCGCTATCTTCATCATATAGGAGAAAAAAGAGGTCCATTCCGAGCCTGACATGAAAATAGGACCAAAAAGTTCCGCTATTTTGCGAGCGAGGGGCAAAGTTACAAAAATAACGCCATAAATTACCGCTATCCCCGGCAAAAAGCGGCTCCCCCCTCCTTACATTCCAAGCACCAAATGATGCTCCCCACACGATCGAGAACACACATAACCTAAACTAAACTTAACTAATTATTAATAACCATAAATTTAAGCCGTTTTTAACTAAAACATTCATTGACTCCGCTTTCTTTCGGTGTTAACATGACGGTATAGAGATAAAATATCTCTCAATCCCTATTATTAGTTTAGTTAATTTTATTATTATTATCCCTTAGTTTATTTAAAGCTTGAGAGGAGATGCAGGTTATGAAAAAACTAAAGTTGGGCTACGCCCCTACCCGGCGCTTCACTTTCAGCGCTGAAGATGCCTTTAAGTATAAGGTGGAAATCCGCAAACAGATCGAAAGCTTCGGCATGGATATCGATATCGTCGATCTTGAGGGCCTTAATGAGGAAGGGCTGCTCTACGATGATCATATTAACGCGGAACAGATCGCCAAACGCTTCAAGGATGAGGAGGTTGACGCTGTCTTTTTCCCGCACTGTAACTTCGGCACCGAAGATACCGTTGCCCGCGTCGGCAAGGCATTGGGCAAGCCCGTCCTGCTATGGGGCCCTCGCGACGAAGCGCCGCTGGCTGACGGCATGCGCCTGCGCGACACCCAATGCGGGATTTTCGCCACGGGGAAAGTGCTTCGCCGCTTCAACGTCCCGTTTACGTATGTCACCAACAGTTGGGTGACCGAGCCCGTGTTCGAACGCGGCTTCACCAACTTTATCGCCGCCGCCAATGTGGTGCGCCAGTTCCAGAGCCTGCGCATTCTGCAGATTGGCCCCCGCCCCTCCTCTTTCTGGACGATGATCTGCAATGAGGGAGAATTGCTCGAAAGATTCGGCATTGAAATTCATCCGATCACCCTGGTCGATATTCAGCTTCGCAGCAAAAAAATCGCCGCCGGAAATAGCGCGGAACTGCTGGAAACGATCGATTACATTAAAGCAACCCTGGACTACAGCGAAGTGACCGAAGACGATGTCCGGCGGATTGCCGCCCTTAAAGTCGCCATGAAATCGTTCGCCCGGGAAACCGGCAGCAGCGCGATCGCCATCCAATGCTGGTCCTCGCTGCAGGATGCCATGGGGATTATGCCTTGCCTGGCCAACGCCATTTTGACCGACGAGCAGATTCCAGTCACTTGCGAAACGGATATTCACGGAGCGATCACTTCGGTTATGGTGCAGGCGGCGGCGATGAACACGGCCCCTACCTTCTTTGCGGATATTACCGTACGCCATCCCGAGAACGAAAACGGCGAGCTGCTGTTCCACTGCGGCAACTTCCCGGTATCGCTCTCTGTGGAGGACAAACCGAAGCTTAGAAAGCACTTTTTATTCGACGATCATTCGCCCGGAACACATGAAGGCGAAATTCGCGGCGGCGGGATGACGATCGCGCGCTTCGACGGAGACCACGGGGATTACTCCATTTTCCTCGGCAAGGCTCGCGGTATTTCCGGTCCATACACCCGCGGCTCCTATGTATGGGTTGAAGTCAACGACTGGCCGCTGTGGGAAGAAAAGCTGGTCAAAGGACCGTATGTGCATCATTCCGTCGGCATCCACGCCAACGTTATCCCGGCCATTTATGAGGCCTGCAATTATATTCCCGGCCTGACCGCCGATCCCGTAGACCCTACGGAACAAGAAATTCAGCGTTGGCTCCGCGGGTCCGACCTGGCGCAAAAGAAGTCTGCCGGCATTCCCAATTGAGATGATGTACGACAGCGCCGGACAATCCATTTCAAGGAGGACATAAGGAAACCATGAACATTCAAGAACTGAAAATCAAAGCCGCGCAAATCCGGATGGACCTTCTGACCATCATTCACCGGGCCAAAACCGGCCATACCGGCGGATCGCTCAGCAACACCGACATTTTGACCGCCCTTTATTATGAAATTATGAAAATCGATCCGGCGAATCCGAAATGGGAAGAACGCGACCGCTTTATCGCCAGCAAAGGCCATTCCGTGGAATCGCTCTGGTGCATTTTGGCTGATCTCGGCTTTTTCCCGAAAGAAGAGCTTCTAACCTACAGCCAATTCGGCACCCGCCTGATCGGCCACCCCAACAATAAGGTGCCTGGCATCGAAATGAATACCGGCGCCTTGGGTCATGGCTTGCCGATTTCGGTCGGCATGGCGCTCGCCGCCAAACGGGACGGACGCTCCTATCGCGTATTCTGCCTGATGGGCGACGGCGAACAGGCCGAAGGATCGAACTGGGAAGCGGCCATGGCCGGGGCCCATTACAAGCTGGATAATCTCGTCGGGATCATCGACCGCAACCGGCTGCAGATCAGCGGCTCCACCGAGGACGTCATGGGGCTTGAACCTTTGGAAGAAAAATGGGCCGCCTTTGGCTGGCACGTCGTTTCCATCGATGGCAACGATATGGATGAACTCGTCCGCACGCTGCGTTCCGCTCCCGAAGTCACGGGCAAGCCAACCCTCGTCATGGCCAATACGGTCAAGGGAAAAGGCGTTTCCTTTGCGGAAAACGTACCGGCATGGCATCACCATGTGCCAAACGACGAGCAGCTTCGCTTGGCTCATGCCGAACTGCAGGCGCACATCGAAGAATTAACGCAGAAAGGAACGGTGCATGAATGATGAACACAATTCCGAATCGTCAGGTGATTTGCGAGACGCTGCTGGAACTGGCCAAAGAGGACCACGATATTATGGTGCTCGCGAGCGATTCCCGCGGCTCGGCGGCCATGGCCCCTTTTGCAAATACTTTCCCTGAGCAGTTCGTCGAGGTCGGCATTGCCGAGCAAAATATCGTTGGCATGGCGGCCGGTCTGGCCCACAGCGGCAAAAAGCCGTTCGTCACTTCGCCGGCCTGCTTCCTCAGCATGCGCAGCATTGAACAAGTCAAGGTAGACGTCGCTTACTCCCGCACCAACGTCAAACTGATCGGGATCAGCGGCGGCATCAGCTACGGCGCGCTAGGCATGTCCCACCATTCCGTGCAGGACATCGCCGTCGCCCGGGCCATTCCCGGGCTGGCCATCGTGCTTCCCGCCGACCGCCACGAAACGAAGAAATTGACCGAAGCGTTGGTGAAATACGACGGCGGCGTTTATGTCCGCATCGGCCGCAACGCGGTCGAGGACGTTTACGAAACGGACGACTACCCGTTCGAGATCGGAAAGGCCGTGACCATGAAAGACGGCAAGGACATCACGATCATCGCCGCCGGAGAAACGGTGCGCGTCGCCTTGGACGCCGCCGAAGCATTGGCCGCGGAAGGTGTCTCCTGCCGCGTGCTCAATATGCACACCATCAAACCGCTGGATGAAGCAGCGATTATTGCGGCGGCGAAAGAAACGGGAGCGATCATCACGGTTGAAGAGCACAGCGTCTATGGTGGGCTTGGCGCAGCCGTCGCCGAAGTCGTCGTGCAGAACCGCCCCGTTCCGATGAAGGTGCTCGGCATTCCCGACGAACCGGCGATTGCCGGCAAGACGGCCGAAGTGTTCCGGCACTATGGCATCACCGGGGACAACATTAAACAAGTTGCGCTTGAATTGATTAGTAAAAGATAAGGTGAGGCCGATGGAAGCGAAGCAAAAATATATTTTGGCGGTGGACCAAAGCACCTCGGGTACAAAAGCTTTATTGGTCGACCGGCAGGGGGAAGTGACCGCCCGCTCCTCTTTGGAGCACAGACAAATCTATCCCCGTCCCGGTTGGGTGGAACACGATCCGCTGGAAATTTACGAGAACGTAAAAGCCTGCATTCGCGAAGTTCTGCGGCAAACTAATGTTACCGCCGCGGAACTCGCGGTCCTGACCGTTACAAACCAGCGCGAAACCGCTGTGATGTGGGATAGCGTTACCGGGCGTCCGGTCTACAACGCGATCGTCTGGCAGTGCCAACGAACGGCCGAGACTTGCGAGCGGTTGAAGGACGAAGGCCATGAAGAGCGGGTTCGCTCCAAAACCGGACTCCTGCTGGACCCTTATTTCTCTGCGGCCAAATTTAAATGGATACTTGACCATGTGGAGGAAGTCCCCCTCCTATTGCAGGAAGGCAGGCTGCTTGCGGGTACCATGGACAGTTGGCTGGTATGGAAGCTGACCGGCGGCAAAGTGCACGCTACCGATTACACCAACGCCAGCCGCACGTCCCTGTTCAACATTCACACTTTGCAATGGGATGAGGAAATGACCGCTTTGTTCGGGGTGCCTGCTTCTCTGCTCCCCGAGGTTAAAGCCTCGGATGCCGTCGTAGGTTATGCCGGCGACGATAGCCTCTTTGCCCATCCCGTACCCATCGCCGGCATAATCGGCGACTCGCAAGGCGCGTTGTTTGGCCATTTGTGCTTCGAGCCCGGAACGGCGAAAGCCACGTACGGCACGGGAACCTCGGTTCTGATGAACGTTGGGGAAAAACCCGTTGACGGCGGCGAGGGGCTCGTAACGGCCATAGCCTGGGGAGCCGGAGGAAAGGTTACGTATGCCCTGGAAGCGGTCATCCGTTCGTCCGGAGACAGCATCAAGTGGGCCCGGGACAATCTGGGATTATTTTCGACCTTTGAGGAAATGCAGCAGTTGATCAATGGGCTTTCGTCCAATGAAGGCGTTTACCTAATCCCCGCATTTGTCGGGTTGGGCGTCCCCTACTGGGACCCTTCCGCACGGGCGGCCATTGTCGGCATGAACCGGGGAACGGGCAAGGCCCATATCCTTCGCGCCGCGCTGGAAAGCATCGCTTATCAGGTGCGCGACGCCGTGGAGTTTATGGAGGAGAGATCCGCCATGCCGCTGCGCGGCTTGCGCACGGACGGCGGCGCATCATCCAACCCTTGGCTGATGCAATTTCAAGCCGATATTCTCGGCCATGCGGTGACACGTTCCACATGTCCCGAATTATCGGCCATGGGTTCCGTATATCTCGGCGGCATGGCGATCGGTTTGTGGCCCGATTTGCAGCAGATCGCCGCGGATAAGGAGTTTTACGAGACCTTTCAGCCCGCCATGAACGAGCAACTCCGGGAAAGCAATTATTCCGGCTGGAAAAATGCCGTTAGTTCCGTGATAAGTCCAAAAAGCTTGCCATAAAATAGGGCTCAAGACCAAAAACGGCGCAGGACTAAACCATCAGGCGCACATCCTAACCCATTCAGCTTCCAACGTGATGGTTAAGGACAAATTATGTCGTTATTCCGGCGATATCCGTAGCACATAAGATTTTCCACTATTTTAAAGCTCGTGAATCTCCATAAGCGGATATTTACGAGCTTTGTCTTCTTATACATAAATCATGTTTAAATTCCAAACACATCGGACAACAACGCCAAAACGAGCAGTAGCGTCATCGCTCCTCCATCTTACTTCAAATACTCCTTAAGTGTTTCAATAAACGTACTCAGAGCTTTGGTCAGGTATATCGACCTGGTGACGATGGTAAACTCCCGCTTAAACGGAAGACCCTCTACTTTGATCGTGCCGATGTATCCGTTCGTTAGCTCTTTAACAATTGCCCACCCTGACAGCAGACTGATCCCCAATCCAGCCTCAACCGACTCCTTGATCACCTGTGTACTTCCGAATTCCATGATCGTTTTCGGAGTAAATTGATGTTTTTCAAAGAAATTGTCTGCCGCCTGTCTTGTACCGGAGCCTTGTTCCCGAAGAATCCAGGTTTCATCCGCTAAGTCTGAAAGGTGCAATTCGCCGTTTTTTTTTAATAAAGGATGCGACGGCGAAGCAACGATGACCATATGATCCTCCGAAACGAATTCTGAATGTAATTGAGGATCGTTGAAAAAGCCCTCGACAATCCCAATATCCAATTGGTATGAATTCACCAAGTCAATGATTTCTTTCGTGTTGTGAATGATGATGGATGGCTTGATAAGCGGGTACTCTTTTTTCAGCTTGGCGATAACATGCGGCAAAATATATTCACCAAATGTATAGCTCGCGCCAATGGCAATCGGGCCGCTGGCATTGCCCGCCAAATCATCCACTAAATATTGCATTCTTGTATAGAGTGCTAGGATCTCTTTGGCATGGTGATAGACAATCTCCCCGGCTTTATTCATCCGCACGTGTTTATTGTTCCGCTCCAATAATCTGGTCCCTACCAACCGCTCCAATGTTCTAATGTGTTGGCTGACGGCCGGCTGTGTCATATGCAGTTCCTCTGCGGCTTTCGTAAAATTTTCTTTTTCCACAACCTTCATAAATACCTCTAAATATTGATCCACATTGGACACTTCCACTCATTTTGATTTTCTTGATTTATACAGATTCACTTATCATCCATATTATATATCATTATTTTCCTTATAGATAACACAGAGGTACACTGGATTTGCCGAAATTAATTTGGGGTGATGATATGGAAATCCATTGTGCTAAGCCAAAAAAGAAAGCTTCCGTGGGGTTGTTGTTTTCAGGTATTGCCTTCACCGTTGTTATTGCGGCAATGGGGTTTGCTTTATCACAGGTTCCCGGGTTCGATCATGTCGGCCCGCTGGCCTGTGCGATTGTGATCGCAGTGATTTACCGGCAATTTTTCGGTTATCCGGAGGCATTACGGTCAGGGATTCAATTTTCAGCCAAGCGTTTTTTACGTTTTGCGATTATCTTATATGGTCTGAAGTTAAACATAAATACGGTTCTTCACCAGGGGCTTGACCTGCTTATCCGTGATATGGCAGTAATCGGATTTGCGATTTTGGCAACCGTTTGGCTGGGAAAAGTTTTGAAAGCAGAGCCCTCATTATCATTGCTCCTTGGGGTAGGAACTGGTGTCTGCGGTGCTGCTGCTATTGCCTCCGTAGCGCCAATATTGAAAGCCGATGACGAGGACACAGCCATTGGAGTGGGCATTATAGCACTAGTAGGGACCGTTTTTTCAGTTGTTTATACCCTTCTTCGGCCTTTATTGCCCATTTCGGATATCCATTATGGAATTTGGAGCGGAATCAGCCTTCATGAAATTGCCCACGTTGCATTGGCGGGGGCCCCGGCAGGACAGGATGCACTGGCGATTGCCCTGCTGGCCAAATTAGGCAGAGTACTGCTGTTAGTTCCTTTATGCTTTATATTGATATTTTGGATGAAACGGAAAAATTCCGGAAACACCGGCGGTACGAAACTTGAATTTCCGTGGTTCCTTATCGGTTTTATTCTAATGAGTCTATTTGGCAGCTACTGTTTAGGCCATTCGATTCCTATTTCCCAGGGTGTTATGAACGGAGTTTCCAATCTGACGACCTTTATTCTCACATCCGCCATGGTTGGGCTTGGATTGAATGTAAATCTGCGCGACCTCCGAGCAAAAGCTTTTAGACCGCTCATTGCGATGTTAATTACTTCTATTGTGTTATCGGTTGTTGCGTTTTTTATTGCTTAGAACTTCTTCTATACTAATATGTAAAAAAGCTTCTGAACCGTCACAAGGACAATTCAGGAGCTTATTCATTAATAAAGTCCGAAGATGCATTTAAGCCAATGCAATCGTTGACAAGGAGCAAGTACAGTTTTTTTCTGTGCAGGAGAGGGTCTCCCCTGTTCACTGCATCCTCTTTCATACCATGCCGCTCCCCATATGCCGGAGGATTCTTCACTACCGCCGCAAGTTTTCGTAGCCTTCGTTCATATTCACGGGACTCGGCTTCCTATTTCCCTCCTCACGAGGCCTTTTTGACGACGCGACAGGATTCACTTCATGTTACGGCCTGGTCTGTTGCTCCCACTGTCTCGGTACTATCGTCGATGCGCTTCTACGTACAGATTTAGCCATACGTAGGCATCCTAGCTACACGGGGACTCGGCCCCTCCCAGACCGGACTTTCATCGGTTAGAAGATGCGTGCCTCTGGGTACGCTGAATACCTGCTCTGCCGGAAAATGCAGATCAGAAACCTGTCATTGGTGAAGTGATTCGATCGAGAGGACTCGAGGCTCCACGAGGGGGAGAGCCCACTGACCTGAACGTGCGCGTCTGCCAGTTCCGCCACGACCGCGCATTTCGCTGATACAGCATTCTACAGCAATGAATATAAAATTAAATGAATTATAAGAGAGTCAACCCCAAAATTCTAACCCTAATCGTGGAGACAACGACGAATCCCTGAAACGCATAGCTTTTGGGATTTACAGCACATAACCGACTCCCAGTGTTGTAAATCGCTTATCCTCATGGCCTGCTGCCATTCCAATCTCTACGAAATGTTCACTCGATTTCTGCTCATCGTACAAGATCCCAACTTTCCACCAACTCATATCTTTATGGCTCCAAAATCATGGCTTCCGGAGTCCATGAAGGCTAAAATAGAATAAAACGCTCCATAGGGCCATCTTAAGCGCTCCATCTCCTGTTTTGACGGTATGCATCGTCAAATATTCAGCCCAAGCAATCGGCCATGCCCTACACCCTGAATTGATCAGATGATAGATATCATAAAAAAATTGCTTTCTAGAGATGACGCTGCCCTGGTCCTTAGTTTATCGGAACTGCTCCATTACAGCATCCTCCACGCTATCTATGGGGAGAGATCATAATGCCATCCGGCAGGAACCAGCCAGTGATCTCGTCGTCCGCGTTGTTAACGACAGACTCCACAATTACGATATTTGACTCCATCTCCTCTTCTCTCAGCGTATCCCGAACCAAGCAGACAATGATAAAAAACAGCAAACTTTGGACTTGAAAAGCTTGCTGTTTAAGCTTAATGGTATGCAGTGTGATGATCAGTCATTTTTCAAGAATAGGATAAATCTTCTGTCAACTCAGATTTCTTATTATTTTTATTGACAACAATAATGACATTGATAATAAAATAATAACAAAAATCACCAACCTTGTTATTAACCAAAATCCACTCATATCCGTGCTTCTAACCATATCCATATTTAAACCAAAAAGATTCCCCAAATAAGGTATTGACATAGCAATAACCATAGATAACATAAGGAAATATCTGCTCTTGGCTGTTCCATATTTATATGCAGCCGGTATCACTATTGTATTATATAACAGTGATATGCTAAAACAAAAAAAGGTATACATGATTATAGTATCAATGTCTAATGAAAAAAGTGTGGCACCAATTGTAATTCCTATTACCAGCACAATTAATGACGACATAATTGCAAGCAATAATGTTAAAACATATTTACTTGCGGCTTCTTGGAACGGCGTAATAGGCATTGCGGTTACACTTTTCCTCCATTTAACATTTTCATCTAATGACATAGTAGTAGTAACCTGCACGGCGAACATAAAAGCGATTACCAAAGTCAATATGGGCAAAAAGTACTGTGGATTTTGTGTCACAACAAATGATGGAGCTGCCACTGCAATGAGATATACAGGGCTAATACTTTTCACAATAAGCATAAAGTCTTTTTTAATTAACCCTATCATGAATTAAGTCTCCCTTTATATATAATAACATTATGTCATCAATGGTAGGAGTACTAATACAGCCTATATTATCGGAATACTTTGAGTCGCTCTTGATTAACAGTGAATATTCATTTTCTCTACAAGATGTAATAAAAATATCTTTTGGGTTTATCCTTTGATACTCATCCTTTGAGCATTTTAAGAATATATAGTCTTCTTGGAGTTTTTGAAGCGGTTCATAAAAAATAAGCTTACCATTATGAATAAAAGCAATATCATCAGCTATCTTATCTAAATCACTGGTAATATGAGTTGAAAAAAACACTGTAGTTTGTCTTTGCTGTACATAACCTTTTAATAGCAATAGAATCTCATCACGTACCACTGGATCAAGTCCTGATGTTACTTCATCCAATATTAAAAGTGAGGGATTATGGGACATCGCCACTGCCAACATTAATTTATTTTTCATTCCTTTGGACAGTTCTGAAATTTTTTTTGAAGAGTCTACATTGAGTTGTATGAGCAGGGAATTGAATTCGGCATCGTTCCATTGTGTGTATATAGAACGCATAATTTTTCGAATATCTTTTGCATTAAGACAAGAGTGAAAACAACATTCATCAATCAAAAAACCTATTTTTTGTTTGATTTTATTTTCTTCTTTGATGTTATCTTCATCAAAAATCTTTATAGACCCACTATCCCTTTTTATTTGATTTAATATTAAACTTATAAGAGTTGTTTTACCTGCACCATTCTCACCTATTAGCCCAACTATTCTACCATACGGTATTTGCAAATTTATATTATCTAGTTTGAAACTCGAATAGTTTTTCGTTAGATTAGAGATATCAACAATATGGTTCATTTTTATCCATAATACACTTTTATAATAGTGTATTTTCTCCCCTCTATGGACATTTCTTCGGATGCGAGAAATAGCTTACAAAGTAGGTTCATAAATTCACCAAATTTCTCACTCAGTCAAGAATAAAGCGGAAATCTTTCCTTAACAATTGGGTGTATTTTTTGATACCATTCACACGTTTTATTTATTTCATGCATGTTTCGAGCCCCAATAAAACCTCTTAGTAAACAATTGGTGCAAAATAAATTCTGTTCACAGTCTTTACAATTATCACTATCCAACATAGGCAGCTCAGTATTCATTAATTCTTTTAAAAAATCCTTATTGTTATCAAAAACTTTTTTTATGGATTGGGTAGTTATATTACCCATATTTAATTTGAAATAATCTCCACTATCCATATTACATAACTTAACATCACCGTTCACATTGATACTAACCTGCGAACAAATAGCACCACAGTTCTTTCTTGTAACTTCTTTTATCTCTGTTATATCCTGAATAAATCCCGGATGTTTTTCAAGGACCAAATCATGTTGTTTCTTAAATTCCATCAAACCTTCTTCATCTGGAAAAATTAAACTAGTATCGCCCATTGTCGCCCGGCCTAAGGGAGTAACAACGGCAGGTGCGTACGATACAGCACCATGGTAGTATGCCCATTCACCTATATCTGCAAGTTCATGTACATTCCCTGGTGTAATTATAGCGCAAACGCGAACGCGCACCCCATTATTTATTAAATAGTCTATATTATTCTTTACTTTTTGTAGTTTATTTTTTGAATTTGTAAACCAATCATAGTATTCTTCATTTAAGCTATGCAAATCAATTTGAATGTATAATCTATGTTTGTTTTTTATAATTGTGTCTAGGAGCTTTTTGTCAAAATATATACCATTTGTTAAGAACATTACAGTTGAAATTCCAACTTCATAAGCCTTTTCTATGGCTTCAGAACTATATGGATTCATAGTAGGGTCGCCACCAGTTAATTCTAATATAGATATTCCAATTTCATTTAACGAATCAAGAATAAAATATAAATCTTTCAACGATAGTATCTTTTGATTTTCTACGCCACCATACTTACCATAACAATGTCTACAACGTATATTACACCGATTTGTCAATTCAATGCTGGCTACTGACGGATAGTAATTTGAATAACTAGATATTATTACTTCTTGCATAATTGGCTCTGATTGCTTCATTATTGAATATCCATATTGTTTTGTAAGTTGATCCATAAATGGTTTAACTTTGCTTTCAATGGAATGGAATGACTCTGAATATTTAGCAGCAAGACACTGTATAATCTCATCAAATGTCTTTAACCCATTCAGCATGGAAATTATTTCCACGGCGGTTTTATTTATCATAAATTGTTTCTTATCATGCATATAGTTCTGCTGAAGCAATTCTGGAGAAGATAAATAATACAAGGTTAAAGTTGATGACTTATATTCTTTGATTCCTGCTACTGGCCTTAGATATAAGTATTTTTTCATTAGATTCCCTCCTTTGAAAACGAATTTTCCCTGTTGTATAGACAGGGAAAATTCGTTTTCAAAAAAATGTAATAACCAAATAATATGACGTAATAGTGTGTTTAGCCTACAGTGAAGCACTTGTGATTGCTCCTATCACACCTATTAATGCAATTACGGGACCACACCAAGCACAGGATGCACATGCCACACATGAATAACATCCAAATTCAGTTGGTGTAATTGTAGGGTTTTCCATTTTCACCCCTCCTTTCTTCTCATTTTTCCAACAGGAATAAATGAATTTATTATTACTATAAATCTGGAGATTTATAGTAATTTTTAGATAAATTAAAACGAAGTCTTATGAAGAGATTTAAATATGATCATTTTGTGATATTAATCACAAATAGGTTGACAAGAGTTTAGAGGGAGGGCAATATCCAACGAATGCACGGTCTTCAGGATTCGCTAAAATTATGAGTTTAGACCACAACTCACACACATATAAATCCATAAAATTACATTTTATTGAATAATTTTACTCTATTATCATACAAATAACACCATTAGTCAATAGAATATAACCATAAAATCAAAAAAATTCCAATCGTTGGATTCATATGTAATCACAAAATAGCAATAACAGCAAGCTTCCCTACTTAAAAGCTTAATGTTAAGATTTAATGGTGTGGATTCATCTCCCGAATCGCTATCGCTAGCCGCATTTGTGGTACATCTAACATAGCAAGTTATCGAGGGGGTAAAAAAATGACCAGCTGACCAGTGAAACGACTGAAATTATTGTTTCACTAGGCATAGCGGCCGTTTTAGATCATGTAGGATTGTACAAGCTTTTAAAGTAAGAAGGGAACTTTCTTCTTCTTTTTGTTCTTAGGCTCCGTGACCCAATTCTAAGTACTGTGAATAAAGCGACTGAAACCGGGAATATAAAAGAATCTAGTTTCATTTACAGCATCCGATGAATAGTCGGTCATGGACCATCCTTTCCATTGAAAGATTTAGAAGAAATATAGCGTTCACATGATATTGCAACAACCTGCTGTTGCCTGTCTCTTTAGTGTAGCCTTTAGAAAATACCGCGAATATTTATGCCCATCCTAATTTTAGCCTTCTACTCATGTGAGGATCAATACATTATAATATCATGAGTATGCAAAAAGCTCCTGAATCTCCATAAAAGGAAATTCAAGAGCTCATTCATTGTCAAGTTGATGCGATCGAGAGGAACCGAACCTCCACGGAGGGGTCGGCCCACACGTCTTCTGTCTTATCGAGCAAGAAAACGGAGCCTATCGTATTCGACAAAGACAGAAGTTCTTCTTCTGTATAGCGTGCAACATCAATAAGCAAATATTCAAAATTCAGCAGTTAAAAGAAAGTTTCCGGACAAGAACACTGGCTTGGTCAATGGTTTGTTTTACAATTGATGCGGCAGGTTGGTCGCCTGCTAACCGCAGACCCTGGCCCGCCCAAAGTGACATATACTCGGGGTTGTTCGCTTTTACAGCCGCCTGGCGAATGTCCCGGGTCATCGCGTTTTGAATGGGGTAAGCCGGGATTGTTCCTGGGTACTGATGCATGTCAATCATAAATTTGGTTTGAATGCCTCTTGAAGCTTTTCCGGAGTATGCACGAGTAATTTCAGTGGAGTCCTCATTTGTCGAAAGGATTTTCTGTTTGTACGTTTCGTGGGCGCCGCTCTCGGGGCAGGCAAGAAACGCCGTGCCCATCTGTACGGCAGCGGCTCCTAAGGCAAGGCTTGCTGCAAGTCCCCGTCCATCCATAATTCCCCCCGCTGCGATGACCGGGATCGACACATGGTCAACGATCTGCGGAACAATAGCCATGGTGCCTATCAAAGCGTGAGAAGGATCTTTCATGAAGGTCCCCCTATGCCCTCCTGCTTCGCTCCCCTGAGCCACAATAGCTTCTGCACCAGCCGCTTCCAATTGCTTGGCTTCATCAACAGTTGTTGCCGTTCCAATAATGAATATTCCATGCTGTTTCATGGATTGGATCACGTCTTGAGATGGTATGCCAAAAGTGAAACTAAATACGGGTACACACTCCTCCAAAAGTACCTGTACCTGCTCCTCAAATGATTCTGAAAACTTCATAATCGATGGATTTTGAGCAGTGCCAAGTTCGATACGGTATTTATTCAGATAATTTGTCATCCGGTAAATTACTTCTTCCGACTCTTCTGATTGTTCAGGCACAAACAAATTTACTCCGAAAGGCTGGTCCGTTTGTTGCCTGATCTTTTGGATCTCGCTACGGAGTTGCTCCGGCATTAAGTATCCGCCCCCCAGGTTGCCTAGCCCACCGGCATTTGAAACAGCCGCTACCAATTCGGGTGTCGAAACGCCACCAGCCATTGGCGCTTGAAAGATCGGGTATCGAATTTTAAGAGTACGCGTCAATTCAGTCTCGAACACTTTTAAAAGCCTCCTTAAATTATAGCGTTTGTATCTTGGTATCCCTGATGCTGCCTTGCACGATTATCCCTTTTGTTCAGAGGGGAGAGGGTAGGGGCTAATCATGGTCCTTCCATTTTTCCCGGTGCCTTGCCCCATTCCTTCCGTCAGGTCTGCTTCACTTCTCCTAAACCTCCTTCTCACAAACCTGCCTAACGATCTCGAACATTTCTGCTTCTCCCAAACATATTTCTTCTCCTGAATTTATCTTTCTCTCTGTTTCCGGATCAAACGGGATAATCGTGCAAAGCGTCCAGACAGCGGATATTGATCTGCCGACCAACCACCAGCCTTCCCTGTCAAGCGCTGATTATTATCTTTATAGTAAGAAAAATGAGTGCATCCTAAAACAACAGTTTCATATTAGTTAAATCATATATAGATATGCTGCGCTTGAGGATCTAACTAAGCTCTTGATCAGGATGAATACGAGCATGGTTTAAATTTCCCATCGCTGCTTTTTGACTTGAAATGACTGCATCAAACAGCAATATTATAGCAGCAGCAACAAGCACCAATGTGGCCAAAAGAAGCGATAGGCTGTAATTATGCGCCACTTCCAAAACGATTCCGGCTCCGATTGGACCGATTATTTGCCCAATACCAAAAAAGCCCGTCATCAAAGCAATTGCTTTATTACCACTGGATGGTCTAGACATACGAGCCGCGGCGAGAGCAACCTCCTGTTTTCTTCATAAGACCTGCCGCTTATTAAACTAATTGTATCCCCCCACAAATATCGTGTAAAATGAATTTAAATGATTTGTAGTATTAAAATTATCAATAATTAGATGGAGGAATGACGTTGGATATCCGGGACTTGCAGATTTTTCTGGCGGTTGCGAACGAAGGAAGCATTACCAAAGCAGCCGAAAAAATGGAATATGTTCAGTCGAGTATAAGCATCCGTATCCAGCAGCTTGAAAAAGAGTTGAAAACAGCGCTATTTCGTCGTATGCGGCAAGGGGTTCGGCTCACAACATCCGGAGAGGCACTCAAAACCTATGCCGAGAAAATTATTTTCCTTACTCAAGAGGCGGAACGAGTCGTAGCAGATAACTCAATTGCAAGAGGGCCGCTTCGGATCGGATCGCCCGAAACTACAGCAGCGATTCGGCTGCCGTCTATTCTCGCCGATTACCATAAATCTTACCCAGAGGTGGATTTGGCATTAAAAACTGGAACAACGGAAGAACTCATTCATTTCGTCTTGAAATACGAGTTGGACGGAGCTTTCGTAGCTGCGCCAGTTGATCATGCTGAGCTCGAGATTACGGAGATAGGGGTTGAGGAACTTGCGTTCATATCGGGAGGACAGTTCCCCTCAATAGACCAGCCTGCACAATTGCGAAATCTGACTTTACTGGTATTTCGTGTTGGGTGTTCATACCGGCGAAAACTCGAGGATTGGTTGCATTTGCAAGGAATTATTCCTGCTAAGATCATGGAGTTCGGAACATTGGAAGGAATCCTTGGATGTATTCATGCTGGTCTCGGAGTATCCCTTTTACCTCGCTCTGTGGTTGAAAGAGCCATGGTTCAATATAACTTGCGATCTCAAGCAATCTCGGAAGAGTTCTATAAAACCCCGACACTATTCATACGTCGTAAAGATACTTATGAAACTGCAGCCATGTCCGAATTTATCCGGATTTCAAGACAGAGGTTTAATCTTACGTTGATATAGATTTTTCACATACTTGCTTAGGAGGAAAATTCTATGTTCCCAAATAAACTTTATATTAACGAAGAATGGCTTGATACCCAAGAATCGCTCCAAGTCATGAACCCAGCTACAAGAAATGTGATCGGTACCATTCCAAATGGCGGAGAAAAAGAAGCCAAATTGGCAGTAGATGCCGCCTATACCGCTTTTAAAAGCTGGTCGAAAAAAACAGCTGATGAACGGAGCAGGCTTTTATTCGCATGGCATCGGCTGATTGAAGAACACCGGGATGAACTGGCAGAAATAATGACAACGGAACAGGGCAAACCTTTTGCAGAAGCAAAAGGTGAAATTGATTATGCAAACAATTATATTGCTTGGTTTGCAGAAGAAGGAAAACGAATTTACGGCGAAACGATCCCAGCTTCCTCCCCTGCCAAACGTATCATCGTGAAAAGACAACCTGTCGGTGTGGTGGCAGCGATTACCCCATGGAACTTTCCGGCTGCGATGATTACGAGAAAAGTCGCACCAGCCCTTGCTGCTGGCTGTACAATCGTTTTAAAACCATCTGAAGAGACTCCCTTTACTGCATTAAAGCTTGCCGAGCTCTCTCAGCAAGCAGGAATTCCCAAAGGTGTAATTAATGTGGTAACAGGGGCTCCCGAACCTATTGCATCCGTCTGGCTAAGGGATGACCGTGTTCGGAAGCTGACTTTTACCGGATCCACACGTGTAGGGAAAATTTTAATGCGCGGTGCTGCCGATACGGTAAAAAAATTATCTCTTGAACTGGGCGGACACGCACCGCTGATTGTTACCGCCAATGCAAATATGGACAAAGCCGTGGAAGGCGCTATCTCTTCTAAATTTCGAAACGCCGGACAGACATGTGTTTGTACTAACCGAATTTACGTTGAGGAATCGATTGCGGATGAATTCTCTCAAAAATTTGCTGAAAAAGTCGCAAACTTAAAGGTAGGAAATGGATTCGAGGAAAATGTTTCCATTGGTCCACTTATTAATGATCGAGCAGTTCAGAAAGTGATGGAGCATATTGAGGATGCTGTGGAAAAAGGCGCACACCTTCTGGCAGGGGGCAGCCCACTGAAAACAGAATCTGGATTTTTTATAGAGCCAACGGTATTAACAAACGTTACGGATGACATGATTTGTATGCATGAAGAAACCTTTGGACCACTGGCCCCGATTACATCCTTTAAAACGATTGAAGAAGCAATCGAGCGTGCCAATAACACTCCGTACGGCTTGGCTGCTTATGTGTTCACAGAGAATATCAATGAGGCAGTTGTCATTTCGGAAGCATTGGACTATGGGATCATCGGTTTAAATGATGGTTCTCCCTCCGCTGCCCAAGCACCATTTGGCGGTTTTAAAGAAAGCGGATTGGGACGCGAAGGCGGCCACTACGGGATTGAGGATTATTTAGAGGTGAAATATATCTCGCTTGGATTGAATTAATCAGTTGAAACGTTTCCAATTTATCAGAAGAAAAACGTCAAACCGGCAACTCGCAACGTGAAACCGCCGTGCAAATGATGTTTTTCTCATGATCTTGAACCGTAATCAAGTCGTCTTGCCTTGTCTAAATATAACCGGAAGACGATAAACCTCCCGATTCATCGTTTCGCTGAAAACGGAAGTGACGCTGCCCAGGTAATTTTCTTAATTGAAATGTCTGTCGATGCTGACAATCGGAATATCGTTGCTTACGTCATTTTAGATATCATTGTGCGTAGCTTTCTTCGGCTCAAGTAATGAGCAATACCTCGCAAATTCCGAATATGCAAAAAGCTCCTGAATCTCCATAAAAGGAAATTCAAGAGCTTGTTCTTTGTAATGTTGATGCGGTCGAGAGGACTCGAACCTCCACGGGGGGTTAGCCCACACGGACCTGAACCGTGCGCGTCTGCCAATTCCGCCACGACCGCATATTTCGTCGGTGCATTGTTTTGCAGCAACGAAATATATATTATCACGAATGTTTTGGGGAGTCAAGCCAAGAAAATATCTTTTTTGCCGTTACTTGATCCCCGCCGCTTGCCTTTCGTTCAGATAGTCGGCCATCGTTTGGAAGAACTTCAGCACCGCCAGCAGCTCGGCTTCGGCAAACGAGTCAAAGGCGTCCAAAAACTTACGTTCCATCACTTGGTGCATCGCTTCATGCGCTTCGAAAATCCGCCTGCCTTTGGGCGTCAGGCTGAAGTACACTTCTTTCTTATTGTCGTTCAGTTGGCCGCGCTTAACATAACCTTCCGTTAGCAGCTTGGCGCTGATTTTAGTAATACTCGCTTTCGATAAATTCAGCTTGTCGGCAATGGAAGTATTGTTGATCGGCTCGTGGTTGCCGATGCAGTCGAGCACATGAACGCTCGTCAGATTGTTCGGCAGCGAGTCAAGCCCCATTTCTCGCGCCTGATCGGCGAATTCGTCCAACTCCATGTCGAACGACTGCTCCATCATATGCGAAAAACGGAGAAACTGCCCGTAAACCAGCTGCTTTAGCCTTTCGGACGTATTCACTTTCGCCCCCCTTTCTTCCTATATCTGCATTATTCTATTTTAGCAGGCGCTCGTTTTCTTGCAAATCAGGCAAACCAAAAGCCGTCGGCAAGCCGTCAATGCTTGCTGCATTCGCCTTGTGCCAGTACGATTCAAGCTGTTCTTTGCTAAATTTCAGCGATATTTCCTTGAGCTTATTCCGGTCGCCCTCATATTTCATGAACGGGACCCCAAAGCCGCATGAGTCCTGCACCTTATGAACGTCAACGACAATCATTTGTCTTGCGCCCGGAAGCGGGTCAAACAGCGGATACAGTTCCTCCCACCGGCTTGAGCCGGGCAGCGCGACCGTCCCCGTGCCGTAAAGCCGGACAATAGAGGGCGGCCCCTCGAACGCGCAGAACATCAGGGTCACTCTGCCATTTTCCAAAATATGCGCGCATGTCTCGTTGCCCGAGCCCGACATATCCAGATAAGCCACCTGATTGTCCGACAGAATGCAAAAGGAACGATAACCTTTGGGCGAAAGATTCACATGTCCTTCCTCCGACAATGGTGCCGAGCCGACAAAGAAAAGATGCTGACGCTGAATGAACTCTTTATGCTTCGGCAAAAGAGCCTCGTGTTTAATCCCCATATCCTTCCCACCTTCTTCATGATATTGGTACTACATACAAATTTTAATTAAATATTGTTAACCTTGAAACAAAAATACCATGATTACCTCTGGAAATCAATAGTAAAATTGATATTTGACGGGTTACTGACGATTGTCCAAGAATAGTGTGAAAGAGCCGCATTCCTCTTTTAGGATGCGGCCAATTCTCCGTCATTCTCCAGCAAAAAAAGGACAAAAAATGGCGTTATTCCGGCGATATCCCCCTCTGAAAGTGAAATAAGGGAAATTAATGTCGCTATTATCCCAAGTTGCAAGGAAATACCCGCGCTCTTGGACCATTCATCGGAAAATAAGTACAAAAAAAATCCGCTAATGAGGGTGAACTAGTCAGGCCCCCGGATAATAGGTACATAAAGTGCCGCTATTTTGAAGTCGACGGGTGGTCGCTTCAGTGGCCGGCCGCCGCCCAGAGTGTAATATCACTTCACCGAACCGATCATCCCGGCGACGAAATGCTTCTGCATCACAAAGAATACGAGCGCCGTCGGCACTGTCGATATGACGATCGCCAGCATGATCAGTCCGTAATCCGGCGCGTAGCTGGAACCGAGCGTCGAAATCAGCAGCGGCACCGTCTGCTTCTCCGGCGTTTGCAGCACGATCAGCGGCCACATGTAGTTGTTCCAGCTGCTCATGAACGTGATGATCGCGGCCGCCGCGTACGTCGTTTTCATCGTGGGTACATACACGCGGAAGAACAACCCCAGCTCGGACAAGCCATCGATCCGTCCCGCTTCCAGCAGCTCTTTCGGGAACATTTTCGTGCTCTGCCGGAAAAAGAAAATTAGAAACGCCGTCGTCATCGCCGGCAGCACCACCGCGGCCAGCGTATCGATGCCGATCAGCGGGATCAGGTTGGTGATTTTCCCGAACATCCGGTACAACGGCACCATCATCGCCGCAAACGGGATCATCATCGACAGCAGCAAAATATTAAACACAATATCCTTCGCCTTGCTGCGGTAAATTTCGAAGCCGTAACCGGCCAGCGAGGCGATCAGCAGCGCCAGCAGCGTCGTCGACACGGAGACGATCAAGGAATTTTTCAAAGCGTTCACGATATCGACGGAATCCAGCAAATTACGCAGATTGGCCATGAAATAAGCTCCCGGCAGCAGCCGCCCCCGGGTAACATCGACAGACGGATTCGTCGAACTGACGATGATCCACAAAAACGGAAAAATGGACACGAACGCCGCCACGGCGAGAAACAGATACATCGACATTCTTTTGACTTTAAGCATTGCGGTCACCTGCCACTTTAAATTGAAGGATCGACAGCACGATGATCATGATCACGATCGAATACGAAACGGTAGCCGCGTACCCAAAATCCGCCGAATATTTGAACGACAAATTGTAAATGTACTGCGAAATCGAGGTCGTGGCGTTGCCCGGTCCGCCTTTCGTAATGTTCATCACCTCATCGAACAGCTGCAGCGTGCCGATCGTCGAGGTGATCGAGGTGAACAAAATGATCGGCTTCAGCATCGGGACCGTAATGCGGAAAAACTGCTTCACCGCCGAAGCCCCGTCGATTCTCGCCGCCTCATAGATCGACGGATCGATATTTTGCATGCCTGACAAGTAAAAAATCATATTATACCCGGTCCAGCGCCACGTAATGGCGATGATGATCGTCATCTTCGCCCAAAACGGATCGGTGATCCAATGTATCGGTTCTCCCACGACATGCAAGCTCATTAACAACGAATTAACCAGCCCGCCATCCGCAAACAAATATTTGAAAATAACCGAATACGCCACCAGCGAGGTGATGCAAGGCAGGAAAATCGCCGTCCGGAAAAAGCCTTTCCACTTCAAATGGCGGTCGTTCAGCAGTACGGAAACAAATAAAGCCAGCAGCACCATAAGCGGCACCTGCACGAGCAGATAAATGAACGTATTTTTGACCGCGGTGATGAACATTGTATCGGTGAACAGGCGTTTATAATTGCCAAGCCCGTTGAAGCTTAAGTTTGAACCGGTGCCGGTCTGGAACGACAGGATCAGGGCCTGAATCATCGGGTAAAAATAAAAGACCGCGATCATTAATACAGCCAGGATCACAAACAACCAGCCGACGGCGGAAGCTTTGAGGCGCAGGGCGGAGCCGGATGCTCTCATCTTCGGTTTCATCTCCTTTTTCTCGGATACAACCCGCGAACCGGCCGGATCACAGTAAAACCTTGAACCAGGAACAGCCCAAGGTTTTACCGTTATGACCGCAGGTATTTACTGCAATTGCGCTTCGGCTTGAGCCTGGGCGTCGCGAATAACGCTGTCGACGTCTTTGCCGTTCAGGTAATTTTGGATTTCAATGACCAAAATATCTTCGATCGCATAGGTGTGTAGGCCATAATTGACCTTCGGCACCTCTTCCGTCCATTTTGCGAAGTCGGCGTAAATCTTCTGCCCGCCGAAATACTCGTCGGCTTTATCATAGGCGTCGCCGCTGGAGGCGGCCTTGAGCGAGCCAATGACCCCGGCTTTTTCCAGCATTTCCGAATACATCTCCGCATCGGAGCCAAACGTCTCGGCCAGGAAATTCGCCGCGGTGTCCTGACCGTCCATGTTCATGACGTACCAGGAGCTGCCGCCAAGGCTTGAAGCGTTAACCGAACCGGCGCTATTCGCCAAGCGCGGCGTAGGCACGACCGCCCATTTGCCCGATTGTGTCGCCTCTGCTTTAACCGAAGGCGTGATCCAGTTGCCCGTCGGCACCGTAGCCACATCGCCGTTGTTGAAGGCGGCCAAAAACTGGCTCCAGTCCGCGTTCATTTTGACGATATTGGCGTCAAACATCGCTTTGTACGTTTCCAGCGCTTCCTTGATGACCGGATTGTCGGCAAGGTTCGGCGTTTTGCCGTCCTCCTGCAAATACCAGGTACCGGCTGACTGCGCCATCACCCTGATGATGCCGAGGTCGTTTGGGTCCTGGGTCAGCATGTCTTTCCCGGTCGCCTCTTTGACCTTTTTACCGATTTCGATGTACTGGTTCCAGTCGATGTTCGTCAAATCGTCCACTGTATAACCGGCCTGCTCCAGATAGTCCGTCCGGACGTACAGCCCGGTGGCGCCGGAATCGAACGGAACACCGTATTGTTTGCCGTTATAGCTGGTCGGCCCGATTTTGTATTCAGCGAAATCCTCCGCTTTGATTGCGTCCGACATCTCGCGGAAGGCGTCGGGATACGCCTGCAGGAAGTTTTGCGCCCGATAGTCCTCGATCAGCACGATGTTCGGCAGCCCTTTTGTCGTACCCGAATTCAGTCCCGTATTCAGCTTCTGCACGATATCGGCCTGCGCATATTCCACGATGTTCACCTTCACGTCCGGATGCTTCGCTTCATATCTCTCTTTGGCGATTCTAAGCGCGGCGATATTGAAGTTCGGGTCCCACGCCCAAACGGTGATTTCCTGACTGCCGCCGGAACCGCCGCCACTATTCCCTGCTCCCGAGTTCGCCTCCCCCTCCGAACCGCTGGAACTTCCCGATCCGCCCGAACCCGCCGAGCAAGCGGATAAGGCCAACATCAACAGCATAACGGCAAGCATCAGAATCAAGCTTTTTTTCATCTTTGTTCATCCCCCTGCTTGTTTGTTTGGAAAGCGCTTTCGATTTCCGTTTTTATGATAGCATCGCGGCAATTGGGGCGGTTAGAAATATCTTTGTGCGGATTGGTGATTTTATTGTTCATTGCGGGAAAGCGCATACATCGTTTTGGTCATATTTTTGGATTTTGGTAAATTATTTGGATGCCGCTTCAGTTTCGTCCGCTCCAGCCACCAGCGGCAAAACGATGCGGATTTTCGTCCCCTCCCCTTTGGCGCTGGAAATATGGACTCCGTAAGACTCTCCGTACAGCAGCTTGATCCGGTTGTCGACGTTTTGGATGCCGATGCCGGTAAACAGCTGGCGGTTGCTTTTTGCGTTAGGCAGTGCACCCGTACCTTCGGTCAGTTTCATGCCGTCGCCGTTGTCGGCCACCTCGCAGACCAGCGAACCATCGTTTTTGGAGACGAGGATGTAAATGGTCCCTTCGTTTTTTTCGTTAAAGGCATGGAAAAAGGCGTTTTCGATAAACGGCTGGATAATCAGCTTTGGCACCTCGTAATGCAGACAGTCCGGCGAGACAAAATAGTTTACTTTGATCCGGTTGCCATACCGCACATGGTTAATAAATACGTAATTTCTCATGTTCTCCAGCTCCTGCTCGATCGTGATCGTCTCGCTGACGTTGCTGATCGTGTTTTGCAGCAGCGAAATCAGCGCGTTGATCGTTTCCGCGGCCGTGTCCTTACTCCCTTTTTGCACCAGCATTTTGATCGACGCCAATGTGTTGTACAGGAAATGCGGATTAATCTGCCGCTGCAAGGCTGCCAGTTCCGCGTTCCGCTGCTCCTTTTGCGTCTCCAGCAGCCGGCGGATGTAATCGTTCAGCTCATCCAGCATGTAATTAAACGCCTTGCCCAGCTCTCTAACCTCAAAACCTCCGCTTACCGTTATGTAGTTGCTGAAATCTTTTTTCGCGATCGTGGACATTTGGCGGACAAGGCGGGTCAGCGAACCGGTCAGCCTGCGCGACATGACGAAAACGACCAGCATCGCTAACACGATGATGATCATGCAGGTGAGCGCCACGGACTTTACGTTGATGATCTGCCTTGCGGTATACTGGCGGTCAATCAGGTTCACGAGGTAAAAATTGTATGAGGGCAAAGCATGGGACAAAATAATCCGCTCCCTGCCCAGCACGGTACCGCTATGGTAATCGAGCCGGCTGCGGGCAATCGCTTCAGCATCGTCCAGCAGTTCTGGGACAGTGGTCCCGATCAGTTCCGGCCGGTTGGCGGACACGACCCCCCCGCTCGTATCTAGCACTAGCACATCGTTGCCGGCGCTGGTGAAACTTTCGAAAAACTGCTTAAACTCCCGCTCGCGGATCGCGATGTACAATGTGCCGTAATGAAGTCCGCGGGTCCGGTCTACCAGCGCTTTGCTGGCAATGATGAAATCCTCCTCCGCCCCGTCCGCGCCTTGCCGGTTATCGTATTGGTACAAAATGCGCCCGGGATTGGCCGCCGTCCTTGCGGTCAGCGGATCTGCCGCCAGCTCCTCCCCCGTCACCGGCCAGTAGGACCGGTCAGTCGAATAGCTGCGGCCGTTAATGCCCGTAATCGTCACGGCCACATCAAAGGCACCCAGATTGGAAGCAAGCTGGTCCATCTGCTCCGACATGCGGTAAAACACCTTGGACATCGAAACCGAGTCCAGCTCTCCGCCGGTCAAATAGGTTTTTACCGTACCGCTCTGGGCGGCGTAGGTGGCGGCGTTCACGATCGAATCGTTAAACGAATCGAGACTGGTGTTGATTTGCTGCAGCACCTTGCCGTTGGTGATGCTGAACGTTTCCGCAAACAGCCGCTCCGACATGCGGATCGTAATGAGCGAAGTCAGCAAACAGACGGCGGCGATGCTCACCGTCATCACCAGGAACAGTTTAGTAAACAGCCGCACACGGCTTAGTTTTTCAAGCGCTTTTTGCATAAAATCAGTCCCTCTTGCCGTAATCATGTCTGCGGTATTGGCTGGGCGACATCCCCGTCTGCTTCTTGAACACCTTCGTAAAATAACTGTGATCCGAATAGCCCACCCGCCCGCTGATCTCCGCGATGGTCAACTCGCCTTTGCGCAGCAGCTCGGCCGCCTTGTTGATGCGGATTTTGTTCAGATATTCGCTGAACCCTTCGGCAATATGGGCCGAAAAATAGCTGGAAAGATACGACGGATTAAAATGAAAATGCCGGCTGAGCGAGCTTAGGGTGAGCGGCTCGCCGTAATGCTCGTCGATATATTCCAGCAGCATCCTCATATTGCCGTCGCCTACCGGCGGGGATTGGGCGGCTGTCAGCTTTTCCGCTTCCTCCAAAAAGCCGTTCAACCGCGCTATCGCCTCCCCGGCGTCCTTCGCCGCATCGATCGCTTTAAAATAAGCGTATTTCACGTCGTCCAGTTCCTTCAGACGCTCATTCGTTTCCGTGATAACGACGGTCATGTTGAAAATGGCGTTGCCGAGAAACGACTTGAACTCAAACGGCGAAGTCCGGTAATTGCCCGCCGCCCGGGCGGCATCATCGCGCAAGCGGCCAAACGCCTCGGCATAACGTTCCTTTTTTAAGTCGGCCAGCAGCCGCTTCATATCAAAAACCTCCGGCTCCCGGGCGGGCGGCAGTTCATCCTGCAGCATCAAGACCCGGTCCGGAAAATAAAACCGGTAGTGGAGCAACTGCAGCCATTCCTCGCGGTAAACCGCCTCAAGCCGGTTCACGTCGGCAAAGCCGGAGCTTATCGCCCAGACCATTTCGGGCATGGCCTCCGCTTTGCCGGCGGCAAGCTCTTTGACCGTGTGAACGGCCTGGCGGACGTACTCCCGCGGCAGATTGACCAGCATCAGCAGCCGCTTGCCGTCCACGGGGATCGTCCGCGGCTGGACCGGAAAAGGCTGCTCCTTCAGACGTGCCTCCAGGCTGGCGGCAAGTCCGGCGATATAGTGGTGCGGCTCCCCGGCGGCCCGGCTGAGGTCCGCCCCGAGCAGCACAAACGTGTCGTACGGAAAAAACTCCTGGAGACACTCGTCATCCTCCGGCGGAAAGCCGGCCAGCAGCCGCTCCAGCCGTTGCTCCAGCGGCAAGCCGCCATCCCCCGCCTGTTCCTTATAATGCAGCCCGGGAATTTTCCGCGCCGTTTTTTGCAGCACCTGCAGCAGCTCCTCTGTCTCCAGCTTGGGCTTCAGGATATAATCGGCGACCCCGCTCTGAAATGTCGAGCGAACATAATTAAATTCCCCATAGCTGCTGAGCACGATCACTTCGACCTGAGGATCATGTGCTTTCAGGACACGGGTAAATTCCTCGCCGTCCATCACCGGCATCACGATGTCCGTAATGACGATATGCGGCGACAACCGCTTCATCATCGCCAGCGCTTCCTTGCCGTTCGAGGCTTCGCCGACGATTTGAAAGCCATATTGCTCCCAGTTCAAATGATGTTTGATTCCCTGCCGCACCAATATTTCATCATCAACGATCAATATTTTGCACAGCTCGCGCATCCCCAGCCCCCCTGTTTAGTGAAAGTTAGACTTTTTTGACAACGTTTTCATTTTTGCATCTTGAGCGCTACTCCCCGCGCTCAAGCATATGGTACAAGCCGACAAAACGTTTCAGCCCTTCCCGCGATTGCTGCTCGTTCAGATAAGAATAGCTGAGCCTGATCCAGGATTCATACGACCTTAGCGGATCGCAGATCGAGCCGGGCACAAAGGTGATGGAGCGTTTGACGCTTTCGACGAGCAGCTTGTCGATCGAGACCGTCTCCGGCAGCTTGACCCATAAATTAAAGCCCCCCTCCGGGCTGGACCACCTCCAGCCTGCCGCCGCAAGCTCCTCCTCCATGATGTCCCGCCGAATCGCCAGCGCGATCCGCAGTTTTTCCAAATGCTGCTGCATCCGCTGCGAAAAGAAATAATGCAGAAAAATTTTCTGATTCAGAAGCGGCGTGCCGCTGTTCGATAAAGACCTGGCTTTTAAGACATGTTTCATCACGGGCGGACGGCAGGCCGTAGCGGCGATGCTGAGCCCCGGAGCCACGTATTTGCTGAAGCTGCGAATATAGATCGTCCACCCCTCCGTATCATAGGAAAACAGCGGCAGTGGGGGTTTTTCGCCAAAATAGATGTCCCGGTAAGGATCGTCCTCGATCAGCAGGCATTGATATTGCTGGGCGAGCTCGACCAGTCTTTTGCGCTGCTCGGCCGGAACCGTGTAGCCCGTAGGATTATGAAAGGTAGGGTTGAGGTAAAACAGGCGCGGTTTGTAGGTTTGCATCAGCCTTTCCACCTCATCCAGCCGATAACCTGATTCCGAAATATCGATGGGAATGATCTGGGCCCCTTGCCCCCTGAAGACATCGATCGCCGGGCTGTAAGTGGGCCTTTCCATTAAAACGGTGTCACGCGGTTTGACCAAAACTCTGGCGATCAAATCGATGGCTTCCTGCGACCCCGAGGTAATCAGCAGTTCATCGGCCGACAGATGGAAATGATAGTGATCGGCTAAATAACCGCATAAAGCTTCCCTTAGCTCCATATCCCCCTGCACACTTCCGTAGGTGCCCAGAACTTTAGGGTACAGATCGAACACCTTTTTCACATATTCCGAAAAATAGTGGTTCGGCAGCAGGTTGGGATCAAGCAGCGCTTTGGAATATTGGTAGACGGCCTGGACCTGATGGATTTCCGAGAGGCTGCTGCCCTGAACGTTGGCCAAAACAATCGGGTCATCCCGCGTTTCGGCAGGCAAACTGCCGCCGGGCGACACATAGTAGCCGGATTTATCTTTCACGTACACACTTCCGTTTGCTTTCAGCAGCTGATAAGCTTTAAACACCGTAAGCCGATGGACCTGAAGCTCCGCCGCCAGCTTCCGCACGGAAGGAAGCTTCTCGTCGGCCCGCCACTTCCCGCGCCGGATTCTCTCCAGCACATAATCGTAAACCTGTTCGTACAGCTTATCCGCTTGAACTGTGGAAAAATTATAGTTTTCCACTTCTACCCCGCCTCCTTCCTCCAATTTTAAAATCCAATCTGTTCTATTATATTCGATCTGTTCTATGAAGTCTCCTGTATGATGGAGACAATGACAGGAGGAATGAACATGGTTTTGCTGAATTACATCGTCATGTGTCTTATCTTCGGAACGACTTTTTTGGCCATTAAAGTGGGGGTTGATGCCGGGGCTCCGCCTTTTTTCTCCGCAGGGATTCGTTTTTTTGCGGCGGGCTGCGTCCTGTTTGTGTGGATGGCGTGGAAAAAGAAAGCGAAGCTGTCATTGCTGCTTCGCAAAGAGATGTTCCTGACCGGAGCCGCGCTCACCTTCGGCGTGTTTGCCCCGTTGTATTGGGCGGAGCAGTATCTGAGCTCCGGCATTGCCGCGGTTTTATCGGCCACAGCGCCGCTGATGATTTTGCTGCTGGAGACCCGCATTTCCGGGCGCAAGCTTCCCTTTGGCTCGTGGGCCGGCTGCCTTGTCGGGTTCGCGGGACTGATTCTGCTCCTTCTCCCCGGCTTAACGGTATCGTTCAGCAAACTTTGGCTGCTCGCCTGCGCCGCCGTTTTGTTCGGACAGATTTTCTACGCTTGCGGCACCGTCTATTCCCGCCGCGTCATCCGGCGGTTTGCGGACACTTCGCCGATCGCCTTGAACGCGGCGCAAATGATGTATGGCGGGGCGCTGCTGATGATTTTGTCGCTGTTTACGGAGAACATCAATATGGGGGCCATGCTGGCGCCAAATGCGTTGCTGCCGCTGCTGTACTTGGTCGTGGCCGGTTCCATGATGGGTCATACCATCTTCTACTGGCTGGTCGCCAAGACGAACCCCGTGTTTCCGGCAACCTGGCTGTATATTTCGCCGTTGATCGCCCTGACCCTGGGCGTGCTGCTCTACCATGAGCCGCTTTCCTTCGTGTCCGTGATCGGCGGGATTACGATTATCGGCGGAATCGCGCTGGTCAACCTGGACAACCTGAAGCAGTTAGCGGGGAAAAAGGCGGCGCTGGCCCGCAAAGCCAGCGAGGCGCGGTAGGGGCGGCGGCGTACGCGGAACGGAGGCGGCAAGTGCACGCGGACCGAAGGCGGCAAGTGCACGCGGACCGAAGGGCTCGCCGGGTTTATGGGCCGGGACCGCAGGGCCCTTCGGGACTCAGCCGGGTTTATGGAACGGGACCGCAGGGCCCTTCGGGACTCAGCCGGGTTTATGGAACGGGACCGCAGGGCCCTTCGGAGCTCGGTCGTGTTCATGGGCCAGGGGTTCCCGGAACCAGCCTTAGCCCCAGCACCAAATATCCCACGAAGCGCAAAAGTGCATGCGAATTCCGTCGAAACTTCTCGAAATGGGAAGTTCAAATGCAAAAGTGCAGTTCATTTCCGCTCAAAAGATACTTTTTTATCAAATCACTGAAATTCAAATGCACTTTTGCACTTCATTCGCTCATAAAGGGAGTTTTGCCGGGAATCAACTGTACTTTTGCAGTTGATTGGGCAGTTGATTGGGCAGTTGATTGGGCAGTTGATTGGGCGGTTGCTTCGCCAGTTGGCCCCACCAACTAAGAAAAATGTTCCCTTTGGGAGGCCCTTTGGCGTGCAGACCTATACGCTGGTTGCACAGGGGGGTGGGTATAAGATTTCCTCTTCGGTTTTACGCCGAGAACCCTTCCCCTCTTTCATGATCAGCAGCACCGAGTACTTCAGCACTTTCTAATCCAGTGGACGCTGCGCTAACGGACACCAGCGACCTTATCCGCCCATTTCCCGGGTATTTCCCAGTCTAACGGACTCAAATGATCCTATTTCGCTCTAAACCAGTTCATCCAGGCCAATTTGAGGTAAATAACGTCATCTGTGTCCGTTTACATTTTGGAAACCTCCATTTTTCCGCTGATAGAGCCTCTGGAGTCCCTTAGCCTTCATCCTCATCTCCATCTCCATCTCTATCTCCATCCTCCTCTTCTCCACCCTCTCCACCTGCCTCACGGCCTCTACCAGGCCTGAAGTTTTTAAATATAATGTTAAAGAAACCGCCATTCACATACAATGGCGGTTTCTTCATTCAGAAAAACTGCGGGTACTGCTTGGCCATGCTGTTCACTTGCTCCAACAGGCTGTCGGAATGCTCCTTCACGGCTAGGCGCAAGGCTTCCGCGTCGCGGCTCCGAATGGCCGCAACCATGTTTTCATGCTGATGGATATGGGATTCTAGGACGCCTTCCATCTTGCCGTGCAGCAAACAAATGCGATTAAAATGGGAAGCCACTTCTTCAATCGTATACCAGGCAAGCGATTCCCCCGCCGTCTCAAATATAAGCTGATGGAAACGGTTGTCCTTGTGGTAAAACTCGATAAAATACTTTTTGTCCGTATATTTCTTCTGCTTGTTGATCAATTCCTGCAGCGTATCCGCCACCAGCTCGCTGCACTTGCGGATAAATTCATCCACCACGGCGGATTCCAGCGACGTCCGAATAAACCATTCCTCGCGCACTCGCTGCAAATCGATTTTGGAAACCACCGTTTTGCGCTGGGGGTAGATTTCCACGAGTCCCGACTGCTGCAGGCGCACGACGGCTTCCCGCACCGGCGTCCGGCTGACGCCATAACGTTCGGAAAGCTTCTGGACGCTGACATCCATGCCCGGCTCCAACGTCATGTTCATAATGTCTTCTTTGATTTTATGGTAAGTTACATCATTTAATGAATTGCTGTTATTTATAATCTTCAACGGTTTCCCTACACCTTCCCGAACCCACTCCTAAAACGTCACGATATATTTCTTCCGCACCGGAAGAATCGTAACTGAAGTACAAAAGAAAATCCAGAATAAACGGGGAATAATTTAATTTATTCAGCTCCCGGGTAAACGCCATGGCTCCGATTTCACTCAAAGCGCGGATCGTCGAGCGGTGCTTAAGCCCGAGCAAATTCCATAATATAATCTTTTCAGTCCGCGTATAAATTTCCGGCTCAAACCGGTCTTCCACAACATGAAAAATTTCATGCCCCAAGATAGTATTCATTATATCATCTTGCCGGAATAGATCAACCAAGCCCGCAGCTTCCCCAGACACCAGCCGAGCCGCCTTGCGCATGGGTTCTACCATGATGGTTATGCACTCCGGCGGTGTATAGCAGGCAAACAGAATCCGTTTTCCCGTCATGGAAACTTCCTGAAACTCGATCTGGAGCTTCAACCTTTCAGCAAGCAAACGTACGTCCCTGCATCCATATTGCTCGCTGATTCGCCTGGCATACTGCCTGCCGCAAGAAACCGCCCCCGCAATCATCCCTGCTTTTTGCTCCGGCCGTATACGCTGGTTTAAAATATCACTTGAAAAAGCATACCGTCCCCACGTTTCATCATCCACCCTGAGCAGCGCCCCGAGCATATCTCCCAACTTGCTTTGCTCCCGCATGCTTCCTCCGTATTCCGCCGATTTCAACTTTGCTTGATATTGGCGGCGACCACGATAATCTCAGTATCGGGTTCAAAAGTGGACACTTCAATATCCATCAACAGTTCCAACTGCTCGAAATCGGATGCGGTAAAATCCATGACACGCGCGCCGATGCACAGATAAAAGTCCGGCCGGGCGATGAGTTCCGTCTTATAAACGGCCATCGCTTCCCACAGTTTTTCCACGGCCCGCAAATACTCTCTGGCAGTTGTCTTGATCGCCATGGCCCGGCCTCGTTGAATTTTGATAAAGCCTTTGCTGTCCAGGATACGGACGGCCCCCGCGTCTCCCGCTTTTTCCGCCTTTTCGCCAAAAATATGAAAGTATCGGGTTTTCTCCAGCAACTGCGTCCGTTCGGGGGAAATCCGCATATCGCCTGCGGCGATTTCCTGGAGTTCTTCTTCGCTGCATTCCTTTAACAGCTCATTGGTTTTGACCTCCGTAGAACCGGTGGCGATCGCGGTCACCTTGGAGGTTTGCGGATCGATATCGATATGGATTTCCACGCTTTCCGGCGTTGCCCCGCTTTGGATTGCTTTATTCATCGCTTCCATTTTAATCGCGCTGATCTCCTCTTTGGACGGCGACGGGATGATCCGTTCCACCACGTCCCTGACCATGGCCAGAGCGACGCCAATCGAAGAAATGACCTCGGCATTTTCCGGGATGCTGTACTTAAGTCCCATCTTTTCCGCAAAATACACGATCAGCGAAGCCGCTCCGCCGCCGACCCCAACCAAAGAGATTTGATCTTTCTCCAGCTTGTATTTGTCCGCCAGCGACAAAATCACCGGTTCGATTTTGGCGTACGCCTTCTCCAAAATTTGCCCGGCGATATCTTCCACCGTTGTCCCGCAATAATCGGCTAATGCCTGCATCGCCTTTCTGGCGGCTTCCACATTGCCGTAGGAAAAATGCTCTTCCTTCACCAGCCCCAGCACGTTGGCCGCGCAGGAATTCGTGATTGTCACCCGTTCGCCGTTTTCCAGCCGGATTGCCACATAGTCCGCCGGATCGCCGGGTTTTGGCGAGAAAAATTCCACCTTGGCCCCTTTGATTTTGGCCGGGTCGGTAAATACCGCATAATCGAGCCCGGCGATGTGCGCGGACCTCGGTCCGACATCGATAACCCCGGTTTTGGCGGCGCGAACCATCGATCCCCCGGCCACGCCAAGCACCCGCACATCCAGCGAATTGACATAGGTGGGGTGACCGCCGACGATCGAGTAATCGATCGCCGGACGGCCGTTTTTGATCACACCGATATTGGTTGTTGTTCCGCCGACCTCAAAATACACGCCGTTGGAGGCCCGCAAATACATCAAAGACCCCATCACCGAAGCGGCCGGACCGGAAAGCATCGTAAGAATCGGGCGTTTCTTCATTTCACTGATTTCCATCACGCCGCCGTCGCCGCGCATAATCATTAAAGGCACGTGGACACCGGCTTCCCTTACGGACCGCTCTGTTGAACTTGCCGTATCCAGCATTTTGGGAAGAATGCTGGCGTTAATCGCCGCCGTTCTGGTTCTGCGGGTCAGCCCGTACAGTTTCGTAATGTCGGACGCCATCGTGGTGGGAAGGCCTTTTTTCTCCGCCTCTTCATACACCAGTTGCTCGGGTCTGCCGTTATCGACGCCAAAAGCCATGGATGGAACAATGACCTGCGCTCCCATCCGTTCCAGTTCTTCGATGACCTGCAGCACGGTTTCTTCCGTCATTTTTTTGACATTGATAAAGCTGTTAAAAATTTGAATCGCTTTGCTGTTTCCCAAATCGATGTTCGCTAGTTTCGTCTGTCTTTTGGCCAAAAAGCCTTCGATACCGCCTTTGCCCATCCCAATAATGCCGACCTGGGCGATATCGCCTTCAATCAAGGCATTGGTTGCTTGTGTCGTACTGTGCGCCACAAAAACGACATCCTCCGGCCGGATGTTATTTTCCTGCAAGCAGTTTTGGAAACATCTCACCACTCCGGCGGCTACGCCTCTGGCATCGTCATGCGTTGTTTTGACCGATGATTTGCCGATAATTTCGTGGGTTTCATTGTCAATGGCCACAGCTTTGGTATGCGTTCCTCCTACATCAATCCCCATGCGAATCATTCTGTCCATTTTTTCCTCCAACTTAAACGAGATTACCGTACATGACAAAAACGACGGCGCAAAGAATAACCCCGATGATCCAGCCTGTTGGGATGGACATCTTCATGTAATCCCTGGCCGGTACCTTCGTATATCCAAACCCCCAGGCGACCCAGGACTGGGTCACGTCCAAGTGCTGCGGCGCAACCGTGGTGACGGCGAATAACGGATACAAAAATTGCACCGGCCAAGCGGCCGTCGATACAACCACAGCCAGCACGGCCGCCCCGGATCCAACCAGATTCATCGGCCCGCGGAAGAAGCCCAGCGGTGTTAAAACCGCAAACACAATACATAACATTAATGCCGTCTGGGGCATAAATCCGCCAAACAGGATTTTAAAGTAAGGCGAAGCATATGTAGCGGCATTGTTAAACATGGCGAGCGTGAGCAAAAAGCCGATCATGGGCGCCACATCGATCGCTCCGTCGGCAAACTGCTTGGAAAGCATGCGGCAAATGCTTGCAAAACCGCCCTTTAATTTGCCGCAGGTCCACAAGGCGAACAAGCCGGCAACAATAAATCCGAAAATAATCGGAATTTTGAACACGACCACACCAATGACCGGAAGAATGATCGAAATCCAGGAAATGGCCGGCGCATCGCCTTTATTTTCTTCTTCAGGCGTTGTTGCCGCCCAGGCGCGGGATAACTTCTTCTTGTTCATGGAAAGGTTAGCCACAATAAGCACAACGATCAGCGAGACGGCCATCGCAATCATGCCAAAGGCGAAGTAGGCGTTATAATCATAACTGGCATAACTTTCGTTGGCGGTTGCGAAAATCGCCTGATACTGTTTGAAGTTCACAATATTCCCGAAAATCCCTGCCATGATGGAGCCCATGAAGGAGAATAAGGCGATCGGGGAAGGAATACCAAGCGAAAGCATGATCGGCAATACGATGACGGCAATGGAAATAACCGGCCCAATTCCGGTCATGGAGGTGAAAATTACGGCCGTAACAATACAGAGGAGCGACATCGTCACTCTCGGTTTGTCTCCCCCCAGCTCCACCACTTTGCGAATTAACGTGGCGGCGATCCCAGTGTCAATCAAAATCCGGCCAAAAAAGGCCCCAAAGAAAACGTTTACAAGTATAGCTTTACCGTAGTTTTCGGGTCCCGTTTGAAAGACATTCGTCAGCACGGAAACCCACGTTTCCCCCTCCATCGCTCCAGTGGGAGAAATGGCGTTTCCGATCAAGGCGACCGCAGTCCATATTACCGACATGATAAAAAAGCCCACCATGAGGTTATACCCCTTGACGCAGTACCACACGAGCCCAAAAAATGACAGCACCATGATGAAACCGATTACAAAATTCACTGCATCCACAAAATGTCCTCCTTAAAGTTTTGTGAGCATTGCTTCCTCAATAAATGGCATCATACAAAACTGGCGTCGGAAGCACTACTAAATTAGGAATAAAACAGCATTAACTAACATGCTAACATGTTAATAATCATAACTAACATGTTAGTTTTTTTCTTGTCAAATAGTACCATGGCTGTTGTATAACGTCAATATACATCTTCACATGATTTGGGCTTGTTTATCGATTTTACCTTGCCATTCCGCTTGTTACGTCAACCACAGAAATGATAAAATGGCTTATAAAAATACTTAAAGGTTGGTTGCGGCGTATGGAACAAAAAGACCGGAAATTCATGGCAGCTTATCGGATCGGTGAAGTCGCAAATATGCTCGGCATGCATCCTCAAACGATTCGCTACTATGACAAGGTAGGTATCGTGCTCCCTGGTGAAAAAAACCACAAAAACGAAAGACTATACGCATCCTATGACGTATATATGATTATGATCCGAAAACAATATCAGAATATGGGATTTTCCATTGAAGAAACGGAAAAAATCTTCAATGAAAATGATATCAAAGATTTGGCGGAAAGCCTGGGTAGCAAGATCGCCGAAAATGAAAAGGAACTTTTGAAGAAGCAGTATTGTTTGGAAGGAATGAAGCAATTAAAAGAACTGGTAGAATCCATACCGGTATTCTACAAACGTTGTTTTTACCGGGTACGTCCTGCCAGATGGCATCATTTGCACTTGCGGGAGGATATTCTCGAAAACACGGGCAACGGTACGTTAGCCAGAAAAATCGGAATGGAAGCCATGCCTTTATGCCGCCATACTTTAGGAATCAAACAACCGGATATTGAAACGAAAGAACACCCGGTCTCCACTTATTGCGACTTGACCTTGGAAAAAAGGTATGCCGAATTTTACGGATTCGACCGAATTCCCACCTCCTTTTTTGTAGAGCCGCAGCCCTGCATCTATACGATCTTCAAAGTGGATTCGTACGACTCGGTGAAATGGAGTTATTTGGAGTATGTAGAGCAGTTTATGATCGCTAACCGCCTGGAGCTGAACGGCGACGTGCAATTGGTTACCATCGCCAATACGTTCGAAGAAGCGAACGACGAAAAGGAACGGTACCGCTATTTTGAAGCATGGGTTCCCTTTAAAAATAAAGTACAGTAACTGTACAGGAAGGCCGAAAAACGCAAAAACGATGATGGAAAATACTAAAATCAGGCATAAAAAGGAATGGACTGGATCCGCTGGGATTCGATTTCGTTCCTTTTTCTTTTTTATCTTTTTAAGCAAGTATTGACTGTACAGTAGCTGTAGCCCTTAGAATGCAGTGGATTGATACTTTTTTCACATACTTTTGCGGAAAAAGCCGTCACCATTCTACTGTAACGGAGGGTTCTTATGTCAACAAGAATTTTGTTATGCGAAGCAATAAACCAAAAAGGGATGGCCCTTTTGGAGCGGCACGGATTCGAGGTCGTCGTTTCTCCTTCTACCGATGTGGATACCTTGAAAAAGCTAAGCCGGGATGTCTACGGCATCATTGTTCGTACAAGCCCTTTGCCGCGAGAAGTTATCGAATCCGCCTCGAATCTGTCCATCATCTCCCGTCACGGAATCGGCGTGGACAATATCGATGTGGATGCCGCCACTGAACGCGGTATCCTGGTCAGCAGAGTTTTGAATGCCAACGCTTACTCTGTGGCGGAGTACATTATAGCTTCCATGATGACGCTCGGAAGAAATTTGTTCCCTGCGGACCGGTTAATAAGAACGGGCAAGCTGTCGGAAGCGGGGGCTTCTTTGCCCGGATTGGTCAATCGCTATAAAGCGGGCGGCAGCGAAATCAAAGGCAAAAAACTGGGGATCATCGGGTTCGGAAGCATCGGCAGCATCATCGCCGAATTGGTGAAATCGCTGCACGTTTCGGTATATGTGTATGATGAATACGTAAAAACGGACAATCCGAACGTTATTCAAGTAAATACGGCCAAAGAATTATACGAGATTTCCGATTTCGTCACCATTAATGTGCCGCTTATGGAAACGACCAAAAATCTGGTAACCCTTGAGACGCTGAAACAAATGAAGCCTACGGCTTATTTGATTAATGCCAGCCGCGGTGGGATCGTCAACGAAGCCGACCTGGCGGAGGCGCTGAATCAGGACATGATTGCCGGCGCTGCCGTCGACGTGTACTCCGTTGAACCTCCGGAGCTGGACAACCCTCTATTTTCGGCTAAAAATGTCATTCTCACACCTCATATTGCGGGAACGACGGCCGAAGCTATTGAGAATCTTTCCGTCGGCTCCGCACAAGCAATTGTCGATTACCATCTTGGCAAAACGCCTGCTTACGTAGTCAATCAGGCAGTTCTGGAAAAGTAGGTGAACCCGTTGAAAAACCCAAATACCAAAAAAATTATCGGCGCGATTATCGGACTTGTGTTTGCCGTCGCGATTGCCCTCCTTCCTCCTTTTGAAGGACTGGACCAAAAGTCCATGATCGTGCTGGGAACGCTGGTTTGCGCCATCATTTTCTGGATTGCGGACGTCATGGCGGATTTTGCGGTGAGTCTGATCATGTGCGCTTCCTGGGTCGTTCTGGGCGTGGTTCCGTTTAACGATGCCTTTTCGCAATTTTCCGGAACCAGCTGGTGGATGGTCATTGGCGGTTTAGGCATCGGCATCGCGGTTAGCGGAACCGGGTTGATGAAGCGAATCGCCCTGCATGTCATGAAATTTTTCCCGACGACGTTCAAAGGGCAAAGTCTGGCCGTGTTATTGGCGGGCTTGATCGTTTCCCCCACCATTCCCAGCACCAATGCCAAAGGCTCGATTGCCGCACCGCTAAGCTTGTCGATCAGCGATACGATGGGATATGAAAGAAAGAGCAAAGCGAGCGCCGGCTTGTTTCTCTCCATGTTTTTCGGCTTCGTCTGCGCTTCTCCGATCTTTCTGAGCGCCACATTCATGAACTATGTCGGCAGAGGATTGTTGGACGAATCCGTTCAAAAACAACTGACTTGGGGGAACTGGTTCCTGTATGCTTTGCCGTGGTCGGTTGTCTTTATTGCCGGCAGCTATTTTGCCATTAAGCATTTCTTTGGGCCCAAGAACGATACAAAGCTGCCCGGCGATTTTCTTAAAAACCAGTTAAAAGAACTGGGCGCGATGAGCAAAAACGAGAAAATGACGGCTGTTATTTTGATCGGCACACTTATTTTGTGGATGCTGGAAAAAAGAACCGGTATTTCATCGGCCGTCATTGCCATACTCGCGGTTTCTATCCTTGTTGGCCTTAAGGTGATTACCGTCGCCGATTTCAAAAATAAAATACCTTGGAATGCCGTCATTTTTATCGGTTGCGCGTTGAATCTCGGGACCGTTCTTCCGAAAGTCGGCATCGATAAATGGATCGGCAGCACACTTACGCCCGTGATCGAACCGGTCCTGCAAAACCCCTATATTCTGGTAGTTGTATTGGCATTGCTGGTTTACGCCATTCGTTTCCTGCTGGTTTCTCTGTCTGCGGCGGTAACCATTTTCATCCTGATCGTGCTTCCGCTGCTGGCAAACACGGGGATCAATCCGTTCATTATTACATTTGCAACGATCACATCCGTCAATATCTGGATTTTGCAATACCAAAACCCGCCTTTCCTGACAACGTATTATGCCATAGACGGAAAAATGGCGACCGCTAAACAAACCATGCTAGGTTCGGTCATCTATATGGCGGTAAATATCGTCGGGCTGCTGATCAGCGTCCCGTTTTGGCAATGGCTGGGGCTGCTGGGGTAATGACAAATCGCGTAGGAGGGGGCGGTCAACCCCCGTCCTCTCACCTATAAATCCGGATCGCTTATTTCCAAAAAGCCCCTCCCTTGCCGCCAAAAATCCGCCCCCGAAAATACATGTTCTGTGCGATACTCGCATTCCCCATCCGTGTCTTCCAGACACTCCGCCCACGGAACACGTGACGAGCGCAGTCGGCCGGCATCCTTATTCCTTGTCCCCAATTCCAAATACCGGACCGTCGCCTCATTGGCGGGATTATTCCAGTTGTCCCAGCCCTCGGGGTGAATATGTTCACCCATCAGACAATGAATAAACACGGTTTGCGCATACTCCCGCCAAGGACGTCCCAAATATACCGAAGCTTTAGGAACGCCCTGTTCCCCTGTCAGAAAGCAATCGCGGAAGACATAACCGTGCTGCTGCCCCAGCGGCGTCGAGGCCGCCGTGATATAGCCAACGCCGCCGCCTTCATGAACGAGGCTGCGGATTTCGCAAGCCTCGAACACCGCCGTCGCCCCGCCGAAAATGAAATCGACCGTTCCTTCGATATAGCAGTTCTGGTAAAACTGGCGGTAATCGGCGTGTTGCTCCCTCAGCGGAATCCCGCCGAATGCGGCTCTTTCCCGCGGCGCCGGGGGGAGCGGGCCCGTGAACAGCGTATCCTGATGCCCTTTTAACGTACAGTTTCGGAACACCGTCTGATCGCAATGCGCATACACTGCCACCGCCTGGCCTATTCTTTCGCCCTGCCCGGCCGTATTCGAGATCGTCAGATTTTCCACAACGAGATGGCTGCCGCCCAAAAACAACGTCGGCGTAGCAAACGTCCCGATTTCCTCGCCGTGTTCATCCCGCTCTTTGGCATACCGGTTCATCGCGATTTCGACGTCCCCGATGCCGACAATGCGAAGATGGGAGCGGTAAATCACCACCTGTTCTTCATATCGTCCCGCCAAAATGTACAGGGTTTCCGGCTTCATGGAAGCATCCTGCTCCAGCGCTTCCACCGCTTCCCGGATCGTCCGGTAATCGCAAAACGATTCTTTTCCTACGAGCATGGTTTGCCAATCCCTCCGGTCAAATTATTCCGTCCCCTATCACCTGTTCTACCAATTTTTCCGGTTTGGCGGTATTTCTCGAGCGGCAATCCGTAATTTCCACGTCATCCCCGTTTTCAATGTAAAAAGCCGGGCCTTCATGGTTTTCAATCGTTACCCGGCTGAACCGCACGTCCCGCACATTGCCCAAATAGAACCCGCGCCGCGCCATGTCGCTGATGCCGGCCATCATCGCCGGGCGTCCGGGAATCGCGTCCTCCGCCAGCGAAATGTCGATGTTATCGAAAGTGATTTCGGAGATATACCGCTCCGCCAGACCGTACAGAAACCCGGCGGAAGCGTGAACCTGGCGCGCCGTGATCCCGGAAAAATGAATGCGCCGGAAGTTCGGCGTTTCTTCCGTCACGGGATACGGATTTTTATCCCAAACGTATTTATCCTTGCCGCGGGGTCCGCAGAAATAATAAAGATTCATAATAAACGGACAAATCACGTCTTCCATGACGATATTGCTGATCCGAATATCTTCGACGACACCTCCGCGGCCGCGCCGGGATTTCAGCCGGATGCCGCGGTCCGTTTGCTTGAAGACGCAATTCGATATCGTCACATTGCGGATATTTCCGCTCATTTCGCTGCCCAGCACGACCCCGCCATGCCCGTGCACCATCGTGCAGTTCACGATCGTAATATTTTCGCACGGAATCCGCTCTTTGGTATCCTCGGTGCCCGCCTTGATGGCGATACAGTCATCCCCTACATCGATATTGCAGTTGCTGATCCGCACATTCGTGCACGACTCCGGGTTGATGCCGTCCGTATTCGGCGAATCCGCGGGGTTCAGAATCGACACATTGTCGATCGTCACATCGTAGCAGCAAATCGGGTTCACCGTCCAACTGGGCGAGTTAACCAGCGTCACATCCCTGATCGTCACCCTCCGGCAGCGGTCAAAGCTGATCAGCTTCGGACGCGGAAACGCCAGCTCTTCCGGGCGGTTTCTGTGCTTATCCCACCACGGTTCCCCATTTCCGTCGAGACAGCCGCTTCCGGTCACGGACACGTTTTGAAGATCTTCCCCGTAAATGCAGGAGGCGTGAACCTTCCTTGTTACCCCTTCCCATCTGGACTCCACGACCGGATAATCATCCGGGTCCGTACTGAAGGATAACACCGCGCCAGGACTAAGCCGAAGTTCAATATTGCTTTTCATGAGTATGGCACCGGTCAGAAACGTGCCGGCCGGAACCACCACCGTGCCTCCCCCGGCTTCGCATGCGGCCGCAATGGCGGCTGTGATCGCTCCGGTTGCCAAAACCCCGCTGTCCCGGACCGCTCCATAATCGGTGATATTATACATGCACATTTTGTTTGTTCTCCGATCTGTTCAATAATGATTCCATTTCAACGCAAGCCATCACAAACGCGCCGACGCCGTGCAGATCATTTTTCACTTTAGGGCGCGTGACGTAGTTGTCGTAATCGCCGGCCGAAGTACCGATACAGATGTCCGGCAGCACCAGGCGGCCCTCTTCATCCCACTCCACGACGTGGGTCAGCCCTTCATACCCTTTTTGGGCGGCGCTTAAGGCTTCTTCACCGGCGATTCCCCGCTGCACCGCTTTGATGATGGTGTAGACAAACAGGCAGGACCCCGATGTTTCCAGCCAGTTGTCCGGACGATCGCCCTTGTCTACGACCTGGTACCATAGCCCACTCTCCCGGTCCTGATACCGGATCAAGGCATTTACGAACCCTTGCAAAGCGTTAACAAGTTCATTCCTCCCAGGCTCATGATCAGGCAGCAAATCGAGAAATTGCGCCAGGGCCAGGCCATACCAGCCGAGCGACCTGCTCCAAAATTCCGGAGAACATCCGGTTTGCGGATTCGCCCAGGGCATCCGGCGGCTCTCGTCCCAGGCATGATACAATAACCCGGTCCGGCCGTCCTTCATATGTTTGCGCATCAGCTTCTCCTGGCGTAGCACCTCTGCCCTGAGCCCCGTTTCCCCGAACGCATTTGCATATTTTAGCGAGAACACCCCCGCCATATAAAGCCCGTCAAGCCACATCTGATAAGGATATTTATCCTTATGCCAATAACCGCCTTCGGACGTTCTGTTCAAAGTCAGCAGCAAGTTTCTCAGCTTATCTGCCGCGATCCGGTATTTCGCCGCTCCGGTCCGTTCATACAGCTTAAACAGCAGCAGCCCCGCCTGCACGGCGTCCAGCTCATCCCTGGCAAAATAAAAATTGCCCTGCTCATCCACCAGATCATCCACATACTCCTGAATATACTGAATGTATCGCTCTTCCTGAACGGCTTCCCAAAGCAGTTCCATACCGCACAGGAAAACGCCTTGATGGTAATGCCAGCGGTGCGCCGGAGGCAAACTGCCGGCGGCATAGGTGTCCATCAGCGAATCGCTGGCCTTCCTCGCCCATTCTATCGGTGTGTCGGGACGATGAACTGTCATCTCCAAGCTCCTTTCCCTTCGGAATCATTTTACTCCCTTTGCCGCATCTCATTTTCTAGTTCATCCTATATAAACCCCTCAGCCTTTAATCGAACCGAGCATGGCCCCTTTGGCGAAGTGCTTCTGCAAAAACGGATAAACGAGCAGAATCGGCACCGTGGCGACCACGATAACCGCCATCTTGATCGTTTGATCCGGCGGCGGCACCGTACCATCCAAAGAGGAACTGTGATCGAGCCCGCTCGCCAGCACGACGATTTGCCGGAGAAGCACCTGGATCGGCCATTTCACGCTGTCATTCAAGTACAAAATCGCCGACATGTACGTATTCCAGTACGTCACCGCATAAAACAGGGAAATCGTTGCGATCGCGGGCATCGACAGCGGCAGCACGATTTTGAACAGGATGCCGAAGTCGCTGCAGCCATCGATTCTCGCCGATTCCTCCAGACCTTCCGGAATATTTTGAAAAAAGTTTTTTAATATGATCATATTAAAAGCGCTGATGGCCGACGGAACGATGAGCGAAGCATACGTATCGATCATCCCAAGCTCCTTCACGACCAAAAACGTAGGGATCAAGCCGCCGTTAAACAACATCGTAAATACGACCAGGAAATTGAGCGTTTTGCGGCCGTCGAGATCTTTGCGGGCCAGCGCGTAAGCCATCAGCGCCGTCAGCAGCATGCTGAACAGCGTACCGATCAAAGTAACGCCAACCGAAACGCCCATTGCCCTAAAAATCGTATTCGTCGAAAAAATAAATTTGTAAGCTTCCAAACTCCACACCTTCGGGATCAGCACAAATTTATTGGCCGCCAGCTCCGCGTTGGTCGTAAACGAACCGGCCACGACATGGATGAAGGGCAACACCGTAATAAGGGCAACAATGGCCAACAGCGTAAAATTAATGGCAGCGTATATTCTGCCGCTTATGGATCTGTCTTCTACCATATAGATTCCTCCCACGGCATCTATAAGAGTTACCTCGCTCGCTCTAATAGACGCCTTCTTCCCCGATTTTCTTGGCTACTTTGTTGACCAGCACGACCATGATCAGGCCGATCACGGATTTAAAGAACCCGATCGCCGTACTGTAGCTGTATTGCCCCTGCCGCAAGCCGGCGGTGTATACGTACGTATCGATAATTTCCGCAACCTGCCGGTTCATCGAATTCAGCAACAGGTAGACGTGCTCAAACCCGAGATCAAGAACGTGACCGATTTTCAAAATAAACAGCGTGATAATGACGCCCCGAATCGCCGGAAGCGTAATATGCCATACCTGGCGCATTCTGCCGGCTCCATCGATTCGCGCCGCTTCATACAGCCCCGGATCGATGGCCGCAATGGCCGCCAGATAAATAATCGTGCCCCAACCCGCTTCCCTCCAAATAACCTGGAGGATATACATCGGTCTGAACCAACTGGGATTCAGCAAAAAGTTGATTTTTTCAAATCCGAAATAAACCAGCAGTTCATTGATAATGCCGCCGTCCATCGTCACCATGACATAAGTAATCGAAACGATGATGACCCAGGACATGAAGTGCGGCAAATAGACAAGCGTCTGAAACAGCCGTTTGAAAAAATTGCCCCGCAGCTCGTTCAACATCAACGCTAAAATGATCGGCACCGGAAAATAAATGAACAGGTTGAGGGCAAACAAAACGATCGTGTTCATCAAAATGTTCGCGAAATCCGGTTCGGTAAACAGCCGCTTGAAATGCTCCATACCGACCCATTCACTGCCCGTGATTCCGTTATAAGGCTTGTAATCCTGAAAAGAAATGATCAGCCCGTACATCGGCAAATACTTGAAAATGATAAAATAAAGCACTCCCGGCAGCAGCATGACATACAGCCATTTGTTTCTCCACAGCCGCTTCTTGAGCTCACCGGTCTTGCGGCGGCTGCCTGGCTGGATCTTGGGAGTGACATTGGACGGAGCGGTCGCTTCCTGCATGTGTCTCTTCCTCTCTGCTTCTTAATTCATCCGAACAGGCTATTGAAATCATGACATCAACAGCCTGTTCGGCCTAAGTTTTACCTGGCAGCGTTATACTCCTCGATGATTTTCGAGCCGCCGCGGCTCTTCCAATCTTCCACCGCTTTTTCAAAGCCGGCCTTGTCGATTTGACCATAGATATATTGGTAAGTGGCATCCGTAATGATCTGCTGCAGCTCTACGCCCTTATCCGTATAGGTCTGCGAATCGAGAGCCGTCGTCGGGTCCGGCACGCCTACCTTCACATTTTCCTTGACCAATTCCTCAGCATGAATCCGGCCGGGCAGCGTATTGTAGCTTTCGTACATGCCGTTCGTTTCGAACTCGCCGATAACGCTGTCCTTGAACGGCTTCACTTCGCGCTCGATCAATTCCTTGTCTTCCGCGGCTTGTGCTTTTCCTTCCACTACTGTGTAATGCGTACCTTCGATACCCCAGTACATCAAATTGGCCACCTCAGGCGTCATCATCTTGTCAAAGAACGCCAAAATCTTCTTGAGCTCCGCTTCATCCTTCACAGCGGATTTTGGAAACAGTACGATATTGTTATAGCCCGGAATCATCCATTGGGCGAATTTTCCGTCCGGTCCGGCAACCATGCTATGCGTGTCCAGCACGGCATCCGGAACGTTTTTGATCAAATCCTTGTTGAGCGAATCGATATCCTGCATGGACCCGCCAATATATAGTCCGGCCTTGCCGCTGGTGAACATATTGACGGCATCGGTTTTGCTCGTGGCCGCGAAATCCTGGTTAATGTAACCGTTGTCACGAAGCTTTTTGAAAAAGTCCATCGTATCCAGATATTGCGGGAACGTGAACTCCGGCTGGAGCTGACCGTCCTTCTCGCCCCAGTTGTTCGGCGTGCCGAACCAGGAGGATACCGTTTTGAAGGCCCCGTATACCAGTTCGTTCCGGTCGGCGACCCCCGTCGTATCCTTCTGGCCGTTGCCATCCGGGTCCTGTTCGGTAAACGCTTTGGCCATTTCGAACAATTCGTCCACATTGGCCGGCGCGGAAAGCCCTAGTTTATCCGCCCAGTCTTTGCGGTAAATGATGCCTTGGCGGGCAAGCGGTCTGCCGATGTAAAGCGAGTACAGCTTGCCGTCCACTTTCGTGTTGTCAAGAATTTCCGGCTTCAATTTGTTCAGATTCGGGAATTCGCTCAAATAAGGGCCGATTTCCCAGAACTGCCCGTCCTTGATCGCCTCTTTCATTTGAATGAACGTAGTCTGATTTTTGAGGTAAGTCACTTGCGGCAAAGAGCCTGTTGCAAACGCGGTATTCAGCTTTTCCTCATAAGTGTCCGCCGGGAAAAACTGATACGTCAGCTTTGTGTTCGTCAGTTTCTCGAGTTCGGTTTTGATCGTGTCTGGAGGGGTCTCGGATGTATTCAATGGAAGCATGATCGTGATTTCCGTCGGTTTGTCCGCCCCTGCGGGTTTGTTCTCTCCGTTCGCCGCGGTGGACGAACCGGGTTCAGTCGCGGCTGCGCCGCCTCCATTGTTACCGCTTCCACAACCGACCAGCATGACGCTAAGCGATAGAAGTGCGATTAACAAGAGGGTGAAAGGCTTTTTTTTCATACCGTTTTGACCTCCAATGAAATGTAATTGGTTACAACTTCACAGTACATTCCGCCGGAGCATTCCGGAAACAATCATTTCCTCATAATGGCCGCCGTACAGGGAATATCTGAAATAATGATTATCGTGGTAATGAACGAAAGCCCCGATTATACTCGGACCCCTTTACGATCAGTACGATGAATATGTTCTTGCGCACGATGCGTTGCTTCTCGTACAGCTTCAGATTCATACTTTTGAACCATCCTACTACGGCCAGCTCTCATGGCCGAAGCAATCTCTTCTTCGGACAGTGTCTTCCCGGCTTTTTGGGCTGCTTCGTTGATCAAGAGCATAGAAGATCCCTTGTAAAACGTGCCGGTGGCATGATCTCTAAACCGGGCAAGCAACTCGACTGCTTTGCTGCGATTCCGCTCAAACATGGAAGCATGGAAACGTCAACGATGAAGAGGGCGTCACGATTCGCCGAGGTCAGCGAATCTACCTTTTGCACTGTAGCCGTTTCGAGCAGTGTCACAAATCAACACCAGGTGCGGGGGCTGTCTAGGGTTCGTGTCTTGGTATCTTGGTGTTCCTGCCTGCTGCTTGCCTTTGCACGATTATCCCTTTCGTTCAGAGAGCAAGGGGGGGCAAGGGGCAAGAGTTCAAAAAAAAGAGAGGAGAAAAGAGATGAGGAAAAATGTGGCAGGTGAGATTTTCGGCTTGATAAGGGAACGCACGTTTGGTATAATGAAATAAATCGAACATATGTACGTGAATTCTTGATACGGGGGCGAGCGAACATGGGGGTCAATGCGGGAACGGAACTTCAACCATTCACCAGCCGTTATAACAGCGAGCAGGCCTGCATGGAGGCGCTGATCGCGATGAAGTGGCCGAACGGCTTCGTCTGCCCGCGCTGCGCTCACACCCGGTGCAGTCGTTTGACCTCCCGGCATATCCCCTTGTTCGAGTGCGGAAAGTGCAAGCATCAAACGTCGGCTTTGGTCGGCACGATTTTTGAACGAACGCATCTGCCCCTGCTCAAGTGGTTCGAGGCCCTGGATTTATTCCTGCTTGAGGGCGGCATCTCGGCGATGCGGCTGAGCCAGGTGATCCGGGTCACCTACAAAACCGCCTGGTTGATGCTGCACAAAATACGCCATGCCGTCGGGGAATTCGATGCCCGGGAGCTGCTCTGCGGAGACGTGAAGGTGAACAGCGATCTGTATGGGTGTAATCCGTCCCGGTGTCAGTTTTCACATCCGTATGCCTCGGCGGTCATAGCGGGATGCACGGTCAAGGAATCGGGCGAGCCGGAGCAGGTCAAAATCCGCCTGGTACCGCATAAAAGAGGAGACGGACAAAGAGCAAACCGTCACGAACTCGCTGTGTTCATCAACGGGCATGTAGATGTCCGTACATCGGCGGTGCAGTCGTTTCCTCTAGCCTATCGGCTGTATGCGCCTTTGCGGAAAGTGGTGAGAGAGGCGTGGGAATCGTTGAAGAGTACATATATAGCCTTGGGACTGAAGCATCTGCAGGCGTATCTCAACGAGTACACCGTACGCCGCCGGCTGCGCCTGCCCGGAGCGGAAGAAACGATGTGGCAGAAGTTGCTGCGCATGTGTGTGCCGATTCCGGCAATCCCTTACCGCCGGCTGATCGCGCGCCAACCGAACCAGCCCCTTGCAACTGCGGCCTGATCGAGACTCTGGAACGGTGGGGAAGTTTGATGCAGATCAACTTAATGGGTAGGGGTTAGCTTAATGCGGATCAACTTGATTGGTGCGAGCTAGCATGAACGGTGTGGGCGTTGCTATCTCGAGCCTGTCTGCTTCTCCACCAAATATTTTCTTCTCCCGAGCTTGTCTGTTTCTCTGCTAACCTGATCAAACGGGATAATCGTGCAAGGCGTCCGGACAGTTAGTGTTGATCTGCCGCCCACCCCACTTCCCTATCCTCAAGCTTTCAACAAAAGACACCTCTTTTGTCTGATCGTAGAAGCTCGTCACTCTCGCTTTACCAAACGAAGCAGTGTTTTTCTATTTTGCCAGCCGTCTATCTTAATTCTTTGAAAACCTTCAGTTCAAGGGATCAATCAATTTCCACATAGTGTCACCTGCAGGGGGGCAAAATCGCCGCCATCGAAGGATGTGAAACATAGTAAAAAGACCTTAAGTTCCGCCGTCAAGCGGAAGCTAAGGTCTTTGTTAAATCTATTGGCTGTTTTACTTCTGAATGATTTGAATAAGGTTGCCGCAGGTATCGTCGAAGATGGCTATTGTAACATCGCCCATTTTTGTCGGCTCCATAGTAAACTTCACGCCGTTATCCAATAATCTTTTGTACTCATTATGAATATCATCAACGCCAAACATGGTTACTGGGATGCCATCGGCAACTAACTTCTTTTGATACTCTTTGGCGGCAGGATGGTCATTGGGTTCGAGCAAAAGCTCGGTACCGTCTTGATCATCCGGAGAAACAAGCGTGATCCACCTAAATTCTCCGGCGGGAACGTCATGCTTTTTTACAAAACCCAGCGTGTCTGTATAAAACGCCAATGCCTTGTCTTGATCTTGAACGAATACACTGGTAACAATAATTTTCATCATGTTTTTGCCTCCTTTGATATTTGCAACGTTGGTGCTCTACTAACAATCTGGCTCCCATCTGAAAAAACCATACATAATCATTTTACTCCCTTGCCTGCAAGGGAAGCCTCGAATTCCTTGATGATCATTTCCCCGCCGCTCAGTTTCCAGCGCTCGATTTCCTGCCGGAAGCCTTCGGCATCGATGTTGCCGAGGATGTAATTGTATGTGGCATCCGCGATAATCGCCGAAAGTTCGGCGTTTTTTTCATCAAAGGTCAGCGAACTGAGCTGAACGGTCGGATCCTCAACCAGAAACGATTCATTGTCTTTGCTGAGCTGTTCCGCAATGTAGGTCAGATGTTCTTTTTTGGCGACCTCCATAATATTTTTGTTGCTGATGTCGGCAATCAGCAGGGAATACAGCGGGTTCACCTCATACACCCGAAGCTGTGAAGTTTCTTCCGGAAGGACCACTTTCCCGTTTTCCGTATAATAGTGTCTCCCCTCAAATCCATACATCATCAGATTGGCGACATCCTTGTCCATGGTCCGGTCAAAAAAGCCCAGCACTTCCCGCAGTTCTTGCTCCGTAGGGATCGCCTTTTTGGAAAACAAATAAAGACCGTTATAATTCGGAATCGACCATACCTTGTATCCGTACGGACCTTTGATCCGGTTGACCAGGGTAAATTCGGCGTCCGGATGGATCGCCCTGGCTTCAATGGACAGCCGCTGAACATCGGTCATACTCCCGATAAATACGCCCGCCTCGCCACGAATGAACTTGTCGCGCTGAATTTCTTTGCTCGTGAGCGGAAAATCCTGATTGATCAGCTTCTCATCGTACAGCTTTTTCATAAAATTCATCGTATCCATGTATTCGTCCGTCATGAATTCCGGAATGACATGGCCGGCTTCAATTTTCCAATTGTTTGGCGTTCCGAAATAAGAACTTAACGTCTTGAAGATGCCGTACACGAGATCATTGCGGTCCACAACGCCCAGCGTGTCCTGCTTTCCGTTACCGTCCGGATCATTATACGTAAATTGTCTCATCACCTCATACAGGTCCTCCAGTGTCTGCGGTTCTTTTAATTGGAGGTTGTCAAGCCAATCCTTGCGTAGAATCACCCCTTGTCGCGAAGAGGGACGTTCGGTATATAGTCCGTATATTTTTCCGTCCACCGTGGTCTGGTCAAATATTTCCCTGTCAAGCTTGCGCAGGTTCGGAAACTCCTCCAAAAACGGCCCGATTTCCCAGAAAACGTTCGAGCGAATCGCATTTTTAACCAGATTGTAATCGGAAAATTTCACAAAACTGACTTTGGCCAATGAATTGGTCGTCAGCCCGGTCATCATCTTGTCGGTATAAACACCCTCCGGTACCCAGCGAAGGTCAAGCTGAACGCCGGCCAGCCGCTCGATTTCCGCAACAACATCCTTGGAAGGCGGCTGAGGAAAATGCAGCGGCGCCAAAATCGAAATATACGGGCGGTCTTCGCCGGCTGCCGCGCGTTTCGCGTCCCGGTTTATACAGCCGCCAAGCAAGGAAACGGCGATCAGGCAAATGGCGAACGTATACAACATGCTTTTTACCCCGCGGATTCTTCTGAACAATTGGTAGTTCCCCCCTAAAAATTCGCAAAATGAAACAAAATGATTATTGCCCCACAAGATGATTATTGTAATTATCTGTAAAACATCATACACTTGATTATAGCCGTAATTCATCACATAAGGTCAGGTGCTGATATTGGTGAAACCATTAAGCTTTTTGAGCAAACTAATGATTTTTACGATCGTTGTCAGTACGCTTCCCGTGCTGTTTATCGGCACCTTTTCCTATTTGACCTCAACTAGGGAAATCCAAAAAAATGTAAACCAAAGCAAAATTGAACTGATTTCACAAATTAACTCAAATGTAGAACGTAAATTGACGACTGTCAATCAAACTTTAAATCAAGTGGTTAACTCGACCGTACTTAGAAGGACACTTAACAACCCGTTAGGTGAAAGCGATTTCAAATTATACAACGATTTGCGCAACGAAATCCGCAACATGCAGTCCTTCGATACGAAGCTGGAAGACGTCATTTTGATCAACATGCAGCAGAATTGGATGGTGAAAAATTCGGGCCTCTACCGGCTGGACGAGTATAAGGATCACGAGCGGCTCGAAAGGCTGATGGATACGCCCGACAGTACCTCGTGGATTTTAACCCCGTCGGCGTGGTTTTACAGCGAGGAAAACATCAATTCCGCACCGTGCAGCTACAGCGTCAGCCTGATCAAGAAGCTTCCGGTCTCCAAGCTGCACAAATACGGGCTGGCTCTGGCGAATATTCCCGCTTGCAGCCTGCAGGACAGTATCACAACGGATGTGCAGCCGCTGGACAGCATTATCGTGGTGGACGAACACCAGCAGATTTTGATGCATCCCGATCCGTCGTTTATCGGCAGCCCGCTCGGAGAGACCGGTTTTGCCGATGTATCCCTAATTGCGGACGAAGCCAAGCTCTCCGGGCAATTTCAAACTTTGATCGGCAAAAAGGATTTTTCCGTTACTTATTTGCGCTCTCAATTGAACGGCTGGGTATACCTGTCGGTGACCTCGATCGGGAGTTTGACCAAGGAATCCAGCAAAATCGGGCAGTATACCTTTTATGTATGTCTGCTCATGCTCATCTTGTCCATTTTGCTGGCTTGGTTCGGCTCGCGCCGGATGTATTCGCCGATCGAACGGCTCCTTAACCAGATGGGCCGGCGAAAAACCGAGGTCCGCCAGAGGCACACCAGCGAATTCGAAATGATCGGCGAAGAGTTCCACCAATTATTTCAGTCGAAATCCCGGCTCGAAACGGAGATTCGCCAGCATATCAGACAGGTTCGCACCTTTTCCTTGATCCAAGCTTTCCAGGGGAAATACAAAAAGCGCGAACTTCTCGAAAAACTCGAACAATACGGTTACAAAGATCATATCGAGGAATGGCAAACGATGGCGGTCGTCACGATGGCGATCGATTATTCGGACGATTCGGCCTACGAGAAAAAGGATCTCAACCTGCTGCTGTTCGCCGCGCAAAATATGATCGAGGAACTGGTGGAGCCTTATAGCAGGTTCGCTCCCGTCATGATGGAACAAACCATCGTCACTTTGATCGGAAGCGCAGACGGAAATGCCGGAACCTTTCACCGGACCGTTTATGCCTTAACCGAAAAACTGCAGTATGAAATCGGTCAGTGCCTAAAATTGCAGGTCAGCATTGGTCTAAGCTTGCCTTTCCAATCCATTCACAAAATTTCACTCGCTTACCGGGAAGGGATTGAAGCGCTGAAATACCGGATAAAACTGGGCACCGGAGTGATTATCCAATACGAGAACATCAACTCCGGCAAACATGTGCTGAATTTGAACTACCCGACTCACAAAGAAAACGACCTGATGGACGCGATCAAGCTGGCTGAACCGGGCAGAGCCAAGGAACTTACCGGGTTGCTGTTTAAATCCTTGTTCGCCCAGGAGCTCTCGCCGCATGAGTATCAAATTCCGCTGACTCGCTTGCTGAACAATTTGCTGATTATGATGCAGGAATCGGGGATTTCCCTGCAGCAGATCCATTATGCAAACAGCTCGTTGTTTGAGGAAATGCTCGACCTTCACACGAAAGCGGAAATCGAGGACTGGTTCTGGACCACGGTCATCCATCCGCTGATCAAAATTTTCAACAGCAGGCAAAACGCGCAGTATCACAATATTTCGGAAAAAATCATCGATTTGATCCAGCACCATTACGACACCGACCTGACCTTGGAGGAATGCGCCTCCCGTCTCCATTACAATGCGAACTACATCAGCAGCATTTTCCGCAAGGAGACGCAGTACTCTTTTAGTGAATATCTCACGATGTACCGGTTCAAAATGGCCAAAAAGTGGCTGAGGGAAACGGGTATGCCGGTCAAGGATATCGCGGCGAAGCTCCGGTACAACAACTCGCAGAACTTCATCCGTTCCTTCCGTAAAGTGGAGGGCATGACGCCGGGACAATACCGCGACACCGCCGCTTCACATGGGTCCGGCAAGGTGCGGGAATCGATTTAGGGCGAAACAAGAAAAGCGCAGCGGGCTGCCCCTTCTGCGCTTTCAGCTTAGTCAGTTTTCAAAGTTAGGCGTTATTCACTTGAATCGGCTCTACCTTTTTCATCAGGAACAGATAGTTCACAATCGCAATTACGATTAGCAGCGCGGAGAAAATCAGCGCCGGTACGAAGGAGCCCGTGCTGGCTACGATGAAACCGGTAATGATCGGGCCAACGACACCGCCCATGTTGGAGACGGAGTTTTGCATCCCCGCTACAACGGAGGTCATGTTTTTCGGAGCCACATCGCCCGGAAGCGCCCATACCTGGGATGCAGCCACCGTTGTGCCGGACTTGGCGATACACAGCAGCACCACGGCGAGAACGGCAGACTCGGCAAATGCGGCAAAACCGATGCAGGCCGCCATCAGGAGGCCAATAACCAGAAAGAGCTTGCGTGTTGCGGTCAAGGATAGCTTTCCGCTCGCGTAAATCCGGTCGGATAACCAGCCTGCGGCGACCTCTACAACCATCGCACACAGCAGCGGCAGTGAGGCCACGAACCCCATTTCGATCAGATTCATGCCCCGCTCCTTGACCAGATACGTAGGAAGCCATGTAATGAAGAAGTAGGAGTTATAGTTGATCATGAAGAACCCGATACACATGGCCCAAATATTTCTGTGCTTCAGCAAATGGTACCATTTCATCGGCTGCTTGCTGTCAGCGCCCTCTTTTTTGGTCTGGCCTTCGCGGATGTGCTGCAGCTCCGCTTCATTAACTCCCTTGTGCTCCTCCGGGGTTTCCTTGAAATAGAGGAGCCAGATGATGCCCCATATGACGCCGAGCACCCCGATAATGACAAAGGTCATTTTCCAGCCGTACATGGCGATCAGCCAGACGATCAGCGGCATGGCAATGGCCCCGCCAAACTTGGAACCGCTGTCAAAAATGCCGGATACGGTCGCTCTTTCCTTGTCCGGGAACCATTTGGACGCTATTCCCGCATTGCTCGGATAAGCCGCCGCTTCCCCGACGCCCAAGGCGACCCGGAAGCCGAGCAGTGACTTGAAGCCTGTCGCAAGTCCGGTCACCGCCGTCGCCAGCGACCACCAGATTACGGCGAAGCCAAGCGTCTTCTTTTGGCCGAAACGGTCGGCAAACCAGCCGGCCGGAATCTGCAGCAGCGCATAGGACCAGAAGAAGCCGGACAGGATAATGCCCATTTGCGCTTCGCTTAACGAGAACTCATCCGTCAGAAATGGAGCGGCAGCCGAAAGCACCGTGCGGTCAATATAGTTAATGGCAATCGCCGCCCACATCAGAAAGGCAATGACCCAGCGGACTTTGGACTTTTTGCGGACAGGTTTTGATTCGGTGGCAGTTGTCAGTTCATTAGCTTGCATTTTGTCAAACCTCCCTGTTCCCAAGTCGGGATACAATGTTAAAAATAATTACAGCCCGTTCACCACGTGCTGCGGTGCCTTCTCATGGACAATGACGTCCACAATATTGCGGACACAGGTCATGCCAAGCGTGTTTACCGCACCATCTGTATACCCTGCGATATGCGGAGCGGCGATAAAGTTCGGCAGCGCGAACAGCGGGTGCCCGGTCAGCGGTTCCTGCTCGAATACGTCCAGCGCGGCACCTGCGATCCTTTTCTCCTTCAAAGCCTGATACAGTGCCTCCTCATTGACGATGCCGCCTCTGGATGCGTTTACCAGGAAGGCGTTTTCTTTCATTAGAGAGAATTGGTCCGCTCCAATCAAATTGCGAGTTTGTTCGATCAGTGGCATATGCAGCGTAATGAAGTCGCTTTCTCTTAGCAGCTCTTCCAGCCCGACCAGACGCACCTTCCACTGCTCCGCAAACTTATGGTCAGGGAACGGATCATACGCAAGCAGGCTCATATCAAATCCGCCCGCCCTGCGCGCCACCTCTTTCCCGATGCTGCCCAGTCCAATGATGCCCAGCGTCTTGCCGTAAACGTCCGTACCGAAAATTTTCGGCCACTCGCCTGCCTTGGTGCCCTGGTCGGCCGCCGGAATCTGCCTGGCAAGCGCCAGCATCAGCCCGAAAGCAAAATCCGCGACTGCATGTTTATTGGCGTTCGGAACGTTGGTCACCCAAACTTGGCGCTCCTTGGCCGCTTCCAGATCGATGTTATCGACACCTACGCCGTGTTTACATACAATTTTCAGGCTCGGAATCCGCTCAAGTACATGTCCGTTAATCGTATTAAAAGCAACGATGGCCGCGGCTGCCCCCTGAGCCTCCCTGATAAAATCCTCTTCCCCGACATCAGCAGGCAGATGGACCAGTTCAAGGCCATGCTGCTCCAGGTATCGGAACGGTTCATCCGAATATTTACCGAACGACGGCGATGTGGAAACTACTTTCATCCTGACTTGCCTCCTTTATCTCAGCTTATACACGCTTTGGCGCCAGCTCGGCAGCGGAACGGATGGCGGCCAGCAGGCTTGCTTCATCCGCCTTGTTCTGTCCGGCAATATCAAACGCTGTCCCATGGTCCACCGAGGTGCGGATAACGCCGCCTTTCAGGCCCACCGTAATGTTCACGCCTTCCTCCAGGCCCAGCACCTTGATCGGAATATGGCCCTGGTCATGGTAGCAGGCCACTACGATATCGAAATCGCCGCGTACGGCCCGGAAAAACACCGTATCTCCCGGCAGCGGGCCTTCCACGTTGATGCCTTCCGCCCGCGCTTTTTCGATGCCCGGTACAAGCTGCTTTTCCTCTTCGCCGTTGCCGAACAGACCCTTCTCGCCCGCATGCGGGTTAATGCCGCAGACGGCGATGCGCGGGCTCTCGTATCCGGCGCGCTTGAGCGTTTCATCAGCCAGTGCGATCACCTTATAAGTCCGTTCCGGTGTGATGGACTGAATGGCTTCAATCAGCCCCTGATGTGTCGTTAGATGAATCACCTTCAGCTTGGGCGAGGACAGCATCATGGAATAGTCTTCCGTCCCGGTCAAATCCGCCAAAATCTCCGTATGCCCAGGATAGCGGTGGCCGCCCATATGCAAGGCTTCTTTGTTCAGCGGAGCTGTACAGATCGCCTGAATTTCTCCGGCTTTGGCCAGCTCGACCGACCGCTTCAAGAACTGGAATGCTGCATCTCCCGCAGCCGCCGAAAGCTGGCCGAAGGGCAGATCCTCCGGCAGCAGATTTTGATCCAGACAATCGATCGTTCCCGGTTCGAACCGGCATTCCTGAATGGAATGCACGGGGCTCAGCACCAGATCAGAGCCCGTCACGCCTAAGGCCCTTTTCATGATCTTGGCGTCCCCAAGCACAACCGGCCGGCACTGCGCATATACTTCCCGATGTCCTAACGCCTTCACGATAATCTCCGGTCCGACGCCCGCCGCGTCGCCCATCGTAATCCCGATAATTGGTTTCATTATGCCCCTCCTCCTTGCAGTTTCAGCACCGCTTTCTCCATTACAGCTTCCGAGCCGAAGTTGCCCGCCTTGGTCACTGCAAAAATATCTTGTTCTCCGGAAAGCTTACCAAGCGGTATGCCGTTCTCCACCTCCGACAGCAGCCGGAATTCATGCAGGTTCAGCCTTTGGAATACCTGATGCGCCGTGTCTCCTCCGGTCAGGAACAGATGCTGCAGGCCGTGCCTGCGCACCAGCTCTGCGGCGCATTTCCCCAGCGCCTGCGATATCCGGTTGCTGATCTCCACTGCGCCAAAGCCGAACCGCTGCCCGGCCCTTCTTGTTTCCTCCACTTTATCCGACGAAAATAACACCACATGCCTGTTTTTTCCCAAGGCATCATCCGCCAGCCGCCGCAGCCTCTCCAGTTCGGCCTCCATAGCCGCTTCGCCGCTGATCACCCGAACTGCGTTCATTTCGATGCCCGTCACCCCGGTCACCTGCAGCACCCGCTCCAGCTGCCTGCGGCCAGCCGGGCTTACGCTGCCGACCACCAGCAGGACAGGCTTTTCCGATCTCGGCAAAGCCTCCTCGGTATGCACGCGGGACAAGCCGTAGGCCTGGGGCAGATACCGGATCAGCCCGGATGAGCCGGCCCAAATGACCGAATAGGATAGCGGCGCGATATGCTTCACGATCGCCTCCATGTGGGCTTCCGTTGCGGAATCCGCGACGATATAAGCAATCTGCTGTTCCTTGAACGCAGCCATCCGGGCTGCGATATGCTCCGTTCCTTGCTCCAGATCGGCTCTGGACAGATGTCCCACCTTCCGCTGCGCCTGATCGCTGATCAGCTTGACCAGCCGCGCTTCCTTCACCGGTGTCTTGGGATCATGAGCAGCTTCCGTTTCATGCAGCTTTATGCCGTTCACATAATGAATCCCGTCGACCACCTGCCGCCCATTCCCGATATAAGCTGGAGCAATGATGACAAAATCCGGTGCAAACACGTCATATACCGCGTTGAGCTCCTGCCCTACGTTCCCGCGCATGGTGGAATCCATTTTTTTGTACAGCACGTCAAAGGGCTCATTGCGGATTTGCCGGCATGCTTCCTGAACCGTCCGGTAGGCTTCTTCCCCGGACAGGGCCCTGCTGTCCGTATTGAGGATCACCGCTTCGTTCGGGAGCGGACTTGGCTCCCGCCGCCCTAGGACAACCGACACCTGCAGGCCGTAATGGACGAGCTGTCCCCCGCAATCACTGGCGCCTGTCAGGTCGTCGGCAATGACTGCTATCCTCATGCCATCACCTTCAGATGCTTTGCGGGAGCAGCTTGCGGTAGATCACTTTCATCTCTTCCACGCTGACCGGCTTCGGATTGTTGTTCAGCAGCCGGGTAACCTTCGCGGCGGAGAGGGACAACTCCTCGACATCTTCCTCGGATACGCCGTACTGCTGCAGATTTTGCGGGATGTTCAGTTCCTGTGTCCATTCGGCAATGCGCCGGATGACGGCCTCCGCGGCTTGCTGCTCGGACAGCCCGTTCACATCCAGGCCCATCGCCGCGCCGGCGAGCGCCAGGCGGGGAGCCGCCGCGTCCATGTTGAATTCCATCACATGCGGCAGCAGCATGGAATTCGCCACCCCGTGCGCTATCTTGAATTTGCCGCCAAGCGGATAGGCCAGGGCATGCACCGCTGCCGTTCCGGCACTGGTTAGCGCCATGCCGCCGTACATTGAGCCAAGCAGCATGTTCTCTCTGGCCTCGATGGATGAACCGTGATGATATGCCTCAAGAATGCTGGAGGATATCAGGCGGATCGACTCCAGTGCAAACATATCGCTGAGCGGATTCGCCTTGTTGGAAATCAAGGATTCAAGCGAATGCGTAAAGGCGTCCATCCCGGTGGCGGCGGTTACCGCCTGCGGCAGACCAAGCGTTACCATCGGATCAAGGATGACAAGCTGCGGCAGCAGATAGGGGCTGACCACCCCGATTTTCAGCTCTTCCTCCGGAATCGTCACAATCGCATTTGGTGTCACCTCGGCGCCGGTTCCCGAGGTCGTAGGGATAAGCACCGTTGGAATGCCCGCCTGTTTGATCAGGTTCGTGCCCAGGAAGCCGCGGATCGAGCCGCCGTTGGCCGGCAGCACGGACAATATTTTGGCCGCGTCCAGCACGCTGCCGCCGCCGATGCCGATAATGACATCACAACTCGCACCCGCTGCACCCAATGTTTTTTGATATACCTCTTCAATGTTTTCCAGCGTTGGCTCCGGCAAAACATCCAGCGTCACCCGCGCCTGAATGCCCTTCTCCGTGAGCTGCTTCAGCAAGCCGTCCAGGATGCCGGAGCTTTGGATAAACGGCTGCGCCACAACCAAAGCGCTGCGGATTCCGGCAGCCACCGAGTCCAAATGCTCGCCTAAAGTGTGAAGACTATCTCTGCCGGCGATGATTTTGCCCGCGGTCTGAAACTGATACAAAACCTGCATCGTTAACTCTCCTTCCCATTATCTGTATCTAATGTTTATCTCAGCATGTAGCTGCTGACCATCTCCTGTACAATCGCCAGGGCCTCGCCGGACAGCTCGCTGACCGGCAGTTTCGGCGGACCGACAGGAATGCCGGACAATTCCACCGCTTTCTTCAGTACGGACGGCAAGGTGCCGTATTTGAACGTATCGCGCAGCGGATTCAGCAGGTCCTGGGCCTTCTGCGCTGCTTCGAGATCCCCCTTGAGCCAGTTCTGGTAAATGGACACGACGACCTCAGGCAGCATGTTGGCCGTAGCCGCCACCGCTCCGCTGCCTCCGGCGTTTAACGTCTGCAGAATCAGGGAATCGGTGCCTGCCAGCACGGAAAAATCTTCGCCTTGCGTGGCCTGAATATACTGCTGAATATTCTCAAACTTGCCGCTGCTGTCTTTAATGGCGACAATATTGGGGATTTTGGCCAGCCGCGCCACCGTATCCGCTTCCAAATGAACGCCTGTGCGTGAAGGAATGTTGTACAGGAGTACCGGCAGTGAAGTGGATTCGGCGATTTTGGCAAAATGGACGTACAACTCCTCCTGTGTAGGAGCGATAAAAAACGGGGTAATGACCGACAAAGCATCTGCGCCAAGCTCTTCCATTTTCTTCGATAGTCCAATGACGTCCGCGGTCGCGTTACCTCCGCTGCCCATGATAACGGGAACTGCGCCGTTCACCTCATCCACGACAATTTGAGTCAGCTTCAGCTTCTCCTGTTCATCCAACAGATGAAACTCCCCGTTCGTTCCGAGGGCAAACACACCGTTAACACCTGCATCGATCATCCGCCGCGTGAGCTGGCGGGCAACCTGCTCATTCACTTGCTGCTCTTTTGTCAAAGGAGTCAGCATGGCGGGAATAATGCCTTTGAATTCCATGGTTAAGCCTCCTATATTCATTTGTTCCTGTTTCAGAATTGAACTGTTTTCATATACAAGCGCTTTCAAATGTGATTATAGTCCTGAATGTTCAATTAAACAACACCTTTTGATAAAATGTTCAAATTAAAAACAACATGTTTCATTATGAAACATGTTGTTTTGTTTAGCTAGTTACTTTATTTTCCTCCACAGCGTGGTGCGGCTGATGCCCAGCCGTTCGGCGGTTTTCACCTGGTTCATGCCTTCCTCCAGCAACACCTGCTCTATAATCCGCTGCTCAATTTCCTCCAGCGTTCCACTGAGATCAACGTCAGGTTTCCCGTATTCGGTCCGCATCCGTCTGGTGGACAACACCGCGCTGATTTCCTCCTGCTCAACGTACAAGCCTTTGGCAAGCAGCACGGCTTCTTCGATCACCTGCCGCAGCTGATGGATATTGCCGCGCCATTCAAACCGTTCAAGCTCCTCTCTCGCCTCATCTCTGAGCCCGACCACCTGCTTGCCGTACTTGGCATTATATTCGTTGATGTACAGCAGAGAGAGGCCTTCAATATCCTCCTTGCGTTCCCTCAGCGAAGGCAGCGGCAGCGTGACTTCCGCCAGCCTGTAATACAGCTCCGCGCTGAATCCGCCGCTCTCGGTCCGCTCCAAAATATCCTCCCTGGAGGACACAATCCATTGAAAAGCAGGCGTTTGCTTGTCCAAATAGTCCGCCAATCTCTTCTGCTCAGCTTCACCAAGGGTGTCAATGTCGCGCAAAAATACAGTGCCGCGCCCAAGACTGCCAAGCAGTTCCTCATTCCGCTCCTCGTTCAGCAGCGTGTCCCACAGATCCTGTGAAACCAGCCCGCATTCGATTTTCAGAAACGGCCGCTGCCCTCTTTCGCCGCCAAAATGAATAAACTGAGCCAGCAGCTCCTTGCCCGTCCCTTTTTCCCCGGAAATCCAGACGGAAAGCTCCTGATCGCGATAGCTCTGCGCTTTGTCCAGCGCATGTCTCATCCTGCTGTTATGGCTGACGATGTTGCCGGCCACCTGCGCCGCGCGAAAGCCAGCTTCTGCCGGTACAAGGGAAACCCCTCGCAGCCTGATCTCATCCCGGCTTTTGCCGCCAGTGACCCGCAATACCGCCAATGGTCCATCCGGGCCCGGCAGCATGTAACCGCTGACCCGCCAGATTTGCTCCGCCTGCTCCAGCATGGTATGGAACGTCCCCTCCGTTAGGATCTCGCGGACGATACGCCCTATTTTTTCTGAATCCATAAAAGGGGCAATCTCCCGGTTGAAATACGGATTGCCAAACACCTGCCGCTGCTCGCGGTCATAAACAGTCACCCCCGCCTGCTCTGCCGCAAGCACCTGGTGGGCCATGCCGTATTCCCGTTTGCACGCTTCAAACAGCGCATGCCACTTCCGCGCCTGCTGGAATGAACGCAGCACGCTCTCTTTGCCTGAGGTCAGCAGAAAACCGATCAAACCGAGCTTTTCCGCTTCCTTGACGGTAATGACGTCCCCGACGATAATCTGATACCCCTGCTCCAGCAGCTCCTGCAGCACCTGGCCAACCCCGGATTCATCCTGGACCGTGTAGGAGGAAATTTTCATATCCAGCACCTCGCACACCGCCGCCGCACCGGCGACCACCTGGGCAAAGCCAACAATCGCCACCTTGCCGGGATATCCTTTGGCCAGCGTCAACACCCTCAGCATATCGTAGCCGGACACTTCAATCTCAATGACAGGAATGGCGACCCTGGACTGGATCAGCTTGGCCGTGCCACCGCGGCTGATAATGATATCCGTCCCGTTGCGCGCCGCTTCCTCGGCATATTTTAACCCCTGCTGCAAATCCCCGGTTTCCACCCTCAGCTCCATATCCTGGCCTTCCGCCAAGCTGAGAATCATTTCCTTTAGTCCTTCATACGGCGCAATCGCCAGTACCTTCACGTCCATCATCCTCTGTTTCAAAGATAAACATTTCTTAGTTACACTATAAACAAGATGAACGTACTGTTTCAATAACTTACAGTCAAACGCGCAACAATTCAGAAAAACCTCGCCGCTGGCGAGGTCCTTTGCCGTTTAATCGTTTAATCCCATACCTTGGATGCGCGGGAGGGTCTAACGGACACCAGCGACCTTATCCGCCCATTTCCCGGGTATTTCCCAGCCTAACGGACAGAGGCGACCCTATTTCGCTCTAAACTAGCTCAATCAGGCCGATTCGAGGTAAATAGAGGCATCTGTGTCCGTCAAATTTTGCAAACCTCCATTTTTCCTCGAATAACGGCTCTGGAGTCCCTTAGCCTCCAGATTCCTCTTCTCCACTTTTCTATACCCACGCATCCTCCTCTGCCCCGCCGGAAATTTTATAAATTCTTGTTTCAGGCCAAATTGATCTCTTTAATTTGGGCAAGCGGGATTTTCGGCTTGCGGTCCTCCGTCAGCAGTCCGTTGATTTCCTGCTGCACATCGGCAAGCTGGGTGTAGCAGTAGCCGCAAATATAGTCAACGCTTTTGATCGACCGGGTCAGACCTTCGAACCGTTCGAGGAATTCCGCTTCCGTTGCGACCTGGCGGCCATAACCCCAGCCTTTGTCCGACCTAAAGGCGATTCCGCCAAATTCGCTGATGATGATCGGCTGCCCGCGATATCCGTAGCCTTCGGCCAAAGCGTATTTCCAGTGGTTGCAGGTCGTTTCCCTATTCGCGATAGCATCCTTGTTATTTTTGTACCGCCGCAAAAACCCGTCGCCCGTTTCGACGTAATCATGCAGCGTCAAAATATCGGAAACGGTATGCTCCCAGCCGTCGTTGGTAATGACCGGTCGGTAGGGATCGAGCGCTTTGGTGAGATGATAGATGCCTTCGGTGAATTTCTGCTGCCTCGCATCGCGGAGGATGGACGGGATGCCCCACGACTCGTTAAACGGCACCCAGGTAATGATGCTGGGATGATTGTACTGCTGATCGACGATTTCCAGCCATTCCTTCGTAAACGCCTCGACCGCGCGGTCGTGAAACTCGAAGGTCGCGGCCATTTCCGACCAGACCAGCAGCCCTTTGACGTCGCACCAATAGAGAAAGCGGGCGTCCTCGATTTTCATATGCTTGCGCACACCGTTGTAGCCCATTTCCAGCATCCAGTCGATATCGGCAATGATCGCTTCCTCGCTGGGCGGCGTTAAATGGCTGTCCGTCCAATAACCCTGATCCAAAATCAACCTTTGATAGATCGGCGTATTGTTCAGCAGCACCTGGCCGTTCTCGATCGAAATCTTTCTCATCCCGAAGTAAGAAAAGACCCGGTCAACCACTTGATCTTCCGCGTACAGCACAAATTCCACGTCATACAAATTCGGATGCTGCGGCGACCAGAGGCATTTCTTCCACGGCCCGTTCGCCTCGTGCACCAAATCAACTTCCACCGACAAGTTCGGGCGATCCGCCGCCAGCGCGACCCGCTTCACCGCTTTGCCCTTCAGCGTCACAATCGCCTCCAACCGCAAAGAACCAGCCTTTCGTGCACCCCTTATCCGGTAATCGAAACGGACCGTGGAGCGGTCGATATCCGGCGTAATTTTGACCGCGTCCAGCCGCTGCGCCTCCACGAATTCCAGCCAAACCGTCTGCCAAATGCCGGTTGTCTGGACATAAAAGCACTCGAAGCTGTCCTTGGTCCAACGCTGCTTACCCCGCGGCTGTGTGCAATCGTCGCTATCCTCTACTTTTACCGTAATTTGATTGTCTGCCCCGAAAACCAGATAAGGGGTGATATCAAAGCCAAACGCCGCGTAACCGCCTTGATGGCTGCCGGCCATCCTGCCGTTGACCCATACTTTGGCGATATAATCCACCGCCTGAAAGTGCAGGATCACCCGCTTGCCTTCGGTCTCCTTTGGGACATGAACCGATTTGCCGTACCACACCTGCGGGTGGAACTCCTCGATCCCGATCCCGCTCGCCTGCGTTTCGTACGTAAAAGGAACGGTAATCGTATGCGTTCCCGCAAACTTTTCCGGCCAGTTCTCCTGCTCGCCGACATTGCCGTCGTCGAAACGGAAGTCCCATTCGCCGTTCAAATTGAGCCAATTCTCCCGGACGAATTGCGGCCTGGGATAATCCTTCGCATAAGCTCTGGTTGTCACTGTTCTCCTCCTGTTCTAATCTCCAGCGCATACACCGACGCCGGGCGCAGCGGGTAGCCTTGGCGCCAGGCATCAAGCGGCACCGTTCGCGATTTGCAGGCGATGCGGTCCGGTTCGAAGACGGAATTAATCGCTTCGAAGGAATCGCCCGTAATTTCGTGCAGCAACAGTGTCTCCCCGGACGGCTCCATGCCAAGCAGATTCAGCTCGGCGTGGACTTCCTCGAGGCTGCGGTTGACGATAAAGACAGTAACTACGCTCCCATCTTCATTCACGCACGCTACCGCGTCCAAATCAGGCAGCGCACCCAGATCAAACGGAGCCGGCTTGTTCGCGCGCACGGAGAAGGTGCCGCAGGCCACGTCGGCGGGAAGCAGCCGCCGGATGTCCCGGTTCGCGTACAGCTTCATCACTTCATAGGTCGGCGTACCGTATACGGTCAAAGGATGGCCGCTCCAGCCCGGCGTTTTGCCGCAATATTGGTCGGCGTAATAATCGCCCACGCGAATGCAGCCGCCGAGCCAGCCGTTCACGAGGTCGGAGAAGCTGCCAATGTGCACCAGATCGCTGGCCCGCAGCATCTCGTTGAGATTGGCGGCGTTTGCTACCGCAGCCCCCAGTGTATGCTCATCCGGTAGCCCTTTCCGCACCGTGTTGGGATAATACATCGTGTTGTATTCGGTAATCGCCAGCTTCACATGGCGCTGCTTCTCGTTTACGCGGATCTGCTCCACCGTCCGCCGGAGGTCCTCCCGAGTCCACTCGGAAAAGGAAGCGATCGCTTTGTAACGCTCCTCGGCCGGCGTATCCCGGTTCATTCCGAAGCGCCCGTAACCGTGATACAAGTGCAGGGTCAAATAATCGATATGTTCACCCGCGATATCGAGCACCGCCCGGTTCCATTCCTGATCGGTATGCCCGCAGGCCAAGATCACAAGCGACGGGTCCACCGCTTTCATCGCCTTGGCAAACGTTACGCACCGCTCTGCAAACCGGTCCGCTGGACAAGTTCCGACCTGAAAATCCCCCCACACTTCGTTGCCGATCTCCCAGTACCGGACGTTGTACGGCGCGGGATGCCCGTTCGCCGCCCGCTTCGCCCCCATCGGAGTATCGCTGCCGCCGTTGCAGTATTCCACCCACCGCGCAGCCTCCTCGGGCGTCCCCGACCCGTCGTTGACGCAAATGAGCGGCTCCACTTCAAGCTCCCGGCAAAAGCGGACAAACTCGTCCGTGCCGAAATACTTGCATGTCCACCCGCCCCACGCCTCGTTGTACATCACCGGCCGCTCCAATACGGGGCCGATGCCATGCTCGAAATGATAAGCGCTGATGTAATTGCCGGCCAGCCTCATCATGCCGGCGTTCAGCGCCCGCGTCATCTCCATCACCTCGCGCTTCACCCCGCCGATATGGTCCGCGGGCAGCAGGGATACGTGATCGAGCCACAGCATGCCGGTGGATACGTGATCGTTCCATCTCGGATGTTCGTCCGGTACGTACACCCGGATTTCGGCGTTGGCGCAGGCGCGGGAGACGGACAACTTCGCCTCGTATTCCCGCCAGTTATGGCTGCCCAGATCGATCCTAACAAGCCCAAGCAGCTCTCCCGTGCACCGGTCCGCCGCCTCGACGATCACGTACTTCAGCTCGACCGACGCCCGCGCCACCATGCGCACCGCATATTCGACCGGCCCGTGCAAAGCGGCCGCCTGCGCGATCCCGGCATCCGCCTCGTCGTCGCTCAAGACGCGGATGCGCACGGCGCGGCCCGAATGCTTCGGCGCCGGAGACTCCAACGCGTACCGGGTGTTCCGCCCGTTCGTATAAGCGCTCCAAGCCCCGGAAACCGCACCCCTCCCCTCGGCATCGCTTTCAAAATCCATGTCCTTCAGCGGATAGGCCAGCATCGCCTCCATATGGTCGCGGATATCCTCCACAAAATGCCCGAACAGGTACGGGTTCACCGTATGCCCGCTGGCCCTGCTGCCGTCTAGCGTAATCTTCGCGTTTGCCTTCAACCTGATCCCTCCCAGCTTTTTTAGTTATCAGAGAGTATAAGCTTATGAGCCGCTTAACCTTTAATCGAACCGATCATTACCCCTTTGACAAAATGCCGCTGCACAAACGGATACATGATCAGCACCGGCAGGCTGGAGACGATAATAATCGCGTATTTGATGCTCTCCGCCAGCAAAACCTTGTCCTCCATCCCCACAAGTCCGTCCACCGCGTCCGACTGGCTGATCAGCAAAATTTCACGCAGCACCAGCTGCAGCGGATACAACTCTTCACTGCGGATATATATGAGCGCGTTAAAAAACGAATTCCAGTGACCAACCGCGTAAAACAACACCATGACCGCCAGGATCGGCTTCGACAACGGCAAAATGATGCTAACGAGCAGCCGCCAGTTGGAGCAGCCGTCCATATGGGCGGCTTCCTGAAGCTCCCAGGGAATGCTGGACTGGAAATACGTCCGCATGACGATCAGATTGTACGTCGAAATCGCCCCCGGCACGATCAAGGCCCACATCGTATCGACCATCCCCAGGTCTTTGACCAGCAGGTAGGTCGGAATCAGCCCGCCGCTGAAAAACATCGTCAGCGTCACGATCAGCATCAGCCCTTTGCGCAAGGGCAGGTCCGGCCGCGATAGCGGGTACGCCGCCAGCAGCGTCATGACGATATTGACGAGCGTGCCGACCGCCGTGTAAAGAATCGAATTGGCATACCCTCGCCAGATTTTATCGTTAGCCAAAATGTTGGCGTAAGCGTCAAGCGTAACGCCTTTCGGAAGCAGCCACACTTCCCCGCCCAGCACCTTCGCCGGATCGCTGAAGGAAGCGCTGATCACAAACAACAGCGGATACAACACGATGACGATAATAACCGCCGCGATCAGGTACACAAGCCAATCAAACCACCGTTCATCGGCCGGGCCTGCCTGCGCCTTGGGTGCCGCAGCTCGTTTGGACATCTGCCCCGCCTCCTTTACCATAAACTCGTCTCCGACGTTTTGCGGGCAAAACGGTTCACCAGAAGCAGCAGCGACAGGTTGATCACCGAGTTGAACAGCCCGATCGCCGCGGTGTAGCTGTATTCCCCTTGCAAAATCCCGGTCTTGTACACGAACGTGGAGATCACGTCGCTTGATTCGAGATTCAGATTGTTTTGCATCAGCAATATTTTTTCGAACCCGATGTTCATAAACTGCCCCACGTCGAGGATCAGCAAAATCACGATGACCGGCACGATCCCCGGCAATGAAACGTGCCAGATGCGCCGCAGCCGGGAAGCCCCGTCCATCTTGGCCGCTTCGTACAACTGCGGATTGATCCCGCTAAGCGCAGCAATATAGATGATCGATTGCCAGCCCATGTTCTGCCAGATGTTCGAACCGATAAAAACGGTCTTGAACCAGCCGGCGGATTCCATAAACCGGACCGGCTCGCCGCCGAACGCCTGGATCAACTGGTTGACCGGGCCGGCGGGCGACAGCAGCACCGTCAGGATGCCTACGATGACGACCACCGAAATAAAATGCGGGATATAAGTGATGTTCTGCAGCAGTTTGCTGTACGTTTTGCTCCGGATTTCTCCGATCAGCAAGGCCAGTAAAATCGGAATCGGAAAGGCTACAGCCAAAGAAAACAGATTGATGGACAGCGTATTCCACAGCAGCCGCCAGAAATAATACGAATCGAAAAAGCGCGTAAAGTGATCGAAGCCGATCCATTCGCTGCCGGCGATCCCTTTTGCCGGATTGAAATTTTTGAAGGCGATCTGCAACCCGTATAACGGGCCGTAGTGGAATAACAAATACCAGGCTAACGGCAAAAGCAACATGAGGTACAGGTCGTACCTTTTGGCGATCTCCCGGGCCAACCGGGGGCCCCGTTTCGGGTGATTCCGGGGCACCGCAGCCGCTAATGGGGCCTCTGTGTTTTTCATGGGAATCCACACTCCTTATCCGCACAAGCTCCGCATCACTTCTGCATCTTGTCGTAAGCTTCCTGATACAGCTTCTCCAGCTCATCCAGCTTCATCTTCTTTAGCGTGGACTGGAATTCATCCCATTTGTCGAAGCTGAGCGCCCCGGCGATAAATTTAGTGCTTTGCTCTTCGTAATATTTGTCGATGTCGGTCCGCAGGATATTGACCTCCTGCGCCGTCTGCTCGTCAAACATCGGAGCCGCGTAACGAACCTGCGGCATATAAGGATCAAGCTTCTGCTGCGCCTCCTGCACTTGCGGAGGATTGATGTATGAAGCGACCTTTTCGCTGATCAGGTGCGGCGCTCCGCCTCCGGCGTACGGGGTGATTTTCGGCTGCGTCTCCGAAGTCGAGTACTCCTCCTTGTAATAGGGAATGCCGTCTTTCAATTCATAATGCTCGCCTTCCCGGCCGAACCGCAGTAGGGTGGAACCTTCGTCACTATAAAAATAATCGATCCAGCGCATCGTCGCTTCCGGATATTTATTGACCGGGGTGATCGCGAAAGCCCCAAAATCCCGCGGCACCGGCAATGCCTGGGCTTGCAGCCGGTCCCCGTGCGGCCCTGCCGGAGGCGCGATTCCTTCATATTGATCGGCAATCGGCAGGAAGTTGTTGTTCGTTTGGTCAAAGAACACGCCCGTTTTGCCCGAGCCCTGTTTGGCCAAATATTGCGCTTCCGTGTGCGAAAACACTTCCGGGTCGAGCAGCTTCTCTTTATAAAGCTTGTTCAGGTACATCAGCATCTCTTTGTTGCGGTCGCTGCCCATCCAAATTTTCACCTGGCCATCGACGATGTTAATGTTATAACCAAGCTGCTGGTCGAGGCCAAACGACCCGCTCATCATCGTAACGACATGCAGCCCGACGCGGGCGGTCAGCGGAATTTCGTCCTTTTGGCCGTTGCCGTTTGGATCCTGATCGCGGAAAGCCACCAGCACATCGTACAGCTCATCCGTCGTTTCCGGCTCCTTCAGGTTCAGCTTTTCCAGCCATGCTTTGTTGATCCATTTCTTGTCCGTACGCGCCGAGGCCAGCGTCACGATGCCCGGCACCGCGTAAATATGCCCTTCCGGCGTCGTGATCCCCGCGCGGATTTCCGGGTACTGCTCCATCAGCTTCGTTAAATTGGGGGCGTATTCGGCAATTAGTTCTTCCAGCGGGATCAATTGGCCGCCCGCCCCGTAGCGGACCGCTTCCAAAGGCGTCAGCCCGGACCGGTACAAAGCGTCGGGAAGCTCATTGGAGGCGAACAGCAGGTTTTTCTTCTCTTGAAAACCGTCCGTTGGCGCTTCAATGAATTTCACTTGCACATTGCTCATTTTTTCGTAGTCCTGAAACACCGGCATATCTTTAAATGGCCCGTTTACCGGGGCAATCCGGGTGAACATCGTCAACTGAAGCGGTTCCTGCACGATCGGAAAACCGTCCTTGCTCACCTCATTAGCCGTCGCCGCCTGCGGGGCGGCCTCGTTGTTTTTACCGGCGCCGGAGCTGCACCCGCCCAGCACCAAACCGGCGATAACCATTATGCTGAGTGCCGATCTTCTCCAGTGATTGCGCATTGTTTACGACCTCCTTTTCTTGTCACCAAACGAATGATGTAAGCGTTTGCTGTGGTGTGCGTTCATTATAGTTCAGCCGCCGGAGACCGCGAATTATAAAAATATGACTATTTACTCCACTTTTTTTACGGGACGGTTCATATAGTCGTGCGGCGTCATCCCGGTCAGTTCCTTGAACACCTTGAAAAAATAATTGTACGTCGTAAAACCCACCTGACTGCTGATTTGCTTGACCGAATTGCGTCCGCTTTCCAGCAGTTTGCGGCTCGCATCGATACGCACCCGGTTGACGTACTCGGAGAACGTTGCCCCCGTTTCTTCTTTGAAAATCCGGCTCAAATACGAAGGGTTCAGCCCGATCGCCCCGGCCGCCAGCTCCAGGGTAATATAGCTCTGGTACCGTTCCAGAATCAGCATGATCGCCTGCGACACATGCCGCGAATACGGACCGGCCGCACGCTCCCGCTTCAGCCGTTCCAGCAAGGTCTCATAATAGGACGAGAGCCACCCCTCCAGCTCCTCCACGGTGCCGATCTGCCCCAAAGCTGTGCGCGATGGCCATCCGCCTGCAGTGACTTCGTCCTCAGGAAGCCATTTTTTCCGCACCTTGTCCCCGATCGAAAGCAGCTCGCTGACGATCATCTGCACCGGCTGGGTATGGACCGGCTGCTGGCGCACGCTGGAAAATACGGACGCGATCAACCGCAGCGCGCCTTCCTTGTCCAGATTTTCTATGAAAAGCAATAGCTGCTTCTGCTCCTCGATGGTTAAAGCGACGCGCTCGCTGCTGCTCCCCGTTTTCTCCCCGGCCGGGCAGGCGTCCAGGGCCCGCTCGGCCGAGCCGTAGCTGGCAACGAGCTGCGGCAAGCTGGTGCAGAAGTGACCGATAGCATAGGTGCACTTCAGATTCAGGAACAGCTCAAGCGAGTGGCGCAGCTTGCTCATCAGCCTGGCGGCCTCGCCTGCGGCGGCTTGTTCGCTGCGGCCCTGGAACGCCAGGACAACAGCCAAGCGTCCATTTCCAACGTAAGCCGCTGTGGCTTCCGGGAGATCGCTCAAGCTCTGCTGCATGACGTCCACAGCCTGCTGCATCAGCCGGTTCGTTTCCACATCGCTGTGCGACTCCGTCAGCAGCAGAAAGGAGACAATTTGCACCGCCGCCGCCATATAGCAAACCACGCCCGCAAACAGGCCATTTTGCCGGGCATAGGCTTCCAGTTCTCGGGCTGCGCCGGGTTTTCCCCGCAGCAAACCTGCGATATGCTCGCGAATCATCTGCGGACTGGCGCTTGCCGCCAGCTCCCGTTCCCCGCCCTGGCTCTCTGTCAGCCGCTCCCGCTGCTCCGCTTCCCGGACCGCCTTGCGCAACACGGCCATCAGCGTTTCGCCGTCAAGCCGGTGCTTCAGCAAATAATCGGCCGCTCCGTTTTTCAGGCATTCGCGTACATAGTCGTAATCGTCGTAGCTGCTGAGCATAATCGTTTTGACCGAAGGAAAACGCTCCCCGATCGCCCGCTGGAGTTCCACCCCGTTCATCCCCGGCATATTCACGTCGATGATGGCGACATGAGGCCGGGTCCGTTCGATCATCCGCAGCGCCGTTTCCCCGTTATAGGCTTCACCACACAGCTCGAAACCGTGGCTTCGCCAATCCGACAAGGTCCATACATGTTGATGGACCAAAGGCTCATCGTCAACCAACAGCACTTGAAACATAATTCAGCCCACCTCCTTCGCTTGAGTTTCCGTATTCTCCAGCCGGGGAAAGCGAATCTCCACCTTCGTATACAGCCCCTCTTCGCTGTACACCTTGACGCCATAGGGCTCCCCGTACATGCGTACGACCCGCTCATGCACGTTGCGCACGCCCATACCGTTAAAACGCGACGGGATTTCCCCTTTTTTCCCGAGCAAGGCCGCGATTTGTTCCTGGGACATCCCCTTGCCGTTGTCCATCACCTCGATTTTCAGGGTGTCATCCTCCCCGTAAACGCGAATCAGCACAAATCCCCCGGAAGCCGCTGCGCCGAGTCCATGTATCAGTGCGTTCTCCACGATCGGCTGCAGCATCAGTTTGGGCACCCGACACTCCAGCAGGGCGTCATCCTCAATTTGCATATGAACCGGGATTGGCTCCATAAACCTGTATTTCACGATCGATACGTAGCAGGAAACATAGTCCAGTTCCTCCCGCACGGTAAGCAATTCATTCGAGTTGCCGAGCACGCCCCGCATCAGTTCGATTAACGATCCGGACACCTCTTCAATATTGGGTGCCCCGTTCAGCTTGGCCAAATATTTGATCGTGTTCAGCGAATTGTACAAAAAATGCGGGCGAATCTGTGCCTGCAGCGCGGTCAGCTCCGCCTCGCGCTTGGTCTTCTCGCTGACGCGAATCCCTTCCATCAGCCGTTTCAATTCATCAACCATACTGATAAAAACCCGGTACAATTCGCCGATTTCGTCTTTGGTGCCGATTTCCGTTTTCGGAAAATCCAGATTTCCGTCTTTGACCCGCGTCATCATTGTTTTCAAGCGGCGGATGTGGAGGGTGGTCCGGGAGGACATCTGCAGCGTACCGATCAATACAGCGATAAACACGACGGCCGAGACCTCGACCATCAGATTGCGGATGCGGACCGACTCGCTTAGCAGCGAATCAAGCGGGATCAGCGCCCGCGTGGTCCAGCCCGTATAGTCGGAACGGCGGCTGACGACGATATAGGATTTGCCGTCGATGATTTGTTCCGTCGCCAGCTCGGCCAGGCCTGCCGAAGCCGGATGGGCATAGATCGTTTTTTCCATTTGGGGAGAAAGGGAGGAGGGTGCCGAGTCCGAGCGGTAGACGAGCTCATTTTGCTCATCGAGCACATACAGAATGCTGTCCGCAGTTGGTTTCACACCGTATGTGTTGCGGATAAAATCATAATTCAAATCCACCATCACCACGCCGATCGTTTCCCGGTTATAACGCAGAACGCGGCCGACGGAGATGGCGTCCGTAGGGCCGCTTTGCTTCAAATAGGCGTGGCGTTCCCCGTTTTGCAGCATATACTCCATCGTCTTCGTATCCAGGAACGTCCGGTCGATCCATGGACCGCCCGCGAAGAACACCTTCCCGTTCAGGCCGATCACGGCGATCCGCGAAATATAAGGCTTATAATCGATCAGCCCCGACAGAAACTCGGTGATCCGCTTCTGCTCCTGGAACCATTCGTAGCTGATTTCCTCGCTCGGGCTCAATACCGTGTCGATGACCGTATTTTTGTTGGTCACGGCCACCGTGTTCAACCGGTCGATCTCCTTTAACATCACGTTAAGGGATTCATCAGCCTGGCGGATGCTGTCCGACACCGAGGTGATGGCGTTAGCCTTAATCGTCTCGCGCATGTTCACGTAAACGATGGCGGTCACGGAGACGATGGATAGCAGCGAAAGCAGCCCGAAGGCGATAAATATTTTCCCCTGAATGCTTAACTTCGGTGAGGATATCCATTTGCGCAGCGATGTCAGTCTCATATCAGGCTCTCCTTTTTCATTCGGGCTTAGATCAGGTTTGTAAGCGCTTGCTAAAATGAGCCGCCGCGGCTACCCGTTTTTTGCCGTCCGCATGGCGAGCGGGGAAACCTTGTAATAGATTTTGAAAGCTCTGGTGAAGGTGTACAGATTCGGATACCCCAGCGACAAGGCGATTTCCGTCACGCTCGCGTCCGTTTCGGAGAGCAGCCGCTTGGCCTTCTCCATGCGGATATTTTGCAGGTATTTCTGCGGCGGCAGCCCAATCTGGCTCGTAAACACATTGGAAAAATACGAACGGTGCACGCCCGCAAACGCGGCCACTTGCTGCACGGTAATCCCTTCCGTGGCGTGCAGATCCATAAAATCCATGCACTCGCGAATCCAGGCGGAAGGCTCGGCGGCGCCCGCCGGCACCGTGTCGGGGATAAGTTCGGCGAGCAGCCGGCAAACCCATCCTTGAAGTTGTAGCGATATGGCCGGGTTCCACCGCTCCATGCCGGCCAGCGCCTCGATCGTACGGTCCAGCGTTTCCTGCGCAGGGGGAGAAATCAGCCGCCGGCCGAAAGGTCTTTCCGGCGTGACCCCTAAGAGTTCCAGCAGCGGCCCCACCCGGCTGCCGTCCAGCGCCAGCCAATTCATCCGTAGCGGCGGTTCCGCAGGCAGCGCGTAATAATGGTAAGTCCGCCCGGGAAACAGGCAAAACAAATCATCCTTTTGCAGTTCCACCCGCTTGTCGGCGTATTCAAGGCACACCTTCCCCTCCAGCACAAAATGCAGGCTGTAGCATTCAATCCGCTTCGGCCCCACCCGGTAATGGGGTTTGGCGATGCTGCGGCCGGCCCGCACCGGCCAAAGCTGGGCTTCTTTATCCACAAACCCCGGCGTATAGTAAATAAACTCGGCAAACTCGTGGTCGTATTCCTGCATCATCTCGCGTTACCCCTCCGCAATTGAAATCATTTCTAAAGACAACAAAATGACAACTCAAAAATAACAGAAAGCCATTTCTAAAACGCTTCAATTTCAATAATATCATAAGGGGAGGGGATTAACTTTGTCCAGTAAACCTAACATTTTACTAATTACGAGCGACCAGCAGCATTGGGACACGATCGGCGCGTTTCAGCCGGAGATCTCCACGCCGAATTTGGATCGTCTGGCTCGGCAGGGAACGATGTTCAGCCGGGCTTATTGTCCGAATCCGACCTGTACGCCAAGCCGTTCTTCGATCATCACCGGCATGTATCCGAGCCAGCATGGCGCCTGGACCTTGGGGACCAAGCTGCTTGAGGACCGCCATACCGTGGGGGAAGATTTCAACCGGGCCGGTTATAAAACCTCGCTGATCGGCAAAGCGCATTTTCAGCCTTTGAAATCGGCGCCGGCATACGAATCGCAGGAAGCTTATCCGCTGCTCCAGGACCTGGATTATTGGCGAAATTTCCACGGCCCGTTTTACGGCTTCGATCACGTCGAGCTGGCGCGGAACCATACGAATGAAGCCCATGTGGGGCAGCATTACGCCATCTGGCTCGAAGAACAAGGCTGCGCCAATTGGCGGGATTATTTCCTGCCGCCGACCGGGACGATGGATCCCGAGCAGACATACACGTGGCCAATCCCGGAAAAATACCATTACAACACGTGGATTGCGGCACGGACGAACGCCCGCCTGGAGGAGCACAAAACATCAGGGCAGCCTTTTTTCTTGTGGGCTAGCTTTTTTGACCCGCATCCCGAATATTTGGCACCGGAGCCGTGGGATACGATGTACGACCCGGAGCAGCTGACGATTCCTTCCGTTGTCCCGGGAGAGCATGACCGGAATCCCCCGCATTTCCGCCTGACGCAGGAGGAAGACCCGGACTTTTCGCATTTAATGGAGACGGGCTTCGGCATCCATGGCTACCGGTCCCACCACTATTACGAATACGGGGCTAAGAAACGGCTGACGGACGACGACAAAAAGAAGCTGGTCGCCGTATACTACGGCATGATCAGCCTGATGGATAAATATATCGGAAAAATTCTCGATAAGCTGGACGAACTGGGACTGGCCGACGACACCCTCGTCGTGTTTACGACGGATCACGGCCACTTCTTTGGCCAACACGGCCTCCAGGCCAAGGGAGGATTCCATTACGAGGATTTGATCAAACTGCCGTTTATCGTCAGGTACCCGGGCCGTGTTCCCGCCGGCAGACGCTCGGACGCGATTCAATCGTTGGTCGATCTGGCACCGACCTTTCTGTCCTTTGGCGGGCTGCCAATTCCCCCGTCCATGACCGGCGTCGACCAAAAGGACGTGTGGCTTGGCGTAAGAGAACAAGCGCGGGATCACGCGATCTGCGAGTTCCGGCACGAACCGACGACGATTCATCAAAAAACGTATGTCGACGCCCGTTACAAAATCACCGTTTATTACAATCAGTCCTATGGGGAGATCTTCGATCTGCAGGAGGACCCGGGAGAACTTTACAACCTGTGGGACGAAGCTGGTTATGAAGGGCTGAAATCGCAGCTTCTGCTCAAATACGTGTGGGCCGAGCTGGGCAAAGAGCCGATGCCGATGCCGAGAATCCATCATGCGTAGACAGCCGGAACCCGGCCTGAGATTACCCGGCCGATAACCTGGCAAGACTAAGGTTTTCGGCGGCAGACAAGCCTTGATTTAACCTGTTGTAAAGCAACCAGCCAATTCGAGTGTCCGACTTGGCCGCACAGCTAATAAAACAAGCCGCCGAAAGAGCGGTGCGTTGTACTTTGCCGATGCTTTCAGGCCCAGCAACTCGACCGCTTTGCTGCGATTCCGCTCAAACATGGGAAGCATGGAAGCGTCAACGATGAAGAGGACGTCACGATCCGCCGAGATCAGCGCATCTACCTTTTGCACCGTAGCCGCCCTCGAGCAGTATCACAAATCGACGCCGGGTAAGCGGGCTGTCTAAAGAGTTGGTGTCTTGGTGTCTTGGTGTCTTGGTGTCTTGGTGTCCCCTGCCTGCAGTCTTTGCACGATTATCCCCTTCGTTCAGAGAGCAGGGAGCAGGGGGGGGCTAGAATAAAGGGTCCAAAAAAGAGAGAAGAAAAAGAGATGAGGAAAAAATGAGGAGTTTCAGGTGAGATTTTCGGCTTGATAAGGGAACGCACGTTTGGTATAATGAAATAAATCGAACATATGTACGTGAATTCTTGATTCGGGGGCGAGCGAACATGGAGGTCAATGCGGGAACGGAACTTCAACCATTCACCAGCCGTTATAACAGCGAGCAGGCCTGCATGGAGGCGCTGATCGCGATGAAGTGGCCGAACGGCTTCGTCTGCCCGCGCTGCGCTCACACCCGGTGCAGTCGTTTGACCTCCCGGCATATCCCCTTGTTCGAGTGCGGAAAGTGCAAGCATCAAACGTCGGCTTTGGTCGGCACGATTTTTGAACGAACGCATTTGCCCCTGCTCAAGTGGTTCGAGGCCCTGGATTTATTCCTGCTTGAGGGCGGCATCTCGGCGATTCGGCTGAGCCAGGTGATCCGAGTCACCTACAAAACCGCCTGGTTGATGCTGCACAAAATACGCCATGCCGTCGGGGAGTTCGATGCCCAGGAACTGCTCTGTGGAGATGTGAAGGTGAACAGCGATCTGTACGGGCGCGATCCGTCCCGGTGTCAGTTTTCGCATCCATATGCTACGGCGGTCGTAGCGGGATGCACGGTCACGGAGTCGGGCGAGCCGGAGCAGGTCAAAATCCGCCTGGTGCCGCATAAGAGAGGAGACGGACAAAGAGCAGACCGTCACGAACTCGCTGCGTTCATCAACGGGCACGTGGATGTCCGTACATCGTCTGTACAGTCGTTCCCTCTAGCCTTTCGTCTGTATGCGCCTTTGCGGAAAGTGGTGAGAGAGGCGTGGGAATCGTTGAAGAGTACATATATAGCCTTGGGACTAAAGCATCTGCAGGCGTACCTGAACGAGTACACCGGACGCCGCCGGCTACACCTGCCCGGAGCGAAAGAAACGATGCGGCAGAAATTGCTGCACATGTGTGTGGCGATTCCGGCGATCCCTTACCGCCGGCTGATCGCACGCCAACCGAACCAGCCTCTTGCGGCTGCGGCCTGATCGAGACGCTGGAACGGTGGGGGGAGTTTGATGCAGATCAACTTAATGGGTAGGGGTTAGCATGAACAGTGCGGGCGTTGCTGCAGATGGAAGGGTTCAGGTTACAGCAAAATCACGGTTTTTCGTTTTCCTCGCGTCTTGTCCTTGATCTCTTGTCTTGATCTCTTGTCCGGTCTGTTTCACCTCCCTAAACCCGATTTCTTCTCCTAAACCGTCTAAATTATCCCGAATCTATCTGCTTCTCCACCAAATATTTTCTTCTCCCGAGCTTGTCTGTTTCTCTGCTACCTGATCAAATGGGATAATCGTGCAAAGTCTCCGGACAGCGAGTGTTGATCCGCCGCCCCCCCTCCGTGTTTCTTGCCACGATCGGTTTTCACTATCTTAATTCTTTGAAAACCTTCTGCTCAAGGACTCAAGCTGATTTTTGCTTTGCGAAAGTTGAGTTTTTTAGAATAAACTCAGGCAAAAAATGGTAATATGATCAAATCCCGCTTTGGAGATCTTGTTAACACCCGGCTTTTCTCTTTGCCTACCAGTACATCATCCTCAATCCTCACTCCGCCGATGCCCTATTGAGTCCAGCACACAATCTGAATCGGGTTGTTTAATTCTCCCCGGGCCTGTTCCACATAACGTTTGTCGGTAAGGAAAAATACGGCGTTTTCGGTAAGGAGCAACGCGGAATCCTCCCCCGTAAACCCGCACAGATAACGGACATTTTTCGGATTACTTACGTACATGGCCGGCAGGTTTTCTTCAGCCATTTTCTTCAGTAAACGTTCGATGCGTTTCATGGTCTCTCGTCATCCCCTTCGTTACACGGAAAAAGGGAGGAATTTACGTTATCCTCCCCGTCTCCGATTAAATGGTCTTGATATATAAATGGTAGTGCTCATGGTTCAGCTCAGCCAACGGCGCAAATTCAAGCTGCTGATCTTTATAGATAAAACGATTGGAACCGGCTACCCGCGCAAACTTTTCAGCAAGATTCCCCTCGCTTACCGGCAGTTCAAAATAATCCTTTTGCTCCGAGACCGCAGCCAGGATATAGGGTCCGAAGGCCAAAGAAGCAACGTCAGCTTGATCCGGCGTATATTCTAAACGCAACCGTGGTGCAAACTTGATAGTTATTTTGTCCCCTTTGCCCCATTTTTGCGACAGGACGATATAACCGTTTTCTTCCGCTGCTGTCACTTCCGCCTGGTTCACAAAGACTTTAACCTCACCTTCATGCCAATAAGGTTTACGGACTTTTAAATTCGCTCGCGCCAAACTTTCAATGTGAAGCTCGATTTCGCCGCCAAACATCTCGGGCACGGATTGTACCACCTGCACACCCTTATCCTCATCGTTTAATTCCGACGAAACGAACAGATTGACATATAAGGAATCGGCATCCTCAAAATAAATCGCCTCGGCATATTTGAAGTGGTTTTCCAATCCCGTCCCGTGGCAGCAGGAGTTCTCCTCATCAAATCCTTTTTGTCCGCCGGGGCTGGTCGGCATAAAGTAGGTGCTGGCGCCCAGGTACTCATGATCCGTCGAGGAAAGGATATGGTTGAGCATCGTTAGCTCATAATAATCCATGTACTTTACGTCCTTCTCAACCCCAAATAGCTGCTTGGTCAGTTTCAGCATATTGTACGAAGCGCAGGTCTCCGCCGTATGTTCGGTCAGATGGGCGCCGATTTTGTGCGGCTGCTTAAACATTTCCCCTTCCCCGGTTCCGCCGATGGAGTAAATATGCGCATTCACCACCGATTCCCAGAAAAACTTGGCGATATCGTAATATTTTTGCTCTCCCGTAGCTTCGAAAATTTTGAAGGCCCCGACGACTTGCGGGATATGCTGGTTGGCATGCAGCGCGCCCAAAGCGTCCACTTGTTGTTGCATCGGAAAAAACAGGCGATCATTATCGAACAGCTTTGCGGCGGCAATATGGTGTTCCTTATGCGTATATGTGTACAATTCGGCCAGCGATTCGTTGATGCCGCCAAATTCGCCGGCGATATACATGCCCCACATTTTTTTCAATTGCTCATGCGGCAGTACGCTTAACCGGTTGTAAATCCAGTCCCCTATTTTGTCGGCAATAGTTAGCGCTGGTTCAATGCCCGCGAACTGATAACTATCCAGCAAACCGGCCAAAATTTTATGCAAGGTGTAATAAGGAGCCCAGATTGCCGGATATCGCGTATATTTTTCCAGCAAATCAAACTGTTCTTCGGAATAAGCGCTTAGAAATCCATAGTGATAGCGATCATCCGCCTCAAAAGCCAACTGCACTTTGTATAACTCTGCGATCATGTAAGCCAGCTTCTGATGAATCTGTTCATTGCCGGATGCTGCATAACATAACGCCAGGGCGGAGAGATAATGCCCGGTGGTGTGCCCTTTCAGCAAGCTGTCATCCGCATCCCAGCCGGTCATGGCCGGCGCGTTTAACGTATCCAAGCCGGCGGCTTGGCGAAAATTGTAGAGCATCTGGTCATCATTGACCGAAAGTAGAAACTGCAATCTCCGATCCTGCGCGGTTTTGAGCAAGGAAGGACCTTGAAGACGCACGTTCCGGACCGGGATGGGGTGCAGTTGAAGTTTTGTATGGCTCAATTTTGCAATTTTGTTGTTTCCGTTCTCGATGAGAATAACCGCTTCCACCTCATACAGCGTATCCGTCAGGTGACCGGCAGCATTGTACTCCCCGTTTTCCGAAAACACACGTTTTTCTCCCCCATGCCAGGTCACGGAATGAGCAAGCACATCCCCGCTTACGGTTTGAATCGAGACGGCGGAAGGCAAATAAAATTCCTGGTTTGGCTCCTGCTTGATCACGATCGGAAAGATCTTATCGACCTGGATTTTATTTTTCTCCTCCAAGATCGTCACTTCAAAAACCTTCTGGAGGCTGGCCTCTCCATACTGAAAGGTAGCGGTAACCGGAACGACCCGATCCCCCTTCCCGTACTCGGGCTGGTGCACTTTCCCGGAACCGTCGATCCAACGGTCATCTTTCGACACCCAAGTAATTTGGGAGCCGTTTTTACCTTCGTGCGGCAAATGAATATCGAACTCCACCGTCTTCAAATTGCCCAGATGCAGGGCTTCCATATCCTCTTGAACGATTTCCAGATCACTCCGTTTACTTGACATCGGCTTTCCCCCTAAACTAAGCTTTTAATCGCTTTCACACCATTCATGTTACAAGAAAACATTTTTGAAGTAAGTAGTTCAAAAAAAGAATAGGTGGATTATATTTACTATATATCCGAGTTCGAAATTGGAGGCGTTGGCAGCATGTACTTTGTTGATGAAAAATATTCGGAACAGGCGGCCTTTTTGTCCGCGGGCACCTTTCTTACCAATCAACCCTGGATCCACAAAGAAAGGGTCATCGATAGTTATGAGATCATCTGTCCTGTCGATTCGACCCTGTATATCGAAAGCAACCATGTTCCCTACGCCATTGAAGCGGGAGAGATTCTGCTCATACCCCCGCACACGTTTCACCGTGGGCTTAAGGTTTGCGAAGGCCGCCTGAAATTTCACTGGCTGCATTTTTCGGGGGCCCATTTGGGTCCTAAAACCGAAGAGGAAGTCATCCGGAAAATCAACGAAAAAGACCCGGACGAGATGATCATTTTGCCCATATACACCAACAAAATAGACTCCCGGCGTTTTCATGTCATGTTCAACCAACTGCTTGATTTATATCAGGAAAAGAAACCGAGGAGCTACTTAGACGCCTATTTAACCTGCCTTTTATATGAATTGACCGCGGAAATCAAGAGTTATCTGATCCAAAAAGCGTCTCACGGCAACCGGCTGCAGCCGATTCAGGACTGGATCCGCATCCATGCCTTTGAAGACATCACGCTCGAACAAATCGCCGATCATTTCAAATACAACAAAAACTATTTGTCGAGAATTTACAAGGAAAACACGGGAATCGGAATTTCGGAACAGATTATCAAATTCAGGCTGAAGCACGCGAAAGAATTGTTGACCGAAACCGACCTAAGCATTATTGAAATCGCCTCCGAAGTCGGGTATGAGGATTCGAAATATTTCATGCGCCTGTTTAAAAAATATGTGAATGTCACCCCCACAGAGTACCGCAAAACTTTTTATTGCAAGCACTATAACAAGAAATGATTTGCTGTCATAAAGTCCACTTAAAATAAGGCTGCCCCATCGGTGCAGCCCTGTTATACTACCTTAGGGGTTTATTCCGCTTCCAGAATAAACAGTCTGGACACACAGGGGGACATATCGCGGAAGCCCAGTTCCAGCAGATGTGAAAAGTCCTCGCGGTCGCGGATTTTTTTGCCGTAATACAAATGTCCCGGCTGATGATTGGGCATGATGCCAAAAATATAACTGATTTCACCATTATATAAATGAAATTGCCGGGACTTTTCATGATAGACGATGGGCATTAGACCATATCCTTCTCGATATTTTTGGAGAACACAAAGATGAACAAAGCCGTCACCACTAGCAGCGCGGTCATGATCGGGAACAAATTCACTTGCTGATCCGCCGTCTGATAAAAGTTGAACAAAACTAAGGCGATGCCGTTCCCAATCGTACCCGCTTGTCCCCAAGCGGTCTGCATCTGGGTATGATAGGCGTCCGGCGACAATTTAACCACAAAAGATAAACCGATCGGCCCGACCAAATTGTCCGAAAAGGTCAGGAACAGGTAGTAAAACACCATCCACAGCAAGCTGTACGGCGCCTGGTCCTTAAACAGAACAATCGGGATGGTTAATAAGCCGTAGCCAAGCGCCGTAAAAAGGATGCCCAAGCCGTATTTATACGTCGTCCGAATATGGGTTGCGCGCGTCTTGGTCCAAAGCCATACAAAAACCGGGGCCAGCACCAACCCTAACACGGTGTAAATGGTCCCTACCGATCCGGGAGCGACCTCAATGCCGAAAATGTGGCGGTCGATTTTCTGGTCGATGAAAATAGCCACCATCGAGGTCAACATAACTCCGCAGAGCGCCATCACGATTTGCGCCGCAAACAATTTGAGGAAAGGTTTCATTCTTCTTCGATCTACAGCTGTTAAGTCTTTTTTACTCAGCAAATTGGCCAGGAAGACGATCGGTATAATAAAGGTCGCTGAAGTAATAATATTCAACACGCCCTGGAAGGAAATAACTTTGGTCAGCACCAAAGCGACAATAATGCCGATAACCGCAATCAGAACCAGCATAAACCGGACAAACATTTTTCCGAACTTCCCTGGCTCCAGCGGTTTGATCGGCTTTTCACCCAGGGGGCCAAAAAACTTGTGTTGGGTGAAAAAGATCACGGCGCCATAGAGAAACGCGGCCACGGCAGCGATCAGAAAGCCAACGTGGTAGTTTTTCATGCCGATTTGAGCGACCAATACCGGAGCGATCAGGCCGGCGATATTGTTGCCTATGGTATGAATCGTAAAGGCGGCGTCGCGTCTGCCATTATCGTTTTTACGGTACAATTGACCGGTCAGCGAGGCATTGCTCGCCCCCATAATGGGAAGGGACATCAAAAACAAGCCGATGATGGCAAAAATCCTGCCTTGGGTAAGGGTGAAGGCCGGAATGGCCAAAAGCCCGAAGGCCGTCCCTTTGACGATGTTCCCGATGATCAAGGCTTTGCGCATGCCCAGCACCCGGTCCGCCAGCCAGCTTCCCAATATAACGAAGATGGAATTACACGCGCCCATCGCCGTAACCATAGACGCGGCCTGACCTTGCGTAAATCCTAGGCCATGCGTATACGGAGAATAGAGATAGTAAATTAAAATCGCATACAGCGCTCCCCAGGCGAATGAATTAAAAAAATTACCCGCCGCCAGAGCTCCCACTCCCTTTGGATGCCCAAAAAACTTTCTGTCGTCAAGCACTTCCTCCAGCCTCGTTTTGTTGGAATCAGGCCCCTGCCGCAACTCGTCGCTCATCGTAGTTCCTTCTTTCGTGAGTAGTATGTTACCGTTTTCACTTAAAAATATAGCAGATTCCCTATTTCAAAACGGTAGCGTAAAGTTGGGATAGGTGGACATTTGTTACCTGGGAGGCGAAAAGTGGGGGATTGGGGGGCGTCGCAATAGAGATGAAAAAGACCCGCCGCTGGCGAGGTCCTTGTCAGAATTTCTACATAGTTTAAAGTACTAAACGGATACAGGTGATGCGAAGTCCTGCGAAACGCCGTGGGGAAAGTGCAGGCGGGTTTCACCAGAATGCCCTTGAAAAGTGGTGGTCAAAGGCAAAAGTGCATGCGAGTTTCGTCGAAATCCCCCGAAAATGGCTCACCGAATGCAAAACTGCAGTTCATTTCCGGCTAAAAGCTACTTTTTTTCCCACAGCCCCAAAACAAATGCACTTTTGCATTTCAATCGCTCAAAAACGGAATTTCAAGAGAAATCAAATGTACTTTTGCAGTTGGCTCGCCCGATATTTAATAATTTCCTGGCCTTCAGCATAAACCGTTTAACTTTTGGGAGTAGGTAGCGGCGGAAAAATCCGTCCGGCTTGTGCATTGGCGTTATTCCCGAATAACAAGAGCGCGGAAGATATGTTCCGCTTCAGATATTCCGCAGCTTTAGGGCCAAAGGCAGCGGCCAGGATATGTTTCTTCTCCGGCGTCCACTCTCCTCTGGCCGCGGTTTCCCGGGCGTACAGCAGATCGTTTAGCGGGCGCGCGTCAAAGGTGATCTGGCCGCAGGGATTTCCGTCTTTTCCTTGGACCAGGGCTTTCATCACACGCAGTTCATCCCCGAGCGAATTTGGCAGCGGCAGCAAGCCGGTAGCCCCGGCGGGCTCGCCCGTGGAACCGTCGACCAGTTGAAATCGGAGGTTCCACGGTGCGTCATCCGCTGGCGGTCTCCACATATCGAAATAGATGGACTGGTCGAACGTATGGCAAAAAACATCGCTGGCCTTAAAACCCGGCAGCGCGTTTTCGAAACTTGCCCCGGACCCGGACCCCGCCCCGCCACTGGATAGCGTACACCGGAGCTCAAGCGGAACACCCTGCGGCAGCCGGAAAGCGCCATCCAGCTCAAGCGCGTACACGGTTACCGCCAGCATCGTGGCCAACGCCTCGTCCAGCTTCGTCATATTCCGCCAGCCCAGATCGATGGCCGCGATAAACGGCATGCCGAACTGCGCCGCCAGCAGATCATACAAGGTCCCCATCCTGCCGTTATATACGGAATCCGGTCCATCTCCCTCCGCAAAATAACCCAGCGCATCCAGGACCTTCGTCTCCAGTGTATCCATGACCCTTGCTTCCAGCGCGTTTAGCACGTTCAGCTCCTCCCGGGCTTCTAGAGCCGTATCCGCGGAGGCTGCTGCCTGAGAATTGCCAGGAACTCCATTACCCGTTTCCCCGCTCGCTTCGCACTGCAATTCATGCAATACTGCGGGCAGCAATCCCTGCGATACCGCCGTTAGCGCCACGTGCAGTACATCGGCGAAATCCTGGTCAGGGACCGGCTCCATCGCTTTCAGCACCGCATCGGCGGAACCTTGCAGCATCGCAAGTATGGCATGCGAACCTTCCGGCGAACTGTTGAACCTGGGAATCTCGGAACTGGCCAAGACCATCAGGTTGACATCACCGGCAAAATATTCCGACCGTCCGGAAGGGCTGAAATCGACAATCAGGTCATATAACACTTCGGATTCATCCTCATCCGTGCTGCCTGTGATCGGCGGAACGGGCAGCCCGGAAATACCGCCACCTTCGGCATACCTGCACAGCTCTCCCTCTGCTTCCCGCAGCGAAGCAACGCCAAATGACGACAACGTGGGCACCGTGTTGATCAAGGCCAGCGGATCGGCGCACAGATATGTTGGCTGGGTGCTGTCCCGAAGGGACCGATAGTTCACGAACGGATGCGTGGCCGCAAACCGGAACCCGCAATTTTCGAATCGATACAACTGCCGGCGGGCTCTAAGCGGTGTTGAAACCAGCAAAACGGGTTTCGGCCCGTCCGGCGTCATCACGGTTTGGCCCAACTTTACCTCCTCAATCGGCCGCCTGGACCCATCGGCCATCAGAACCAGCGTTCCCCGTTCAAAACAGCTGCTGCTGGGCGTCTGTCTATAGGTATTGCCGGGTTGGGAGTTGGCGGTGAATTCGAACGAGTTGCTCTCTTTCATACATGACGGAACTCCGCCATAAACATAACATTCCTCCTGCAGAATGCCCGCTGTCGCCTCTCCGCGGATGTCGCCCCAGCCGATGTCCCCGCTCATCCAGCGACGGTAGGTTCGCCATGCGCCCGAGCGAACTTCATCCGGAACGGGCAGCTGCCGCGACACGAGATATTGTATCGTTTCGTCGATCACCGGATCGAGCGCCCCCAAAGCGGCCAGCTTCACCCAATGATGGTACAGTTCCCAGTCCCGGTTCGCCCAGTTGCCGCTTTCGTACTGCACGATTTTGGCCTGAATCCAAGCCGGATTCCGCAGCGCGTTAACGTATATCGTTACGGCTTCAGGATAACGGCTAACCGGAATCGCCGCCAGCTCGCTCCGCACGCCGATCTGATAGAGCATGTACGTGTACCACGATGTGGCCGATCCATAAATCCGGTTCATGGACGCGGCGATGGTTTGGCGAATCCGCTCAATCCGCAGTTGGGGACGAAGATCCGAAGTGATGTTCCACATCGCATCACAGAGCACCGCCACGCTAAGCCCTGACCAGAAATCGTCCCGCAGCCCGGTCACGTTGGTCACGGAGCCTTGATAATCCATTGGCGAATAATGTGGAAAAAAAATATCGATAAACTTCTTCCCCTGCACCCCGATATACGGCGTCGTTGCCCGCCCCGGCGTCGCCCCTTTCATGCGGTTTACCAAAACGCGCCGGGCCATCGCGCCGGTTTCGTTCGTCCCCAGATTCGGCAGGGCGGCAAATAGCCGCTCTACGGCCCGGTCCAAATCGGTGTCCCCAAATAAACGGGGTTGAGTCGTTGCGGAAGAACTGGACATATTCATCCTCCTTTTTCCGGATAAGCTATAGGGATGGAGCCGGCTGCGGCGGTTTCACCACCGACAGGTTAAACATCGTGCTCGCGCTTCCGACCGCATTGCTGACGCTGAGCGTAAAAGCCGTTCGCTCGTACACGGGCGGCACCACACCCAGTTTCTGGGCAACCGTACCGGTCGACGCATCAAATGTCATAAAGTCCGGCAAGCTTGGCGTTACGCTCCAGCTTCGCGGCGAGCTCCCCGGCATGATCAAGGCCGGGTTTTTGGCCACATCCTTGTTGTACGTTTTTAACTCGATATCCGACATGTGCAGTCCTTGCGGCCCTGTAGAAACCATTTGCAGCGTCCAAGCGTACGGTTCCGGACTCGTTACGACGTCCACCCCACCCGTCACGGCAAGGTAACGCTTCTCCACGGAACCATTGCTATCCGCTGCCTTCGCATAAAGCGCAAACTTCGCCGATACGAGCCGCCCTTTGGCATCCAGCGCCGGAGCGGATTGCACCTCGGCATACCACTGCTGCTGACCGATTTTCTGCGGATCGCTGATGGACGCGGCCGCGACCACCAGCCCTTGCTCGTTCAAGGTCAGCACCCGGGAAGCGGCTTGCCCGTTCTCGTCGGTCAGCGGAGCGACGAACGACGCCCGCCCGAACTCATCGACTTCGAGATAAAAAGCGGTGGCGGCGGTATGATCCATCACCCCGATGCTTACGCTGCCGTCCGTTTTCATCTGCAGACTGGCGGGACCGCCGCCGACAAGGAGCGAGAGGCCCGCCAACTGCGGACCGGTGTCCGGCTGGAAAATCGCAAAATAGTCGATCTCAGTGCCGTATGGCATGTAGTATCCGGCGGCTTTGGCCTGCTTTTTGGCGAATTCTTCGATCGGCGAAGGCTGCGGCTGGGACAGGAACACGAGCAGCAGGATCGCCCCCGCGATCATCGCCAGGATGGCGATGCCGCTTAAAATCGAGAAAAACGCGCCGACCGTAAGCCCCCCGACGATTGCGGACGAGGCCACGCCCAGGCCCCCGGCGATCCAGGCCCCGCCGACCGCGATGACCTCCAGCGCGGCGGCCGCGACGAACAGCGCGTTTGCGGCAACCTCCAGGTCGTTCGGATGTGCGGAGCTCAGCGCGTCATGCAGCGAGATGGCGCTGTACACCAGGCCCGCCACCGCCATGATCGCCCCGATCCGCGTGGCGATAAACTCGTTCATATTGCGCCCGAATAACCATCGCACCGCCCCGGAGCTCGCGGCGATATCCGCTTCGGTCTCCACGCGCGCCACCATCGCGGCGATGCCGAACTCATCGAAGCCCTGGCTCACCTGCGGGACGCCTCCATCGCTAAGCAGCCAGCGGCGGAAGCCGGAGGTCGCCTGCATCTGTGCCTCGCCGAGCAGCTTCGGCGAGAAAAACAGCCGCAGCGCCTGGGTGAAGCCGCTGTTGGCGCTGAACAGGACGCTGACCGCCACGGCCCGACGCACCACCAGCACGATCATCTGCGCAAGCACGCCGACGCCGATCATCACGATACTGGCCTGCTGCTGCCAAGGAAGATCGTTCCATTTGATCTGGCCGGTCGCAAATCCGACGATCCCGTACGCCACCGCGGCCATACCAACCCCCAGCACCGCCATCCTCGGGATGTTGTTGCCGAAGAACTGGGCCACTTTGCTCTCGAAATTGGACATGAGTTGTCCCCAATTGTACAATCCCCCCGAATGGACGGAGGTCTGTTGGAACAGCAAGAGCAGATCGCTGACCAATTTCTGTTCCTGCAGCTTGGAGAACGCCTCCGCCGCTTTTTGCATATCCGGGTCCGTGCCGTTCAGATACGTCTCGATAAACTTGGTGATGATGGCGTTGACGGCGTAGCTGTAATCCTCCAGATTGCCGGAATAATCGATCAGTTGGGGAAGGATGTTTGCGGTCTGGAACATTTGAATGATATAGACGAATTGTTTGGTAAAAAAAGAACTCTCATCCAGTACATTCAGCACCGCCGACGTACGCTGCACCCGGCGCATAAACTCTGAGCCGTCCACGCCGTCCGGGTTGAACGAGATCGTTTGCAGCATGTTCAGAAACGCGGGATTGGTCGCATATTTGAACACCACATAAGTCCAGTAGTTCCCTTCTTTCGCTTTGGTCCCAATCTCGTCTAGCGTCTTCATCAGGTCGGCCATCTGGCTATCCGTCGCTTCCACGGAATCCTTCATTTGCTGCTTCCACGCGGCCAGATCCTGATCGATCAGCGGCGCGTATTTCGCTTTGTTCGCCAATTGATCCTTTTTAAACGCTGTGGTTTGGGGGAACTTCTGAAGCCAACGGTTATTGTACAGCGCCGGCCCTTGCACGGAGAACACATCGCTAAGGCCCGTCTGCTTCCGCAGCCATTTGTCCGCCCTTCTGGCGTTGAGATATTTTGCGGCCGGATCGTTTTGCGTTTTGGACAGCAAGCTCGTCAGATATGCGGTGCTAAGCGTGTTGTACCAATCGGCCGGATTCGTACCTTTGCTGCCCTTCAATCCCGCGATCCCCTTGACGGTCGGATCAAGGTCCGGCGGATTCGGCGTCACAAATTGCTTGCGCATGGCATCATCCATGTTGTACAGCACCACGGAATAGAAGTCTTCCATCGAATCCTGCTGCACGGCATCATACCACCCGCCTTTCTCGTCGCGCGCGAACTGGTCCATATTGACGAGATCCATAAAATTCAGGCTGGTGTCCGCGGCCGCCACAGCGGGAGAAGCCGCACGCTGAAGCACGGCCTGCAATGCCGGAAGATGACCGATATTCTGCGCCATCTCCACGGCTTCATCGGGAGATACGCGCTGCCCCTGCGCGCCGTTCACCCCGTCCTCAATCGCGCTGCCATCCGCGCTAAGCTTGAAGTAGCCGGATTCCGGCAGCCCGGTTTTGGCCATCAAATCGGCCGGCAATCCGCTCCATTCGATGCGATTGCCTGTCTGGACGGTATTCTCCACCGGCTCTTGATCGATGACCAGGCTTCCGCCATGAAGCCCGATGAGATGGCTCCCAGTCCCTTCCGGCATGCCGTCATGACGAAGCTCGTACATCCCGTTCTGCGCGGAATGATCGTAAACGCCCTGTACGCCGTAGACGCTGCCTTCCAAATTGCGTTGTCCGCACAGCATGGAACCGGCAAAATGCTGCGCAAAAGCATCCAGCTTGGCGGTAAAAATATACGGAAACCGCGTGCTTTTGAACTTGGCGAATGGGTTGGAGGGGTCAGGTTGAGGGGTGACGCCGTTGTTCAAGGCGAAGTTCAGAACAAAATCAGAGGTCATGTAGGCGGAATAATTGCCGTAGCCCGGATCCCAGGTTTCATTGGTGTCGGTATCCGTGAACACGCAGGAAACATAGTAGACATCTTGTCCGGCAATACTGCCCTCTTTGATGATTCCATAGGTTAATGTCATGGTCGATCCAGTCCACGCGGCCTCGGTCCAACGCGTTGAATTTTTATCCCATTTCAATTGCGGAGCCAGATTGTCCCCAGCCGCATAAGCCGCATCCAGCCCTGTTTTCATCGTGTACGTCACGGGCTTGGCATGAAACTCGGCGGCAAACGCCGCCGCGCCGACCTGCAGTGCGCCGTAACCGGAAGTGCGGTCCCGGACAAGCCGGAATTCTCCGCTCAGATGATCGGTGCCGCTGCCTTGACGGAACGTAAGCACACACATGACCGGATCGTAATTCCAATTGCTCCGCGCAATCGGCACATGGCCGACGTACAGTTGATCCTTTGCGTAGTCATCATGATCGGGAGTCACTAACGTAATCGTTTTGGGGGCGGCTGCAAGCAGCGCGGTATGCGTTTCGGCCTGCAGCACCGGCTCCAGATGATCCAGCGTAAAGACGCGGGCATGAGGATACATCTGCTTGACTTGGGCCCGGCGCGAGGCCAGCATTTCGGGGGTAGGCTTAATCAGTGCGGAAATCTCGGGAGCAGACTTCGTATCAACGGACATCCATATTCCTCCTTGGATTAAAAGCGATCTGAGCCTCCTATTAAATAGCTCAATTGTTTATTTCTGCAATTTAATTAAAATTCCTTCATTTGAAATTTTAATTATTTGCCGAGTGCCGAGTTTCTGTGCCGAGTTCCTATGCCAAGCCTCTAACGGACACCAGCGACCCTATCCGCCCATTTCCCGGGTATTTCCCAGCCTAACGGACCCAGTTGACCTTATTTCGCTCTAAACGAGCTCACTCAGGCCAATTTGTGGTAAATAACGGCATCTCAGTCCGTTAAAATTTTGGCAGCTTCGTTTTGCCGCAAATAGCGCTTCTGGAGTCCTTTAGCCGCCAAGCTCGGTGAAAAAAAGACGCTAGTCTCGCGGAAAGTCCATTACTTCCGCGAAACTAGCGCCTTTTTATTTCCGTTATTCCATCCGCCCCTAGGCTCCTGCGCCTCCGTTCAGCCGTTCCAGCAGTTCGGACAACATCGCGTCCGTAAACTTGCCCTGGCTGAACGCGACGGCGCCGCGCAGCGGCATGTATTTCATCAGCGCCAGCATCATATCATCCGGCTCGTCTTCGCTCGCACCAAGCAGTCCGGTGGCCGCCATCAATTCCTTGCCGATCTCCCGGGTGGAGGCCTGTTCCATCAGGTCGCCGATCAGCGAATTGGCCGTATAGACGACGGGCAGCGTTGTCGTGGAAACGACTTCAACCGCCGCTTCAAGCACGATGTCCCGGGACGACTTGCCGATGAGAATCCGGTATTCCCCGGACTCGGCATGCCAATCCTTCAGCGTGGCATTGTAGTAGGCAAACGCGTTTTTATCCAGCTCGAAAGTGATCGTCTTCGTTTCTCCCGGCTGCAGCTCCACCTTGCAGAAGCCCTTCAACTCTTTGTCCGGCCGGATGACACTGCTTCGGGCGTCCCGGACGTAGAGCTGAACGATTTCCTTGCCCGCCCGATCCCCGGTATTGGTGACTTTCAGACTGACCGCGACTTTTTCATCGTCCCGTATCCGGTTTTTATCCAGCTTCAGATCGCCGTATTCGAACGCGGTATAGCTCAGGCCGTGACCGAACGGAAACAGCGGCTCCACGCGTTTGGTGTCATAATACCGGTAGCCGACGAAAATGCCCTCCCGGTATTCCACGCGGTCGCCCTCGCCGGGGAAAAACAGGTAGGAAGGATTGTCCTCCAGCCGCACGGGGAACGTTTCCGCCAGCTTGCCGCTCGGGTTCGCATCGCCGAACAGGACATCGGCCACGGCGCCGCCCGCCGCTTGGCCGCCCAAATACCCTTCCAGAACGGCCTTGGCCTTGCCGATCCACGGCATTTCCACCGGCGAGCCGTTGCTCAGCACCACGACCAGATTAGGCTGCGCTGCGGCTACCGCCTCCAGCACCGCGACCTGGTTGGCCGGCAGCCGCAAATGCGTGCGGTCGTAGCCTTCCGATTCGTAGCGGTCCGGCAGGCCGATAAACAGCACCGCCGCGTCCGCATTCGCCGCCTTATCGGCCGCATCGCGCAGCAGTTCAGCGTTGACGTCGTCCCGCTCCAGCTCGAAGCCTTGGGCATACACAATTTTCGCGCTGCCGCCCGCCGCTTTGGTCAACTCGTCCAAGGCCAGATCCAGGCGTGTCGGGTTGACGTGCGAGCTTCCGCCCCCCTGATAGCGGGGCTTTTCGGCGAATTCGCCGATCACGGCGATCGTTCCCGCCTTGCGCAGCGGTAGAATGCCACCCTCATTTTTCAGCAGCACCATGCTCTCCTGGGCCGCGATCCGAGCCAGCCGGTGATGCTCCTCCGCATCGAAAGCCGCCTGCTCTTTGCGGTTTTCGGCCGCCTTGAATATAAAGGAAAGAATCCGTTCCACCGCCTGGTCCAACACCGCTTCGGACAAGCTGCCGTTTTGGACGGCCTGGACGATTTTGGCGTCTCCCGCGCCGCCGCTGGACGGCATCTCCAACTCAAGTCCGGCGGCCAGCCCGCGGGCCCGTTCGTTGACCGCTCCCCAATCGGACACGACGAAGCCTTCAAAGCCCCATTTTTCACGTAAAATTTTCGTTAACAAATCATGATTTTCCGAAGCGTATTCCCCGTTCACCCGGTTGTAGGAACACATGACGCTCCACGGCTGGGACTGCACAACCGCCCCTTCGAAGCTCCGCAAATAAATTTCATGCAAAGTCCGCTCGTCCACTACCGCATCCGTAGACATTCGGCGATGCTCCTGGTTGTTGACGGCAAAATGCTTCAGCGAGGTGCCCACGCCCTGGCTTTGCACCCCCTGTATATGGTGGGCGGCCATTTCGGAAGACAGATAAGGGTCCTCGGAAAAATACTCGAAGTTCCGCCCGCACAGCGGCGAGCGCTTAATATTCGCCCCCGGTCCCAGCAGCATGGCCACCCCTTCCGCCTGGCATTCCTTGCCCAGCGCTTCGCCGACGCTGCGGATCAAGTCGCGGTTCCATGACGCAGCCAGTCCGGCGGCCGACGGGAAGCAAGTGGCCGGTACGCTGTCATTGAGGCCAAGGTGATCGGCGGAGGCGCTTTGTTTACGCAAGCCGTGCGGGCCGTCCGTCATCATGACGGATGGAATCCCCAAACGCTCCACGCCTTTCGTATGCCAAAAATCCAGGCCGGAGCACAGGCCCGCTTTTTCTTCCAAAGTCAGCTTGGCGATGATGTCCTTGATATTCGGTTTCATAGGTTGCACGCACTCTCCCTCATGGATTGGTATCGCTTTCAATACGCGTTGCCTTTATTCTAAAGGACATTCTTTCGTCCATTATGGTATAATTTTTGCAATTATAGTATTTATTTAACCTGTCAGGAGGATGATTATGACTGGACGGCCGGAGCACGAAGATCGCTTGGACCACTTCTGCCGCTTGCTTTATGAAGCAACCTTGCTGCCCCTTATCCGCACGGATCAAGCGGGCCTGATCCAAAGCTGCCGCCCGGACACGTTCCCGGTAAATCCAAGATACGGCAGCCTGCAGGAGCAGGTCGAAGGCTGGATCGGCGAACTCTCCCCCACCGCCGTTCCGATGCTGCATTCTACCCCTTTCCTGGAAAACTTCCTCCTCGTCTCCACTGGAGCAGAAGAGGAGTTGGCCAGCGGGTGGATCATGATCGGTCCGGTGGTTTCGGCGGCTTGGCCGGAGGAGTTGCTGGCCGGACTGCTGCAGGATCTCAAGATCCCGCAGCGGCAGCGCCCCGCCTGGATCGCTTATTACCGAAATCTGCCCGTGATCGACAAGAGCCGGCTGCTGTACGCTGGGCTGCTCGTCCATGAATGGCTTACCGGGCAATCCCTGGATCCGGACGATTTGATCGATGCGTCCGAACCTGTGGATGAGCGGTCCGCCATGAAACCGGCCGCCCTAGCTTCTCTCCGTCTTTCCGGCACCCGGGAAGCGGGTGTCTACCACCATTCGCCGGACACCGAAAAGCTGTTTCTGAAGCACATCCAACACGGGAACAAAAAAGAGCTGTTTCGGGCCTTCGCCGCCCTCGCGGACCAGGGGGTGGGCATTTTGTCCCGGCGCAGCCCGCTGCGGCACCAAAAAAACATCGCCATCACCGTCATCACGCTGGCGACGCGGGCGGCTATGGAAGGCGGCATGTTTCCTGAGGAAGCTTACACTTTGAGCGATATGCATATTCAGCATATCGAGGAGCTTGGGGAGGTCAGCAAAGTGGAAAGCGCACTGCAAGCCGCCTTGGGCGACTTCGCCGACGGGGTAAAGCGCGGCCTGGATCAGCGCGTATCCCGGCCGATTGCGGTTTGCCAGCGCTACATTTTCGACCATTTGTACGAGGAGCTTTCCCTGCCGGTTTTGGCGAAGGTTTCCGGTGTCAGCGCCGTCCACCTCTCCCGGCTGTTCCGGCGGGAAACGGGCATCAGCATGACCAAATATATTCAACGGCAGCGGGTGGAGGAAGCGAAACAACTGTTGTCCTTGTCCGCCAACTCCCTCTCCGACATCTCTGCCCGGCTGCTGTTTCACGACCAGAGCTATTTTACCAAAGTGTTCAAAAAATACGCCGGCGTAACGCCAAAACAATACCGGCACCGCCGGCTCGGAACCGCCGCCCCGGGCAAGTGACCCTACAAAAGCAAAGCGTTGACGCCCTGCCAACTGCCACGTCTTCAAAATGCTTCCGTCCTCGCAAATAGCGGAACTTTATGGACTTATGATCCGAAGCCAGGCATGTTCATCCCCATTAGCGGCATTTTATGTACTTATTTTCTTATGAATGGTCCAGAACATGGACATTTCCTTGCGGCGCGGGAAAATAGCGGCATAAATTTCCTCTATTTCTCTCAAATGGATGGATACCGCCGGGATAACGCCATTTTTTGTACTTATTTTTGCTGGAGGTTCTTAGGTAGCTTGGTTTTAACAAGTTCTCTCTGCGCAACACAAAAAAGCACCGCCGACTGATCGGCGGGCTCCTATTTTGATGTTGCGTATTTATTCTAACGGTTGCCACAACGGCTATTTGCTCCAATAACATCGATTTCAAATTGTAACGGTTGCCATGGCGCTTATTTCGTTAAAACTCGGCTATTTGGGCTAGGATTAGGGCAAATAACAACGTTCACAACCGTTAGAATTTACAAAGAGCCTTTTTTGGCAAAATAGCGACTGGTACAACCGTTAGATTTCCATATGTCCTACCCTTACCGCCCCGCGTCCTTAAGCAAAATCCGCTTGAACTCCCCAAACATTTCGGCCTCGCAAAGCCGGATCATCAGGGACGAATCATGGACGATTTCCTGGATCAGCAGCAGCAAATCCCGCGCCTCGCTGCTTTTGGCCTGGGCGATCATGAAGACGACCTTCACCGGGACGCCCTCCCAGTCGATCTGCTTCTTCAGGATGCCCACGCCGACTTTGGTGACCGCCGAGCACAGCTCGATCGGATGCACGAGCGCGATCAAATTACCGAAAGCGGTGCTGCCCAAATTTTCGCGGATCAGGCACAGTTCCTCGAAATCGGGCGGGGTAATACCGGTTTCGGCGATGCGGGCGCACATTTTATGGATCGCCTCCTGCTTCGTCCCGGCGGATAACGCCCCATAAAACAAGTCCTCGGAAAAATACCGCCCGATCAGCCGCTCTTTTTCCTTCCGCTTCTGGTAAACCGTAAGCTTCGCTTTATCTTCATCGGTAAAAAAGGGGCTGATAATCTCCACCGGAATGCCGCCGATCTCCACCGGCACGGTGGAAAAGACGATATCGGGGGCAAATTTCACCACCTCCTCTTTGTTGAACAGCGAAAACGTTTTGACGTAATGGGCGTTAGGAAACGTATGCTCGATTTTAAACTTAAGCAGTTCCGCCGTTCCCTGGCCCGTCGTGCAGACGATGGCGATCCGGTCAAACTGGATTTTTCCCCTCTGGACGTCGCGCTCGAGCGCCAGACCGATATGCATTGTCAGGTAGGCAATATCGTCGTCGATCAGCTTCTTCTGGTAAATCCGCTGAATTTCTTCGGCCAGCAGCACGGCCAGGTTAAAAGCAAACGGAAACTGCTGCTTGATCTCCCGCAGAATCGGATTTTTCAAATGCACGTCGTTGTGCAGGCGGCCGATCAAAGGCTCCAAATGGAACACCAGCCCGCTGCGCAGCCGGCTGTCATCCCATAGCGACACATCGTAAACCTGCTCGATCTTTTGCAGAAACGCGTCGATGATCATCTCGATCTTCACCCGGGTGTCCTTTAACGCATCCTGTTTGATCGAACTGATCTGGCCGATTAGATACGAGTACAAGTACGTCTTCTCGGAGACCGGAAGCGTTAGCTTGAGTTCCCGCTCCAAACCGCCGAGAATGGCGTCCGTCAGTTGAAAATCGGGGCTGTCCTCATACCCGCCGCTCCTCTCCAGCAGGATGACATGGCCGATGGCGCAGCGTCTTAGCATGATTTTGATATGATAGATCAAATTCTCCAGCATGATGTCCGAGCACCGGATGCTGCGGGCTTGAAATTCACCCACTACGATGCGTTCGACGGCTTGAAATTCACCCGGCCGCAGATACTGTTCCTCATGCAGCAGCGAAGCGATCGCCAGCCTTTTGCCCAACTCCTCGCCGGCGATTTTCATACCGTGGTGCGGCTTGGCCTTGAGGCTAAGACCAAACGGCTTCATCTGCTCCTTCATTTTGCCGAGCACGCCGTTCAGCTTGCTTTTGCTGATATAGAAACGCTCGCTGATGTTCTCCATCGTCACATAACCCGGCAGATCGATCATCAGACGGAACACCTGCACCGCCAGCGCCTGCTCTGAAGCCCCTGCCTCCTCGGCGGCCCGCTTGATCGCCGGTTTGTCCCCGCCTTCGAGCACGTATCCTCTGCCGCGTATTAATGCGATTTCCGCTGCATACTGCCGCAGGGATACGTTGATTTTCCGGACCATGCTGCGCAGCGTTTTGTCGCTGACGTCTAAGCTGAGCATCAGTTGTTTGAGTGCCAGCGGCTGCTCGTTACCCAGAAACAGCTTTAAGAGGTTCATTTCTTTTTCGGTTAAGTTCACCTGGATCATCCTTACGTGTCGATCATTTATGTCCTCTGGTCATACCGGTGCGGAACGACATCCCCCGTTTCGAAAAAAAACTTAAGCATCCGTTCTTTAAACTTGGCGACCAGCGGTGCGTATGCCGGGTCATCGATCAAGTTGTTCCGTTCATAAGGGTCCTGCTCCATATCGTAAAACTCGTCTTGCTCGTAATGCCGGTAAACGTATTTATATTTCTGATCGCGAATCATCATCGCTTTGGTATGCTGAGGCAACTGCTCCTGCTCTACCGTTCTGGCCCAATATTCATTGCCCGGCGCGTGCCCGGCGTCCATGCAATGGTTTTCTCCCTCAAGGCGCCCGCCTTCGGCAAACACGACGTCCCGCAGCTCATCCTCCCCTTCCAGCACCCGGCGCAGCGATTTGCCGAAATGGGTATAGTCCGGCGTAATTTCCAGCAAATCCAGCAATGTAGCCTGGATGTCGATCAGTTCGGTCAGCGCGGAGGTATTGCGCGGCTTAACTTCGATGCTTGCCGGCGGCTTGATGATGAGTGGGACCCGGGTCAGCATATCTTCAAACGTATTTTGGTTTTTCTCGGCAATTTCGTAATCGCCCGTATAATCGCCGTGATCGCTGAAAAAAACAACGAGCGTGTCGTCATAAATACCTTTCGCCTTAAGCGCCTCCAGCAGCCGTCCGATATAGGCGTCCAGTTCCGTACCCATCGCATAGTATACCCGCTTCATTTCCTGCAAACGCTCGTCAGACCATTCGTACAGCTTCTGATTGCGGCGGATGCCCCGCAAAATCGCCGGTTTCTTGGCCCACTCGTCTTCGGTGAGGCGAACGGGGGCCGGTACCTTCTCCCCATCGATCCGGTCGTACCACTCCCGGGTTACGGCGTACGGGGGATGCGGCAACGCCAGCGCCAAATAAAGGCAAAACGGATCCTCCTGTTCATAACCTTCCACAAATTCAATCGCATGTTCCATTTGCTCCCGGTCGATCCGCTTGTCGTCCTCAATCACCCCGCGGAAGTGGGAATAATCGTATTCCTTGGAGCTGATCCCCGGCTCAGCTGCCGCTGCTTGCTGCTGCGCTTTTCGTTCCCTCATTTGCTGAAAAAATGCTCTGTACCGGTCGTCCCTGGTCGAACAGTAGTCGAAGGCGTCCGCGTCAGCACGCAGGAAATCGTTCCTTCCGCCCCAGTATACATGATAACCGCCTTGTTTCAGCGTCCGCAAAATATTGGCCTCTTCCGGCCCCATTAAGTGATGCATCGTGCGGAATCCCCGCGTATGCGGATACCATCCGGACAGAAACGAGCAACGGCTCGGCACGCAGACCGGAAGCTGGCAATACACGTTGGAGAAGCTGACCCCTTCCTTGGCCAGCTCGTCCAGGTTAGGCGTGACGGCCGCTGCGCAGCCGGTGTAGCCGATGGAATCGGCTCTCCATTGGTCGGCGACGACCATGACAATATTTGGTTTCTTCGGCATAGGTAGCCCAAGTGGTGAAGCTGCACCTCCGGCTTGCTTCACACTTGGACTTTTCCCCTCCTTTGTTCTATAAAATTGCGTGTTCAAAACCTCCAAAAAGTGCGCGTTCAAAAAGCCGGGTTTCTCGAACTACTTCGTCATAGGAGGACGACTTTTTGAACAACCTCTAAAAGTTAAGCTTGCACCAGTTCCAGCGCCCGCTTAAGCACCTTATCCCCTTTGGACAGGGCGTAGTCGCGGCTGTCGATCACCTCGCACGGCTTGCCTTTGGCCGCGCATGTTTTGTCCACCGAGCGCAGTTTATGGCGAATCTGCGGGCCAAGCAGCACTACGTCGAAATCGTCGATTAAAGCTTCCAACTGATCCACCGGATGCGCTTCTACCTTCCAGTCCGCCCGCTCCGGACCGAATGCGTCGCGAATGCTTTTCTCCAGAATACTGGTGGAAATTCCGCCTGCGCAAACCAACAAAATATTCATTTAAAGCACCTCCGTTAATTTTTCAACCAAATCGCGAATCGTCAGGGTTGTCATCAAATGGTCTTGGGCATGAACCACCAATACGGACAGCTCGACCTTTTGGCCGTTGGACTCGCCGGTCATCAGCGAGGTTTGACTGCGATGTGCCTGGCGCAGCAAGGAGTTTGCCTCCTCGAACAGTTCCCGTATTTTCTCTTCATTTTTCGGTTTGACATAGTCCATCGCTTCCAGGAGAAGTCCCCGGGCCATCCCGCTTGACGAGATCATTTCCATGCAAATTTGTTCCAGATTGATTTCATGATTAGTCTCCATTCCCATTCATCCTTTATTCAAATTTAAGATGTAGCTTGGCGTTCATTCCCCTGTCGCGGCTAGACGTTCCTCTTCCTGTTCCTCGGCCACCATTTTGCTCTCAAGGCGTTTGTAAAACGGATAATAGATGACCATATCCACCACAATGATGAAGAGCGCCACCAGACCGGCCTTCACCGAAGCCGACGCGGCCATGGCGATCAGGATCACCGGCGTTTGCGCCGGCACGTTCAGGATTGGTGCGTTAAGCATATCGAACCAGTGAAAAGCCGCATAGGTAATCACCGTATTGACCGCAGGCACCAGCAGAAACGGAATCAACAGTCTGGTATTTAGCGGGATCGGCGTACCGAACATCGTCGGTTCACTGATATTGAATATGGCCGGCAAAATGCCAATCTTCCCGACTTGGCGAAGCCCTTTGGACTTACTGCGGGTGTTCAGCAGGGCCAAAGCAAACACCCCGGCGCCGCCGATGGCGATAAAGCCGAAATGAACAGGCGTCGTAAACACCTTGTCATATGGCAGGCCCGCCGAATAATTGTTCAGGTTGGAAACGATATTTTGGATTTCGATCGGCAGTATGATCGGCATAACAATGCTTCCGCCGTGAATGCCCAGAAACCAGAACAAATTGATCAGCACCATGAAAAACCCGACCATATAGACGTTGTCAAAGTTATGCACGAGCGGTCCGAACAAATTGGTGATCAACTGCGATAAATGAGCGCCCGTCAAAGCGAGCAAAAGCTTGTCCAGACCTACGAACGTGGCGACCGCCGCAATGCCGGGAAGAATGGCGTTGAATGACGTCTGCACATAATTTGGGACGGAATCGGGAAAGCGGAACCCGATCTTTTTTGTTTGAAAGAAACGGATCAGCTCGACGGTAATGATCGTGATCACAATTCCCGAAAAGATACCGGATGAGCCAAACGCCGACATCGCCACCTGAAGCGTAGGCGCATCGTTAATCATCACCGTTTGCGGCTGGCCGACGAGCATGAAATATATCATCGCGCTGTTGATGACGGCTCCGGTTTCATTTAATTTGTAGTGCCGCGCCAAGTTAAAAGTAAAAGCCAACGTGAAAGCGATGCCAATGATGCCCGTGGAAATATCGTTGATGCCGCGAAGCCAGGCATTTTGTTCGCCCCACGCCGCCCAGCCCTGGAGCAGGGACGGAATGAACCCGGATGATTCCAGAATGACTTGCGGGATGGGAGGTTTGCCGATGATCACGGCGATCGCTCCGACGATCGTAAGTGTAAGCGTGGATAAAATGGCCGTCATGATCGAACGCAAATAGCGATTGTTTGACGCCCAGTCCGCAACCGGTGCCATGATTCCCTCAATACGCTCCAACATTCTGTCGAACATTGCAGACCCTCCTTAAAGTTTTGTGAGCGTTTACTTCCTGGATCGACTTCGTACAAAACTCGCTTCGGAAGCATAGGCTTAGTTTTGTGAGCGTTACTTCCTGAATGAGCTTCAAGCAAAACTCACTTCGAAAGCATAAGCTTTTGTTGTTATAGTTCAATTATATTAGCAATGACAGCGCATTCAATTTGCGTTTTTTCCGAATCAAACGGAAAAAACGCGATGAATGCCACATCAGCCGAACGATATTTAAATTAGCAAAATGACATATATATATTGCAAAATGTCCGATATATGTTTTATACTGTGACTAAGCAAATCTGAAAGGAGACATCACGATGAAATGGTTCGACAAAAAAGGAACGGTCCGCGATGAGCGCATTGAGCAGTTAAAAAACCGGATCTATAAGGAAATTTACGTGCTGATCGCGATCATTTGCAGCGTCTCCGTCCTTTGGAAGACCTTTGCCTACCGCGGTGAACAATCCGTGCTTCTCGAAGTCATCATCCTGCTGGCAAGCAGCTTGTATTACGGCGTCCGCAGCATCGCGCTCGGCATTTATTCGGATGAGGTCGAGGTTTATGAACAAAGCGGCAAGCGTTCCTACGGTAAACGCACTTTATTTACGGGGCTCGCCATCGGACTTGTGCTGGCGCTGCTGATTAGCATCCGGAGCGCCGCCCTGTACGGCGATGAGAACACTTACCTAAAGTACTTTGTGTTGGTATTTTTGTTTTCGATCGCGATGTATATTCCGCTTTTTGCCGGAGGCTTGACGCTGATGCATTTTATGGCCAACAAGCTGAGCCGCAGAGCATCGCAAAGTGACCAAGAGTAACCCGGCGGCCAAGGGAAGGGAGACAGGTGATTTTGCATGAAAAATATCCGATTAAAGATGGCCCGGGTCGAAAAAGACCTGTCCCAGGAAGAACTGGCGAAGATCGTAGGCGTGTCGCGGCAAACGATCGGCTTGATCGAACTAGGCAAATACAATCCCACCCTCAGCTTGTGCATCGCCATCTGCAAGGCGTTGTCCCGCACGCTTGACGAGCTGTTTTGGGAAGAGGATTCTTAGGATGGAGGAAATTATGTTTATGAAACAACAGACTTTCAAACGCACGCTTACGCTGAGTTTAATTACGGCGATTTTTCTGGGGTCCGCGCTCATTCCGGAAACGAAGGCCGCATCCGGCGAGAGCAGCCAGGGTATTCAAGGTACAGTCATCGCCTCCGGTCCCGCCCGCACGGCCGAAGACAAAATCAAGGACTGGGAAGCGTGGGCTAACGATCATGCCTACAAGCTGGAGACGATTCAGCCTGTGGACGCAAGCGCCGACCGGAGCAAGGCTTTTCAAGATCTGAGCATGTTAAAGCCGCTGCTGCTGGACAAACGGATCGTTTTTCTCGGGGAAAGCTCCCACGGCGTGGGGGAATTTAATCTGGCCAAAACGAGACTGATTCAATTCCTTCACGAAGAAATGGGATATAATGTCCTCGCTTTTGAAAGCGGACTGGCGGACACCTCGCTGGCCTACGGCAAGTCGGCTGCCCAAAGCGCGGAGCAGACGATGAAGGACGCGATTATTGGCGTCTGGTGGTCCAAGGAGACGCTGCCGTTGTTCGATTACATCAAAGCTACGCAACAAAGCGGCCAGCCTCTCGCCTTAACGGGATTCGACATGCAGATGCAGTATCCCCTGCTGGACGGTGGCTGGCTGCAGGACAAGGCCATGGCAGAGCGCCTGGCGGACACGGAGCAGAAGTTGTCCGATTATTCGAACGGCAGCGATCTGAACGGATATAAGAAGGACAAAAACGGAATTATCCGGGTTTATAGCGATATTTTAAAAGATTTAAAATCCGCGAAAACGCAGGCTGCCTTGAAAGAGCGCTATCCGGACAACGCTAAACTTCCGGTGCTGCTGGAGCGAGGCCTAAACGAACGCATCCGTTTCGCCAAAGAATACGCCGAAATTTCGATTCGCGCCAATCTCGGGATGCAGACAGGAGACTACGCCCCGTTTTTCGAATCGATGGAATGGCGGGACAAGACGATGCTCGACAATCTGCTGTGGCTGGTCACCGAGGTGTATCCAACGGAGAAATTTATCGTCTGGGCGCATAACGACCATATCCGCAAAGCGCACAGCGAAGTCATGGGCACGCCGTACCCGGTGAAACTGATGGGCGAACTGCTCCCGGATGAAATGAAAAAATACAGCTATGTCATCGGTCTGTATCCAGCCAGCGGCAAAACGGCGGACAACAGCAAAACCGTGCACGACGTGCTTCCGCTGAAGCCCGGTTCGGTCGAATCGATCCTGTCCGCGGCCAAGACGCCGTATACGTTCGTCGATTTGCGTTACCAAAGCAGAGAGCGCGGGAACTCCTGGATGTTCGAGCCGCGGTTTGCTTACAGCTGGGGCATCATCCCGGAAGGCCTGGTCCCCCGCGATCAATACGACGGCCTTTTGCTGATCGATGGTGTGAACCCGCCGCAATACTTAACCTCGAAACCGAGCGCAGCCAATTAAGGCTCAACCTAGAAACCGGCGCTTGAGAGCCGGCTACTGGGGCGGACCAAGCGTCAGCCTTCAAAGTAGCGGACATTTATGTGCTTATTATTCAGAGCCTGGCATGTTCATCCCCATTAGCGGCATTTTATGTACTTATATTCCTAAGAATGGTCCAGAACGCTGGAATTTCCTTGCGACGGGGGAAAATAGCGACATAAATTTCCTCTATTCCCCTCCATTTGACGGATATCTCTGAAATAACGACGTTTTTTGCCCCTATGTTTTTTGCAGAAGTCTCTATGATTGTTGGGTCAAGCGCCGCTTTGGGTTTTGAATCTCCAATTAACGCAAAAAATCAACAGGGGCTTCCTAATCAGCGAATTAGGAGGACCCTGTTTTAAAACAGCACGATTCCCGCGACGGCGGACAGCAAAATAACCGCAAAGGGATGAACTTTGTATTTGGTCACCAAGGCAAGACTTCCGGTAATGATCAGCAGCGTTCCGGCCATGGACCAGCTCAGCAAAGGTTCGCTCCGCCCGCTGAGTCCGAAGTGGATGGCGGCGTAAATAATCAGGCCAGTAACGATTGGACGCAAGCCATAAAACGATGATTTGACCCAATCGTTGCTCTGCAGTTTCAGGAAGAAGGCCGTAAGCAGGATGACGATAATAAGCGACGGCAAAATGATGCCAACCGTGGCCACGATCGCTCCCAAAATGCCCGCCTGTGAATACCCGATCAGCGTGGCGGCATTGGTGGCGATAGAACCCGGGGCCATCCCCGCCAAAGCAACGATCTCCTGAAACTCCCCGGCTTCCACCCATCCCATGGCGGCCACCTCCCGCTGGATCAGCGTCATGACGGCGTAACCGCCGCCAAAGGAAATGAGCCCTACCTTGATAAAGACCAAAAACAGCTGCCAAAGCATCGATGATCACCCTTTAGATGTAGTATTCCGGGAAATGAAGCTCCTGTTTTTCCTCGTTCCGCGCCTTTTCCGTCCGCACGGTCATCCCGAATTTTCGCTTAATCAACACGACGATGATCCCGGCGATCGGCCCCCCCAGAATAAGATAAAACGAATGAATGCCGGTAAATAGGAGGAGCACGACCGCGATTCCCGCGATCACCAGCGTGGCCGTATCCAGAACGGAGGATTTCCACATCTTAAAGGCGGCTACGATGATCAGGGAAACGACCGCGGCGTGAATGCCTTTTAATGCGGCTGCCACTTTGGCGTTATCTTTGAAAATGTAATTTAATAGGCTTAGGAGAAAAACGATGATAAACGTAGGCAGCGTAATCGCGGTCACAGCCGTCACGGCGCCGGGGATTCCGCCCAGCCGATAGCCGATGAAAGCCGCGGAATTGACGGCCACGCCGCCGGGGGCGGACCCTGAAATGGACACCATGTCCCCCATTTCTTCTTGGTTCATCCACCCTTTTCTATGAACGATCTCCTCTTCGATCGTCGCGATCATCGCGTAGCCGCCCCCAAACGTGGATGGCCCTATTTTTAAGAATACGCAGAAGATTTGCCATAAAGTGTTCATGCGCTGGGTTAGCGTGTGGTTCATCCGAACTCACCCTTTTCTGTCTCGTCATGTTTTACTAGAAGCTACAAGCATTATAACACATTAATTTCATTTTGGATTAAAGTTATGATAATTTTATAAAATATATCAAAATACGCTCATTCCAAAGGCTTCCGAGCGGCGTTTTTCACCCAACATAATTTCAAATAGGAATTATGTTGATTATTCTGATGAAATTAACTGGAAATAACACAAAGTTGCCGTTATACTTGTGATATCCCGACTAATTAACTTGGAAATGGAGAAACGAACGTTATGATTACTCATTCCAATCCTTCGATAAAAAAACAAGTTTACGATCGAATTTCCTATCTCGGGACCGTCTCCAAAGCTGATTTGTTGAACGATTTTTCGCTCACCAGCAGCAGCATGACGCGCTTGCTTGAGGAGATGACCTCCCAGGGGCTGATCATCGTCTCCGGACTTGGCCACTCCACCGGCGGAAGAAAGCCGATTTTGTTTCAAACCAATCCTACGTACCGCTACCTGTTCGGCTTGGAAATTTCCCGCCTTTATTCCACGCTGGGACTATACGATATGCATATCAACACCTTGTCCCTGACCCGTTGGAAAATGGACGACCAGATGACGCCTGAGCTGTTTGTCGATCATGTTGCGGCCAACGCCCGCGAATTTCTGGCCCAACACGGCATCTCGCCCGGCGATGTCTTGGGCATGGGGATCGGGGCGGTCGGCCCGCTGGATCAGCGGAAAGGAATCATCCTTGAACCGGAATTTTTCCCCGCCCCCTCCTGGAGCAATGTGCCGATTTGCGAAATGCTTGCGGAGCGCCTGGAATTTCCGGCAAAACTCGATAACGGGGCAAACACCGCGTTAATCGGCGAGCATTGGGCGCTGCGGACCGAAAACATCCAGCATGCCCTTTACGTACACTCCGGCGTTAACATTCGGTCGGCCGCGATGTCGGACGGCCAGATTCTGCGCGGGGCCGTGGATACCGAAGGGGCGATCGGCCAGATGATCATTCAGGCCAATGGGCCAAGGCTGCGGGAAAAAGGCAATTACGGGGCATTGGAGGCTTTCGTGTCGGTGCCGGCGCTGGAGGAGCGCGTGCGCACCCAGCTAAAAATCGGACGTGGCGGCTTGCTCTCCGGCATTTCGCCGGACCAGGTCAACTTTGCCACACTGGTTGACGCCCTGGCGCAAGATGATCCGCTGGTTAAAGAGCAGTTTATGGAAACGGCCGCTTATCTGGGGATCGGACTGGCCAACCTGATCAATGCGCTGCATCCCGAATACGTCATATTAGGCGGTCCGCTCGTTGGCGCGCATCCGCTCGTGTTTGATACCGCGCTGGAGATCGCCAAGAAAAACACCTACCATTATCCCGAGTACAGCCCGGTGTTTACGCAAGGTCTGCTGCTTGAGGAGGCCGTGGCCACCGGGGCGGCCGTGATGATGCTGCAGGAGTGGGAAGGAAACTAGCTCGCGAAAAGTTTCATCCTAACATACGCTGAAACAAATCATTGACAGGGGTATACAACCAAATGATGATATAAAGCGGGCTGGGAACCTGCACCTTGAATACAGTGCATAGTGTTGCCGAAATGCCGGCTATCCAGAGCAGGATGAAAACGGCAAGCTGGCCGAATCGGCGGGAGCGGGCCAAGGAAGGCAGGTCAATCGCTATACAGCATGCGGCAACCAGCAGCACCGCCAGAAAGTCCTTCATTTGGCCTCACCCCTTTATGTCATCCTGAAATGATTTATCGATGGTGCCAATCCGGTTGATATGTACGGAAGCTTGATAATGCACGGGCAGCGTTTTTAGGTAAGTTTCCCGTTCTTCCTTCAGCTTCTCCCACACCTTCGGATGGGATTGGTAAATCAGTTGGCCAAACCCCAAAATATCGGAATTGTATTTCTCCATAATATGATCGGCCGCATTTTCCATAAGGTAAATGATCCGTTCTTCCGACTTTTTCTCCAATTCTCTGATCATCCGGTCGTCATCCAGCCGATCCGTGCTCTGTGTGCTCTCAATATTGACTGTAGCGCGGACGGTAATATAAATATGCGGTTCCCCGTCGATGATTTTGACCTTGCGTTTGGTTGAAGATCGGAGCACCTCCATCACGATGGGTTGTCCGTCCTCCCCCATTACCGGACCGGCACTCCCGCTGACTTCACCCATGATATAGTTATAACCTATCGTTTCCATTTCATTGAGCCATCCGAGCAGCTTGTCCTTTCTAAACACGCCAAGGCCGCGAAGCAGCAAGCTTGCTTTGGGCCTCGTGCTTTCTAGGTTTTTCGCCCCCCCGTCCACGGAACGGTCGCCAACAATCTCTACGCCCGACAGCGCGACGTTTCTCCCCTCGGATACCAAACGGTCAACCAGTTTGTCAATGGTAACGGGCGTGGTTCTGGCGGTTGCCTTGGACGATTTCTGCAAGGAATAAAACAGCCGGTTGGCCGGTAATTTGTCCAGCGGCGTCAAAAACTGCAGCACTTCGGAAGCCTGGGCATCCCGCGCTACCATGATATAGAAATCCGACCGTGGCTCGCGGCTTCTTAGAATGACATCCAGCACCTTGCCGATGCCGTCCCGGGCCAACTCCTCGCCAAGCACCAATACGCGGATATGCCCCAAGTAACTTGACCTGGAGCTCGCTAAAGTGAATTCATGCAAGGCTTCGTAAATGGTCTTAACTTTAAAATCGTAAACGGTGACCGGCGTTCCGCCTCCCTTTGCGGTGGTGGATGTGGCGATCTCCGAAGGAATAACCACCTGCATCGATACTTTAAATTGGTCTCCTTCCTTATCCAATCCGTACCCCAGGACAAAAGCCAGCTCATTGAGTTCTTTCCTTTCCCAACAACCGCTCAGCAAAGCAGGCAGCAAAATAATCAGCATGAACCCGCACAGGGTTGATTTCAGCGTTCGCATCATGGCTTACGGTTCCTCCCCCCGGTTTGTCCTTGCCGGTTCAGGTCGCCTGGCTCAGTTTGCTTGGGTCTCGTTGTTAACTTCGGCCAAGGAAAACGGAAAACGGAATCCTTCAAATCGCTTTGAATATAAGGTCCAAGCGGACTCATATAAGGCATGCCAAAAGACCGCAGCCCGGCCAAATGCAGCACGATCATAAAAATGCCGAACAAAATGCCAAACACTCCCATAAACGCCCCCAGCGCCATCAGGACAAAACGGATGATCCGTGCGGTGATGGACATCCCCGTCTCCGGAATCACAAAGCTGGAAATCGCCGTAACGGACACGATGATGACCATGGCGGATGAGATAAAACCCGCCTCTACGGCCGCTTGTCCGATAACCAGGGTCCCTACAATGGAGATGGCCTGGCCGATGTTCTTCGGTATTCTTACGCCAGCCTCGCGTAAAACTTCATAGATGACCTCCATGAGCATCGCTTCGACAAATGCTGGAAAAGGCACCGTCTCCCTTTGCGCGGCCAAGCTGATCACGAGGGTGGTGGGAATCATCTCCTGGTGATACGTTGTAATGGCCACATAAAGCGCTGGAGCCAACATCGCGATAAAAAATGCCAAATACCGGATGAATCTCAGCAAAGTGGCGATATCCGCCCGCTGGTAATAATCTTCGGCGGATTGGAAGAAATTCAAAAAGAAAGAGGGGACAAGCAAAACAAACGGTGTTCCGTCCACCAGAATGGCCACTTTTCCTTCCAAAATCCCCGCCGCGATCGTATCGGGACGATCGGAATTATAGATCGTGGGAAACGGGGTAACGGCCGTGTCCTGAATGAATTCTTCGATATAGCCGCTTTCCAAGATACTGTCCGTGTCGATCTTATGCAGACGCCGTTTAACTTCATTAACGATTTCCGCGTTGACAATGTTGTCCAGATACATAATGGCCACATCGGTTTGGGTTACCTTGCCGATTTGAAACGTCTCGAGCCATAAATGCCGATCCTTGATTTTCCGCCGGATCAGCGCCGTGTTGGTACGCAATCTCTCGGTAAACCCCTCCATCGGACCGCGTACAACCGCCTGTGAGCTGGGTTCGCCGACATTGCGGTCTTCCCAGCCGGGAAGCGCGATCCGCAGCGCGTTGTTTGCTCCTTCCAGCAGCAGGATGATGCATCCCGACAAAAGATCATGCAGCAGCTTGTCGTAATCGGCGATTTCCTTTATATCTCCAGCCATCAGAATATAATCCTTGAGAAGCCCAAGCTTTTGTTCGGCATTCCGCTTTTTCAGGTCATCATTTTCGGAGAATCCCCGTTCAGTCAGCGAGTAAAGGATGGAATTGTGCAGGATGCCGGTATCTACCAGACCATCGATATAAAACAAGGCCAGCTCCGTGTTTGTGCCCAAAATCAGCTTCTTTTTCACCAGATCCGTGCTCCCGCCAAGCGCTTGTTGCAGCAGGATTTCGTTCTCCTGCAGACTGGACAGCAATTGACCTTTAAGGCTTGTAGATTTATCCACTCTAGTTCACCCAAGTTCTTTTTGCTTATTTTGGTCGAATCGGCCATTATTATTCCGAAAAAATCCAGGGCAGGAGCATACTGTCTGTTCATTTCCGGCATACTAGCACAGACTGCCGCTGAAATGAGGTACCCAGCCGGAAAAACTCTACAGGTCGAAGGAGGTATGGGACATGAGCTTGGAAAAAGGGCGCTTATCTTCAAGACAGCTGGCCGTGCTTGCCCTTTTTGTGTTTGTTGGCGACATGGCGCTGATTTATCCCTTAACCATGACGACCGACTCGCATCAGGACGCCTGGATCGCCGGTTTAATCAGCCTGCCGCTGGGACTCGCCGGCATAGCGATTCCGATCAGGGTACATTATTTTTACCCCCAGCTGAACCTTATCGAAAAAATTAACAAAATATTAGGAAAATGGGCCGGAACCGCAGTCAACCTGTTTTATTTGTTTTTCTTTCTGATAGCGACAGCCATCTACCTTCGTGAAATCGAGGATTTCATGTGTACGCAAATTTTTGAAGCGACTCCTGGCGCCGTTTTTCGTGTCATGACTTTGATTCTGGTGGTATACGGCCTCCGCCTTGGTCTCGAGACGCTTGGCAGGGCTGCCGAAATATTTTTGCCGCTGTTCGTGCTGTTTATGGCTTCATTGATGATTCTGCTGCTCCCGCAGGTCCAACTGGAGCATCTGTTCCCGATCATGAATACGCCTTTGCCCAAATTGCTGCACTCCGTGTTGTTTGGCATCAGTTATCCGTTTGGCGAAATGATGGTATTTCAGATGGTGCATCCGTACGTCAAGCTGAGTAGGACTACCAACAGAGATATCTTTCTCTCCATGATTATCGGAGCGTCCATCCTGAATCTGATTTTATTTCTGTCCATTACCGTTCTGGGAGTATATCTGTCCGAGCATCAATTTTACGCCGCCTATATTTTGGCCCAAAAAATCAACATCGGCAACTTCCTGCAAAGAATCGAAGCGCTTATGGCCATCGTGTGGATCATCACCACTTATTTCAAAACGGCGCTGTATTTCTACGCCTTTACGCTCGGTACCGCCCAGCTGTTTAACCTGAAAAATTTCCGTTCTTTAATTTTCCCGGTTGGTTTCCTCTTGTTTGGACTTTCGCAGCTGGTCTCGGAAGATATTATTTTCTACATGAAAAGAATCCCAGCCACTTGGGTGGACTGGGATTTCACCATCGGCTTTGTGCTCCCTTTGCTGCTGATGATTGTTTATTATGTCAGAAAGTCCAGGAGCCGATTGCAGCAGCAAAAAACGTAAGTAGCGGGGGATATCCCCACCCTAAACATAAAGCAACAAGTCCGCTATCGACTCCAGCGAATAATCCGCTTCTTTACAGCTTCGCGCCTCGCCGATGGCCGCTGCCGCCATGCCGCCGCGTTTGGCCGCGACGACTCCGGCCTCCGCATCTTCAACGACAAGGCATGCTGCGGGCGGAACGCCAAGCTTGCCGGCCGCCAGCAGAAACACCTCCGGGTCCGGTTTGCTGTGCTTGATCCCGTTTCCGTCCGCCACCGCGTCAAAATAACCGGACAAGCCGATCCGCTCCAGGATCACCGGCGTATTTTTGCTGGACGAACCAATGGCGACTTTATAGCCCCGCTCGCGGAGAGCGGATAAAGTATCCGCCACCCCCGGCAGCATATCGCCAGCGGTCAGATCGCCCAACAGGCTGCGGTAAACCTCGTTTTTCCGCTCGGCCAGCTCCAGCTTCTCCACAGGCGTATAACGTTTGCTTGCCTTTTCCAAAATAATCTCCAAACTTTCCATGCGGCTGACGCCGCGCAGCCGGTGGTTGATTTGCTCGTTAAATTCAATCCCCTCTTGCCAGGCCAGCTGGGACCACGCCAGAAAGTGATAATGGTCCGTGGAGACGATCACTCCGTCCAAATCGAAAATCACCGCTTGATACCGCCGATTCATGCTGCTCTCTCCTCCTGATCCCTCACTTACAATCTGCACACTTACAATCTGGCGTCCCACAAACCACAGAAGGCATCAACCGGGCTTGTCCCTTTGAACTCCGACCGGCCCATCAGCTTGTCGATCAGCGCCTGCAGCACGTTGTCGTTGGAATTATAGGCGTTAATAAAAGTTTTCACCCGCGGCACGTCAAGCAGGTGGTACGGATTCTCGACCGAAATGAACAAAGTCGGAATGGTGGTCATAAAAGCCGGGACGTTGGCCCCCATCGGCTGCTTCCATTCGATGCGCACCACCGTTTGGTTGCTTTTGGTCACCATATTGGCCAGGTATATGATCAGATCATACTTGCCGAGTACCTCGCTTTGGGATGACATCATGCCTTCAAACCCGGGATTCACCTCGAACGTGGCCACCTCGAATCCTTCGTTCTTCAGCTTCTCCTTAAACAACTCGGCGGCCCCGACGCGTGCGCTGTACGCCACCCCTTGCTGGGATTCGATATCATAGAACAAGACGCGCTTGTATTTATCGGGATGGATCGGCAGCACCCCGTTCTCTTCTTTAACGAGAGTGACCGCCTTATCCGCGCACTCGACCGACCATTGCCGGTGTTCCTCCGTGCCCAGCACCTTGAGCGCTTCCTCCAGCTTGGGCGCGAGCGTGCCCTCCGCTTGCTTGCGGTGCAGCTTCAATGCCGCTTTCAGTCCCAAAATCCGGGTCAACGCTTCATTCAGGCGCTCCTCGGTGATGATGCCGTCCTCGATGCCTTGCTTCATATAGCCGAAATCTTCCTCCAGGCTGCGGCAGAACAAGAACATATCGCAGCCCGCGGCGATCGCCCGCGGTACGGCTTGCGACCGCGGCATCGAAATCATCATCCCCGCCATCGTCGAAGCATCAGTCACTACCAGGCCGTTAAAGCCGAGCTGCTCTTTAAGCAGCTTCGTCACCAATTCATAGGACAAGGAGGCCGGCAAAATCTCGTGATCCTTGAGCGCCGGATTCAGCTTGCGGCTGTAGGCCGGCTGCAGGATGTGGCCAACCATCACCGTCATCGCGCTTTCCTCGATGCAGGCTTTGTACACGGCGCCGTAGGTAGCGTCCCATTCCTCGCAGGACAAGGAATTGATGCTTTCCACCAGATGCTGGTCGCGCTCGTCCACTCCGTCGCCCGGGAAATGCTTGATCGAAGCCGCGACGCCGTTTTGCTGCACGCCTTTGACATACTGGATGCCCATGCGGCGGACCCGCTCCGGATCGGAGCCAAACGTGCGTGTATTGGTAATCGGGTTGCGGAAGTTGTAATCGATATCGATAATCGGCGCGAACGCCCAGTTGCAGCCAACCGCCGCACCTTCGCGGCCGCAGACGACGCCGAGCTTGTAGGCCATTTCGTCGTCATCGGTGGCGGCCACCTGCATGACCGATCCGACGGTGGTGCCTTCCGTGACAATGCCGGAACCGCCTTTCTCCAGGTTGGCCGCGATCAGCAGTGGAATTTTGGCGTTCTGCTGCAGCGTTTGCACCGTGTTTACGATACTGCTCGCAGCCATGGGGCGGCACATCAGCCCCCCGGCCTTGTAATCCGCCGCCAGCCGCTTTAAATATTCTTCTTCATCGGAATAACCGACCAGACAAAACAGCTGGCCAACTTTCTCGTCCAGCGTCATGTCAGCGATCGTCCGCTCTACCCAAGCGATATCTTCAGTGGTTAAATTAAACGGTTTGGCTTTCAAATCCACCATGTTTTTCAGCTCCCTGGGAGTAAAATGATGTTTGTGTCATACCTAACGATCACGCACGAATCAATGCGGGCCCATCTGTTCCGTAAGCCGCTTTCTAACCAGCTTCTCGATTTCACTGGCCGGCTTCGGCGGAAACTCCCGGGGATGACGGCGCGCCAGTTCGGCGGCCTGCTCGGATCTTCCGGTTTCCTCCAGCCGTTTCAGGTATCCCGGCAAATAACCCTTGGCATGGAAAGGCCCGCCTTCTTTCATCACCGTCCACAATGGATCGCGGTCGTCACCCGAACGGACCATCATTTCGTCATGCCACTGATTCAGCAGATAAACGGCTTCCATACAGATATCGCGGTTTTCGGCGGCAACATTGCGCTGTTCATCCGGGTCCTCCTGCAGGTTGAACAGCATCTCCTTATCAAACAAATGATACCCGTCATGATAGCTGCGAATATACATCCAATCGCCGAAACGGACGCTGCGCTGCACCACGTGGGCACACTGCGACACCACGAGGTAATCCCGCCCGCAATCGGCTCCGTCGCGAAGAACCGGCGCATAGCTGATGCCGTCCCAATCCGGCATCGGGTCGTGTCCGAGCAGCTCGGCCATCGTCGGCAGCAAGTCCAGGTGGTAATGTAGCCGCTCGTCGACGATTCCCTGCTTCATGCCCGGCCAGCGGATGATCATCGGAATCCGGCAGGTTCCCTGATCCGCGGTGGCATGCTCGCCGTATATCCCCAGTTGGCCGATATTTTCGCCGTGATCGGCGGTAATGATGATGATCAGATCTTCCATTACACCCTGCTGTTCCAGGGCCGCAAACAGCTTGCCCAAATGGTCGTCCATATACCGGATGCCGCAGTCGTAACCGTCGACCATTTTTCTCAGGCCGTCCTTATTGAGAATTTCCCCGGGATGACGCGGGAAATCGGGGGAAGTGGCATTGTCGTAGCTCTTGGTTCTGAAATTAATGTTAAGCTCTCGGGCGCTGTGCGAACCAACCATTTCCTTGTGCCGCTCCAGCACTTCCTCCGTCATCCATTCCGGCAGCGGATCGTTTTCGAACGGGTTTCCGTATTCCAGCGGCGTCCGGTAAGGGGTGTGCGGATCCCAATAATTCACGTAGAGGAACCAATCGTCTTTCTTGGCATTGCGCTCGATCCAGTCCAGTGCGACAGGAGTGACGTCGTCTGCGGACTCGTTGCCGAGATGCCCCGTATTCATGATTTCATTAAAGCCGGCATAAAAAGCGAACGTCGAGTGACGCTGCGGGAAAGGGCTGATCAAGGTGGTGCTGAGTCCGCCAATCAGTTGCAAGTAGGACGGGAAGGCCCCGCCCCGGGTCAGCCGGCCCATCAGCTCCCGCTTCTCGGCTTCCAGCTTCATATCCCCCGCCGTACCGCCGTGGCCAACAAGGCCGTTGCGAATCCCGAACTGCCCGCTCATCAGCGCGGTGCGGGAAGGAGCGCACGGCGCGTCCGAGGTGTAATAATTAGTGAAACGGACGCCTTCAGCAGCAATTTTATCGATATTGGGCGATGTATTGCGATGATAACCGTAGCAGCCCAAATGTTCCGGGTTGGTCGAATCCAGGTCCAAAAACAAGACTCTCATAAGGCATTCTCCTCCAAGTTGAAATTTTCGAATTGCAAACACTCACTGTAAACGGCCTCCATGGCCAAATTCCCGATATACGTACATGTTCTACTCTACAAGCAATCCGGTCACAGCGCCTTAACCGATTTTTTTGTTTGTTGCTCTATTTTTCTGCCGGGCGGGAGTAGGGGAGCTCTTTGCCGGATATAGCGGTAATTTATGGCGCTATTTTTGCGGTTTTCCATCCCCTCTTACAAATAGCGGTAATTTTTGTCTCTATTTCCCTGCCATACGTGGAGAAAGCGCCTTTTCGCCCTCATCCCCTGCAAATAGCGGTAAAAAATTCCTCTAAATTGACCGATCTCCCTTTACTGCTGGGAATAACGCCCTTTTTTACCGCTAATACTGCGGCCACCTTAGCCTCCGCAAACGGAACCTTGCGATCCTCACTCATCTTTTAAAAAAGCGAAGAAGACACCCCGAAGAGATGTCTTGCTTCCTTTTTACATACCTGCCGATCAGTGCTGCTTAAGCCGTGACGATCCGATTGTTCTGAAGCTCCTCCTTCATCGTCTCCTCTTGTTGATCAAGCCGGTAGAACATCATGAGCACGATGGAAAGCACGAAGCAAATCAGCGGCACCCACACGAAATTGAACTGTAGGGCCAAGAGCGCGGAAGACGTCTGCGCCTGGTTGGGAACGTATCCCCCCATCGACATAATCCAGGCGGCAATCGCTCCTCCGAGCCCCATGCCGAATTTGACGCCAAAGGTGGAAGCCGCCATCAGCAGCCCTTGCGCTCGCACGCCGGTCTTCCATTCGCCGTAATCGACCGTATCGGCGATCATCGCGAATTTGATCCCGGCCACCACGCCAAGTCCAACCTTCGCCAGCGATCTTCCGACCACCATGAGCGGAACCGAGAGGAACTCCGAGCCGGCAAAGATAATCAGTTGTCCTGCCACGGCCAGAATGAACCCCAGGAGCACCGTGTTGCGCTTACCGAGTTTTTTGGCCAAAAACGGCACGGCGATGATCCCGACGAGCATCAAGCTCGATAATCCGTTCAGCACCGGCACCAAATCCGCGCGGCCCAAGTTGTATCTTAGGAAATAGATCGTCGATTGGTTCATCATGATCGTAGAGATAAACAGCAGAACGTTCACGATGAGCAAAATCCACCAGGGCCAATTTCCTTTTAGCGCTTTCACGCCTTCTTTAAAAGGAATCGGTTTGTTACCGTTGGACTGAACCCGCTCTTTCGTATTTGCAAACGTAATGAAAAAGAGCGCGACGCCAACCACAGCAAACAAAATCATGGTATAGAGAAAGCCCTGCTGCTGGTTGCCCCCGCCCAAAAAAGCAACCAAAGGCAGGACCGCAGCGTTGACGATAAACGCACCCGTTTGCCCGCCGACCATTCTGTACGTATTAACGACGGTTCTTTCCTGCGAATTGCTCGTTAGGCTTGGCAGCAGCGACGATAACGGAATATTGACGCCCGCATACAAAATGCCTAACGCAATATACGTTGCATACGCGTATACGATTTTCCCCGTCGCGCTTAAATCCGGGGTCATGAATGTTAATATAGCGACGACCCCAAACGGAATGGACAGCCAGAGGAAATAGGGTCTTGATTTCCCCCATTTGGTGCTCGTACGGTCGATCAGCACCCCAAATATGGGACCGTCCAAAGCGTCGATCAATCTGGCGACCAGGAACAAAGTGCCCACAGCGGCCACATTTAAGCCGTAAACATCGGTATAGAAAAACATAAGGTACGTGGTTACGATGGTAAAAACAAGATTGGATGCGGTATCCCCCAACCCGTAGCTGATCCTTTCTTTTAATGAAACCTGATTTTTCTCCTTCATTCGTCACTGCCTCCCGTTGCTCTCAGAGTTTGCTTTTCTAGTTGGAATGCGTTCGTCCGATTGATTAATCGCTCCGTATTCATAAAAGCGCTTTCGTTGCCGTGCGGCCGCCTGTTCTCTTTTCTGCCGAATCACCCCTTCATGCCTTGGCCCTTCCTTACTCTACATCCATTCCCAAGCGAAGTCCTTAACCGATCTTTTTGTTTGTTGCCGGATTTTTGCGGAACTTGAGAAACTCCAGCGAAAAAAATAATCCAGAGCCGGCGGTCAAGCGCCGATTTCAAAGTTGAGCCAAAAAAGGCCATGCGACATGCGCATGGCCGGGATATCCCGCAACTCGGGTACATTATTCCTTGGTCTTCCGGAATTCCTCATTGATCTCCCGGATGATCTGATCTCCGCCTTCCCGCTTCCAGGCCGCGGCCGCCTCGTCGACGGCGCTTAAAGGAAGCTGGCCCATGGCCACCTTGGTCATTGTATCCACCCATCTCCCCAGAAGCCGGAGGCCCTTTTGATCAAAGGTCTCGCTGGACAGGCCTTCCGCCGGATTTTTCCAACGGTACTTGGCATTGGTTTCATAAAACTTCAAAACGTTTTTGGCGTACTGCGGATCATCCCATTTGCGGATCTGGACTTCCGGATCATAGCGGCGGAAAAACCAGACGGAGAGCAATTGCGGACGGTCTTTGTCAAACGCCTCCAGCTTTTCGAACGTTCCTTCAGCGGTTCTTTGGTAGTGAACGCCTTCAACGCCGTTTTTGATCAAATCGTAGCCTTCGTCGGACAGCAGGTAATTCAACAGTTCCAGCGCTTTTTGCTGCTTGGCGGGGGCGATACGGGCGTTGATGACGATTTTGCTCGTGTTCCCGATCGTATGCGTCGCCTGAAGTCCGCTGGGTCCTTTCGGGGGAATCAATTGGACGAGCTCGGCCCCGGGAGCGTTCTTCTTCAAAGCCGGCAGCGTTAGAGTATAAAATTCGTTGGGGACGACGGTGGCGATGCCGACTTTTCCGGCCGCCAATTTGGCCAGCGGATCCTTGACCTTGTTCGTGGCGAATTCCGGGTCAAGCGCTCCTGATGAATAGGCCTCCCTAAGAAAGGTGAGAAACGGCTTGAGCTCCTTCGTTTGCACCTGCAGCGGAACAAGCCGTCCATCCTGCTCGCTCCATTCGTTCCCCAACCCGAAAGCGCCTATAATCGCATCCAGATTGGTCAATTTGCCGTTGACGATGCTGAACGAAAACCCGTAAGTATCGTCCTTGCCATTCCCGTCCGGGTCCTCCTGCGCAAACGCCTTGGCGACTTCGAGAAATTCATCTACCGTGGTTGGCGCCTTAAGCCCCAGCTTGTCCAGCCAATCCTTGCGGATGATCAGAGAATCCCGCGTGTCCGTGATATAAAACGGCAATCCGTACATTTTTCCTTTGGGATTCATGAGCTCCAAGTATTCGCGGCTCAAATATTTCGTGAAATGGGGGTACTTGACAAGCTCCGGTTCGATATCCATAAAGACGCCTTTGTCCTTCCACTTATTGAATTCTGGGCCTTCGACCAAAAATACATCGGGAAAATCATTGGAGGCCGCCAATACGTTCAACTTCTGCCCGTAAACGTCCATGGGAATCCACTCAATGTTCAGCTTGATGTTCAGCCGCTTATTTAGCTCTCTGACGACCGCATGATCCTCCGGCCAGCCTCCTCCCGCGAAGCTGAACGTCATTAAATTCAGTTCTACGGGTGCTCCAGTCTCCTCGCTGCCGGGCGCCACTTCCCCCGCCGATCGGTTCCCTGCAGCGCTGGAACATCCAAGCAGCCCCAAGATCCAAAACGCAGACAACAGTATCACGCACCATTTTTTCATGCTCAGCTCATCCCCCACTCGTTCTTTTTCGAGGTTGTTCATTTCGCTTCCGTAAAGGAATCCGTATGCTGACCACACTGCCGCGTCCCGGAAAAGAATGTACGGAAATTCCGTAAGGCTTGCCGTATTTCAACCGTAGCCGCGCATGGACATTGGCCAGCCCGATGGACTCGCCTCTGAACGTATCTTCGGCGGACGAACTTCCGCGGAATTGATCCTCCAGCTCCGCAAGCCGCGCTTCCGGAATTCCCGGGCCGTTGTCCGCAATTTCGATCAAAAGATCGCAGCCCTCGTCGTAAGCGTTCACAATTATCGCCGCATTCCCGCCTTTCGCTTCCACGGCGTATTTGACAGCATTCTCCACGATCGGCTGAATCGTAAGCTTGATGATTGGACAATCCATGAATTTCTCGTTCACCCGGACACTGCTTTCGAATTTTTTCGGATAACGGATGTGCACAATGTCCAGATACTTGATCAACACGCTTAGCTCCTCGCGAAGCGTCACTTCCTGATCCGATCCTTTGGAAGCATAACGGTATACGTCAGCCAAGTTGTGGGCGATTTTCTCAATCAGCGGAACATCTTCCAAATAGGCGATACTCTTGATAATATCCAGCGTGTTGTACAGCAAATGCGGATTGATTTGATTCTGCAGTGCTCTGACCGTGGCCACACTTTGCCTTAACTGCAGTTCGACCTCTTTTACCTTGTATTCGGAGATTTCCCGCATCAGATCGTTTAGCTGCTCCACCATATAATTGAAGCTGTTGGTCAGCACCTGGTATTCATGGATGCCGGAGATTTGCGTTGCCCTGACTTCCAGATTGCCTTTGGCGACCCGTTCCATCCTCGTTTTCATATGCTTGATCGGGCCTACAAACTGTGACACCAGGAAAGGGATGATCAAAAGAATGCAGGCCCCAAGAATCGCCAAAGCGATCATCGTCGATAAAACCGCGGAGTTCAACCCTTTGGCCATCTCAGCATAAGGGACAACGGAAACGATATTCCAACCCGTATACTGCGATTCATAGACAGAAACCAGATAGGCTTCGCCGTTCCACGTTTGGGCACCGGTGGCGTTTTCCAGATCCAAATTCAGTCCGCCAAGCGGCGTGTCTTTCCGCGCCTTCCCTACCCATTCCTTCTCGGGATGATTGACCACGATGTCCTCCTTCGACAACAGGAAGAAATAGCCGCTTTTCCCCAGCCGGGATTTATCGAAGGCAGCGTCGATTTCGGTCAAGGAAAACTGCAGCACCAGCTTGCCGATCATCGCCGTCGTTTGTGTGCTGTAAATCGGAATGATCATATCCATGACCAAGGGGCCGTTTTCGTTCAGGCGATGGGTAGGCAATACCGTAACTTCCCGGACGTCTTTAAACCAGGCATCCATCATGCGCCGGTCTTCCGGGATATAACTGTTGTTCAGCGGGAGAACCCGACCATCATTCGAAACGAGGAGCATATTGTTGATTTCCCGAAAATTGAATGACACATACGTGTTCATTTCCTTTTCAATTCCGGCGATATCCTCCACATTGGGAGTATAGCCCTCGCTCAGCCACTTTTGCACCAGATCGGTGTTCAGCAGCGTATTCGTCGATTTTTTCATTTGCTGGAAATAAAACTCCAGATGATGGTTCAGCCGGCCCGTGGCTTCTTCCGTGATCATCACGAATTCCTCTTTGACCGCTTTACTGTAGAAATAGTGGGAAAATCCGGCCGTCAGGCCCACCGACAAAATGCTTAGCCCGAAAAACAGCGCGATCATTCTTTGTTTGATGGAACGTAAGGGGGAAAATTTAATGTTCATAATCCCAGGCTCCTGCGGTATTCACCCGGCGACTCGTCCGTCAGGCTTTTGAACAACCGGTTAAAATACGGTAAGGAGGAGAACCCGACCATATCGGCCACCTCGTAAACTTTCAGATCCGGTTCCAGCAGCAGCTGCTTGGCTTTTTCGATTCTGTATTTGTTTAAATAATTGATAAAAGAATCTCCGTAATGCTGCTTGAACAGCACGCAAAACCGGGAAACACTTAGATCGGTGTACTCCGCGATTTGCCCCAGCGTGATCTCCCTGGCGTAGTTTTGCTGAACGTATTCGCTCACCCGCTTGCCCAGAAAGTTTTTCCGGCCGGAAGAGGCGCCGTTCAAGCGGCGCGACCACTGCTCCAGCAAATGCGCAAAATGAGCTTGCACGGCAGGTTTGTCGGCCGTTTCGCCAAGCTCCCGGTTTTGATGATGCGGATCAACGCTTCTCAGCTGCTCGTTCAGCTTGTCCGAGAAAATGCGGAACAATCCGTTGCGGATTCCTGGATTCGGCGTTTTCACCTTATTTATCGAACCCAGAATCCGGCCGGCTTCAGAAACCAGACGTTGATGATCCCACACTTCCATCACGCCCAGAAATTCCTGAATCTGATGGAGAGGCTCGTAAAGGTACACGGAGCTTTGCAGCCGTTCCAAGGAGCGCAGCAAGGCTTGCTTCAAATCCTCGGCCACGACAGGCTTCAGTAAATATTCCGTCGCCCCGTACCGGATCGCCTGCCGGGCATAGGCGAAGTTCTCGTAGCCGCTGATCACGATCGGAACGATGCCCAGCTTGTATTCATCGCATTTGCCGAGCAGAGACAACCCGTCGAGCTCCGGCATGACGATATCGGTGATGATGACGTTCGGCCACACCTCATTGATCAAATTCCATGCCTCCGCCCCGTCGCTGGCCTGGGCTACGACTTTGAAATCAAGCCCAAACCGCTCGATCATCTCCACGATCCCGTTGCGAATCCAAACTTCATCCTCTGCAACCAATACATGGAACATATGCATCCCCCGGAGTAATATATAATCTCTTCATAAACTGACTATAACAAAGATAATTTCATATTGGAATAAAGAACAGGAGTTTCCTCGCTGTATAAATCTAGTAAAAGCGCTTTACTTGAATACTTTTTATTATTTTGACATTATTTGAAGCGGATGATATCTTTGAAATAGCCATAGAATTAAACATAGACAGGGGGGATTGCTTTGTCGGGAAACTGCATGACAGCCCGCCATTCCAACATCGGCGTAATGTGGAAAACTGTGTCGGAAGATTGCAATCTGGCTTGCGATTATTGTTATTACAGCACCTGCGGCGGCAAGCCGGGGCCAAAAATCAACCGGATCGATTCCGCCATTTTGGATAAATTCATCAAGGATTACATGGAGCACAGCCAAGGCGCTGCCAATTTTGCCTGGCAGGGCGGAGAACCGCTGCTGGCCGGGCTTGAGTTTTTTGAGGAAGTCGTTTATCGGCAAGCCCTGCACGCCCCGCCGCATACGATCATCAGCAACTCGCTGCAGACGAACGCAACACTGATCAATGACCGCTGGGCTTCCTTTTTTAAAACCTATAATTTTCTGATCGGCGTGAGCCTCGACGGCCCCAAGGAAATTCATGACGCCCGCCGGGTGACTTCCAACGGCAAAGGCAGCTTCGACCGGGTTATGGCCGGCATCGAGCATTTGCGAAAGCACCAGGTCGATTTTAATATTTTGACGGTTATCCATAAAGGAAACGTAGGCAAAGCCAAGGAATTGATGGCGTTTTACCGGGAGCACGGCTTCGACTACGTCCAATTCATCCCTTGCATGGATTTCCGCTCCCAACAAGTGGACCAGCCCGGTGTCTACGATATTACGCCCAAACAATACGGCGACTTCCTCTGCGAAGTGTTCGACGAATGGTATAACGACGGCGACCCGCAGGTTTCTGTACGCTTCTTCGATAACATGCTAAACGTTTACATTAACCGGGAAGCGGAGCTGTGCGTCCATCGGGCGGCATGTCCGACAAGCCTTGTGCTTGAGCAAAACGGCGATGCTTTTCCCTGCGATTTCTTCATCAATGAACAGTGGACCGTCGGCAATGTAGCCAGCGCCTCCATCGCCGATATGCTGGCCCATCCGAATTATGGGCGCTTCCACCGGATGAAGCCGGCTTTGCCGGATAAATGCCGGTCTTGCGAATGGCAGCGTTTATGCTACGGCGGCTGCCCGCGGAACCGTAAATGGAACGCTGAAGGAACTGAGTCCGCTCCGGATTTCTTCTGCCAAAGCTATAAGCAGATTTATGCCCATGCCCACGAGCAAATGCAGGAAATGGGCGATAAGCTGCGCAACGAGCTTTACAGCCACAATTTGCAGCGCTATTTCGACGGCAAAGTTCCAGGCCGCAACGAGCCTTGCCCGTGCGGCAGCGGCAAAAAGCATAAGGCGTGCTGCGCCGCTATCTAAAAAAAGAAACAGGAGCCGCGGGTTTCGGCTCCTGTTTCTTTTACACATCCTTCCTCATGACAAGCAAGGAAGCGACCCTTTATAATGAAACCGATATTATAGAAAGCGCTTACCGGACATTGAGCACTTCCGGTAATCCACCAAAGGAGCCGTCCCTATGACTCTTCTGCTGTTGTTTTTAATGGGGTCAGCCCTCATTTTGTTTGTCACCAAAGCCCGCAGCCCTGCCGCCTACTGGATGGCTTGCGTGCTGTTCGGCTGGTTTTTGAGCATGTCCGGGTTGGTCCTGTTTCTGGCCAAGTACGGCGGATTTTATTTCAAGGTCAATAGAGTATTGTTCTTTAATGAAGCAATCCGAAACGTGCTGCTGCACTCCCCTCTGCAAATCGGGGACATCAGCCGCATGATTACAATCGGACGGTCCGTGTTTATTTTCGGTTTGTTGGGATTGGCAATAACACTCTATTTGAACAAGCCGTTCAAGAAATTATGGAAATATTTTGCCCTGAATAGTTTCCTCCCTATCCTCAACATCGTGTTCTACGACCCTGTCGTTTACAAATGGATATTGAACACGGTCGAGCGAAAGTACACGTTCGTCATCGGATGGGGCACCAGGGGATGGATCGTGTTGTCCGCACTGATCGCCTTCTATTTGATTTGGTGGAGATATCAAAACATTACGATTCCCTGGATCAAAAAACAGATCAGCTTTATCCTGCTCGGGCTCCTTGCGCTGAACGGTTTTTATTTCTACCTCGGCTTTATGGGCCCCTTGCAGGTGACGGATATCCGAACCTATTATGTGCTTTACTCCGATTTTTCGAATTTTAATCCGCCGCTCACTTTGTTCGAATGGTATTTCAGCATCCTGTTTACGGGCGGTGTTTCGCTTGTCAGCCTGCTGGCCATCTGGCGGTATACGAGGGTTGAGAAAAACATGGGGAAGCTGGATTTGCGCCTGGAGCGGAAAATCAAAACCGCGGACATGGGCACGAAAATCTTTACCCACGCCCTGAAAAACCAACTTCTTACGCTGCAGGTGCTGAATAAAAAGATGGAAAAAACGGTCAAGCACCGGGAAGAACGGTCCGACGCCGCAGACCTTCAGCTGCTGGGGCAGATCGAACAGTCGGAAGCGATCATCCAACATACCCTGGACCGTTTGGACCGGCTTTACAAGTCGTTCAAAACGAATTATCTCCAGCTGCGGCCCGTTTCCGCAGGCGCATTCATGGAGGAGCTGATCGGCAGTCTTCAAGGGATACCCGATTCGGTTCGCGTTGAATACGAGGCGCCGGGCGGCGATCCGAAAATATTGGCGGATGCCGTTCACCTGTCGGACGCCCTTCACAACGTCATCGTCAATGCAGTCGAAGCCATCGGCAGCCAACAGGAAGGGCGGGTACGAATCGAAGCGTATTCCGAGGAAAAGTGGCTGGTCATTCGGATAAACGACAACGGCAACGGAATCGAGCCGGAGCAGCTAGGGGAAATCTTCGACCCCTTTTACACCAGCAAAAACACAAATCGCAATTGGGGGCTGGGCCTCTCCTACACCAAGCAGGTCGTCAGCGGCCACTTCGGCCAAATCGATGTAACCAGCGCTCCCGGAGCCGGAACGACGTTTCAGATTTTTTTGCCGATCTATTTCACCGAATAAAATCCGCCGAAAAGAAAGGGAGCTGCGTATGCAAAAGCAACCTATTCCATTGCCCATTCGCGTTCTTGTCGTCGAGGATTTCGACATTTTGAACGAGCATTTCCGTTCGATGGTGGACACCGCGGAAGACATGCAGCTCGTCGGCCACGCCTTCAGCGGCAAAGCCGCCTGCGATATGGTCGAGCGACTTAAGCCGGATGTCGTGCTCATGGACATAGAAATGGATTTCAAGCATGACGGCATCCTCGCCGCCAAAAAAACAATTCAGGCGCATCCGGACGTGCGGATCATTTTTTTGACCGTGCACGAGGACGATGAAACGGTGTTCAGCGCCTTCGATTCCGGGGCGGTGGATTATGTGCTGAAAACCACTGAGGAACACGAGATCCTGGACAGCATCCGCATGGCCTACAACGGCTCGTCTCCGATCCGGCCGAAAATCGCTTATAAAATCAGAAACGAATTCAGGCGCATCCGTCATAACCAGGAATCGCTGCTGGATTCCATCAATATTTTATCCCAGTTGACCCCGACGGAAATGGAAATCATCGATTTGCTGCTGAAACACAAAAAGATCTCCGAAATCGCCGCCGAACGTCAAGTCGAAATGTCGACGATCAAATCGCAGATCAATATTTTGCTCAAAAAATTCAAGAAGTCCCGGACGAAGGAAATCGTCAATCTAATCAACGAGATGGGAGCCGTTCCGTTCTTCCGCCAAGTGAACAAAGGGGACAGGGCCGCCCGCTAAGGCGCCCTGTCCCCTTTTATTGCGGAGCTTATTTTTTCACGGCATTCAGGAAGGTATCTTTGCTTACGAATTGGTCCGCGGGAACCACTTCCGTCATTTTGCCGTTGTCAACGAACAATTTCTCAAGGTTTTCAAACCAGGTATACACCGTGTTATCCTCAAAATTTTTGGCCATCTCCTCCGTCGTCAACCACTCTGTTGTGTCGATCTGCATGCTTAACGAATCTTCCGGCACTTGCGTGAATTCGCCGGTGAGCTTGACCGTTTCTTCCATGTTGGCGATGCGATAATCGTTCGCCTTGGAAAACGCGCTCAAAAACTTCTTCACCAAATCGGGATGCTCCTCCAAAAACGCCGGCCTTACCACCCAGCTTTGCGGGAACACATAATCGGGGAAAAACGCCTCGTTATTGCCCAGCACTTTGATGTTTTCTTTCCCTACCTGTTTTTCGATCTCGGCCGTATAGGGGGACCAAATCGCAACCGCGTCGACCTTTTTGGACACGAAGGCGGATACAGCTCCGGCCACATCCATATTCATGATATTAACGTCTTCGGGCTTAAGCGAGGCCTTCTTAAGTCCGAGGTTCAAGATCATTTCGCCGGACGTTCCTTTCGGCACGCCGACCGTTTTTCCTTTCAGGTCCGCCCAGCTTTCGATGCCGGAATCGGCTCTGGTTAGCACGGCGTCTCCCGTATTCAGGCTGTCCACGGCGATGATCTTGCCTTGTCCCTGGGCGGCGAGGAACGTCGCTCCGGGGCCGATATACGCGATGTCGATTTCGCCCGATGCCATCGCCTGAAACTCCGGCGGACCGCTCAAGAACTTCACCGCGTTGACTTTAATTCCCGCTTCTTCGAAGAAGCCTTTCTCTTCGCCCAGCACGATCGGCGTTGCGCCGTGCATGTCCGGCATATAGGCTACATTGATCGTGGGCGTCTCGCCCGATTTTGCCGGCGTTTGGCTTTCCGTGTCCTTTCCTGTCCCCGCCTGACCGGAAGAACAAGCGGAGGCGATCAGTGTCAGACCGAGCATCGATGCCATCATTAAAACGCTTACTTTTTTCATAGGTGAATCCCCCTTATTTTTTGACATCCATATATTCTTTGTAAACCTTCGACCAAATCTCGTTTTTGATCTCGACGAAGCGGTCCGACAATTTGGTTTCCTGCGTCCGCGGGTACGGAATGTCGACATCGATCATTTCCTTGATCCGGCCCGGCCTTGCGCTCATAATAATGACGCGCTGCGCCAGAATGACCGCCTCTTCCACGTCGTGCGTGATAAAAAAGATGGTCCGCTTTTCCTTCTCCCACGTTTTCAGCAGTTCCTCCTGCAATTGCGCCCGCGTCTGCGCATCCAGGGCGCCAAACGGTTCGTCCATCAGCAGCACTTCGGGCTCCACGGCATACGCTCTGGCAATCGCCACCCGTTGCTTCATGCCCCCCGACAGTTCCTTCGGATAGGCGTTAGCAAAGTCTTTCAGTCCCACCAGTTCCAGATACTTTTCGGCTCGCTCTCTGCGCTCCTTGGCCCCCAAGCCCCTAAGCTTCAAGCCAAATTCCACATTTTTCAGCACGGTTTTCCAGGGAAACAAGGCGTACTGCTGAAAGACGACTCCCCGTTCCTTGCCCGGACCGGTGACGATCCGGTTCTCCACCTTTACGGTGCCGGTCGTTGCGTTTTCAAGCCCGGCGATAATGTTAAGCAGCGTCGTTTTGCCGCAGCCGCTGGGTCCGACGACGCAGACAAACTCGTTTTGGCCGATCGCGAGCTGCGTGTTTTGCAGGGCGGTGATGGCGCCGGACCGTCCCTGATATACTTTGGACAGATTTTCGATTTCGATTTTCGGTGTCTTTTCCGCGATCGCGCTCATGATTTTCTCAACTCCTGCCAACCCGTTAGTTTTTTCTCCAGGAACAAAACGCCTTTGTCCATGGCCAGCCCGATGATCCCGATGATGATAATGCCCAGGATGATAATGTCCATGCGGAAGTACAAGCCCGCTTCCATGATCATGTTGCCGATTCCCTTGTTCGCTCCGGTCAGTTCCGCCGCAACCAGCGTCGTCCAGGCGCTGGCCAACCCTAAGCGCACGCCGACCAAAATATAGGGGAACGAGGCGGGGACCACCACTTCGAAGAAAATGTCTTTGTCACCCGCGCCCAGCACTTTCGCCGCCTTGATCAGCGTCGGATCCACACTCACGACGCCCTGAAAGATCGAGATCACCATGACGAGGAAGGTCGCGACGAAAATGATCGACAGCTTTGCCCCCTCGCCCACGCCCTGGACGACAATGACCAGCGGAATCAGCGCGATCGGGGGAATCGTGCGGAAAAACTGAATCCACGGCTCGACGATCATGCGGACCGGCTTGTACCAGCCCATCAGGAAAGCGACGGGGATGGCCGCCGCCAGTCCCAGCACAAACCCGCCCAGAACCCGAAATAGGCTGGCATAAATATTGGTCCACAGCCTGCCGCTGGATGACTCCTGTATAAAGGTCTTCACGATCGTAACCGGGTCGGATACGATCGCCCCGACCGACGGAATCCTGGAGATGAGCGCCCAGAAGGCTATCCCGACGGCGAAGGACAACAGGATGATCACACCGCCCGGAATTTGGCTCCAGGTCTTCCGGGGAGGCCCCGCTTGGCGGACGGCCTGGCTTTCGATTTTGGTTGTTTTTGTCGTCATATCGAACAAACCTTTCTATACTGTTCTCGTATGGCCGAAGTTTATGCCTTTATACCGAGCCGTAAGCCGACTCCAGCGTTTCATGCGAATATTTTGCCGCCAGCGCCTCAGCATCTTCGCGGTAACCTTCGCCCCGCAGCCGCTTGATCCACTGGCTCACGGTGACATATTTGAACGGCCCGGTCCGGATCACCTTTTGCAGCGGATCGGTCTTTGCGCCCGGTTTCCCCGTATGCTCATGCAGCCAGTTCATCAGGCGATGATCCATCTCCCGGACGACCTCCGGATGCTCGCCGGCGACATTCGTCGTCTGATACGGGTCGTTTTCCATATCGTAAAGCGCCACAGGATCGTAGCGGTAAAGCCCTTCGTGATAGGTGCGCATGTAGTACCACTTTTTGTCTCTGACCGCCCGCTGGCAAGCGTACAAGGCGTGGTCCATCACCAGATGGTCCCGCCCCTGCCAGGCTTCGCCCTTCAAAGCGGGGAGGAACGACTTGCCGTCCCAGCCTTCCGGCACCGGCAAACCGGCCATATCGGTGATCGTGGCGATCACGTCCACGTTGTAGGCGAGCCCGTCCGCGATCGTACCGGGTTTCGCCACGCCGGGCGCCTTGATGATCAGCGGGATATGGTGAACCGACTCCGAGGCGTTCGCGTGCTCCATGTAGATGCCATGCTCGCCAAACGATTCGGCGTGATCCGCGCTGATGACGAAGCATACCTCATCCTCGATCCCCATCTCCCCGAGCGTCTCCATGATCTCCCCGATGCAGCGGTCCATGTAGCTGATGCCGCCGTCATAGCCGTTGATGAGATGAACGAAATCCTCCCGGTCCCGGATACGCTCGGGCATCGTCTCCGGAATACGGCTTGCCGTATGAAGAAGAGCTGCCGAGCGCGGAAACCGGTCCGCCTGGTGCTTTTCGATCGTTGCGGCATCGGGGAACGCTTTGGCCGGGACATCCTTCCACTGATCCGCATATTCCTTCGGATACGTGTACATCGTATGCGGGTCCCAATACTGAATGTGGAGGAAAAAGTTCTCCTCGTGCGCATGCGCCTTGATCCAGGGGATAACGGCCTCATTCACCTCGTGCGCATCTTCGTTGCCTTCTTTCAGCGAATGGGTGTGCACCTCGTTCCAGCCGGCGAAATACCACCAGGCATGGTGACGGTCACCGAAGGAGGAAAACGTCACCGTTTTGTACCCCGCCTCGCGCAAATAACGCGTAAAAAACGGAACCGTCCGGCTGTGGCCGTCCCCGTCGGGATAATCAAAATCGCAGCCCGGCCCCCAGTGGGTCAGCGCCCCGTGGTTGATGCCGAAGCGTCCCGACATAAAGCTGGCCCGCGAAGGAACGCAAGGCGACGACGCGGTGTAGCAGCCGTTAAAGCGGGCCCCCTCCGCCGCGATCCGGTCGATATGCGGCGTCGTATTTCTTTCGTATCCGTAGCACCCCATATGGTCGGGCCGGAGCGAATCGATATCAAAATAAATAATTCTCACCCGTATTCCCCCCGTTCGTTTTTTGAGAGCAGCGCTTTCTTCAATTTTTATTGAATGCGCTTTCAATCAGAATTATAAAGGTCCGCCACGGATAAAATAAGTTTGAACTTTTTTCAAACCTTTTTTACTTATAGTAAAAAAACAAACTGACGCTTATTTTTAAAGCGTCAGTCTCTTTACAATATTAGCTTTGCGTCGGATCATTCATCTCATCAAAGTATTTTACGCCCCACAACAGATGGTTTTCCATTTTCGTGAGCGCAGCCGGCAAATCTCTGTTTTTAATGCTGCGGAAAATATCCATATGCTCTTGATGGCTAATTTCCATGCTTCTACGCCGCCAGCCCTTGCTTGTGATATCGCCCCAAAGCTCATGGACTAAACTTTGCATCATGATTAATATACGGTTTCCCGCCATTTCGGCTAACAGTTGTTCAAAGGCAAAGTGTTGGGCGGAATCTTGCTCATCCGAGGTTAAATAAGACTCAATTTTATCCAACATGATGGGAGTGGCCCTTTTTACGGCCAGCCGGATAATTTCCAACTCGATCGCCACTCTTGTTTCCATGATCTCTTCAACAAGGATCCGTTTATTGTAAAGTTGTCCCTGGATCGGAAGCAGCAGCGATGCCAAATTAATTTCCTTCACATAACAGCCTGATCCTTGCCGGACCTCGATGATCCCTAATGCTTTCAATCCGCTTAACGCTTCACGAACTGAACTTCGCCCTACGCCAAAGTGTTCCGACAATTCCCGTTCGGTGGGAAGTTTATCTCCGCTTTTATAATCTTTTTGTAAGATAAAATTGTATAAGATTTTCGAAAACGGAACTTTTTCTGAACCGGAAACATGTTCAGCCATGTTGTTCTCCCATTAATAATATTTTCATAATAATGCAAGTATAACATCTTACTATTAATGAGGGAATAGGAGTGGCTATTAAGCGCTTACAACAAAACACTTCTATAATTTAAATCTCTCTATTCTGCCTACGATGAGCAAATAACATAAAATTGCCGCCAGAGCATGGATGCCTACGTAGACAAGCGCTAAATTAAAGGAACCTGTTCCTTGAATAATGTATCCGATTACAATCGGCGTGATAATACCGGCAATATTTCCAAACGTATTTAACAAACCTCCGCTTATGCCAAGCGCCTCTTTGGGCGCAACATCAGAAACTACACACCAGCCAAGCGCGCCGAATCCTTTGCCAAAAAACGCTAAAGACATCAGAAAAATAACCGGGCCTTCCGAGTTCACGTAATTACAGCCGATGATCGTCATGGACATCAACATCCCCGCTATGATAGGAACTTTTCTGGCTACGGTTAAAGAGCAGCCTTTTTTAAGCAAGTAATCCGAAAAGATTCCGCTTAATATACTCGCCGCAAAACCGCAAAGTGCCGGTAAGGAGGCTACAAAACCCGCTTTCAGAATGGACATGCCGCGATCTTTTACCAAGTAGATCGGAAACCAGGTCAGGAAAAAATAAGTCATCACATTAATACAATACTGCCCGAAAAAAATCCCCATCATCATCCGGTTTTTTAGCAGTTTTCGAATATAAGGCCATTTTGATTCTTTATTGTCCAAGGTCGCTTTGGTATCCAAATCAACCATGGCTCCCCCTTGCTCGATATATTCCAGCTCGGCCTTGTTGATGCGCGGATGGTCTTTTGGACTATAGATCGACTTCAGCCAAACCATACTTAACACAATTCCAAGCGTTCCCATGAGCAAGAAGTTGCTTTCCCATCCATAGGTTTGTGTAACATACGCCATAATAGGGGAAAAGATCACGGTTGCCCCATACTGAGCTGAAGAAAAGATCGAAGCGGCCGTTCCCCGTTCTTTCGTGGGAAACCAGGAAGCCGTGATCCGGCTATTGGCAGGATAGGCCGGCGCCTCCGCCAACCCTGTTAAAAATCTTAAAACAAAAAGGGTCACAATTAACGCTGCGCCTATAAGAAAGCCAACGAATCCTTGAAAAAGAGTAAACAGCGACCAAAAGAAAATGCTAAGGAAATAGATTTTTTTGGATCCAAAACGATCAAGCAGCCATCCGCCCGGGATTTGGGCACCGACATAGGCCCATGAAAAAGCTGAAAATATATAACCTAAAGCTACTGCATTGATTCCGAGCGCATTTTGCATCGATGGAGCACTGATGGAAATGGCTGCCCGATCGGCGTAATTTAGAGATGAAACAATAAATAACATGAGTATGATCGTCCAGCGAATATGGCTTCTTTTGACTTGAAGTTTGTTCATTTTAAACCTCCCGCTTATTATCGAATTCCACGCTGCAACAGTAAATCGCGGTTGCTTAAAATACCGCAGTTGTCTTGAACAGGTTTATATGCGAATGATTTTTCTGGTTTTCCTATAAGTTTCCCGTCTTCCAACCACTTAACATCATTGCCATATAAATGGGATATTAGAATATCCGTAAGTTCTGCTTCTACGTTCTTATACCCATCGTTACCGGATAGATCGACCATTTCTTTGGGGTCATGGACCAAATCAAATAACTGAAATTGATTCCCGACAGCGTAGTAAATCAGTTTAAATTGTTCGGTACGGATCATCCTCGTAGCCCGGTCATCTTCCCATAGTTCTCCGTAGACGTAATTTCGCTTGTTCTTGTTATTCATCAGAGAGATTCCTTCCACCGTTTGCGGTATTGGGAGATCGCACATATCAAGCAATGTAGGCATAATATCCTTCAGCTCCACCAAACGGTCATCGGTTACATTAAATCCCCAGTCTCCACGATCTGCAGCAGGCACGATGATTAAAGGAACCTTAGTTGCATCTTCATAGAAGAGGTTTTTGCCCCATAAGTTGTGATTGCCCAGCATCTCTCCATGATCGGATGTAATGACAATAATCGTGTTGTCGAGAATTTTCTCATCCCTAAGTGTCCCTATGATCGACCTGATCGAATAATCGATATGCGTACAGGAGGCATAAAACCCCTTTCTGGCTTTGCGCAGTAAATTGTCCGTTTTAATGTCGTATAGGCTGCTGTAATATTTCACGGGATACGGGGCGGATTCCGAATCCATTGCCCAATCGCCGATATAGGGGTGTTCAACATCCACATCATTGTACATATCCATAAAAACTTGGGGAGGAACAACAGGCGGATGCGGTGCCGTGAACCCACAGTACCAAAAAGCCGGCTTCGTCGGGTCCCTGCGGATAATTTGCTCGCACATTTGCCTGGATGTCCAACTCGTCTGGTGCAGCTCCTCCGGCAAGTGCCATGGTCTCGTTATATAATTATTGTTGGACATGCCATGGGCAAAATCCAAGCCTGCGTATCCCTCCCTGTTGATAAACCTTGTGTAATCATCCTCCCTCATCTCATGGGGAAAGTTAACCTTTCTCCCTTCTTCATTTAAAATCACATCATCGAATCCGATCCGCGCTCTTTGAGGATACACGTGCAATTTTCCGACGGCATACGTTTGATAGCCGTTGTTTTTAAAAACTTCGGGAAGCGTAGGAACCTCCGGCATTTTTAGAAATTCATTAAACGTTCTATCCCCATGTGTTCTTGAACTTGTTCCCGTCATGATCTCCCGCCGGGCCGGAATGCAAACCGGCGTCGGACTGTATGCGTTACCAAAAATCACGCCAACTTTAGCCAGCTCATCAAGTGTAGGCGAAAAAAACTCATCCCTGCCTTGCCTGCCCAATAAACTTCCCGGCCACTGATCCACCGTAATCAATAAAACATTTTTATGTTTATTTTTGCTGTTTTCTCTCACTTTATTTCCTCCTCCAAAATCTAACCCCAAAATTTCAAGCCAATAGATATAACATCTGCCGTAAACAATCACCTCCTCTTTAATTTGTATGATCAATTTATATATTGGTATGACAAATTAAATTATAAATGATCTTTGCGGATGCTTCAATCCTTTTTATTCTGTTTTGTTTTCACGGAAACCTACTGTTAAAATGGATAATATACCATCCTAATAGAAATGAGGCTTTTTGTGATGTCGTCCAGTGTCATTGACATACTGCAGCTTGAATATCAACGATTTTCAGCCAAGGAAAAAGAGATTGCTGATTACGTGATACGCAATCGTCAATCCATTAACAATATCAATATTAAGGATTTGGCCTCGTATACAAATACTTCAACGTCAACAATTACCCGTTTTTGCAAGAAAGTGGGCTGCGACACTTTTGTCGATTTCAAAATTCTGCTGAACCGGGAAGCCCAAAAGCCTCGTAATGATACGGATATTTTTATCAAAACGCAAAATCTGTACAATGACATCGTAAATGCGACAGCCGAAATGCTGGATACCGGAAGAATTGAAGAAGTTGTTGAGCTGATTAAGAAATCCCGCAGAATTTATGTTTACGGTTTGGGCAGTTCCGGCCTCTCCGCCTTGGAATTTAAATACAGACTAAGCCGGATGAATCTCGTGGCCGATGCTGTAACGGATTCACATATGATGACGATGAGCGCCTCCCTTCTGGGGAAAAATGATGTTGTGATTGGATTGTCCAACTCGGGACGTACGACAGAGGTAAGTCATGCTTTGGGTCAGGCCAAAAAAAGAGGCGCCAAAGTCATCGGAATCACCAACTTTGACCATACCCCCCTCTCCGAAGTTTCGGATATTTGTCTATTCACTCCGGATATTGGACGATCGGGAGACGTGAATTTCATCAACAGCCAGCTCGCCATCATTTATATTTTGGACGTGATGTCTCTTCTCTTGCTTGAAGACGAAAATTTACTGAAAGCACGGCAGCAAACACTGCAGGCGTTGTATTCAGCGGAATAAAAACGAGCGAGCATTGGTAGAAATCCGGCCACCGATACTCGCTCTTTTACAAAAATATTATTTTGTCCGGTGCTGTAATTTTGCAATCTCCGATACAAAGCGTTCCGTAATCTGCTGCGGACGGGTAATGGCTCCGCCAACGACAACACAATATACTCCTGCTTTCAGGCAGCTTGCCGCCATCTCCGGCGTCATGATGTTTCCTTCCGCCACAACCGGAGTCTTCACATGGGACACGATATCTTTTAATATGGCAAAATCATGATCGTACAGTTTACTTCCGGCTGTCTCCTCTGTATAACCGACTAAAGTCGTAGATATCAAATCAAAACCAAGTTGTTCCGCATTCACCGCTTCAGCTGTTGCCGAGATATCTGCCATCAACAGCAGCCGAGGATATTTATGGCGGATCTCGCTGACAAACTCCTTCAATGTCCTGCCGTCCGGTCTTGGCCGGAGCGTTGCATCCAAGGCTACGATCTCCGCTTGAGTTTCGGCTAATTCATCTATTTCACGCATCGTCGGTGTGATGAATACCGGATTGGTTCCATAGTTTCTTTTTACAATTCCGATGACGGGCAGATCAACCTGCTCTTTAATTTCTTTGATATCTATTGCCGTGTTGGCCCGAATCCCAATGGCCCCGCCTTCTTTGGCCGCTGCCGCCATTCTGCCCATAATATACGGACTATGAAGGGGTTCATGCTCCAATGCCTGACACGATACAACGAGACCGCCTTTTAATTTCAGTCTTACCAAGTCATTCATTACCATTACTCCGTTTCCAAATATTCTTCAATTTCATTCTTGATTACCGTGACCTGAGGTCCGTAAATCACCTGCACTCCGTTCCCTACAAATACAACACCTTTAGCTCCTGTAGCTGCAAATGCGTCCTTTTGCACCTTATCCTTATCGATGACCGTAACCCGCAGCCGCGTAGCGCAGCAATCCAGGTCCGTGATATTTTCCGTACCGCCAAGCGCGTTCAATATGGCGGCCGATCTGGATTCTCCGGACGGTGATGAAGTACCGCTATTACCTGGAGCTGCTGCCTCCGAATCAGCCACTGCTTCATCTTCGCGCCCTAACGTTTTCAGATTCAGTTTAACGATCAAAATCCGGAACGTGAAATAATACAGGAGGAACCATAGTACACCGATGATCGGCACCAGGATCCAGTTGGTTTTCTCATTGCCCTGCAGAATTCCGAACAGGATAAAGTCAATTAATCCGCCGGAGAACGTCTGGCCGATGGTGATTTCGAAAATGTGCGCCAGCATAAAAGCAAACCCGTCAAATGCGGCATGAATCACGTACAGGATTGGAGCTACAAACAAGAAAGAGAATTCCAAAGGCTCTGTAATCCCTGTTAAAAATGAAGTGAGCGCAGCAGACAGCATCAATCCGCCAACCACTTTTTTACGTTCAGGTTTAGCCGTATGGTAAATGGCCAGAGCTGCACCCAATAAACCGAACATCATCGTGATAAAACGGCCTGACATGAATCTGGATGTCCCGATAAAGTATTTCCCGGTAGCGGGATCGCCCAATTGCGCAAAAAAGATATTCTGCGTTCCTTCATATACTTTGCCCGCTACTTCCATGGTTCCTCCCAAGCCGGTTTGCCAGAATGGAAGGTAGAAAATATGATGCAGCCCCAGAGGCCCAAGCATGCGCAAGAAAAATCCGTAAAACAGCGTCCCGATATAACCGGTTTTGTCGACCAGACTGCCGAGGCTAGATATACCGATTTGGATTGTCGGCCAGATCAAAAATAAGGCAATCCCGATGAAGATGGCCGCAAAGGACGAAATGATCGGAATAAACCGGGAACCTCCGAAAAAGCCAAGAAACTGGGGAAGCTCGATTTTATTGTACCGGTTATGCAGCCACGCCGTGACCAACCCGACAACGATTCCTCCCAGAACCCCTGTCTGTAAGGTTTGAATTCCCAGCACCATGCCCTGTCCCGCACCTGCCAGGTTGTCTGCGGCAAGCTTCCCGGTATTGATCAACATCGCATGGATCGAGGCATTCATAACCAGGTAGGACAGACCCGCTGCCAAACCCGCTGTTCCTTTATCCGCTCTTGCCATCCCCACGGCAACGCCGATGGCGAAGATCAAGGCGAGATTATCGAACACTATGCTTCCGGCGCTGCTCATCACAGTAAAAATCTGCTGCAGCCAGGTGATTTGCAGAAGCGGATACGAGCTAATCGTATTTGGATTCGATAATGCGCCGCCGATGCCTAGCAAAAGACCTGCAGCTGGCAGTACCGCAATGGGAAGCATGAAGGACTTGCCGAATTTTTGCGCCTTCTCAAAGTATCGTTTCATGAGGGACCACCCTTCTAAATTTATTTTCATTTACATAATAGATATGAAAACCATTTTCGTCAAGAAAAATATAAATCGCTTTCATGGCGTGTAATATATTACCTTACTTGAACCCTGTAATCCCGAAAAAGCAAAAAGCTCTTAAATCGCCGCGAGGAGCGAATTTAAGAGCTAAGCCGAAATTCCGTGAAGACATTGACTCTATAAAACCGGGCTCTCCATCCTAACTCTGCTGAAATTCCCGGGGATGCCGCTTTTTCAGCTCAGGTACGGCATCGGCGCGGCCCGTTTGTTCCAAATGCTTGACATAATACGGAAGGCGGCCTTTCGCATGATAAGGGCCGCCTTCTTGAATCACGGTCCATAACGGATCGACGTCATAAGTCATCGATGCCATCATATTGTCATGCCAATCGTTTAGCCGATAAACGGCCTGCATGCGGACATCCGGATGCTCAGCTGCCACGTCCTGCTGCTCGAACGGATCCGACTTCAGGTTATACAGCATTTCTTTCGGGAACAAATGATAACCGTCGTGATAGGTCCTCATGTACAGCCAATCCCCGAAGCGCACGCTGCGTTGGCAGACATGAACGCATTGGGACAAAACCAGATAATCCCTTCCACAATCCGTTCCCGCGGTTAAAGCGGGCGCATAACTTCGGCCGTCCCAGGTCGCGGAGGGCTCCTTGTCAAGAAGTTCGGCGATCGTCGGCAAGAAGTCCAGGTGATAGTGCAGCCCTTCGTCGACATTCGGCCGGGTAACGCCCGGCCAGCGAATGATCATCGGGATTCGGCATGTGCCTTGATCCGCCGTGGCATGTTCGCCGTAAATGCCGAGTTGTCCCTGGTTTTCGCCGTGATCCGCGGAGATGATGATGACCAGTTCCTCCATCACGCCCTTACGGTCAAGCGCGTCCATAAGCTGCCCGATGTGTGAATCGACGTAGCGGATTCCGCAGTCATAGCCGTCGATCATTTGCCGCAAGCCTTCCATGTCAAGAAATTCGCCGGGTTGGCGCGGCCATTTGGGGTTCGTCCGATTGTCGAACATATTGATTTCCCGCGGGCTATGCGGCCCGACTTTCCTCAGATGCCGTTCCAGCATCTCCTCCGTCATCCAATCCGGCAGCGGTTCGCCGGCGAACGGGTTCCCGAATTCCTCCGGCGCCCGGTAAGGGGTATGAGGGTCCCAATAATTGACGTACAAAAACCAATTGTCGTCTTGCGAATTGCGGTCAATCCAATCCAGCACGCTTGGCGTCACTTCCTCCGCCGATTCCATGCCGCTTTGGCCCGAATTGTGAATTTCCGAGAAACCCGCATAGAAGGTCCATTGCGAATGTCTTTCTCCGAAAGGGCTGAACAGCACGGTCTTCATGCCCGCTGACCTAAGGAATCCCGGGAGGCTTTCGGTTGTCAGCAAATCGCGGAATTGCCGGGGCTCCCCCTCTCTGCGGAAGTCCGCGGCCGTTCCCCCATGACCCACGAGTCCCGAATGGATGCCGAAACGGCCGGACATAAACGCGGCGCGTGAAGGCGCGCACGGAGCGTCGGACGTGTAGTAATTGGTGAACCGGACGCCTTGTTTCGCGATGCGGTCGATATTCGGGGACGTATTTCTGTGGTACCCGTAGCATCCCAAATGATCGGGTGACGTCGAATCGAGATCCAAAAACAAGATGCGCATCTTTTAACTCGCTCCTTCATCAATGGATTTATAAACCTAGCCTTTCATACTGCTCGGGCGGGGCTTCGTTCGCTTCCATGTTCCACTTCAACAATTGAATCATCGTTTGTTCCAAATTCTTGTCCTGAATCGGGTGCTGCTGCCGGGGGTCCTGCTGCAAATCGAACAGCAGGGTGCCGAACGCATGGGCCCGATTGTAGAGGCCGACACCTTGGACTTTCAGTGTTGGGACGCCCTTTGTGAACGTAAACGGCGGATGGAGTGCCGAGTCGCGAAGTTCCTCCACGGTGAAACGGCTGCGCATGTGCGTGGGCATCAACGTATAGTTGTATAGCGGCATATTCGTCTCGGTCACCGGCGCGCGCATATAGACATAACGCCCATCCGTCACGTTCACATGCCCGCCGTGCATGCCGAAGATCGCGGAATCTCGGACAGGCTGATCGCTTGCGATCGTGGCTTCGAGGTCTTTCCCTTGGACGTCCTTGGGCACGTGGACCCCGAAGTAGCGGAGCAGCGTCGGCGTCAAATCGATCGTCTGCACGAGACTTTGCCTGCGCTCGCCCTGCTTCCCGCTGCGGGGATCCCAGATGAACATCGGCATATGCGCGATCTCATCGTAATAGGGCATCACCGATTTAGCCCACCAATCGTGCTCGCCGAGCAGAAACCCGTGATCGGTATTCACGATCAGCAAGGTGTCCTGCCACATGTCGAACTCATCCATAACATCCAGCACTTTCCCCAAGTAGTGGTCGCACATACTGAGCAGCGCCGCATATTCGTACCTAAGATGCTCCACCTCCTCCTTCGTCTCGGTGACCGGCCCGTACGGCGGCCAATCGAAATGCTTGCCCGTGTAGTCGTGGGGATAAAGGTCGCGATATTTTTGCGGAGCGTAAAACGGCTCGTGCGGATCAAACGTTTCGATCTGCAGGAACCAGCGATCCTCGTTCCGGTTCGTCCGCATGAATTCCAACCCGTTCTCCATCGTGCGCGCTTGCGGAAAATCCTGCTCTTCGCGAATGTATTTGCGGTTGATCCAGTCGTGGCGGACGAGCCGGCCCATCGCCTTCATCCCGATCGATTCCGGAGGCTCCGGATCGGCGACCTCGCCTTTCCAAGGATCGCCTTCCTGGCCGCGAATCAGTTCGCACGAATTATATCGGGTATGATAGGTCGCGCCGCCGTCCTCCCAGTAATGCTGGTGATCGGTGACGAGATGGGTGTATACGCCGTTTTCGCTCAATAGTTCGGGCATCGAGTCGTCGAAAGGCTCGATTGGCCCCCAGCTGCGATGCAGGAAGTTGTGGCGGCCCGTATGGAGTTCCCGCCGCGCGGGCATGCAAGGCATGCTCCCCACGTAGGCATGATCGAAAACGACGGTTTTCTCGGCCAACCTTTGGAAATTCGGCGCGTGAACCCAGTCGCATCCATAAGGGGGCAGCATGTGCCGATTTAACGTATCGAACATCAACATGATCGCTTTCATCACTTTTTCCTCGCTTTCTTACGTAATTTAACCTTTGACGCCGGACGAGACGATGCTGCCGACAAATTGTTTCTGGAACAACAGGAAGGCTACGAGCATCGGCAACGACACCAGAACGGTGGCGGCCATCAGCAAGTTGTATTGAATCGTGAACTCTCCTTTGAACAGCGATAACGCCAATTGGATGGTCCGCATCGATTCCGTGTTCGTAAAGATCAGCGGCTGGAAGAATTCATTCCAGACGGAAACGATTTTCAGAATGCCGAGTGTTGCCATCAATGGACCGCTTAACGGCAGGAAAATTCTCAGATAAGTTCCGAAATAACCCAACCCGTCCATATAACCCGCTTCATCCAAGTCTTTCGGAAACCCCGAGAAAAATTGTCTGGCCATAAAGATGCCGATCGACCCGGACAAGGCGGGAATGATTAAGGCATAATACGTGTTCAGCCAGCCCGTTCCGCCCTGGCCCCAAATATCGTTATGACCGAACAGCGGAATGCTTTTCATAATGATGAACTGCGGAACTACAATCGACTGCGCGGGCACCATCATCCCGGCCAGCAAGCACACGAAGATGATCGTGCTGCCCCGAAAGCGGATTCTGGCAAACGTATACCCCGCCAGCGTGTTGAATAAAAGGCTGCCGGCCGTCACGACCAAGGTGACGATCAGGGAATTTTTGAAATAAAGCCCCCATTTCCCGCTCTCCATCGCTTGCAAATAATTCTCGAAATGCCAATCGCGCGGCAGGAGGGAAAACGCTCCCGAGATGAGTTCGTCGTTCCCCTTCAGCGAAGTAAAAATCATAACCACGACGGGAAATAAATTGAGCAGCGTAATCACGATCAAAAATACGTAGACTAGAACCTTGGCCATGCCGAGCTTCTTCAACGGTCTCTCTCCCTTCTTCCGTTCAGCTATCCAGCGTTTTCGTTCCGACTCTGTAGTTGATCAAAGTAATGACCAGCGTAATGACGAGCAAGAAAATGGAGAGCGCCGAAGCATATCCCATTTCATACTGCGCGAACGAGGTATCCACGATGCTGTTGACGATCGTATTCGTCGTATTCAGCGGCCCGCCTTTGGTCATCACGTAAACGTAATCGAAGACTTGGAACGAGCGAATCGTCGCGGTCACGAAAATGAAAAACGTCATCGGATTTAAAAGCGGCACGGTAATCCGGAAAAATATCCGCAGTTTCGAAGCCCCGTCGATACTGGCCGCCTCGTACAATTCCTGCGAGATCGATTGCAGACCCGCCAAGTATACGATCAACGCGTATCCGGTCCCAACCCAGATGCCGAGAATACTGATCGACATTAAGGCGTACTGCGCATCACCCAGCCAATTGACCGGATTCAGATGCAATCCCTTCAACACGGCATTAAACGGGCCGCTCTGAAAGTCATACAAGTAAAGCCATGTCATGGATACCGCGACCCCGGAGATGACGCTCGGCAAATACAACCCCGCACGAAAAAAAGAAAGCCCTTTAATTTTAGAATTCAACAGCACGGCCAGAACCAAACCAAGCGCCATCTGCGGCAGGACCGACACGATCCAAAACACAAACGTATTTTTGACGGCCCCCATAAACAATTGATCTTCCAGCATCCGGGCGTAATTGGACAACCCCACCCAATGACCGGGGGACAGGATGCTGTAATTAGTGAAACTTAAATAGATAACGCATAAAAGGGGAACAAAAATAAAAATGAAGTAGATGAGCACGTTGGGCAATATCAACAGATAGGGCGTTAGTTTTCTTCTCCAGGTCGCGTTCATGCGTTTTCCCCTTTCCATCAAAGGCCCCCTGAGCATGACAGCTGCGCATAGGGGCCCCGGAATTCGCTTTTTACTTTTTGGCGCTTTCTTGCCGGGCCGCTTCCGCGGCATCTTTCATCGCTTGCTCCGGCGACTTTTTGCTGAAGAAGGCTTCTTCCAAGCCGATCCGCAGGTACTTGACGATCGTATTCCAGTTGGCCGAAGGCAAATAGCTGCTGGCGTCGTTCATGGATTCAAAAATAACTTCATTGGCCGGATCCAGTTTCACGAACTCGTCTTGGAGCGATTTCAGCGGCGGGATGTAGCCGGAGGCTTTGGCGAACGGCAGCATTTCTTCCGGCGAGAACATGAATTTCAGGAATTCCCAAGCTTCTTGCGGGTGTTCGGTTTTCTTGGCCATGGTCATGAACGTTCCCAGCATCAGCGAGGTTTGTTCACCGTTTGGCCCTTTCGGCGGCAGGGAATACCCGAGATTCTCCGCGCCAATCGACTTGCTTAATTGCGTCAGCGAATAGGAGCTGGCAAAAGACATGGCCGCCAGATTGTTTTGGAACAAGGTTCCCGTTACGTTCACATCCGTTTGGAACACGATATCTTTATCTTTCACGAGATCCATGACCTGCTCCAGAACCTTAATCGACTCCGGCGAATCAAATGTCGGGTTGCCTTTTTCGTCATACAAGTTCAAGCCGTTAAGCAGCAGCAGGCTTAAAAACGATTGCTCCGAGTTCGCGTTGTTGACGGTGCTCGTCGTGATATCGAGGCCGGAGCGCACGGCTTTTCCGTTCTCTTTCTTAGCCAGCTTCTTGGCGAATTCGAACAATTCGGCATAGGTCTTTGGCGGTTGTTCGGGATCAAGTCCTGCTTCCCGGAAATAGTCCTTTCTCCAAACAAACGGACGGATTTCGGGAATCAACAGCCCGTACAGTCCTCCATTCCACTCCCCGGCTTTCAGGATGTCCGGAAAGAAGTCGTCTTTGCCGGACCAATTGTCATTTTGAATCAAGGTGTTCAAATCCATATAATTGCCCTGATCGACCGTCGAGATCAATTGGCCGAATCCGAGCCCGTGGACGTCCGGTTGAATGCCGCCGGCGTAGGCCACCGATAATTTTTGGAAGTAATCGGAGAAAGGGATAGTGGTGATTTCCACCTTAATGTTCTCATGCGTTTTTTCGAAGTCGGTGCCGATTTGCTTATACACCGCGTCGAGTTCCGGCGTGTTGATGGGTACCCATACCTTCAGCGTCACCTGCTCCCCCGCGGCGTTTCCCCCTTTACTTCCGCTTGAATCCGCCGAACCCGAGGTATTTCCGCCGCCGGACGAACACGCGGAAACCAGCAGTACGAACACGGCCATGAATAATGATAGAAAAGCTTTTCCCCTTTTTTGCAACATCGGATCTTCCCCCCGATTATTAAATTTGATCCGCCGGGTTAAAGCGGCTGATCTTGGCTTTGAATATAGTCTGCCTAAATCAAAAAAAATAGCGTGCATTTTTGATCCGATGATCATCATTTGCACGCTAACCCAAATGGCCTTTTTATCGGCGGATGAACCTTTTTTGAACAATGAATGATTTTTGCTATTCAAGAAGCGGATTCGACGTCGAATCTTGAATTCAGCCGGGCCTTCCGTTGCTCACGTAGATTTGTCTACGCTCCGCTACTTAGTCCCTAGCTTCATCCAACCTTCTCGGTCCTGTAAACCCAACTTTTTGAACTCTCACTAGTAGACTTTGCCCGCGTCCAGGCGTTTTGCCGTCTCGCGGGTTTTGCTTTCCCGGTATTGGCCCGGCGTCACGCCGACATTTTTTTTGAAGATGCGAATGAAGCTTTGCGTGTTTATATACCCGACTTTCTCTCCGATCCGCTGCACCGTCTCCGCCGAATCCGTCAACATTTGCTTGGCCCGTTCGATCCGTAAATCAATCAAGTAGTCCATGAAATTTTTGCCGGTGCTTTTTTTGAACAGCCGGCTTAAATACGCGATGCTCAGCTGTAATTCGGCAGCGATGCCGCCAAGCGAAATCTCCCGGTCGTAATTGGCGTTCACGTATTCAAGCACATGCGACATTAATCCGGTGTGATCGGAACGCTCCTCTTCCATGGTTTCCAGCCAATAGGACAGTTTGTTCTTGAACCAGGCCACGGCTTCTTCAATGCTTTCGATGCGCTGCATGGCCAAATGCATCTCCGCGAATACTTTTTCGACCTGCAGCTTCGAGCCCATCTCCATCAACGCATAGGCCGCCGACATCACGAAATCGATCAACAACTGTTGAACAAACATCATCGGATAACCGTCCAAAGACTCCAAAAACAACTTCGTCCGCCCCAGCTCTTCATCGATTTGCCGGATATCGTTGCTTTTGACGGCTTGAAGCAAGGCGTCTTTCCGCCCCCGCGAGACTTCGAGCATATCCGCAAAAAACGGCGTTTCAGCGTCTTGATCCCAGCACAGCAGCACGTGACAGCCGCCGCCATATCTTTTACTTTCCATGAAGTTGCCGACCCGATTCCAGCTATCCGGAATATGCCGAACATCTTGGACCGGATGGCCGATCACAGCAGTAATGGTAATTTTCAAGTAACTGTTGATTTGGACGACGATCGAATGGATTGCGCTTTCAAGTTGGGCTTTGAAAACTTCTTCCTCCATAGGAACGAGGGCGTTGGCGATCATGACGATATCCCGGCTTTCGGTATTCCACATCAAAACTTTGAAGGACTGACCGCCCATCTCTTCCGCCATTTTATAAGCAAAAAAGCGCAGCAAGCTTTGATCCGCCTTGTTATAAGTCTGCAGAAAGTCGTAATATTTATCGATGCGAAACAAAATAACCGAGAACAGGGAAGTGGAAAACGTGAATCCGAGTTGCCCCATCTGTTCTTGAATATCCGGCCATTCCCCCCGATCGTGATGAAGCAGCCGATAACAAAGGGCTTTTTTCAAGATCGGGATATTTTTCCGATACATCCATTCGATATTTTCCCGGTGCTCCTTCAAAGCGGCTACGCTGTTAATCAGCACGTTAAGGGAGAAACTTCTGCCGTTCTTGACTCCCGTAACGTTCGAGCTCCCAACGACTTCTTGAATCGTGCGTATTTTTCCGAAGACACTGCGCATCAGGGTGAACGTATAGAAAATTAACAGGATAAACAGAAGGAAAAACGCGAGCCAAAGGGCGGAACCGAAATAGATCCCATTCCCATTCGTTACGCTCCCCTCGGGTACCGCATAAACAAAATTCCATCCCGATAACCGGGCAGGCAAAACATCGTAAAAGTAATTTTTGCCGTCCAAAGAAATGGAGTCGGAAGCAACTGGGTCGAACCGGGGAACGTTGGCCATAGCCTCCTGATCGAGTTGCCCCGTACTTAACGAAAATAATAAATGCGAGGGCGACTCCAGCCACATCTTTTCCTGCTGGCCGCTCTGAAACGGATTTTGGAACAGTGACTGGCTGTTTAAATTGATTTTGATAAAACCGATCGGCTCCGCCGCAATATTGGGAACGCTGCGCAGGATATGCACAGCCGGAGGAGACGAGGAGGCAGCGGCGGCAGTGTCATCTATTCTCCAATTAGCGCCCTTTATGATGTCCGCTCTGCTCGCCGCCCATTCTTCATCGCTCATTGGCGGGATATTGACGATTTGGCCATGGTTGTAACGAAACGCCTGATCACGCGTGTAGATATCGATGGAGACCATGCAGCAAAAGTCGGCGCCGCTATTGATGATGTCGGTGAGGCTGATGTCCCCGCCATGTTCCGTACCCTTCAATATACTCATCAATTTCTTGTTATTGGATAGATCGACGGACTTCTTGTCCACATCTTGAAATAAATTATTATAGTAATTCTTGAAAAGTGTCTCCGATTTTTTGCTTAAATCCTCCAGCTTGGCCTTTTGCTGAAGGTGATTGTAAGCGCTGTTAAAAATGACAAAACCTAAAGCGGCCAGCACAACCAACAGGCCCAGCGCGGCGGATAAACGATAGAACAAAGACCGGTATTTATCGTTAAAAAGAAGCTCCATCAAACTTTTCATGATCCCGTGCCCCCCGTTGTCGATGGATAATGTGACAAATCTGTGTCTTTACTTTATTCATCATACCACATTTGTACCGGACGGGAAGGCGATTGGCGCCATATCTATGGAAAAAGCCTGCAATTTATTTGCAGGCTCAGATTGATCGAGAAAAAATGAGAATTCAATGCGGCGGTCGGCGGTCGGCGCTAGCTAGTCTAGTCCACCCAGTACAGTTCTCCCTTGGAATTATACGAAATCTTGACCGACGGCGCGCCGCTTTTGGTAAAGACCGCATTGCCTGGCTCATTCGTAACCTTGGTCAGCTTGTAGCCGGATAGATCCATCCCCAGCCATTTTTTAATTTGGGGAACGGCTGTCTTTTTAAGTTTATCCATGTTTATTTGCAGGCTTTTTCTCATCATTGTGACACCGAAATGTTATCGAAATGCGCATGCTTGTTTAAGGTTCTTACCCCGATTTTGCCGTGCGTGAACGGATTCAAGCTGGTGTCGGTGTAGTCGATCTTTGGACTCGCCATATCTCCCGCAAACACTTTGATGTTCGTGCCGCTAACGACAACTTTTATATGGTGCCAGGTATTCGTAGAATACGACTGCGCAGAGCCGGCGAGAAACTTCCAATTATAATTCATTTTGCCCAGGTTTACTCCGCTTGTCGTTAAATAGACGTAGTATCCTTGAAGGGCGTCCAGGTTGTTCTGGCCTCTTTCGGTGCCATGCGAAGGATTGGACACTCGAACGAGCAGCCCCGCGTCGCCCCCGGAATCGATCATCTTGAGATCGGCCTCCACCGTATAATCCGCCCATCCCGCATCTCCGAGCACGGCTTTGGCCGACCCCGATCCGCCCGAACTGTACTCCCCGTTCTCCACCGTCCATGTGCCTTCGAAGCGGGTCCACCCGTTATCATTGCCATCATCGAAATGATCGCTTGTCGCCAGGACGGTAGCATGTTTATGGAACGTCATCCGCGAAAAATCCGCTTCCCCGGTGACAAACTCCACTTTCAGCTCCCGCTCTCCGCCGTTAAGATACACCCTTTTCTTTGCGACGGTCCGCCAGCTCTCCCAATCGCCCGTATTCGGCACATCGATCAGGCCTGTTAAGTCCGTGGCGCCGTCCCACACGCGGATTTGCACGCCGCTCATCGTCGTGGCCATGCGGAAGTCGATGTCGTAATATCCGCTTGCCGCCACATTCACTTTATATTTATACCATTCTCCGGATTGATTCCAGCCTAAATTGAACAGCCCTTCGCTGTTCAGGCGGATGTCGCCGGCATCGGACCGGTAAGCGCCGCCTATGTTATTGCCCGTCGTGTCGTGATAGGCGATTCCCTCGCCGCCTTTCATATAATGCACCGCTTCGATTGTGCCCGGAACCGGTTTATAAGCGTCCCAGGCGCTGCTTCCGTTTACGTCGTTGCTAAAGGCGACAAAGCCGAAATCCGCATGCGTATCTTCCGTCATCACGCCGATTTTGCCCGCTCCCAAATTGGCGGTTCGCGTCCCTTTATGCATGCCGTCCACATAATACTTAAACGTGGATCCGGACTTTTCGACACGAATGTTATGCCATTTCGAATAATCGAAGCCGGCCGGCAGAGGGAACATCTGCCAAGCTTGATCCACACCGCCGATGCGGAAAAACGTCTCCAGCCGGTTATTTTTCGAGCTGAGCAGCGCTACGCCGTAATTGTTCTCATCCGTATAGGAGAATACAGCGCCGAACTTCGGATTGGCGGAGGTGGTTCCCCGGTTCATTTCCTTCATGTTGAACTCGGCCGTATAATCCGCCGCGCTGGCCGCCGCCGTCACTTGTTTGTACCAAGTTGTATTGCCGAGTGCATTTTGCCACATTAACTGCTGATTATAAATGCCCCAATTGCCGCCGCCCACATTGGTCCAATTGCTCCCGATCGCGGAGCGGTCAAAATAGTCGTAGAAATCCGGCATTTCCGGATCGCGCTGCGGCGTCGTCGTGGGGCCAAGCACCATCATCCTGTCGTTGTTCCAAACGATCCGGTCCATGTTCAAATGGCGCAACGGTCCGACAATGCCCGGCCCCTCCAAATTATGATAAAGCATATAATGCGTATCCAAATCCGGGCCGACGGTCACCGTATTATGGCCGAGCCCCACCGTCGGTCCCTCCGTGCTGATTAAAGCGGGATTGAGGCCGTCCGCGGCATCCGCGTCATACCCGGATCTTGGCCCCGACGTACTCACCGCATAATCCACCCGGTACCCTTTGCTGAACACATGGTTTCCGGTATAAGTCATATAGTATTTTCCGTTGCGTTTAAAGACCGTTGCTCCCTCCGTCCAGCCCCCCATCCCGACTCCCGTTGACGCGCTTGCCCCGATTGTGGTCGGGCTGCTCATCGGTGCGGCATCGATGCGGCCTGGAGCGGCATGGTAAAAACTGAACGAACCGTCATCATCAATAAAGACATGACCGTCGATCGATTTCCCGAGATTGCCGGTGACAACCTGAAACGGTCCGGTAGGACTAGTGCTGCTCAGCACATAATGGCCGTTCCCGGCGGGCGAGGTGTACATATAAAACGTTCCATTCCAGTAAATGACCTCAGGCGCGTATGCCCCGTGCGTAATCGGGTCCGTCGCGGCCAGTCCGCGATAGTTCCAGTTCACCAGGTTCCGGGAGTTCCAAACTTTTACCCCGTCGTCCGTATCTCTCGTACTCACATACAAGTAGTAATAGCCGTTAAATTTCAGAACATAGGGATCCCCCAGCCCATACTGCCCCCATTCATCCGGCAAGGTTCGCGGATTTTGATAGGCTGATGCCGTGAACGGAACCGCCGCAAGAGACAGGATGACGATCAGCGTGAACAGCCATCGATACGTTCTCACCACATGATAACCTCCTCATCTTCGCAAATGAATGCCTGACATTGCAGAGTGGCTTTGTGTGTAAACGCTTAATTATATGAAGCAGGGGGAACCCTTAATCCTCATAAGCAGAAGCACCGGGGACTTCGGCTCTTTCTAAACTTTGGACGCTACTCTAAGGGACTCCAGCGACCTTATTCGCCTATTTCCCGGGTATTTCCCAGCCTAACGGACCCAGTTGACGCTATTTCACTCTAAACCAGTTCACCCGGGCCGATTTGAGCTAAATAAGGTCATTTGTGTCCGTTACATTTTGCAAACCTCCGTTTTTTCAGCAGATACCGGCTCTGGTGTCCCTTGCCTCCAGACTCCTCTTCTCCTCCAGGATTCCTCTACTCCTCCCGCCGATACCTGCGCATCACGACTGCGGTGCAGCACATTTAAGTCGTGTTCACGCTCTCATTGGATATAATCCAATAGATTAGGGGAAATCGAATGCGATTTGAAGCTCCCATTGGAAAAGTCCAATAGAATTCGCTCATTTCGCCCGTTTTGAACCCTGCGGAGCTCGATCTATTGGAAAATATCCAATCTAACCACTACATTTTCCACCCAATTTCCAATTCTATTGGATAAATCCAATGACAATGCCGACAACGGCGAGCCAAGGGAGGCAAAGCGCAAAGCCGCAGCTCAAGTGCTTCACGCCGAACCGCGCTCAACCAGCACGGCCTTGTAAGTTCGCGACATCGGCGCGGACGCTTCTCCCCGCAGCCGCCGGTTCAAGCATACCGTAACATCCCGGACCATTTCGGCAATCCGGTTCTGAACGGTCGTTAACTCCGGCGTGGTCACCAGACAGATCGGATGATCGTCAAAGCCGATGATGGCCGTTTCTGCCGGTACGATGATGCCGCAAGTTTTCGCCGCACGCAGGAAACCGGCCGCCGCCTCGTCGCTTCCGGCCACAATTCCATCCGGCTTTTTCGCAGAAGCAAACAACTCAAGCCCGAGCGCATAGCCGTCCTGAACCTGATGGATACCGCTGAATTTTTGCGCCTCCGTACACGGAAGTCCAAAATGACGATGGGCGGCCTTAAACCCTGCCCACCTTTTGTCCTGCAACGGCGTCCGGTGATCCATACAGAAAACCAGGTGACGCCGCCCGCTGCCCAGCAAATGGGTTGCGGCTTGATAAATGGCGTCCGCTTCATCCAAGGCAAACACATCCAGCCATTCCCCTGGAAATGTTTCATTGCAAACCAGGGCAACGCGGGTTCCCACCTGTTCTTTGACCTCCCGCTCCGAAAAAAGGGAATGCGTAATAACGACCGCATCCATTTCCCGGCGAGCCAATTTGCCGTACACTTCCCGTTCTAGTTCGGGTGAAAAATACGTCTGATGAACAACCACTTTCAAGCCATGTTCACTGAAAGATTTGCCCAGCACACTCACCAGTTCGCTGAAATAGGGGCGGTTCAAATCGGGGACAATTACGCCGATCATATGATTCGACTGCAGACGAAGCTGGACACCTCGCGCATTTCTGACGTATTCAAGCTCCCGAACCGCCCGCATCACTTTGTCCCGGCTTTCTTTCGAGACGTGAGGATGATCGTTTAAGACGCGGGAAACGGTCGATTTGGAGACCCCGCTATGACGGGAAATATCGTGAATGGTCGGAATAAAAACCACTCCTTTTTAAGCTATTGACCTGGGAACGTTCCCGGCATGTATCCTAAGTCTAATCCATTTACCGGGAGGAAGTATATAGAACCATGCGCACATTTCAAACCGCACAGGAAACACATCATCTTATTTTGTTTGACTTCGACGAAACCTATTATCCTCATGAACGAACACCGGAGCAGCTTCGATTGCTGCAAGAACTGGAGGAATATCTGCAATTGCTTGCCTGGCGTCACCAGGTCAAAATCGGCTTTGTAACCGGAAGCGGCCTCGCGCATATTGAGCACAAAATGACTTTGGCCGGTCTGTCATACCTTCCCCATTTCATCGGCAGCAACCTGGGCACAGAGCTTTGGCAGGCGGAGCCTGACGGGCAGCTCAAGCATAGCCCAACGTGGGAGAAGATCATCCGGCTGTCTGGCTTTTCCCGTCCTGCCGTGGAAGATATGGTCAGCGAACTTAAGTCGGTATACGGCATCCGGCTGCATGAACAAACCCAGTTTGGCCAAGCCCGGCACAAAATGAACTATTATTACTTTTCCGAGTCGCTAACGAAAACGGCATATGACTTGACTATCATCAGACAACTGGCCTTTAACCTGGGAATCGGACTCAACCTCAATGTTTGCAATCCGAAAGCAGGCGATCCCGAGGGGGCTTATGACGTAGATTTTATACCCAGAGGAACGGGGAAAAAGGCGGTGGCCGACTTCCTGATCTCTTCTACGGGTGTTCCTTTCGAAAGAACGATCGCTTTCGGCGACAGCGGGAACGATCTTGAGATGTTAAAAGCGGTAAAGCACGGGTACCTGCTGCAAAACGCAACCCGGGAAGCGAAGTCGCTTTATTCCCGGGTTGCTCCGTATCCGTATGCGCAGGGAATCCTGCATGTATTAAGCGAGCTTTTTTCGTAGGAAACAAATAATAACTCGCAGCCGAACTCACAACAGCATTTGCGTCAACAGGAACAGATTCAGACCGACGACCAGGGCGGAGATCAGCCATCCCAGGATGGTGGTGAAACGCCGGTTGACCAAACCGCCCATAATGTCCCGGTTACTGGTAAACATAATCAGCGGAATCAGGGCAAAAGCGATGCCGAACGAGAGGACAACCTGGCTTAATACCAATGCGCTGGTGGGATTAATGCCCGAAATAATGATCGCCAGCGGCGGTACGATGGTGATGGCCCGGCGGAGATACAAATTGATCCGCTTGTTGATGAAGCCCTGCATCACCACGTCCCCGGCCATCGTGCCTACCGAAGAGCTGGACAGGCCGGCGATCAGCAGGCCAAGCCCGAAGGAGATGGCGGTAACCGGTCCGGATAGCTGCGCGAACTGGTGAAAGGCAACGTCAAGGTCCTCGACCACCAGCCCGTTTTTGAAAAACAGCCCTGCGGAGACGATAACCATCGCCATATTGACCGCCCCGGCGATAATCATGGCCAGCACAATATCGATGAATTCCAGCTTGAAAATCTTCTTTTTCTCCGCTTCGTTGCGGCCGACAATCCGGTTTTGCGTCAGCGAAGAATGCAAATAAATCGCATGGGGCATTACGGTAGCGCCCAGGATGCCCGCGGCCAGGAGCACGCTGTCCACGCCCTCAAAACGCGGAGTGATGATGCCCGTGGCAACCGCGCCCAGATCCGGTTTGGCGGCGACCACCTGGAAGGCGAATGCCAATACGACGATCAACACCATGCCGGCGATCCCGGCTTCCAGCGTGCGGTAACCCCGGCGCTGCAGCTCCAATATCGCAAACGAGCCGATCGCGGTGATAATGGCGGCCGGCAGCATCGGGATGCCAAACAGCAGGTAAAGCCCCAGCGCCGCTCCGATAAACTCGGCCAAATCGGTAGCGATGATGACGAGTTCGCTCTGAACCCACAAAAAGATCGAAACGCCTTTGGGAAACCGGTCATGCGCGACCTCGGGCAAATTTTTGCCGGTGGCGATGCCTAGCTTGGCGGACAACGTCTGGATCAGCACCGCCATCAGGTTGGAGGCGGCGATCACCCATAACAGGAGATATCCGTATTTGGAACCCGCGGTAATATTGGTCGCAAAATTTCCGGGATCAAGATAGGCTACCGCGGCGATAAACGCCGGGCCCAGAAAGGGCAGCAGACGCTTTAGCCCCTTGACCTTTCCGTCCAGTGCGGCATGCGCGGATGCATTTGTTTTTTTCGCTCTATGGTCCATTTTAGCCGGTTGTTGCTGTACAACACCTTGCTCTATCATGTCAATCCCTCCTTAACTGCACATGGGATTTGCCTCTATACAGTAAAGTTTCCTCAGTGCAACTTTCTGATTAGAGTATAGTCCTCTTTTTGAAAAATGTAAATACACATTCATGAAATAAAAAAAGCCGGCGGACCGTTTCCTTGTCCACACCGGCTTTTTTTGCCAAATGCTTTGAAATATTAATGTTCATAATCCGCCGTCTGCCGCGCTGCTGTACCGCTGGTCTGGCCCGAAACGGGCTTTAGCGCCAAGAAAAAGCAGAGAATCAGCACGATCGCGGCGGAAACGTACGGATAATTAATATTGATATCGAACAGGTAACCGGCGACCAGCGGGCCCGCGATATTGCCGAGGCTGGTATAAGCCGAATTGAGACCGGCGACGTAACCCTGCTGGTCCCCGGCCATTTTGGATAATTGCGTGCCGACCGCCGGCCGCACAATATCGATGGACAGAAACACCAGGAATGTCACCAGGAAAATCAGCCAATATTTGTGCACGAACAAGGTCAGCAGGATACACAACCCACACGTAATCAAACTGAGGGTGATCACCCGCTTCTCCCCAAACCGGTTCAGAATCGCACTGAACACCGTCGCTTGCACGACGGCGCCGGAGATCGAGCCAAATGTGATGATCATGGCGATATCCCGCGGCGTGAAGCCGAATTTATGATCGACGAACAGGCCGAATACCGTTTCGTAATTAGATACGCCAAACGACAGCACGAAAACGATAATCAGGCTGATAAAATAAGGCTGCCGGTACGAACGAAGCAGTTGCACGAGCAGGCTCTCCCGCTTCGGCTGCGGCAAGTTTTCCGTTGTTTCCTGCCGCTGTTTGGCGATGTTAAGCGATTCGGGCAGCAAAATGGTCGTTACCACAGCGGCGATAAGTCCGGCAACGGCAGCGGCGTAAAAGGGCATGCGGATCCCGAATTCGGCGATAAAGCCGCCGATGCCCGGGCCGATAATAAAGCCGGTCGTAATGGCCGCGTTGATCAGACCCAACCCTTTGGCTCTTTCTTCACCCGTAGTAACATCCGCCGCGTAAGCCATAACGGCCGGCATAATAAGCGCCGCCCCGATGCCTCCCAGCATTCGCGCCGCGAACAGCAGCACCGGGGAACTGACAGCCCCGAAGAGCCATTCCGACACAGCGAAAACAAGCATTCCGGCGATGATGATTTTTTTGCGGCCAAGCGAGTCGGACAACCGGCCGGCAAACGGCGAGAACACCAACTGGGTCAGCGAAAACGCGGCGACCAGCATCCCGACGATGCTGCCGCTGATATGAAGCTCGTTCATGTAAGTCGGCATGATCGGAACAACGAGCCCGATTCCCGTAAAAACCAGGAAGATGTTGATCATGAGCAGCAGAATCGCCCCGTTATTTCTAATCAACAAAGACATATAGGTTTCCTCCAAATAAATAAAAATGCAGTTTATTGTTTTTATATACTGAACGTTCGGTCTGTATCTCGGCAAAAAATAGTTTATCTTGGGGTTATACCGCGAAGGAACACGGTAACCGCATCATGATATAAGCGCTGCACATCCTCGATTTTAACGACCCGGGTCATCTCGCTTAACCCTGCCAGAAGGCTTTCCAGAACAACGGAGAGGGTTTCCGCGTCGCCGGGCGCAAACTCCCCTGCAGCGATACCCTGCTGAAGCAGTTCTTTATTGAAGGCGAAATGGCTTGCGAAAATCTCCGCCATTTTGCTTTTTACATCTTCAGCCAAATCTTCACTATTCATAAATTCATCGATCGCTTTCGAAATCGGATGGTTCAACTCGTCTAACGCCAGTTGGTCGGCCATCCCGTACAATTTATCCGTCGCCGTAGGATATAAATGCTCCTTCTCTCCCCAGCGCTGCTCCCATTCCTCGTCCCATTCCTTTATTATATGCAGGAACAGGCCTTCCTTACTCTTAAAATGGTAATAGATATTCCCTTTGCTGCTGCCGGAGGCCTCCACGATATCCTCAATGGAAGTCGCCTTATACCCCTTATTAAAAATGAGCGTTTTGGCCGCGTCGGCAATCCGCTTTTTGGTTTCAAGGGTCTGCTGCAGCTTTTTGTTCATCGGGAACACCCCCTTCTATACTGAACGTTCGTTCTATATCTTAGCAAAAACAGGGCTAAAATTCAAGCACCACCGCCTGCTCTTTACTTAACCTTGGCCGCTCTGCTTGCCGTTCGTTTTACCATCACCCTTGCCGGAAATATAGAAAGGGCCGGGAATCCCCAGCCCTTTCACATCCAACCGTTAACCCAGCTCGATTTCGATGCGCTGAACCTGGCCGCTGCGAACCGCTTCAGCCAGCGGGCCGGCAATGACCGGGCCGTCGATCACAGTCCGGGCCCCGCCCTGTTCCAGCACGGTCAACCGCCGGATTTCTGCGCGATCGGCTCCGTACGTGTTCTTCTTATGCGGATTGACGTACGTTACATCCGTCGTACCGAGGAACCGGAACGAGATCTCGCCCCGCTCATCGAACAGCCAGCCTGGCAGCTGCGGATTAAACGCCAGGACAAGTTCGTTTCCGTGCAAGCGGAAGACGTGTTTTCCGGCCATCATCGCCGTCCACATGCTGAGGAATTCGGCGGTAGAGCCGCTGAGCCGGGCGACATAGCCGCGCCCATGGGTTGCCGAGTCCGGGTTAACGCTCGTCGCGATAAACGACGAATTCTCCAGCGTGCTGCGGCCGTAAACAGCCGGATCGAGAAACGGGATCAGCGATGTGCGCAGCTCGGCGAAAAACTGCTCCGTCAGGCCGCTTTTGAGCAGCGCCAGCAAGTATTTGTAGCTCATGTGCAGAAATACCGACTCCCGCTCCAGCCAACCCGGCGTAAAGGCGCGAATCCGCCCGATCTCATGGGATTCCCCGTCAAGGCTGACCGAGGTTTTGTACATACCCAGCCGGGCGTCAAACAAATCGCTGCCGCGGATTTTTTCATAGGCCTGCTTGGCTTCGTTCACGTCCTCCACCGTCTTCAGCCAGCGGGCCGGGCCTTCCAGAAAATGCGGCAACGCCCGCACTGCGAACTTGTTCACGCGCGCCTTCGGCAGTCCATAGCCGCTGATAACCGGCTCGCCCTGCCCGTTCAGAACCGCCTCGTACTCCGCCGCTTCAAAAGCAAAATACGTCGGCGTCAGCCCGCCGCCAAGCCGAATGGCCTCGCCGATGCCGCGCTCGATTTTCTCGAGCATCGACCGCAGCGTTCCGCCAAGATCGCCCAGCCGCACCTTGCGCTCGCTGCCCGTAATGCCAAAGCGGATCGCCTCCCGGTACTGCTCGCGGGCCGTGGCGACCCGGTCCCAGTAATCGAACTGGGCCAGCGTCCCGTTCAGATGCTCCGCCAGCAGCCGCGCCACTTCAGCGAGCAGGTCCGCAATCTCCTCCGGCACGGCGATTTCGCGATCCGCCGCACCCTGCTCCGCACACGCCGCTTCGATAAACCGCAACAGCCGTTTCAGCTCAAACGTTTCGCTCATCCCCGAGCCGAACAGGCCCGGCAGGCCGTTCATCGCGTCGTTCCAGCCCGGCTTGTTGGCTTCCATCTCCACGCCCATCCCAAACGGATCTAGCGTGGCGAACTTGTTTAGCGCCAGCGACAGCAGCTTCACAAACAAATTGGTGCGGTAGATTTCGCCGGTCCCGTGGCCGGTTCTCAGCCAGTTCGTGTCTTTTAATGTCAGCCCGAACTTCTCCAGCTTCTCCTCGTCATACACCAGCGCCCCGTACTGGCGGACGCCGCCCGCAGCGATGACGTATTTCTCGCTTCGCGGCAGCACGCGGGCCGGGCTGTCGAAAAAGGCGTACTCTTTCTCCTCAAACAGCAGCCATTCCTTGCGGTCCGGAAAAATATCCAGATAGCTGTCGATCAAATCCATATTGTACGTCCAGTGATCCGACCAATACCCTTCCCCGAAAGAAGCTTCGATATGCTGATCGGCCAGCGATAAAATCCCGGTAAGGAACTCGTTTTCATCCATACTCAAGGCGATGCCGCGCCCATTCACGAACGAGATCAGCTTGCCCGGCGTAAATTTGCCCAGGCACAGCTCAGCCAGCTCTACAGGGCTGCCAGTTGCAGCCGTATTCAGATAAGCGGTGAGCGCGTCCTTGTTAGCGGCCGGAACCCGGAAGCTGGTGCCTTCCACGCCGAGCGGGTTGTAGCCGTCCGCTTGAATCAGGCTGAAAAACATGCGGATATTAAACGTCCCGACGCGCGGATTGAAATAGATGTCGCTGCGGCGGTTCTGATTGGCGTCGCGGAAGTTGCCGTTTCCTTGCGAATAAAATTCCGGGGCGATCGAGAAAAAGTTGTAATCCCGCTCCAAATCCCCGTGTTTTCGGGAATACAAATGAATCACGAAGCCTTCCCGCCCATTTTCGAAAATAAACGGATACCCGCCGCGCAGGAAATTGTCCAGATAGCTTTGCCGGCAATAAGCATCAAATAACGGCAAGGCCGTTTTGGTGGCGATATCCGCGGTCAGGCTCTCCGTCAGCTCGCCGGCTTCGCCGTATTTTTGCGCGAAGTAGGCCGGGCTGGTGATCGCAGGAGCCTTCGCGTTCAGCCGTTCGACGCTGTCGATATGCCCGATCAGCGTATAAACGCAGCGGCTTTGCCCCGGGGCGAGCTCGGCGGACAGGGCCGAGAAGCCGCACGGCACCTTGTTCGTGCAGTACTGCGGCTGCGCGGTCAGTTCCGCGAGCGGCTCCGCCGCAAAGCGGTCGGGGTAGGCGAGCGACGTGTTGCCGCCGAAAACGAGCTCGAAGTCGGCGATCGTTGGCAGCATCCCGCCGTCATCGCCAAAGGACAAATAGAAATGGCCGCTTTGCACTTCGCTGACCTCCGCCTCATCATGGGTGCTGGAGCGGACGCGGTAATAAGGGATGCCCCGGTCCAGGTTGCCAACCTCCATCCAGCTGCGCAGCAGATTGCCGATCTCCTTGTAGCCCGCGTTCTCCACGCCGTAAGGCAGCACCTCCGGCATCCCGTCCAGCAGCTCCAGCTTCAGCGGTGAGCCGGAAACATTCGTAATTTCCACCTTGCGCGCGAGCGCGGCGTAATCGTCATTCGGAATGTGAAAATAAGTTACTTTTACCTTGAGCCCCTGCGCTGCATGCGCTTCTTCGATCACAAGCTCGTTGGGCAAAATCCGCATGCTCCGTTTGGCCGCCGTATCGGGGAACGCACTTTGAAACGGCTCGTAAACTCCTTTTTTTCCCGCGATTTTCACAAAGGTCCGGAACCCCTTCATCGCCACCGACTGATATGTAATGCTCGCCGGGGAAAACTCCATGATCGGGCTGTTTTTGTCCCGGATGCCAAAGCTGCACACCCCCTGACCGCGGTTGACGTAAAACGTCCACATTGGGATCCCCTTCAGACCCGCCAGGCCGGGCAGAAAACTGGAAAACGGCTTGGCCTGATCAAACTGTTCAATCACAAACGCATTTTGCTCAAAAGAATATATAGACATATGGCATATCCCTCCGTTTTGGCCGATTTAGCTTTTGATGATGTAAGTAGCGATCGAGTGCGCCGGCAAAGTTTCCGTGACGTTTTCCCCGCCCAGCTCCAGGACGAAGGACTGCGCCGCCTCGCTTTCGTTCTGCACGACTACGGCAACGCCGCCGTCCGGATTGCGAAACGCGGTACCGAGAAGCCCCGGTGCTCCCGTGGTTTCCAAGCCGATCCGCACCGCACCCGGGCGGATGTACTTGCTGAAATGGCCGATATAGTAGTAAGAGCTGTTGTAGTGCACGGTATCGGTTACCGTATCCGCGATGATCGGCGCGTCGCATAGGTTGTTGACATGATTGGGCCCGCCCGTCTCGTCCAGCACCAGATTCCAGTCCAGATACCCTTCGGTCCAATTGTTGAGGTCCCCGATCATATTGCGCCCGTACCGCTCGCCCGTAAACCAGGCGCCGAGCTGCACACCGCCCTCCTGGCAGCCCTCCGTAAACAGCAGGTGCTTGTTGGGAAACAGCTCGTGCACTTTGCCGACGTTGTCGAACTCTTCGCTGACATACCAGTGGAATCCGGTGCCCCAGACGTATTTGGCGGCTTCCGGATCGGACAGCACGGCCGAAGCGCGCTCAACGATCAAATCCCGGTTATGGTCCCATATCAGGATTTGGACATCCGCCAGGCCTTCCCGGTGCATTACGGGCCCCAGGTAATCGCGGACAAAATCCCGCTCCTCCTCCCCGCTGAAAATGCAGGAATCCCAGGTCTGCACCGCCGCCGGCTCGTTTTGCACGGAAATGCCCCAGACCGGTACCTCCGCCTCGCGGTATGCTTTTATGAACTTCGTATAATAGAGCGCCCAGGTCTCGCGGTACTCAGGCTTCAATTGACCGCCGTGATTCATGTCCCCGTTCGTTTTCATCCAGGCCGGCGGGCTCCAGGGGGAGGCCAGCAACTGAAGCGGCCGGCCTGCGGCAGCAGTAGCATCCTTGATGAGCGGCAGCACCCATTTGCGGTCGCGGGTAATATCGAAGCTCTTCAGTTCGACGTCACCCTCCTCCACATACGTGTAATTTTCCAGTGCAAAATCGCAGCTGTGGATATGCACGCGGCCAAGTGTATAGCCCAGTCCCTCCTGAGGATCGAAATAGCCGCGAACGACCTCCGCCCGCTTCTCCGGGCTGATCCGGGACAGCGTATAAGCGGCGGCTTCCGTAAACGCGCCTCCAAAACCGATGATCGTTTGATAGCTTTGCTCCGGATTCACCCGCCATTTCCGCTCCGCCGCAGTGGGCGGGGCCGTCTGTACCGCCAGTTCTCCTTGCAGCGTCAGCCGGTCCCCCGAATCTCGGGAAGTCAATACTTTTGACCATGTTGCCATCGTAAATCCTCTCCCTTGTTCATCATTTGAGCTTGCCTGAAATCGATTTCACCAATTTCGTCATGCCAACCTCTTACCTTATTGCTTGCCCCTTGCCTTACTTTTTACCTGGATTCTCGCACCGATTTCTTGCCTTGATTCTCGCACTGATTCTTGCCAGGCTCTCGCCCCGACCCTTGCCTTACTTCTCGACCAAACCCTTGCAACACAAGGGACGAAACCGGTTTCGATTTTTTCGAAAAAAAATGGGGCTGGCTTTAAAGCGCACGGCAGGAATCGCGAACGACCAGCTCCACCGGAACACAATCGCTTTGGATAGCGGCCCCGCCTTCTATCGTATAGATTAACATGTCGGCGGCCCTGCTGCCAAGCAAATATGTATTTTGCCTGACCGTGGTCAAAGCCGGTGTTAAGTATTTCGCCATTTGGATATCATCGAAGCCAACGATGGAAATATGCTCCGGAACGCTAAGGCCATGCGCCTTCATCGCGATCATGGCGCCTACGGCCAAATTGTCGCCGGCAGCAAACACCGCGGTCGGCAGTTCCTCGGCCTGAAGCAGTTCCTCCATCGCTTTTTTGCCGCTTTCGACCGTAAAATCGTAGCTCCCCTGCACGACATGCCCGGGATGAACCGGCAGCCCCAGCCGTTCCATCGCCTGCAGATAGCCTGCCAGCCGCTGCTCCCCGGCAAACGTCGGCCCGCCGCCGATATGCGCGATCTTCCGGTGTCCCAGCGAATGCAAATATTCCACCGCCAGCCGGGTTCCCTCCGCGTTATCGGAGCAGATCGTGCTTTTTTGGGCGGTTTCCTGATCCAGCAGAAGGCACGGAAGGCTCGAATCCAGCAGCTCTTGGTAATAGGGATCGGCCGCGTCCGGCAAAATCACGACAACCCCGTCGATGCCGCGAATCTTGCAGTGCTCCAGGTACCCGCTTTTTTTACCGCCGATGTCCTTGGAAATAAACATCAAATCGTAGCCCCTTGAGGTCGCCACTTGCTTAAAGCTTTCGATCACCCCGCCAAAATACGGATGCAAAACGCCCGCGCCGGAAGGCTCGATAAACAGCATGCCGATCGTCCAGGAGCGTTTGGTCGTGAGAGAGCGCGCATGCGCATTTGGCACATAGCCAAGCTGCTCGGCCGTATCCAGAATTTTACGGCGCGTCTTCTCGCTGACATCAGAATACCCGTTAAACACCTTTGATACGGTCGTAGGCGACAACCCGGTTTTCCGGGCAATATCATATATCGTGATCACGGCTTCGCCCCTCCTTGCCGGAATGCTTACAAGACTCATGGAAATTGTAGCCGCCCTGTCCCCGGAAAGTCAACCTTGATCATGTCGTAACTTTATGAAAGGAGCCGATCATAGTGGTCCCGAGTGACAACAAAACCGCAGCTTCTCACGCCGATGAACAACCGGTTCGCAGAAATAACGGTAATTTATGGCGCTATTATTGTAGTTTTTCCCTCGCCCAAAAAATAGCGGAACTTTTAGTTCCTATTTGGGAACCAGACTTGGAAAAAGCGTCTCTTTCCCCTCATCTGCCAACAATAGCGGTAAAAAATTCCTTTATTTTAGCTGTAACCCTTACTTTTGGAGAAAATAACGCCCTTTTTTTCCGTTATTCCACGGCTTTGGGAAGCCTTGACCAGCTGTGGCCTCCGCAACTTAACCTGCTCAACCCCTCTTCTCAAAAAACAGGCCGGCAAGTGGGCGTTTTTCTCCCATGCCGGCCTGCCTCTAATATGACTGCAACCATTCGTTTTGGAGCAAAAGGGGGGGGGATCGGCTGCTGCCCATACTTCATTTTTCAGGCATCAGCTTCTTGTCCCATACTTCTATTTTTCAAGCATTAGCTTCTTGCCCCATGCTCCGCTTTTCACGTATCACTCTATATGCTTTATACTGATTATCCCTTGCCTTTTACCTCTTGCCGCTTAAGGCTCAAGTCCCCATTGCAGGGCCCCGCCAACGTATCCGGTAATTTTGAGCGTTTCGGCATAAGACGTGGCATCAGGGTTGAAGGAATAGTCGTCGCTTTGGTTGTAATTGCTCCAATCTTCCTTGGAGATGCGAATATGCAGGTCGATGGTCTGGCCTGGAGCCAGCGTGCCGGCCGCCTCGGTAAAACCGAGCTCCGCATAATTGTCGGCCCCGCCTACGGGTTTCGGCAATTTGACGAAGTTCCCGGTTACATTGCTGCTGCCGACCTGAGTCCAGTCACAGAACAAGTTTTGCCCCTTTTCTCCGTCAACCGTGTAAAAATAACGCAAAGTAACATCTTTCAGCGCGAGCTCCTCCGTCCCGGTGTTGGTTAGCCTGATGCGCGGATTCAGCGTGTTGGCCGTAGACTGCAGCGTTCCGTTGACCGCTTCAATCCGCAGGCTGCCACTTGGCGCCTTAGTCGAATCCACGATCGCAATGTTTAGCTGGGCATCGGCCCCGGCGCTGAAACGGAAGGTCAGCTTCAATGCGCCTGTCGGCTGTGCCGCCAAAAACTCTTGAAGAATCGTCACCTTCGAATCGGAGACGGTGTAGTCTTCGCCTTCCTTCAACTGCGTCGTCCCGTTATAAATGCCGGCAAACGTCTTCTCGTTGAGCGTCAGCGCCACAAAGATATCGGCCTGGTTGCTTTGCTTAAGGTCGAAAGTGGCCGAGGTTGGCGAAATCGTAGCATTTTGCCCCGGTTCTTCCGGTTCTTGCGGTTCCCCTGGTTCCTCTGGTTCCTGCGGCGTCACCGTCGAATCGCCATAGACGATGCCGTAGCCGTTGGTTCCGACATAAACACGCCCGAAAATGCGCGGGTCGCCGGTAATGGCCGAATTGGTGGTGCCATATTGATGCTGATCATCGTTAATGCGCACCCAGCTATCGCCGCCGTCATCGGACCGGAAAAAGCCGCGCTCGCCGCCGATTTTCCCGCTCGTGTACAGCGCCATGACGTTACGTCCCGGGGCAGCCTTGCCAAACCCGATAACGCTGGACTCCTCCACGCTAGTCTGCTTTGTAAAGGTAGCACCGGCATCGCTGGAATGCCAGAGACCCGAGTTACCGTCCGACGCTCTGCCGCCAGCCACCCAAACATCCCCTTCCCGACCAGGCATCGCTTTAAGATCAAGATCGCCGGATGCAGGAAGTCCTGTGGCACTTGTTTTCGTAAAGGTGGCTCCTCCGTCACGGCTGACGTATAAGCTTCCGCCGGACAAAGCGTAAAACAGGCTGGAATTGACGCGGTCGGAGGCGACGAGCGCTCCGGCAGGCACGCCGCTGCTGGCGGTCCAGGAATTGCCGCCCTTCGAATAATGCACGCCGACATCGGAGGTGCTCCAGACGAGGCTCTCGCCGCGAGCGGCCAGGGCAATCGTGCCTCCGCCGGAAGTGCCGGACGGCTCACCGCCGGTGTACCAGTTCCCGCCGCCATCGCGGGAGTAACCGATCGCTTTATCGTTCGGTTTCTCCGTCCGGTTCACCGTAGCAACGCGGACGATGAAGCCCGGCTCAAGTTCGGCGTAATCCATATCTACGGTCCCGTTCGGATTCGTAAACATTTTCGCCGGAGCTTGGGTAAGGTCGTCATGCCGGAACCCGGTCACGTCAAGCATTCCGCTGAGCAGATGAGCGCCCGATGGCGGACTGATCAGATCGGTCACCGAGGTTTCTTCAATCCCCACGGCCTTCACTTCCAGGTCGATTTTACCGCCTTTATCCCATTCCGTTAAATTGTCGGTCCCGTAAATGGTCGCCCCGGTTCCGTACATCATGCGGTCGGAATTAAACGGATCGATCTCCAGATCACCGATCATCCAGCCGAGCTTCGGTGAAACTTCCTCCGGGGCCGGAATATTCTCAAAATCAAGCCACGGGGCGGCGGAAATATCATGGGTATAACGGAAGGTACGGCTCGGATAACCGTTCCAGTCCCAAATGCGGGTCCAGTTTGCTCCGCCGTCAGTGCTGCGAAAAATAATCGCGTCCGGCCACCAGGAGTTCATCGTGGCTACCATGACGGTATCAGGATCCTGCGCATCGACGGCGAGGCCGCCATATCCGTAATAGTTATCATCGCTGCTGCTCGGCACCGGGCTGATATTGGTCCATTCGCCGGTGGACGTATTCAGCTTCCACACCTCGCCTTTGTGGCCATCGTATGGTCCGGCGCCATCGCTGTAAGTAATATACAAGAAGCCTTCGGAGGAAAGAACGCCGTGATGCGGCAAATACCCGCTCGGCTGCCCCGGAACCGCCTCCCAGGTCTCGCCTCCGTCCGTGGAGCGGTACACGCTTTCATTCTTATCCGCCACCCCGACGTAAATCGTCTGCGTCGCTTGTCCGCGCGAACCTGTTGCAGGATCAAAAGTGATCCAGGCCAACCCGGTGATGTCGCTTTGATATTCGTAGTCGGGATTTTCCACATAAGTGCCGGGATTCGGGAACTGGCTTACTTTGCTCCAGGTCTCCCCGTAGTCGGTGCTCTTCCATAAACCGTTTCCGCTGCGAGCGCCAAAATAAAGAACGTTGTTCTGGTTCGGATCAATAACCAGCCGCTCTCCCAACGACCGGCCCGGCATATTGCCGCCGACCTTGAACGGCAGCTCCGTTTCCTCCCACGTTTCGCCGCGGTCGGTGGAGCGCAGGATGCGCCCGTTATCGGGATCCCAGCTGTTCGTATACGTGCCGACCGCCAAATAGAGCCGGTCCGGGTCGACAGGATCCGTAGCGAGCGCGTCGACGCCGCTCTTGCTCCAATCATCCATACCAACCCAGCCCAGGAGTTGCTTCCAAGTCCCGGTGCCTTGATCCCAGCGATAGGCGCCCCCGATGTCTGTACGGGCATAGATGAGGTTGGGTTCGCTGGTATTGAATATGATGCCAGGTATAAAGCCGCCTCCGCCTCCGGTCACAACGTTTTTCCACACGTAAGCTTCGCTGGCTGCAGGCTCATCAGCTGCCGCTTGTGCCGGGGACGTAAATCCCGAATAAGAGGTTCCGGCGATCATAAACGCAACCGCCAGCACGGACAGTTTTTTAAAGCGATTTTTACTCTTTACCATAAAATATCCCTCCCAAGTGAGTTATTTTGCCGTCTCTCGTAGTCTCGTTAATATTCGGTAGACAGCAAGCACGCAATCTTTGTTTTTCGACATCCCTCCTTTGGCGATTACCGTCGGGTTTTGTCATACCCGATCTGATAGAGTCTAGTATTGTTTAAATCTTCCAGTTATAGATTACCTTATTATGTAATATAATTCAATGTTATATATTACTTTGAAATCATTTCTATTCTTTAGGATTTCATTGGAAAAGTCCAATCTACCGCAGTATCTGCCAACAGAATGTTATGCAATCTAAAAAAGCTTGCTCTGTGCCATAACACTCGGCGCACAGAGCAAGCCAATTAAGACGATTATTTTACTTTTACGGTCATTTCCAGCTCTTTGATATAGTTCTTAATGAGTTTGCCGTTGCTGTCCGTTTTAAATATGCCGGGAGAATTGGGATCGTTTGGATCATCGGGTACGAAATCGGGCTCGAATGCTTTGATTGTGATTGACTTGGCGCCTTTCCCCGGAGCGCTGAACACAAAGTCATTATACGTATCGCCATTTTTGTTATTCTCGTCACTTCCATGACTGGAAATCATATCCATCTCGTTTCCTTGATCATCCACAGCTTCATACATGATATGCGAAGACTTGTTTTTGTCCAACCCTTTCTCGATCAACTGAATTCGGGTGGAGGTCGATGTTACGTTAAGTTTACTTAAGGTGACGCTGTAATCCCCGCGTTTTTTCGTCAGATTTGGTTTCAATGCCTGTCCCTTGGTTTTTTGCAACGTCATATCCAATGTATACGGTTTGTCCACACCCTCTAAAGTCACTTTGGCGGTAAGCTTGAACTTGTCCGGAAACGCTTTGAGATTGCCGCCAAGCCAGGATGGATCGAGCATTGTAATTTTCATTGTGTCCGGTGAAGCACCTGGCCCCCGTTTTATGTCTGGTCTTTGGGACATAGACTTTCCACCACCAAACTCGTAGACGGATTTACCGTCGATAAAAAGCTTGATGTCTTTAATTGCGCCTTTCTCATAAATATAATCCTGGGTCTTTTCATCATATTTTCCAGCTATTTCGCCGGTAAGCCCTTTGCCGCTCCGCTTCAGGGTAATGCCGACATAGTTGCCGTCATAGATTGCTTGGGAGATCTCCAGCGTAATGCCTTGCTGGGTTACGCTTGGAGCTTTGGCCTTGGCCGCACTTAGCGTCCCGCCGCTTTTCGCCGCTGAAGTCGCTGCCACTTTCGGCCCGGCCGCTTCCGCAGCCCCCCAGGCCGTACCGAACAACAGCGCGCCGGCCAGCGCCGCGGAAGACATCACCTTGTATGTATTTTTCACTCAAACCCCTCCATGAAATTTGATTTCCGAGAATCCTCTCTTCATTGAGCTCTCTAATGGATTAGATGGATGAGTACACCAAAACGTTATATTTTGAGCGAAAAAATTTAAAAGCCTGCAGCGATTTGCTGCAGGCCCGCCCACTGCCGGATTTGACTTTTACTTAATATTAACCGTCATTTCCAGCTCTTTGATATAGTTCTTAATGGTTTCACCGTTGCTGTCCGTTTTAAATATGCCGGGGGATGATGGATCGTTTGGATCATCGGGTACGAAATCGGGCTCGAATGCTTTGATTGTGATCGACTTGGCGCCTTTCCCCGGAGCACTGAACACAAAGTCATTATACGTATCGCCATTTTTGTTATTCTCGTCACTTCCATGACCGGACATCATATCCAGCTCGTTCCCTTGATCATCCACAGCTTCATACATGATATGCGAAGGCTTGTTTTTGTCCAACCCTTTCTCGATCAACTGAATTCGGGTGGAGGTCGATGTCACATTAAGTTTGCTTAAGGTGACGCTGTAATCCCCGCGTTTTTTCGTCAGATTCGGCTTTAGGGCTTGCAAATTTTCCGCATTTTTTTGCAGCGAAAAATCAAAAGTATACGGCTTATCCACGCCTTCCAGGGTGATCTTCGCGGTTAGCTTGAACTTGTCCGGGAAAGCCGGGGAAGTCATGCCATTGCTGCCGATCCAGGAAGGATCGACCATTTTAACTTCCAACGTGTCTGGTGTGGAAGGCGGTCCCCAGCCAAGATTTGGTCTTTTGCCTAGGCCTCCCCCGCCGAACTCGTAGATGGATTTGCCGTTGATAAACATTTCAATGTTTTTAATCGCGCCTTTGGGCCGCTCGTATTCCTCGGTCGCTTCATTAAACTTCCCTTCGGTGATGCCGCCGGTATACCCTGTACCGCTCCGCTGCAGCGTAAGGCTGACATAGTTGCCGTCATACAGTGCTTTGCTGACGGTCAGCGTAATGCCGTTCTGGGTAACGCTGTCGGCTTTGGCCGCAGAAGCTTGCGCCGCGCTGCTCACTGCCGGCGCTTTGGCCTTTGCCGAACCGGCTGCTTCCACTGTTCCCCAAGCCGTTCCGCCGAGCAGCATCCCCATTAAAGCTGCGGTAGTCATCACTTTATATGCTTTTTTCACTGAAAGCCCTCCATAAAATTGATTTTCGAGAATTCCCTTTTTATGTCCTGGACATATATTTTTCTTTTTTGAGCGCTCTATAGATTAGATGGATAAGTAAAACAAAACGTTATATTCTGAGCGTAAAAATTGTAAAAGCCTGCAACGCTTTGCTGCAGGCCGTCCATTACCGGTTTTGCTTTTACTTGACCGCAACGGTGAGTTCGAGCTCTTTGATATAGTTCTTAATCATTTCGCCGTTGCCTTTTCCCTGGGTTAATTCTGATTGCCATACAGTTTTTCCAAACCCGCCCGGTTTACCGGAACGGTAATCTCCAGTTCCTTCACGTAATGCTTAACCATCTTTCCGTTGCTGTCGACTTTATATTGTCCCGATTCCCCCAGCTTGGTCGACGGGTCGGCATATTCAGGCTGAAACGGTTTAAGCGTAATCGTATCCGGAACCTCCTCCAGCCGGTCAAACATCATTTCATTCCGCATGTGCATCTGTCCATTATCGAAGTAGATTCCTATGCCACCTATCAATTCCAAGTTCCTGCCTTGGTCGTCACACAGGTCGAACAGTAAATTATTCCTAAGTGGTCTACTTGCTTTATCGTCTACATTGATGTCGAAAACTACCTTCGTCGTAATCGGCGTATATTGGATTTGCTCAAGCGTAAATGTAATACCGTTCCACTCTCTCGTTTCTCCAAAGGTTTCAACGAGACGATCCGCGTTTTTGCGAACGGGCAGTTCGAAAACGAACGGCTCCTCAACGCCTTCCAGCCAAAATTTGGCCGTCAGTACAAAACGATCGGGAAGAAGCTGTGACGAATCGCCCGTTTCCGAAATGGCTGACAACTCGTACAGCGCCGCATTGGGATCGGCTGTCGGAGACCCTTTCGAAGAAAATTTATAACTTTTAGAATTATAAGATGGTTGGCCATCAATCAGCATCTCCCAATGGTCTACAGCCCCTCTTTGGAGAATTGCATCCCTCTCCCAGCCTTCACCCACGAACTCGCGGTCCATGATTCCTCCGGTAAACCCTTCTCCTTCGCGCTTGACGGCCATAGTTAGGCGAATACCATCATAAACAACCTGAGGGATACGAAGGGTTATTCCATCATGGGTGACGCTTGCATCCGTTTCCTCGGCCAGTCCGCGCTCCTCTGCCGTCTGCAGCCCCAGATCGCCGGCCAATTTGAAGATGCCGCCAAGGATAGGGACATTTTTGAGCGATTCGGCCAGCGCCGGCGACACCATGGCACTGCCCAGCCCGATCGTCAAAACGGCGATTGCGGCGGCGGCTGCCGCCCCCACTTTAAAAGTCCTAGAAAAGCGGGATTTTCGGCCGCTTCGGGTCTGCATCGGAAGATCGGCCAAGGAAGCGTAGACTTCATCCTGGCGGCGGCGAATAATATCAGGAACCTCTCTGACCTCGGTCATCCGTTCCTTACCGATGTCGCGAAGCGTTTTTTCAAGGTCATGCGTTTCCATAAGCCAGCTCCTCCTTCCCCATTTGCTTAACCTTGTCGGCCAATATTCCTCTGGCCCTATGCAGGCGCGCCCGGACAGCTCCCTCCGAAATTTCCAGCACACCCGCGACCTCTTTGATCGGTAAATCCTGATAATAAAAAAGATGGATAACGATTCTTAAAGTTTCATCCAGGTTTTCCACCGCCTCGCGGAGATCCTGCTTGCGGTTCTCTTCATACTCCCCGGTAAACCGCGCCTCTCCCGCCGGTTCCGGCAGCTCCGCCATCACGACGGTTCTACTGCGCATGCGTAATAATTGATTACATTCATTGATTAAAATCCGAATTACCCAGGTTTTAAAATATTTCGGCTGCCGCAATGTCGACAATGATTTATACGCTTTAAGCGTTGTTTCCTGAAATGCGTCCGCACAATCTTCGTCACGTCTCACAATGGACTTCGCCAAGCCGTACAGTTCGGGTTCCAGCTTCCGGAAGAGCCGGATAAACGCCTCACGATCCCCCCGCTGCGCGCGCCTAACTTCCAGTACCATATCTTGTTGCACGAATTTCAACTCCTTTTGAGGGCCCTCTGCAAGATTAGATGGGCCAGCCTCTGAAAATGTTATATCTACTTCAAAAAAAGTTCAACGTTCGTTTAGACCCTAGCCCCAATTAGAGTGATTACAATCACCCGGCTGCGGCCGTTCCGGCGGTATTCTTCTGTATATCCGTTAAATTCTCCCAAAGGAGGTTATTTTGAAATGAACCAAACAGCTTCGAATCCGGACATTTCGCAGCCGTCCATGTTTTGTTTTCAATGCCAGGAGTCGGCCGGCGGGACCGGCTGCACGATCAAGGGCGTCTGCGGCAAACCGCATGACGTGGCCAACCTGCAGGATTTGCTCATCTATGTGCTGAAAGGCATTTCCTTTTTCTCCGTGGGGACCGAGCTCCCTGAAGTTTTAGACCGGCGTGCATCGGTCTTTATTATGGATTCACTGTTCGCCACGATTACGAACGCCAATTTTGACCGCGACGTGTTCGTCGCCAAAATCCGCGAAGCGCTTGCTCTGCGCGACGAAGTAAGACGCCACTGGGAGGAACAGCGTACAGGCGCTGCGGCGGAGCTTCCCGACGCGGCGGTTTGGCAGGCGGACGACGAAGCGTCGTTTGACGCCAAAGCTAAGAGTGTTGGCGTACTCGCCACCGCCGATGCGGACATTCGCTCTTTGCGCGAGCTGCTCACCTACGGTCTCAAAGGGATGGCCGCCTATACGTATCACGCCCTTCAATTGGACCATTCCAACCCGCAAATCGACTTGTTTATGCGCCGGGCGCTGGCCGCTACTTTGGACGATTCCTTAACGGCGGACGACCTCGTCGGTTTGGTGATGGAGGCGGGCAAATATGGCGTGGAGGCCATGTCCCTGCTTGACGAGGCCAATACCGGCACCTACGGCCACCCCGAAGTGACCAAAGTCAATATTGGCGTGGGGAACCGGCCGGGGATTCTGATCAGCGGCCACGATTTGAAAGACCTGGAGGAACTGCTGCGGCAAACCGAAGGCACCGGCGTGGACGTGTACACCCACAGCGAAATGCTGCCGGCCCACTACTATCCGGCCTTTAAGAAATACGAGCATTTTGTCGGCAACTACGGCAATGCTTGGTGGCTGCAAACAACGGAATTCGCCGCGTTCAATGGGCCGATTCTGATGACCACCAACTGTATCGTACCACCGAAGGCAAGCTACAAGGACCGCATGTATACGACCGGCAACACCGGCTTTTCCGGCGTGCGGCATATCCCGGAAGGTCCGGACGGCCAGCCGAAGGATTTTTCGGAAATCATCGCGCACGCCAAACGCTGCGAAGCTCCGACCGAACTGGAGAGCGGCGAAATTGTCGGCGGTTTTGCCCACCATACCGTGACCAGCATCGCCGATCAAGTGGTGGAAGCCGTCAAAACCGGCGCGATCAAAAGATTTTTCGTGATGGCCGGCTGCGACGGACGGATGAAATCGCGTTCTTACTACACGGACTTTGCCCGGGAGCTTCCCCGCGATACGGTCATCCTGACCGCCGGCTGCGCCAAATATAAATACAACAAGCTTGATTTGGGCGAGATCGGCGGCATTCCCCGTGTACTGGACGCCGGTCAATGCAACGACTCCTATTCGCTGGCCGTCATCGCGCTGAAATTAAAGGAAATTTTCGGCCTGGAAGACATCAACGACCTGCCGATTTCCTACAATATCGCCTGGTATGAACAGAAGGCGGTTATCGTGCTGCTGGCCCTGCTGTACCTCGGGGTCAAAAACATCCACCTGGGGCCAACGCTGCCCGCATTCCTGTCACCGAACGTCGCCAAAGTATTAATCGAAAATTTCGGTATCGGCGGCATTACGAGCGTGGAAGAGGACATGAAAATGTTCCTTGGGGCTTAAGATATTACGTGAAAGACCTGACTGGCGGTCAGGTCTTTTGTTTATACAACTTGGGGCGCCAACTCCCGCAAAGCGCAAAAGTGCAGGCGATTTTCGTCGAAATCCCTCGAAACAGGCTCGTCAAATGCAAATGTGCAGTTCATTTCCGGTCAAAAGATACTTTTTTCTCGAATAGCCCCAAATCAGATGTACTTTTGCATTTCAACCGCTCCAAAATGGCATATGCCGGGAAATTCAAATGCACTTTTGCATTTGATCCCGCGTGGCCGCCGGTTCAGGATGCATAACCCTGAAAAAACGCGAGCCCAGGAGTTTATCCCTCCCGCTGCCCGCGTTTTGGAGCTGAACTTTCAGATGGCGAAATCCGCACATAACCTCGTCCCTACCCTGACCGTTTAACGGTTCCAAAGTTTGACGCGTGGTTTATCCCAAACTAATGACCTTGTCCGCCCACTCCCGATAAAACCGCTCCTCATGGGACACGAGGATAACGCTGCCCTGAAATTGCCGCAAAGCGTCCTGCAAAGCCGCCTTCGTTTCCGCATCCAGATGGTTCGTCGGTTCGTCCAGGATCAGAAAATTGCAAGGCGAAAGTATCAGGCCGCACAATTTGACTTTGGATTGCTCGCCGCCGCTCAAAGTGCGGATTTCCTGGGTAACCAAATCGTCCTTCACACCACACAACGCCAGGTAACGGCGGATTTCCTTCATGCCAAGGCTCGGATACTGTTCCGATATGATTTGCAGCGGGGTAAGCGCGCCGTTGTCCCATTTCAGATCCTGTTCGTAATACCCGACTTTGGCCTGCTCCGAAAACCGGAATCTCCCGGAAACGGCGGCAAGCCGCCCGACCAGCGTATTCAGCAGCGTCGATTTCCCGATCCCGTTGAAACCGGTAATCACGAGCTTTTGTCCCCCCATTACGGAAAAATGGATTTTCGGCAACAGCGGAGCGCCATATCCGACTTCAAGATCGCTGACTTTAAGCGAGGTTTGCGCGGATAGCGGGAGCTCGCGGAAGCGGATCGACGGCTTATGGGTAAACGCCGGCGGAGCCAGCTTTTCCATCCGTTCGAGCTGCTTCCTGCGCCCCTGGGCGATTCTGGAGTTGACGCCGGCGATATTCCGGCGGATGTACTCCTCCGTCTTTTCGATCTTTTTCTGCTGGGCGTGATACCGTCGCACGTAATCTTCTCGCAGATGCTCTTTTTGCCGCAGGAAGTCGGAGTATTTGCCGTAATATTTTTTGATCGTCCCGAACTCGATGTCACAAATACAGGTAGTCACCTTCTCCAAAAACTCGAAGTCATGGGACACGACGATAAAAGCACCGGCAAAATCCGCCAGATAACCAGCCAGCCACGCGACATGCTCCTTATCCAGAAAATTCGTCGGTTCATCCAGCAGCAAGACGTGCGGTTTTTCAATTAAAAGTTTGGCCAATATCACCTTCGCCCGCTGCCCTCCGCTTAACTCCCCGATTTGGCGCTGCATGCCGATGGCGTCGATGCCAAGTCCCGAAGCGACCTTCAAAATCTGGCTGTCGACCTGGTAAAAATCCCGCGCTTCCAGCTTCTCCTGATATTCCGCAGCCTGGAGCAGCATGGCGCTATCCCCGGTCGCCGCGCTTTCCTCGTATAGCCGGTTCATACGGCGCTCCATCTCGAACAAATCGGCATACGCCGTCTTCAGATATTCGGCAATCGTATCGTTTCCGTCGATTTCGGCATATTGATCCAAGTGTCCAATCTGAATCTGCGACTGCCACTTGACGCTGCCATGATCCGGAATGATTTCGCCCAGCAAGACGCGGATCAGCGTGCTTTTTCCCGCCCCGTTTTGGCCAACGATTCCCATGTGTTCGCCCTTGTATAATTCAAAGGATGCATTGTCGTACAACTTTTTATCTCCAAAGCTATGCAGTAGGTTTTCAACTTGAAGTAAGCTCATTTCGGTTCCTCTTTTCTTAATGGTAAAAATAAAAAAAGCAGAGAGCAGCGTTTTTAGACGCCGGCCCTCTGCTTGATGATTAAGGCGCAAGTCAGTCGAACGGTATAACGTACGGTGAACTCGCCGCCAAATGCAAAAGGCCATCGACAAGCATTGTCGACGGCCCTTACTCTCGGCCAATGGTCACACTTAAAAAAGCATAGTAAAGCTACGCTTTTTAAAAAAGACCATTCAGCCGATGAATATAGGAAGCTTTACGCTCCCTGATTAAGCTCCGTACAACGCTTCATCGTGTTCATTTGTACGGAGCGGCGTGTTCTGACGAGTTTGACCAACTTGATATACAACATTCCAAATCCCCACCTTATAGAGGTTGTTCAAAAAGTCATCTTTCCATGACGAAGCGGTACATGAAGAGGATTCGACGTCGAATCTTGAATTCAGCCGGGCCTTCCGTTGCTCACGTAGGTCACCCTACGCTCCGCTACTCAGTCCCTAGCTTCATCCAATCTTCTCGGTCCTGAAAACCTGACTTTTTGAACTCGCACTTATAGAGATTGCTCAAAAAGTTACTTATAAAATATTATCATATGCCGATTACAGAGGTCAATTCGGATAAAACGCGTGTTACAGCTTCCGGTATTCGCTTGGCGGCAGCCCGGTCGCTTTTTTGAACTGGCGTGAAAAATAAAGAGCGTCGTTAAAGCCGACCGAGGCGGCAATCTGGTCCACGGTGAGCGGGCCTGCCAAGAGTTCCTTCGCCTTCTCGATCCGCACCTTCATTAAATACTGTTTGGGCGAAAGCCCCGTTCGCGCCTTAAAAGCGTGGAACAGATGGGCCCGGTGGTAACCGAGCTTGCGGGACAGCTCGCCGATGCTGATCGGCTGATGGTATTGCAGCGTAATCCAGCGGACCGCCTGTTCCACCTGCCGGTCGATCATCGCGGGCTCCAGCGTTTCGGGAGCTTGCAGCGTCTCCCGGTTCGCGAGCCCAAACTGATGAAACAACAGCGCCAGCCATCCCGACGCTTCCAGGCTCTCCAGCCTTGGGTCATCCGCTTGCCGGAACGCCGAGCGAATCCGGGTATAGAGGAGATGTAAGGCCGCGATGTCCCCGGAATGGCATACAGGATTGCCTGGCGTAATGCCGATGTCGGCCAGCTGCCTGGAGACGCCCGTTCCTTTTAGGGCAACCCAAGCATAATGCCAGGGCTTTTGTGTATCTGCCTCATAGGAAAACAATACGCCCGGAAAAATAACAAAAGTATCACCCTGACAGCAGCGGCGGTATTGATCCCTCCAGCGAAACTCCCCTTCTCCCTCCAGGACACTGTGGATAAGATAATAGTCATGCACGGACGGCCCGATTTTATGAGCGGGAATAGGGCGGCCTTCCCCGCTGAACAGCAGGGTCACGTCTTTTTCCCGGAAATCGGGATTGATGTTGTCTTCAAACATGTAATGGTCGGGAATCATCACAAACCTCCGGATCAAGAACATTTTCGGCTTCCTTACCAGTCTACTGCATTTCAGATTCTATACACAACATTTATCCATATCTATCTTCGATTCCTCCATACTTTTCCTCTTCCGCCTAAGCTATATTGAAGACATGAATATAAGCCGTAAGAGCGCGGCAATCCAAGGGGTATCAAGCGATACCAACGGCCATTTGCCGCTCGGCTGTGTACTTAAAAGGAGGATCTTTTCAATGTTTAAAATTACATTTATCGGGGCCGGAAGCACGGTTTTTGCCAAAAATGTGCTGGGCGACTGCATGCAAACGCCCGCTCTGCAGGGATTTGAATTGGCGCTGTACGATATCGATCTTGAGCGGCTGCGGGATTCGGAGAACATGCTAAACAATCTGAAGCGCAGCAGCGGCAGCACCTGCGTCGTCAAAGCTTACAGCGACCGCAAAGAAGCCTTGCGGGGCGCAAAATACGTAATTAACGCCATTCAGGTCGGCGGCTACGATCCTTGCACCATCACGGATTTCGAAATCCCCAAGAAATACGGGCTGCGCCAGACGATCGCCGACACGGTTGGGATCGGCGGCATCTTCCGCAACCTCAGGACGATTCCGGTCATGTTGGAATTTGCCGCCGATATGCGTGAAGTCTGTCCTGACGCCCTGTTTTTGAATTACACGAATCCGATGGCCGTGCTGACGAACGTGATGAACACATACGGCCAAGTGCGTACCGTCGGGCTTTGCCACAGCGTACAGGCCTGCATCCCCGATTTGTTCAAGAGCTTGGAAATGGACAAAACCGGAGTGCAGGCGAAGATCGCCGGGATCAACCACATGGCCTGGCTGCTGGAGGTTACCCGGGACGGCGTGGATTTGTATCCGGAAATCAAACGGCGGGCGGCGGAAAAACAAAAACAGCCTCACAAGGACATGGTGCGCTTTGAGATGATGCTGAAATTCGGCTATTACATCACGGAATCGTCGGAGCATAACGCCGAATATCATCCTTACTTTATCAAACGCAATTATCCCGAGCTGATCGGCCGCTTCCAAATCCCATTGGACGAATACCCGCGCCGCTGTGTGAGCCAGATCGCTAACTGGGAAAAAATGCGGGAGGAGCTCGTTAACAACACGGAATTGAAACATGAGCGTTCACATGAATACGCCTCCTATATCATGGAAGCGATTGAAACCGACGTGCCGTTCAAAATCGGCGGCAACGTGATGAACACCGGGCTGATTCCTAACCTTCCGAAAGAAGCTTGCGTCGAAGTGCCTTGTCTGGTGGACGCCAGCGGCGTTACTCCGACTTATGTCGGCGATCTTCCTCCACAGTGCGCGGCTTTGAACCGGACGAACATCAACACCCAACTGTTAACGATCGAAGCGGCCATCACCGGCAAAAAAGAGCATATTTACCATGCGGCGATGCTGGATCCACATACTTCAGCGGAGCTGTCCATGGACGATATCGCCGCGCTATGCGACGACTTGATCGAAGCGCACGGCGACTGGCTGCCGGCTTACCGCTAAACGCCAAAGCGCGCGGGAGAAAAAATCTCCCGTGCGCTTTTTTTATGACAATACTCCGTATCTTGCTCCAAGATGGACATTATGTTACTGTGATGACAGCGATCTTTTAATAGTAATGATTTCGTTTAAGTATAATATATATAAACGCCTGGCAGAAGGGTGATAGTTAATGACACGTTCGATAAATACGGCAAATTCGGCAGAAGAATGCGATACAAGCTGCTCGGGATCCCCGGGGGATTTGGCTGCGATTAAAGCAGAGCTCATCGATGACCAAGCGGCGATTCAGTTTGCCGACTGGTTTAAGGCATTCAGCGATCCGACGCGCGTCAAAATCATCAGCGCCCTGCTAAAAAGGGAATTGTGCGTCCATGATTTGACGGTGCTGCTTGAAATGGGGCAGTCGGCCGTTTCCCACCAGCTGCGGTACCTGCGCAACCTGAGAATCGTTAAGCGGCGCAAGGTCGGAAAGACGGCCTTTTATTCGCTTGACGACGCTCACATCGAGCAGATTTTTCTCCAAACCCTTCAGCACACCAACCACGGATGATACGAAAAACCGCAGAGCGGCCCCGTACCGGATACGGTGAGCAGCACGCTGCGGCCCGGTACGAGAGCGGATCTGCGATTGCATATCTTACCCAAGCCAAATTCCCTTAACTCAAATTGGGCTTGATCTTCATGACGCGCATTGCGTTTAAAACAGCAAGCAGGGTGACGCCCACATCCGAGAACACCGCTTCCCACATTGTCGCGATCCCAAACGCGCCCAGGAGCAGGAAGACCGCTTTGACGAGCAGCGCAAAAATAATGTTCTGCCAGACGATACGCCGGGTTCTTTTCGCAATATGAATCGCGGAAGCCAGCTTGGAGGGCTCGTCGGTCATGATGACGATATCGGCCGCTTCAATCGCCGCGTCGGACCCGAGGCCGCCCATGGCCACGCCGACATCGGCTCTGGCCAACACCGGTGTGTCGTTGATCCCGTCGCCGACGAACACGATCTTTTCTTTGCTCGATTTCTGGCGATCGATCTTTTCCAGTTCCTCCACCTTATGCTGCGGCAGCAGTTCGGCCCGTACCTCGTCGACGCCCAGCTTTTTGCCGATCGCTTCGCCCACCGCCTTGATATCGCCCGTCAGCATCACAATCTTCTTCACACCGAGATTTTTCAGGGAACGGATCGCCTGCGCCGAATCTTCCTTGACCTCGTCGGCTATGACCAAATAACCGGCATATTGCTTGTCGATCGCAACATGCACTATGGTACCCAGCTCGGTAGGCGCGGCGAAATCGATATTTTCCCGTTTCATGAGCTTCGCGTTACCGGCCAGCACCTCCCTGCCTTCGAACGTAACCTGGATGCCATGGCCCGATATTTCGTTGTAACCCGCAAGCAGTTCTTCATTTAGTTCCCGTCCATAAGCTTCTCTGATCGACTGAGCAATCGGATGGGTAGAGTGCATCTCGGCAAAAGCGGCCTGACGCAGCAGCTCCTGTTCGGTCCATCCGTTTTGCGGATAAATGCCGTTCACTTTAAAGGCGCCTTTGGTCAGCGTTCCCGTTTTATCGAACACGACGTATTTGACGTCATTCAGCGCTTCCAGGTAATTGCTGCCCTTGACCAGCACGCCGTTCTTGGAAGAAGCGCCGATGCCGCCGAAGAAGCCGAGCGGAATCGAAACCACCAGGGCGCAAGGACAGGAAATAACCAAAAAGATAAGCGCCCGGTATACCCAATCCGCGAAGGTCGCGCCGCTAATGATCAACGGAGGAAGCACGGCCAGCAAAGCGGCGACAATGACGACAAACGGCGTGTAGTAACGGGCAAACTTTGTAATGAAGTTTTCCGTCGGCGCTTTTTTGCTGCTGGCATTCTCCACCAGATCGAGAATTTTGGCCACGGTCGACTCGCCGAACACCTTCGTGACCTCGATCGTCAAAACCCCGTTTTTGTTGATAAATCCGCTCAGCACGTCATCGCCGGCAGCCACTTCGCGCGGTACGGACTCGCCGGTCAGCGCCGAGGTATCCATAGCCGAGTTCCCATCCGCAACTTTGCCGTCAAGAGGTACCTTTTCGCCGGGACGAACGATGATCAGATCTCCGATCCGCACTTCCTCCGGGCTCACGCGTTTGATTTCGTCGCCCGCTTTCAAATTGGCAAAATCCGGTCTAATATCCATCAGCGCGCTGATCGATTTCCGCGACCGGTTGACGGCAATGCTCTGGAACAGTTCGCCAACCTGGTAGAAGAGCATAACGGCCACGCCTTCGGGGTACTCCCCGATCACAAACGCGCCGACGGTCGCGATTGCCATCAGGAAGTTTTCATCGAACACTTGGCCCCTGACGATATTTTTCAGCGCCTTGTAGACGATATCCCCGCCCACCACAAGGTAGGAGGCCAGAAACAGGATCAGTTCAAGCTCCCGGCCCAAGGGTAACATGAACGCCGCCGCGCCAATGACAAGGCCTGCTGCCAGACGGGCAACCATCATTTTCAGGCTTTGCGCCCCATGGTCATGGGAATGGCCGTGTCCATCCTCCGCCGCTTCGGTGCCGTGATCATTCGCGTGATCATTCGCGTGATCATGACCGTGTCCATGATCGTGGTTATGGGCCCGTTTAACTCCCGCCGCCCCGTGCTCCAATACCTTGACGTCAGGCTCTAATGCGCGAATTTTTTTCTTGGCCTGCTCCAGGATCTCCTCGCTGCGGTTCACAGCCATTTCCATGGTTAACGTTTTGTTGACAAAATTCACCGAACAAGCCGAAACCCCGTCGATGTTTTGGACACCATTCTCGATTTTCATCGCGCAGTTGGCGCAATCCAAGCCTTCTAACACAAATTTACGTCTAACTATCCCAGCAGTCGTTTCCATCCGCATGCTCACTCCTCAATAAAAAACGATATATGAGTAAATGTTCATATATAGTATATTCTTGTTGCTTAGCCAGTGTCAACAAAAATCAACACACTTGGGCGTTTTCTGCGGTTCTGCCGATCCTGTATGATATGATAGAACTTATAATGATGCGGATGAAAAGGAGCCTTTCACGTGGATGACAAAGACGCCGCGATACTGCAATACGTTGCCCTGGAGCAAAGCCTGACCAAAGCCGCGGAACGGCTGTATATGACGCAGCCGGCATTGACCTACCGGATTCAACAGATGGAACGCGATTTCGGCGTGCCGCTGATTGTTAAACATGCCAAGGGGACTTACCTGACCCCCGAGGGCGAGGTATTGGCCGCCTTTGCGAAAAAAAATCGGGACGAACTGAAGCGGCTAAAAGATTATCTCCTGAATATGGGCAGCCGGGTCAGGGGCACGCTTCGTCTCGGTGTCGCCAGCTATTATGGCCTGTACAAGCTCCCTCCCCTGCTCAAAACATTCAAGGCTCTGTACCCCGAGGTCCAGTTCAACGTCACCTGTGCGCTCAGCCCGGAAATTTTGGATTTGCTGGCCGATCAGGAGATCCATATCGGGATCGTGCGCGGGGATTACCCTTGGGGAGAATCGCGTTACCTGCTGCATGACGAACCGATCTGCCTGATCTCCAAAGAGCCGGTCGACCTGGACAAGCTGCCGGAGCTGCCGCATATCCATTACAGCGAGCCGAAAGCCAAGGCAGTCCGCCAAACCCCGTCCCATTTCAGCCAAACGATACAAGCTTGGTGGCATGAGCATTACGATGCGCCTCCCTCCATCGCGATGCAGGTGGACGCCTACGAAACCTGCAAGGAGATGGTCAAGCACGGGCTCGGATACTCCATCGTTCCGGGGGTATTCGTCAAACCCGAGGACGGGCTGTATACTGTTGAGCTTATAAGAGGAAGCGGCGAGCCGATCCGGCGGAACACGTGGATGCTGTACCGTGAATCCACCCAGGAGCTGGCGATCGCGGAACGGTTCATCGATTTTATGAAGACGGAACATCCTTCCGGAGGTGCCCAGTAGAACGATCCGTTAATAACGCGGTCAGGCGGCCAGCCCCTGAGAAACTCCAGCGAAAAATATAAGGGCAAAAAAGGGCGTTATTCCAGCGCTATCCTCCATTCAAAACGAAATAGAGGCAATTGATGTCGCTATTTTCCCCGGTCGCACGGGAATTCCCTCGTTCTGGATCATTCGCGGGAAATAAGCACAAAAAATACCGCTAATGGATATGAACATGCCCTGACTCCGGATAATAAGAACATAAAATTCCGCTATTTTGAAGGCCGTCGGTTGGTTGGTCGGTCCAATTGCCAGCTGTAAAAGCACCGATTTCTAGAAGGAGTCCGTTATTTCCCCTCCTATTTTCTCCTGAGTTGTCCAACCTTATTTATGGAACCGTCTACTAGGAGTCCCGCCAGCGGCGCGGGGCTTCTTTTTTGCCCTTACATATCCATAAATATTTTTTGGGCCTTGCACAAAAATATCTTAATTGTACATCTCCCCGCCGGAGCCTTTATTATTTAATTCATATTATTGCATAAATATACGATTTTATGTTTGCGGTTAACCGCGGGCACTCAGAATAAAGAACAGGTGGGATAAGCATGAACATGCAACTTGGAAAAGAACATAAACAACAAATTATTCAGGCGGTTGACGAGCGCGACACACTGCTGCGGGAAATTTCGCTGCGGATTCACGCCAATCCGGAGCTTAGCTTTCATGAGCACCAAGCCCAAGCTTGGCTTACTGAGCCGTTGATCGAAGCCGGGTTTCAGGTGGAAAAAGGCATTTCCGAGCTGCCGACCTCTTTCCGGGCAACTTGGGAAGGCGCGCCGGGCGGACCGACGATCGCGCTGCTGGCCGAATACGATGCGCTGCCGGGCATCGGCCACGCCTGCGGCCATAACTTGATCGGCACGGCGGCGGTCGGCGCCGCGCTGGCCCTGAAGGACGCCTGTCCGCAGCTGCCCGGCAAAATCGTCGTGCTCGGCACCCCCGCCGAAGAGGAAGGCGGCGGCAAAATCATCATGTGCCAAAACGGCGTGTTCGACGAGGTGGACGCGGCCATGATGGTCCATCCGCAGAACAAAACGATGGTGCTGCGCGGCGCTCTCGCCTGCGTGGACGCGACCTTTACGTTCCGCGGGAAGCAGGCGCACGCCTCCTCTGCCCCGGAAAAAGGCATCAGCGCGCTCGATGCGCTCGTCAACGCATATGTAGCGATCAATTCGCTGCGGCAATTTATGAAAGAGGACGTGCGGATTCACGGCATTATTACCAAAGGCGGGGACGCGCCAAACGTTGTGCCGGAGCTTGCGGAAATGGTATTTATCCTGAGAGCGTCCACCGTGAAGGAGCTTGAAGAGGTCAGAACCAAGGTGTACCGGGCCGTCCGGGCCGCCGCCGAAGGCGTTGGCGCCACCGTCGATATCGCTGAGGGGCTGATTTATGCCGAGCGCAACAACAACAAGGCTTTGGCGGAATTGTTCGCCCAAAACCTAGAGGCCCTCGGTATTGAGGTCAATGATCCGCCGCAAAAAGGCGGTGTCGGATCGTCGGACATCGGCAACGTCAGCCAAATGACCGCCGCGATCCATCCTTATATCCGGCTTGGCGACGCGACTACGCATACCCCGGAATTCGCCGCGCTTGCCGGTTCCGAGGAAGGCATGATCGAGTTGAACCGGGCCGCTAAATCGCTGGCCCTGACAGCTTACGATTTATGTTATAACCAAGAAGCGATGCGCCAGGTAAGAAACGAATTCGAAACATGGAAAGCGCAAAGAAACGGAGGACAAGGCTCATGAACAGCACGATTAAACAAACGTCCCGCAACTGGTTTAAAATGCCTCATACGTATGTCATTTTGATTTTTCTGGTGCTGGTCGCCGCATTGCTGACGTATGTCATTCCGGCCGGTCAATTCGACCGGGTCAAAGATGAGGCGACAGGCAAATCGCTCGTCGTCCCCGGTTCCTATCATCAGGTCGAAGCCAGCCCGGTCGGTCTGGTAAGCCTGCCGAAGTCGATTGTGCACGGGCTTGTCGACTCCGCCGACGTTGTCTTTTTCATTCTGATTATCGGCGGCACCTTTGAGATCATTTCGTCGACAGGGACGATCGAGGCCGTTACCGGACGCGTCGCCAGGAAGTTTGCGAATAAAGGCAAATGGGTCATCCCCATTTTTATTACTCTTTTCTCCGTCGCCGGGTTCACGATGGGCATGTCCACTGAGGTGATGGTGTTCGTGCCGATCGGCATCGCCATCGCCAGAGCCCTTGGGTTCGACGCGCTGACGGGCACGGCGATGATTTCCCTCGGAGCCTCCTGCGGCTTTACCGCCGGCATCCTGAATCCTTTTAACGTCGGACTTGCCCAGGCGATTGCCCAAGTGCCGATTTTTTCCGGGGCCTGGCTGCGGATTATCCTGCTCGTCTGCCTGATTGCGGCGACCAGCTTGTATCTGATCCGCTACGCGGGCAAAGTGCGGAACAACCCTTCCGCTGGATTGGTGTACGACCTGGAAAAAGAGTCGGATGCACAGGTGCTCGACTTCTCCAAACTGCAGCGTATGCAGCTTAAGCATGTTTTGACGATCGCCACCGTGGTCAGCGGATTTGCCGCGCTCATTTGGGGCGTTTCGCAAAAAGATTGGTGGATCGAGGAATTGGCCGCCCTGTTCCTGACCATGGGGATCGTGTCCGGCTTCTGCGCCGGGTATGGGCCAAGCAAGATTGCGACCGAATTTGTCAAAGGCGCCAAAGCGATCACGTACGGTGCACTTATTATCGGTTTTGCCCGCGGGATCATCGTCGTGCTGGAACAGGGCAGCGTCATCGATTCCATCGTCAACGGCTTGGCCGCGCTCGTCAGCGAGCTTCCGGGCTCCGTTCAGGTGCTGGGCATGTATGTGTTCCAAAACGTCATGAACGTCTTCATCACATCCGGCACCGGTATGGCGGTAACGACGATGCCGATTATGGTGCCGCTCTCCGACCTGCTCGGCGTGACCCGCCAAACAACCGTATTCGCCTTCCAGCTCGGCGACGGAATTTCGAATATGATTTTGCCGACTTCCTCGGCACTGATGGGCAGCTTGGCCGTTTCCGGCATCCCGTATCAGAAATGGGTGAAATTTTTCTGGCCGCTGATGTGCATCTGGATCGCGATCGGCGCCGTTCTGATCGTATTCGCCAATATGATCAAGTATTAGTCCGTTAGCCTCCACGCGCGCTGAACTGCTGTTACCATCGTTCACTTTATTTCAGAAAATCGAGCCGTCCGATTAGGGACGGCTCGATTTAGCTTGAATGTGTTATTCAATTATTTGTAATGCAGTATAGTTTAGATATACCTATTTTGTCATCTCGTTGATTATTAAATGTCGAGCTTATAATAAAGTTAGCTTTAAGGCAGCGTGACAAGTTGAAATGGAGGTTTTTTTATGCTATCCAATTATGAACTTATGGAAGTTCACGTAAGCGTCCTGTTTAAACATAACCAAGCTGGCCGCATAACATCTATAAATGAGCCAGGTGATCCTAATGCGCCTCGGTTCTTCATTGGGAACACCATACAGGGTACCGTGGAAAGGTACCATCAATCACTTGGTGAACATGTTATAAATGAGCTGAAGCAGATTGTCGGTAAAGCCCCGTGGTTGGATTCTCCAAACCAAGTAAACATGACGGAAATCATCCAAGTTTTAAATAAGGATAGACCGCTTGAAAATATCTATGTCGGACCGGCATACATCTTCCCTGACGTGAGAAGCAGTTCTAAGAAAGCTATAAGAATTACGCACGCTAATATCGAGCTTTTAAGTCCTCATTTCTCTGATTATGTGGATGACATCAACTTTGGTCAACCTGTTTTCGCTGTTGTCCAGAATCAAGTTGCGGTGGCACTGTGTTGCAGTGCAAGACAAACTTCCATAGCTGCTGAAGCCAGCTTGCGTACCGCTAAGGATTTTCGCGGGAAAGCCTATGCTCTGGATGTAACGACCGCCTGGGCAGCCGAGGTGCAAGAACAGGGGCGAATGGCTCTTTACAGCACGTCATGGAATAACCTTTCTTCTCAAGCTGTTGCTGGAAAACTTAAATTAAGACAATATGGCGTAGATTTGCATTTTAGTTGATGTAGCGCTTTATGGTTTTGACCACTTTAATCCGGTAGTGCTGTTGGCAGCTACTTTACAACAATCAGCAGCATTTTAAAGGCTGCCTCCACCGCCTTCAAGCCATGGGGAATGTTTGCCGGCATAATAATCGTTTCACCCGCTTTAACGGTGTATACTTCATCGCCGATCGTAATCTCGGCTATGCCTTCGATAATATTCACCATCGCATCCCCGGAAGAAGAGTGCTTTTTGATTTCTTCTCCTTGATCAAGCGCAAATAAGGTCATTCCAAGGTCCGGGCGCTGCACTAGCGTTTTGCTGGAACTCTGGTGTTGTTCAACCGTTATTTCATCCGCCAATTTTAATACTTCTGACTGCGGTAATTTATTAATGTTCATGTTCATTCCTCCCAATAAATAAAATAATGTTATTTCTTTTAGCCGATTTGCACAAATTTGCATCTGCCCGCCGCATGGAGGGCATGTTTTTTTTGCGCCGAAATCACGACGGATTCCCCTTCGTTTAATACCAGCCTCTTCCCGTCAACCGCAACTTCAAGTTGCCCCTCAAAAACATATAACAATTTGGGCACTTCGGACGATTCGGAGCTTATGCTTTCATCATCGTCAAAGGCAAAAAGTACGGCGTCCACGCCATGATATGAAAAAAAGCGGCTGTTGATTTGCTGGCTGCGGTATTGCACCAGTTCTTTGATGGCAAACGTTTTTTCCGGCTCAAGATTCATACCTTTCTCCTTTCCCCTCGTAATTTACCTCATTCTAAATCCGATCACTCGCAAAAAGAAGGATTCAAATCAAATTTTTAAGGGGGTTCAAGTATTTTTTGGGTTTGATTTCAATCCTCTGCTTAGCAAGCCGGAAGACATACAATCGAGTTGTTCTTAAAATTTATTCCACAGGAGGTTTTCAAACATGAAACCCGGATTCGAAATAAGCAAGGACATATACTGGATCGGAAAAATCGACAACCGCGAGGTTCCCTTCCACCGGCTGCTTCTGACCAAAGGCACCACCTACAATTCCTATCTGCTGAAAACCGGCAAACCCACGGTGATCGATACCGTCGATATGGAATTCGGCAGAGAGTTCGCCGATCATGTCACCGAACTGATCAACCCGCTGGATATCCAATATATTGTCATCAACCATACCGAACCCGATCATTCGGGCGGACTTGCGGCGCTGGCCGCCAGGGCAACCAATGCCACGATCGTGTGTACGGAAGTAGCCGTTCCGGAAATCCAGCAAATGTACAAGCTGCAGCACCGGCAATATCTGGCCGTTAAGGATGGCGATACACTGGATATCGGCGGCAAAACGCTTCTATTTAAAGAAACTCCTTATTTGCACACCGAGGAAACGATGATCACTTACTGCATCGAAGATAAAATCTTGTTTCCTTGCGACATTTTCAGTACCCATGTGGCCGTGAACAGCCTGTTTGCGGATGAAGCCGGGTTTGATGTCACCGAGGATTTCACCGGGTATTACCGGGCCATCATCCATCCGCACAGAAGATATGTGCGAACCTTAATCGAAGCCGTCAAAGACTTGGACATCCAAATGATCGCCCCGTCGCATGGTTTTATTCTCCGCAGCGATATCGGCAAATATATCCGTTTGTATGCCGAACTCAGCACGGAAACCAAGCAAAACAAAAAGGTGGCCATCGTCTATGCAACGCTTAAAAACAACACCAAAAAAATGGCCCAAATCCTTAAAGACAGCTTCGAGGAAAACCGTATCGGCGTGGAGCTATGGGACGTGGACAAGTCGGACGAAGCGGATGTGCTGAACAGCATCGCCGGCGCCGATGCCGTCTTTATCGGCAGCTCCACCAAATATGCGGATATGACCGGCAAGCTGGAAAACCTGCTCAAGAAGCTTCCGGACATGAATCTGGAGGGCAAGCTTGGCGCAGCATTCGGTTCGTACGGGTGGAGCGGCGAAGCGATCGAAGTCGTGCAGGATTATTTGAATGCCACAAATATGCAGGTGCAAAGCACCTCCAATGTGATCAAAACGACCGGTATGACCCATGTCGAATTCCCGGTGCGCATCCGGTTCACCCCTAATGACGAAGACAAAGTGAGAAAAATCAAAAACGCCGCCGAGTTCGTCGCGGATCTGCTGCTTAGCGTGATCTAGGCGGTCCGGCGAAAGGAGAGAAAACCATGTCTGAACATCGTCATTACGTTATTGTTGGCGGCGGCGTGGCTGCCATCAGCGCGGCCAAAGCGATCCGCGATCGGCAGGAAGCGGCGGAAATTACCATTTTCGGCGACGAATCCGGCCTTCCTTATAATCGAGTGAAATTGTCCAAAGGATTATTCACTGATTTGCACAGCGACAGCGTGTTGATTAAGAAGGAAAAATGGTACCACGAGCACAAAATTGCTTACCATGGCGGGAAACCGGTCACTTCCATTGATCCGGACTCCAGGACGGTCACGACCGGAGACGGCCAAACTGTCCGGTACGACAAGCTGCTGCTCTGCACGGGAGCCGTGAACCGCAAACTGACTCTTGAAGGCGCGTCTTTGCCTCATGTTCACAATATCCGCAGCAGACACGACGCGGACAAGCTGAAACAAGATTTGCGTGACGGAGACCGAATCTGCGTCATCGGCGGCGGCATTCAAGGGGTGGAAACCGCCTGGTCCCTGAACCGGGCCGGATATTCCGTCACAATTGTCGAAGCGTCGCCTCGGCTGATGGCCCGCCAACTGGATGAACGGGCTGCAACCATTCTAACGGAAAAAATCGCCGAACAGGGAACTGAGGTAAGGCTAGGACAAGGCGTCCGCAGAATTGCCGGCATCAGCGGCGTCGAAGGCGTGGAGCTTGAAGACGGTTCATTTTTGCCTTGCGAGCATGTCGTTTATTCCATCGGGGTTATTCCCAATGCCGATTTAGCCCGCCAAAGCGGACTTGAAGTCGGAACGGGGATTGTCGTTAATGAGCACATGCAAACCAGTGCCGAACACGTTTATGCCGCCGGCGATGTTGCCGAATTTCACGGCAGGGCGGAAGGCCTGTGGAACAGCGCCATGGAGCAGGGAAAAATCGCCGGAGCCAACATGGCAAGCCATGTTGCCGTTTATCGCCGGCCGGTACCGATGACCGTATCCGCCGCCTTTGGTACTCCCTTGTTCTCCATCGGCCTGACGGATGAGCAGCAATGCGACAATAGCCTATACGGTCCGGATTCGGGGCCTTACAAACGGATTTTTATCAAAAACGGGGCGATATGCGGAGCTGTTGTCTTTGACAATGTCAGCGCTGCTCTGCCTTATAAAGCGGCCATAGAGCAAGCCCTTCAAATCACGGAAACAGAGCTTGTCCATCGTTTAGTCCATTAAAAACTCAAACCAGAGGAGATGTTGCAAGATGAAAAAATATATATGCCAGCCTTGCGGTTATATTTACGATCCGGCCGTTGGAGATCCCGATGAAGGTATTTCGCCGGGCACCGCTTTTGAAGACCTTCCCGAAGACTGGGTATGCCCGGTTTGCGGCGAAGACAAAAGCCAGTTTCTGCCTATTGAAGATTAGCCGTTAACCCAAACAATGCCCCGCTTCTCCGCAAACGACGGGGGAGAACGGGGCGTTGTCCTAATTAATCAATATAGTCATTCAGTTTTTGGATATCGCAAATCGTAAGCTCCCGTGTTCCGTTGAGTTCAATAATCCCCGCCTGCTCGAATTTGCTGAACTTGCGGCTGATGGTTTCTCTTGTAACGCCCACATAGTTGGCCATTTCTTCACGCGATAACGGAAGTCTGATCTTAATGCGTTCTTGATCCTGATCCGCTTTGCCGTATTTGCGGCCAAGCTCCAAAATCATATAGGCGATGCGGATTTCGGGATCGTTTGTCGCCAGACTTTGCGCCAGGTTCTCCGTAGCGGCCAAGCGCTTAGTAATGCTCTGCAGCAGCTTTAACGTAATATCCGGATTTTCCTGAATGATGAGCCCCATATCACTTTTGGTCAACAGGCAAACATCGGTGTCTTCCAGCGCATAGGCGCTAAAGTTGCTGGTCTCGCCGCTGTTGAATATACTCAATTCGCCAAAAAACTCACCCGTTGAAAGAACCCGCAAAATTTGCTCTTTGCCTTGCGCCGTAATTTTCAACAGCTTCACATAACCCTCGCGGACAATAAACAATGTTTCCGAAGGTTGTTCTTCCAAAATTAACGCTTGTCCCTTCCGATATTTCCGATGTTTGATCATCGTGCTGATCTTGGCCAGATCCTCTTCGGACAACGAAGCAAATATAGGAACTTTGCGGGTGCACAGCGCCTCACTGCAATGGTGGCAGCTTTCCATCGTACTTTCCCCTTTTTCCAACGTCTGGACCTTAGGACATTAAATTTTATTTAAAAGTAACATGAACATACCAACTGTCTTGTGATTCCAGTCACGAACTAGCCATAACGCGCAAAAAGCGCCCGCGGCGCGCCGATCTAATGGTTCAATCGGTGCGCCGCGGACGCAACGTACGCTTCTCGGCTTATCTATCAAAGGCTTCCAGGGCGTTCACCCGGTGCGCCATCGCCGCGCCGGCTTTCAGCGCCGCAGCCACCAATAGCGTCTCGGCTAGTTCCTCCAGGGTCAGGCCGCGCTGCTTCGCCGCCGAGGTGAACAGCTCTATGCTGTAGGCGTTTCCTGTCACATGCGCGGCGGCGACCGCGATGATATATTTCTCTTTCTCCCCGACCAACCCGGCCTTTAGCGCGGTATGCTGAAATGCCGAGAAGGCGGTATACAACTCTTCGTTGACTTCCTCCAGCTCGCTTAAACGATCCAGATTGCTTCGGGCATACAGTTCCTCCCCTTTTCCGCCTTCATAGGCGTTAAGCGCATTAACCGCATTGTAAAAGGTGGAATGTGCGCTCACCGCAGCAGCCACGGCAATCGCCTCGAAAATTTCTTCGAACGAGGCCTGCTGCCCCTTGGCCTTGCCCACATGTCCGTCGATGCAATAAGGACAACCCGTGATATGCGCCACCGCTACCGCTATCAGCTCCTTCACCTTGACCGTCAGGGCTGTTTCCTGAAAAATTTGGCGGTTAAAATTAACGAATGCATCAAATCCCTCCGGCGCGGCTGCGGCCAGTTTGGCCGAAAAACTCGGTTTGTGACGGGTATATAAGCTCTCATTGGACATTTTGAATCCGCCTCCTCAAATGGTATGATCGGTTTGCTCCGCGCCCCGTTGACGCAGCACGAAGCTCAACAAAAGACCGGCGAGCAGAAAGCAGGCCAGCATGGCGATGAGGCCGTTCCAGCCGTAATGGGAATAGAAAAGCCCTCCTATGGTACCGCTTACGCCGGAACCCACATAATAAAAGAACAAATACAGCGATGAAGCCTGGGATTTGTGTTCGGTGGCGATGATGCCGATCCAACTGCTGGCAATAGAATGTCCTCCAAAGAATCCAAAGGTAAAAACAGAGATGCCGGCGATGATCATCCCCAAATTTCCCGCGAGCGTCAGCAGGGCGCCGGCCAGCATCATGCCCAGCGCCAGCCCCATCACGGCATACCGGCCGTATTGGTCGGCCAGCTTGCCCATCCATGTGGAACTGATCGTTCCCATCACATAAACGATGAAAATCCACCCCACCAGCGTCTGGCTCAATTCATACGGCGGAGCCGTCAGCCGGTAGCCGATATAATTGAACAAAGTGACAAAGCTGCCCATCAGGACAAAACCGAGCCCGTACAAACAGAGCAGGCGCACATCCTTGCATTGGCCAAGCAGTGTGGCCAAAATGTCCCCAAAGGCAAACGGCTGGCGTTTAAAATGGCGGGAAGCGGGCAGCCAATACCAAAAGAGCAGCACCGCCGCCAGACTAAACAAGGCGATAACCCCTACCGCCACCCGCCAGTCGAAGGCATCCGTCAGCATACCGGTGATCACGCGTCCGCCCATGCCGCCCACCGAGTTGCCGCTGATGTACAGCCCCATGGCATAGCCAAGGCTGGCCGGATCGATCTCCTCGCTCAGATAGGTCATGGCAATCGCCGGCAGGCCGGCCAGTACAATGCCCTGCACAACGCGCAGCGCGAGCAGGGCACCAAAGCCAGGACTGAAGGCGATGAGCAGCGCGACGAGCGCCGCCCCAAACAGCGAGCAGCCCATGACCACCTTGCGGCCCAGACTGTCGGACACCGCCCCAACGAACAGCATCGTGACCGCCATCGTCAGCGTCGAAATCGACAATGACAAGCTGGCAACTGCCGGCGAAACGCCAAACTCCCGGGAAAATTCGGGCATCAACGGCTGCAGGCAATACAAAATCGCAAAGGTGCAGAACCCCCCGGCGAACATCGCCAGGGCAGTGTTCCGAAATGACCGCGTGCCTTTCAGGATATATTCCATTGAATATTCAGGACCTCTTTTCAAAAAACAACAATAAGTTCAAGTTCAAAAAGTCAGGTTTTCAGCACCAAGAAGGTTGGATGAAGCTAGGGACTGAGTAGCGGAGCGTAGGCAAAACCTACGTGAGCAACGGAAGGCCCGGCTGAATTCAAGATTCGATGTCGATTAAGCTTCATGATTCACTTCGTGATCAAAAGATGACTTTTTGAACTACCTCTGTAGTTACACTCTCACCGCTACTGTTTATTGTTTACTGTATAAACAGCTTGCGGTCCAGATGCGTCAAAAATTCATATCCATCCTTCGTAACCACCACGGTATCCTCGATTTGGAAGCCTCCGGCGCCAAGCTCGTAATACGGCACCTCCACGCAGAACACCATCCCTTCCTGCAGCTCCCGGTGGTCTCCCGGAGCGAGCACGATGTCGTCATACAGCTCCAAGCCGATGGCATGGCCCACATGCTGGCGGCGATAATGCGGAATCCCGCCGCGCTGCACCGTTTCGACGGCGGCCGCAAACACCGCCGAAGCCTTGACTCCCGGACGCACCAGCTCCAGCGCCCGCTCCCAGCCGCTGCGGACGGCCGCGAAATGCCGCTGCTGCCACTCGGACGGCTGCCCCAGCACCACAGTGCGCCCGGTATCCGCCCAGTAGCTGTCGAGCTGACAGCACAGGTCGAACCGCACCTGCTCGCCCGGCCCTACCCGGTGGAAATAGTGCTCGATCAGCGGCAAGGCGCTGCGCGGTCCCGCCCCGACCGCGATCATCGCCGGCGTTCCGCCGGCGCGGATGATCCGGTCCCGGTAATGGCCCGCCAACTCTTCCTCGTGAACCCCGTCCGCGATCAGATGGATCATTTCCTCCTCGATCCGTTCATTGAGCTCGGCGGACCGCCGCAAACGGGCGACCTCGGCCGGCGTTTTCACCTGGCGGACCTCTCGGAACAAGCCGTAAGCCGGGCGGACATGGCCCGCCGGCAGCGATTCGCCAAGTTTGGCGTAGAGCGCCGGGTTGATGCGCATTTCATCCACGCCAAGCGGTCCCTGCGGGATATCCAGATCCTTCAGTGCCGCTGCCAACGCCTCAAGCGGGCCCGGGTATACCGCCGTCCGCCCCAGCAAGTCATAAAACAAATCGATATCGGGCGTCGAGGGCTGTCCTACGGGCGAACCTTCGACAAAAAAGTCGCTAAACAAATACAGCTCCGCGTCCGGCACGCCCATCTGTGCGATCACGCCCAGCCGGTTTGTCGGTAAAACAAGGCGCGGACGCGCCCCCGGATCCCTTGGCAATACAGCGTAAATCTGCATCGACCAGTTGGTCGTCCGCAGCGGCGCCCCGATCACGTAAGCGATGTTCTCCGGCGTGGTGGCGACCAGCGCCTGCAGCCCTTCCCGCTCCATCACGCTTGCGGCGCGCTCCCGGTTGGCGATGCCGCCCCGGGCGGCCTCCGGCCGTACTCGCACTTCCTCTGCACTCATTGATGGTTCCTCCTTCGCTTTCCATAGTTTGCTTTGCAGCTATTCATCCTTTTTTCCCAGCACCTGCTGTACCTGCGGCGCCGAACGCAGCAAAAATCCAAAGCCCAGGAACAGCACCAGCGCCAATAGCAGCATCAGCGTCGATACGACCGCGATCGTCGGGTCCTGCCATTTTTCCATGTACAGGAACAGCTCGATCGGCAGCGTATTGTTTTGCGGGCGCAGGATCAACAGGGCCGTCTCCACCTGATCAAACGTAAAGATAAACGACAGCGCTCCGCTCAGCAGCAACCCCATGCGCATCTGGGGCAGCGTGACCGTGAAGAAGGCCCGGACCGGGCCCGCGCCCAAATCGGCCGCCGCCTCTTCGTACTCTTTTTTCAAATTGGCCAGCGTGCTTCCGATAATAGACAACACAAACGGCAAAATCGTGACCGCTTCCCCAAGGATCAGGGCAAACAGGCCGCCGGAGATCTTCATTCGGGAAAACAAAATCAGATAGGCGACGCCCAGCGCGATTTTCGGCACGACCATCGGGGACATAAAAACCGCGCGCAGCAGATTACGTCCGGGAAAACGGTAGCGCTGAATCGCCAGTGCGGCCAGCGTTCCCGCCGTAAGCGCCAGCAGCGTAGCGCAGCCGGAGGCGATCACACTATTGCGGAAAGCCCGCAGAAACTGCGGCTGCGAAGCCAGGTTTTCATACCATCTGAGCGACAGCCCCTGCGGGGGAAACACGCTGTAGGAGGCCGGGTTCAGGGAGGTGATCACGACGATGATGAGCGGTGCAAGCAAAAAGAGGCAAACCGCCAGCGCGATGGCCGTCAGCGTTACCCCGATCCATTTCGGTCTAAGCCGCATGCCGGTTCCCTCCTTTGGACCGCTGAAACGCGAGCAGATCGGCAAGCCGGTTCAGCACCCAGACCGCCAGGGTGGAGGCCAGAATCAGAAACAGGCTGGCCACGGCGGCCATCGGCCAGTTGGTGTCCAGGGTGCGCTGATAAATAAACGTCGGCAGCGTCATCACTCTTCCCCCGCCGATCAAGGCGGGCGTTGTAAACGCGGTCAGGCATAACGTGAACACGATCTGAATGCCGGATACGATGCCCCGCACCGACAGCGGCAGGGTAATCGTCAGGAACGCCCGGACGCTGCCCGCCCCGAGGTCATGGGCCGCCGCCTTCAATTGGCTGTCCTGCTGCACCAGCACGCTCAAAATCGGAATTACCATAAAGGGCAAAAAAATATGCACAAGCGCGATGATCACCCCGGTCTCGTTAAACGTCATCTCAAAGCCGTTCTCCGTGAGTCCGAGCTTGATAAACAGCCAGTTCAGCAGGCCCTGTCTGGACAGCAGCACCATCCAGGCGTAGGACTTGACGACCGCGCTGACCAGCAGCGGCATAAACGTAATCAGCAGCAGGGTTTGCCGCCACGCCGGCTTGCGGAGACCGGCCAAATAATAAGCCAGCGGATAGGCGAGCAGCAGCGTAATTCCGGTGACCTTAAGCGCCAGCGAAAAGGTGTCCCCGATCAGCTTCCAATAATACGGATCGCCGAGAAACGCGGCGTAGGCGTCCCATTGGAAGGCCGTAGCAAGATGCCCCCCGGCAAACGAATCGAAGCTGTAGCGGCCGAAAATAAGCAGAGAGCCGATATAAATGATGCCCATGAGCAGCAGGGACGGCAGCAGAAGCAGCAGCGCCGTGCCCCAGGACCTGTCCGGCGGCGACCAGCGCCGATGCCGGCGATTTGCCGCGGCCTTCACGCTTCTCCCTCCCCGTCCCCGGGCAGCAGAATCGCGTCCTTTGGCTCCCACCCGATCAGGACGGCTTCGCCGGGCTCATAGCGCCGATTCCCCGGATAATGCGGCATGCTTGCCGTTAGCCGGTGCTCGCCGTCAAGCCGCAGCTCGTATTGCAGAAAGGTGCCGCCGTAACGCACGTTCTCCACGATTGCGTTCATTGTGTTGCCAAGCTGCGCAGCGTCCTCCCCAACCCGGACGTATTCGTAGCGGATGGAGACATAACCCAGCGCGCCTGCGGCGATTGCGGTGCCGCCGGGGCCGACATGGACACGGGAGAGCGCGCCGGCCGCCCGGACGGAAGCCGTGTCACCGCCTAGCGAAACAAGCGAGGCCGGCAGCAGATTCGTGTCGCCGATGAATTTAGCGACAAAGCTGTCCGCCGGACGCTCGTAAATATCGTCGGGCGTACCGTATTGCAGCAGCCTGCCGCCGCGCATCACGCCGATCCGGTCCGAGACGTTCAGCGCTTCTTTTTGATCATGGGTCACAAAAATAAACGTCGTCCCGGATTCCCGCTGAATCCGCTTCAGCTCGCGCTGCATGTCAACTCTGAGCTGGGCGTCGAGCGCAGACAATGGCTCGTCCAGCAGCAGCACCTTCGGCTCGTTGACGAGCGCCCGGGCGATGGCCACGCGCTGTGCCTGGCCGCCGGAGAGCTGGGCGATGGAGCGGCCTCCGTAGCCGGACAGCTGAACCAGCTCCAGCGCCCGTTCGACCTTGGCGCGGATTTCGGCCTTGCCGCGCCCCTTCATGCGCAAGCCGTAAGCGATATTTTTGTACACATCCATATGCGGGAACAAAGCGAGCTGTTGAAAAATCATGTTGCTGTCTCTGCCGTAAGCGGGAATTTTCGTCACATCCCGGCCGGCGAGCAGGATCGTGCCTTCGTCGGGCCGATCGAGCCCCCCGAGCATGCGCAGCAGCGTTGTTTTTCCGCAGCCGCTGGGGCCAAGCAGGGAGACAAACTCTCCCTGCTTCACTTCAAAAGAGACGGAATTTACCGCATACTGCCCGGCGAATTTTCTGACGACGTTTTGCGCTTCAATCGCCGTTTGTTTCTCTGTCTCGGGCATCCCAAGCCGCCCCCTCCCATGCCGTTTTGGTTAATTCAGCTTCGTTTTGACCAGACGGTCCCAAAAATCCTTCCACCCCGAGGCGTCTTTGGCCATCGTCGCCCAATCCGGGTTCAGGCCTTTGTTTTGCTCCTCGACGGAGAAGGACGGATCATCCTTGTATTTGTCGGGAATGGCCGCGGCGGTGCTCGTTACCGGCGTTCCCGTGACTTCCGCGTAGCGGGTCAGGTTTTCCGGAGCCAGCAATTCGTTGATAATTTCGTTGGCTACCCGGGTCTGCTCCGGAGTCGAGCCCTTGACGACCTGCAGGGAATAAGGGAACGAAATAAAGCCTTCCTTCGGAATGGCGACGCCCAGCGGCAGCCCTTCATCATCGATCCAGGTTTGCGCGGTTTGCGAGCTGAACGGAGCGATCAGCGCTTCGCCGGACACCAGCATGTTTTTCAACTGGTCATTGGAGGTTACCAGCGAGCGGACTTGATCCGCATGCTCCGCCCAAAACTTAAACGCCGCTTCCGGCTTTTCATAAGAGGCGCCGAGCTCCTGGCCCTTTAGCTCAATGACAGGCGCAATGTAGGCGTAAAACATATAGTCCCAAAGCGCCACTTTGTCCTTGAATTCGCTGTTTTCCCACAGATCGCTCCAACTGGTCGGCGCTGTTTTCACCAGGTCCTTGTTATACACAAGCGCAAAATTGCTCACGCCCCATACGATCCCCCGGTTGTCTGCAGTATGGTACTGTTCGGGAATATCCTGCATATGCGTCACAACCGCCGGGTCCAGCGGCTCCCACATATCATCGCTGATGCCCTTGGCGGAAGCGTCGGCGTTGAAATAGCCGAAATTCACCACCGGATTGTTGGGATCGGCGTTTTTGGCCGCCAGCATTTTCGGATACATCACGGAGTTGGAGGATTCCACAAATTCAACCTCCACGTTGGGATGCTCCTTGATATAGTTCGCGACGACCTCTTTCGGAACGACATCCTGATTGGCACCGGCCCAAATGAACATGCTCAGCTTGATTTTTTCCCCTGAACCGCCGTTGTCGGCCGGAGCTGCCGGCGAATTTGCCGTATTGCCATTACCGTTGCTGTTGCCGCCTTTGGCGGTGCCGCCATTTCCCGCGCCATTGCCGCAAGCCGCAAGGAACACCAGGGACAGGACCAGCAGGATGGATAAAGATACGATCGATTTCGCTCTTGATTTCATTGCAATCGAACCTCCTGATTAAATATGAATTGGATTTTTAAAAAATAGTCCTTGCAGCACGCCTTGCATTATCCCAGCAGTAAATTACGGTGAATTTCGCCCATGATGTCCCCGGCATCGCTTGGCCGCACCTGCTCCCCGGCCGCGATTCTCCGGTCCGCTTCCGTCATCGTCCGGCGCTTAAGATAATCGCGCAGGGCGAGCGGATAAGCCGCCAGAGCCGCACCGACGGCAAGCTGCAGCTCATCGCTCCAGACCGCCTCGAAGCTCTCCCGCGCCTCACCATAGTGGAAGGAAGCCGTCAGCTTAGGCGCTTCCGCCCGCGTGAGCCGGGTCGCTTCGGCATCCACTTGGCCGCCGTACAGGATGACGCCGTATTGCTCCCGTGCAGCCGTCTCGGACACCAAACCGCTGCGCACATCGTTTTGCACGGCTGCGGGGTCCCGCTCGTACGGGCTGCCGTATCCGCCGCCGCCCTGCGAGAGAAACGTCACCGTGTCGCCCGGCTGCAGCAGCAGCTCATCAATGCGTCCGACATTCTCTTCCGCAGCTTGTCCCGCGTTTTTCAGCGCCACCCCGTGCGCGCCGGCCCGGCCGCCAAGTCTCCCCCAGGGCTGAAACTGGATGCGCTCCATGTTCCGCGCCGTCAGCACCGTATCGGGACTCAGCACCTTGAGCCGCAGATCGATTCCGCTGCCGCCCCGGTATTTGCCGGCTCCGGCGGAATCGGCCCGCAGGCCGTAACGCTCGATCAGCACGGGCATATCGGCCTCCACCGTCTCGACCGGAATATTGCGCAGATGGCCGACGGCAAAATCCATGCCATCGATCCCGTCCTTCATCGGCCTAGCTCCGGAGCCGCCGCAGATCGGCTGAATGACGCCCACCTTTCTGCCGCCGGAGACGGGATCGGTCATCGCCAGCATCACGATCGCGGCTTGTCCCGCGCCGGCCGCCGGCAGCTTGTTTTCCTGCGCCCGGCTGAGCGCTCCGGTCAGCACATCCATCAGCCGGATGAAGGTGGAAGCTCTTGCGCCGACCGCGGCCGGGAACTCCGGATTCAGGATGCTGGCCGGCGGCGCCTCGTTGCCGATCATCCGCACCATCCCCGAGTTCCAGGGAATCGACGGGTCTAGCGTACGGAAGTAGCGGGTTAACGCGGGAACCAGGTAATAATGCCCTTGCTTGTTCAGGGTCGGGATATTAAACGAAGCCCTCACCTGGGGATCGGTCCCCCGGAAATCGAGGAAAATTTCGTCCCCCCGGACGATCAGACCGCACCGCAGCCGCACCGGATATCCCCCGGGCCCGCCTTCGATGTAGTCCCAGAACTCGTACGTTCCGTCCGGAATGTCCGCGATAATCTGCCTCACCCGCGTTTCCGCGTAAGCGAGCAGATCCTCGATCCCCCGTTCGATCTGCTCCGGTCCGTACCGCGCGATCAATTCCGTGAGTCTCCGCTCCCCGCGGTTCAGCGCGGCCATCAGCGCCCGCAGGTCCCCCCAGTTCTGATCGGGGATGCGGCAGTTGTACAGAAACAGGTTCAGCACCTGTTCATTCAATACGCCGGCTTCATACAGCTTGACCGGAGCGATGCGGATACCCTCCTGATGAATATCGTAAGCGCTTGGCGAGACGCTGCCCGGCACCTTGCCGCCAACATCCGAGGAATGAATAAAGCAGAGCCCAAAGGCGATGATCCGCCCGTCATGAAAAAAAGGCTTCAGCAGATAGACATCCGGCAAATGGGTGGCCATGGCGCCGGTGGTATAGGGATCGTTGCAGATCACGATGTCCCCTTCTTGCCACGGCTCGCCCGCGGCGAGCACCTCCTCGGCCGGAATTCCCAGCGACAGGCTGTATCCGGTCTCCAGCGGGGAGCCGAAGGTTTCACCCTTTGGCGAAAGCAGATAGGTGCCGAAATCGCCCGTCTCTTTGACAAACGCCGTAAACCCGGTGCGGAGAACAACATTGGCCATTTCCTCCACGATCGCCTGCACCCGGTTTTTGAAAATTTCCAGAAACACACGGTCGGTACTCATGCTTCCGCCTCCCCGATCATATTGCCCAGCTTGTCCCGGCAGACCCGATAACCCGGGGGAACAAACACCGTCGTATCGTACTCTTCGATGATGACCGGACCGGATAGCGCAGACTCCGACGGCAGCTCGGACCGCTTCAGCACGCTGGCCGTCCATGACTTGCCGTCAAAGAACAACTGGCGCTGTTCCGGAGCGCCCGATGCGGAACGCTCTGCCGCCCGTTCCGGCGGACGGATCGCCCCGGCCTTGCGGGTAACCCCAACCACCGATGCCCGGAGATTGACGAACGTGACGGGGGCGCCGGGCTGGCTGATGCCGAAAATGTCATGGTACCGCTGATGAAAGCGCCGGATCGCTTCGGCCTCTGCCTCCGCTCCTTCTCCGGGAAGCGATACTTCAATATCGAAGGCTTGCCCTTCATAACGCATATCGGCGCTGTACAGCACATAACTCGTTTCCAGTTCGATCCCCCGGCTGCTCTCCTCGGTCAGCCAGCGTTGCCCTTGCTCCTTCAAAGCTTGAAACGTCTCGCCGACTTCTCCGGGCTGCAGCTGCTGTTCCGTCTTATAGACCGTACGGACAAAATCGTTGCGCAGGTCGGCGACCACGCAGCCGGTCGCGCACAGCGTGCCGGGGGAAGGTGGAACGAGCACCCGCCGGATGCCCACCTCCCGGGCCAGCAAAAACGCGTGGGTCGGGCCGGCCCCCCCGTAAGCCAGCAGTGTAAAATCCCGGGGATCGATCCCTTTGCGGGCCATGAGCGGCGTAAACTGGGCGTACATATTGGCGGTCGCCACGTCGATGATCGCTTGCGCGGCCGCGCGGGAATCGAGGCCAATCCGCTCCCCGAGCCGGGTCAGGACCGCGGCGGCGAGCCGCTCGTCCAGCGGCATGCCGCCGCCGAGAAAGCGCTCGGGATGGATGATGCCAAGATGCACGTAAGCGTCGGTTGTCGTCGCCTCCTGTCCGCCCCGGCCGTAGCAGGCCGGGCCGGGATCGGCGCCCGCGCTGCGCGGCCCGGCCTTCAGCACGCCCGCCGAATCCACCCAGGCGACCGAGCCGCCGCCAGCGCCGATCGCCGTCACATCAACCGCTGGAATGATCACCGGAAAATCTCCGACCTGGTTCTCGCTCGAGTAGGCCGGCTCCCCATCGATCAGCGCCACATCAACGCTCGTGCCCCCCATATCGAAGGTGATCACCTTATCGATGCCGGCCAGGCGGGCGACATGCGTGGCGCCAATGACGCCGGACGCCGGACCGGAGAGCAGCGTTTTGACCGGCTCCTGCGCCGCGCGCCGGGCGGTCATGATCCCGCCGTTGGACATCGTGGACAACACCTGCGCCCGCAGCCCCTGCTCCGCGGCTCCCGCCTCTAGGCGCTGGAAATATTCGCTCATGCGTGAACCCACATAAGCGTTCATGACAGTCGCCAGCGTGCGCTCGTATTCCCGCTGCTGCGGCCAAACCTCGCTGCTCGCCGAGACGAACACGCCGGGAAATTCACGGCGGATCAGCTCGGCCGCCTGGCGCTCATGCTCCGGATTATGATACGCATGCAGAAACGAGACAGCGATTGCAGTAACCCCTTCATCCAGCAATTCCGTCACCGCCTGGCGCAGCTCATCCGGACGCAGTGGACGGTAGATCCGTCCATCCGCCAGGCAACGTTCATCGATCTCCTTGACGAGGTGACGGGGAATTAGCGGCAAGGCCTTGTCCCCGTATAAATCCGTCGTATTCTCCAAACGCAGCCGGCGGATTTCCAGCACATCGCGAAAGCCGCTGGTTACAAGGAGCCCCGTCTTCGCCCCGTTGCGCTCGATCAAGGTGTTGACTCCCAGCGTTGTACCGTGGACAAACAGCTCAATCGCCCCGATATCGATGCCGTTTTCCTTTAAATGCCGCAGCGCATGAAAGATCGCCTGCTCCGGAGCGGAGGGTACGGACGGCGTCTTGAGCGCCGCCGCTACTTCGCCCGTGCGGCCGGTCAGCATCACATCGGTGAAGGTTCCGCCAATGTCGATGCCAAGACGGTATTTTTCGGTCATGTTGACCTCTCCTTTGTAATTTTTAGTGAGAGTTCAATAAATTAGGTAACTACTTCTTTTATCGTTTTTTTGCTGCCTTGGCTTTACTCCATTTCAGGAGCGGGCCCCGCCAAAGTAAGTGCGGACATCCTCGATCATCTGATTGATATGGTTCACCATGGCGGATGCCGCCTCGTAGGGGGAATGGCTCACGATACAGCCGATGATTCTGCGATGATCGACAACCAGCTCGCTGCCGACCTCTTTACGGATCATCGCCGTTGCCGGCAAATGGGCTCCTTCGCCCCAAACGAGCTGCAAAGCATGAAGCAAGATCGGGTTGCCGGCGATCCTGGCGATGCGTTCATGAAATTCCCGGTCCTCCGCAATCGGAATTCTGCCCTCGGATAGAGCGGTTTCCTGCAGCGCGATCGATTCCCATAAAAGAACGATATCCTGTTCACTGGCGTTAGTGGCTGCGAGCCAAGTGGTCTCCCGCTCCAAAGCGCGTCTCGCCACCAATATATTGAGCAGTGACTGCTCGTCGGATATTTTCAGAGCGTCAAGCAGCCTGGAGCTGTCGCGCAGTTGAGTAAGCTGCCGGCTCAGCTCCGCCAGCCGCTCCTTGCCCGCGGCCGTAAGCAAGCGGCCCTTCCGGCCGACGCTTTCGGTGTACCCCAGCGTATCGAATTCCATCAACTTGCGCCCGATCGACGCCTGGCTGAGTCCGAACTTCTTGTCCAGCACAAGCACCAGCGTCGTGGCGCCTACCGGGGTTTCCTGCTTGTTCAAATTAGAGAGCAGTTCATATTCAAGTTTCATCTGGTCGTATTCTTTGGCAATCATACGTTCCTCCTGCCTGAGAAGCATTAATAATCAGTGATGATTAACAAAAATCCAATGAATAATCGGCTCGGATTCCAGGCTGAATTTTATTCCCAGTTATGGAATCCTCAACGATTTAAAGAGATTATATAGCCGTTTTTCAATCTTGTCAATTAATCTCATGGGATAAGTAAGGATTTAAATATTTAATATTTTTCCACCTCTCTTGTTCGCAGTGGGGCGGCGTTGAACATCAGGCTATTTGAGAAACCCCAGCGAAAAACATAAGGACAAAAAAGGGCGTTATTCCGGCGGTATCCGTCCATTTGAGAGAAATAGGGGAAATTTATGTCGCTATTTTCTCTAGTGATAAGGAAATGCCAGCATTCTTGACCATTCATAGGTAAATAAGTACATAAAATTCCGCTAATGGAGATGAACTTCCGGGCTCCGGAATAATAAGTACATAAAGTGCCGCTATTTTGAAGGCAGGCGACCGGCAACGGTCGTCGGCAGGCGATCGGTCGTTCCAGCAGCCGGCTGTTAAACGCCGATTTCCGGGTTGAGCCACAGCGCCGTTATTTCGGTGAAATCAACAGTTTTCAAAATGTAACGGACACCACAGACCTTGTTCGGCGTTTACTTACACATATAACGCTTTCATAATTTACAATATTTATATATTTTTCTATTAAAAATAATATCACATTAAATATAGTTTTGGTTGCAATATAAGGAAACTTCAGCTCTGAAACTTATTCTTTCTCATATCTTAAAAAAGCACTTAGACAAAGCCCGCGTCATCCGAAAATGGATACAGGCTCCAGCCTAAGTGCTTCTAACAAATTATTCTCTACCTTATATCCCTATATCCCTGAATCGTTTTGTTATCTGCTTACCTTCCCTTTTCGACGAAGGACGTCCGTGCCTTCACGGTCCAGGATAAAATCCGTCCCTGCCTTCAGAATGATGACCCCATAATCCCGGCGGGCGCCTTCAACGGAGACAAATCCGCTAAGAACATCCTCGAGCACGAGCCGGGGATCTCGCTGCCACGGATCTCCCCATCCGCCCCCGCCGGCACGGTGAAACTCGATGATACCGCCGCCGTTCATCGCCACGTGAAACGCCGTTTCCCGTACTTCCAGCGGCTCTTTGTCTCCGGGATGAAGGACAACCAGATTGGAAGGTGCATCCTCCCCGCCGCACAAACCGCGTGTCGTGTTCCGAACCCCCGCCATCATGACGCTGGTATGGCTGGGTTCCAGGTGCTGGATCAGCACATGAAGCCCTGGTGCGCCCCGCCACTGTCCGGCACCGGTATAATCCGCTGTGTATTCGTGCTTCAGCACGCGGCTTGGATACTGAATTTCGTTCATCTCGATGGAGGGCAGGATAACCCCGGTCATAACCGGAGGGTACAGCCCCCAACCGTCAGTTTGATAGGCTCCGCCGGCACCGCCAGTGTAACCGAAGAAATTCAGGTTCACCCAAGGACGCCCATCCGGGTATTGTCCGTTTGTATAGGCAAGCGGAAGCTTATGCGCATTCACTCCGACACGCTTAGGCGCGCATTGGGAGATGGCCAGCAAGACGGCCTCGGCAATTTCCGCTCCCGTACAAGCCGTCGCATGTCCGCACGGAGCCGGCGGCTTTGGATTCACGACGCTGCCGAGCGGCGCTTTTATCGTTACCGGGTTCATGTACCCTTCATTGATCGGAATACTCTCGTCACAGCAGGTGGAAATAGCAACAAACGCAAACGACGTTGTATTCGATAGCGGGCTGTTGATGAACCCGGGCACCTGTGGCGCCGAGCCTGCAAAATCGACCGTCAGGTCACTGCCGGAGACCGTTACGGTAGCCTTCACCTTAATATCCCGGTTTCCTTGGAAATCATGGTCCGCATACGTCTCAGCGGTATAGGTGCCGTCCGGCCAGCTGGCAATTTCTTCGCGCACCCGCCGCTCGGTATACTCGATCCGCTGGTCAATGGCCTGCAATACGGAATCGTAGCCGTACCGGTTAAGCAGCATGTCCGCCCGCTGCGCCGCCAGCTTGCAAGCGCCGATCATGGCGTCGAGATCGCCTTCCAGCCAATGAGCGAGCCGGTTGTTGGCCGTAATCAGCTCGAATACGTCCTGCCTTTTCTCTCCGCGTTCATACAGCTTGAGCGGTGGAATCCGCAATCCATCCTGCCAAATGTCGCGGGATCTCGGATTGTACCCGCCCGCCACTGGCCCGCCATTATCGCCCATATGGCTGCGGACCGCCGGAAGCAGCACCGGGCGCCGGCCGTGAAAGACCGGCATGACAATCGTCCAGTCCAGACTGTGGGAGCCGCCGTAATAAGGATCGTTCACGAGCAGAATATCTCCGGGATGCAGATCGTTTTTAAAAGCGTCCAGCAGCTCATCGACAGCGCTGACCACCGCATACAAATGCAGGGTACAGCCGGGAGCCTGCGCCACCAGCCGGGTGCGGCCTTCCATAAAATCGAAGACGCCGGTCGTGAAGTCATGGGCTTCATTAAACAGAGGCGACCTAGCGGTCCGCGTTACGGCGGCGCTCATCTCCTCCGCTACGGAATCCAGCGTTCCGCCAACAACCTGCGACAAAATCCATTCATTAACGGGACGGGCCATCGTCATCCTCCTTTGCCAATCGTTTCAAGGGTTCCGCCGAAGCGTAGCGGTATTTGAGCGCATCTCCTGCCGCAACCGGGATGCCTTTTGCCGTTCCGCTCCGAACTCCGTCTCCGGCAACAACACGCACATCCGTTCCTCCTTCAGGAACAAAAATAGATACCTCATACTTGCCGCTAAGCACGTCCAGCCGCACCTCCATGTCCCCGTCTTCAAGCAGCTTCCGGTATCCGATGCGCAGCCCGCTCCGCCACTCCAGCTCCTCGGCGGAGACCAGCCGGCGGGCTCCCTGCAGCACGGGCGCGCTCCATCCGTTCTCCGCCATCGCGAAACCGGGCTCCAGGAACACTGGCTCCACAGGGGTCTGCGAACCGACGGGCGGATACAGGATGGTTAAAGGCGCCGGACCATGGACCGCAGGAAACTCGGGATCAAATTCTGTACGCATCGCCTGCGTTACCGCAGCGGCGGCGGCTTGTCCGGACGTCAAGAATCCAAACGCGGTCGCCGCCGGAAAAGCCGCGTGAACCAGGCTCCCTTCAGGCAAAACAAACTCAAAAACGTCCAGCAGTCCGTCATTGATCTCCAGATCTTCCAATGAACCGGACAGAAGCGCCGTTACCGCACAAGCCGCCGCGGTCTCTTGGCTAATATTATAAGGAAGCGATACCTGCTCCGAAGTTCCGGTAAAATCGAACTTCCAGCTCCGATCCCGCCGCTCCATTTGCAATTGGATGCTCACATCCGCCTGGGTTATCGCCAGCTTCGCCGCACCCGAAAGAGGGCTTGTCACAGCGGGCAGCAGTTCGACCGTCCTGAGTCGCGTTCGCTCGTTCATCCGCTCAATCGCTTGATGTACCGCAGGCAATCCGTAACTGCCGACAACCGCTTGAATCGATCGGCGCGCTTCCTCAAGGCAGGCTTGCATGGCCAGCAAGTCGGATTCCAGCAGTTCCGGCGATCGGCTGTTCGCCAGCACGAAACGGCGCACGTCACGCTGGAGCTTGCCTCCCTTGTACAGCTTCACCGGCGTTAGCCTCATGCTTTCCTGCCACACTTCAAAAGCATCCGGATTAAAACCTCCGGGGATTTCACCGCCCAGATCGGCCATTTGGGCCCGGATCACCGGACTTACGATAAGCTCCCCGTCCGCAAATACCGGCAGCAGCATCGTCAGGGTCTGTCCTTTGGTACCGCCTTTATATACATCTGCGGAAATCAGAATGTCGCCTTCCTCAAGATCGTAAGCGAAATAATCCAGTAAATGGCGGGACACCGACCTAAGAGCGTATAGGTGCTCGATTTCGGATTGTATCTGATGGACCAGCGATCCGCTCCCTGTCACCAGTCCGGCGGCATAAGCTCCGGATTCGGCGATCAGAGCGGAACGGGACACGCGCCGAAGCCGCTCACCCGCAAAACGGCTGACCGAAGCCAGCTTGCCGTAAATGATCTGATCTGAAATCTGGTGTGCGGTCGACATCGATTACACCCCTTCTCTATCGCGTCTGACTTCAATGATGCAGTTCCCGCCCGCATCAATTAACGCTTCATGGCCCGGATAGACGACGATCGTCGTTCCCCACTGTTCAATGACCGCCGGGCCGACAATCAGATTTCCGGGCACCAGCTTCGAACCATCGTAAATGTTCGTCTTTTCCGGTTCGATCCTGAAATGGACCTGGCGCACTTCCATGAGCGCCGCCTGCGGGTCTTCGCCTTGGAACGGGGACTCCTGCAGCTCAATGCGTTCGCGAACCCCGATCAAATCCAGGCGCAGGTTCAGGATTTCCACCTCTTGTCCGGCATTTTTATGCGCATATAAGCGTTCATGCATGTCATGGAACTGGGAGATCGTGGCATCCATATTTAAAGCGGTCACTTTACGCGTTCTCGTCCGGATCGGCACGGTCACTTCATGAACTTCGCCCGCATACCGCAAATCGACATAACGGCGGATCTCTTCGTGAAGCTTCAACCGCGAATGGCCGCCAAGCTTCTCTCTCGCCGCTTGCTCCATGCCTTCGAATACTTCATTCATTTTGCTTAGATCCAGATCGCCGCCCGAAGCATAAAAAGTCCGCAGCTCTGTTACCTTCAAGTTGGCGGCAACGTCGCCAAGCGCGCACAGCACAGGAGCAAATCCGGGTACAATGACCATTTCGATGCCCAAATCCTCGGCCTGCCGGCCGGCGTGCACAGCTCCGGCTCCGCCGGCGGCAAGCAGCGCAAACCGGCGCGGATCATGCCCGCGCTGGGTCGTGACAAAACGGATCGCGTTGGACATATTATTGTTCACGATCTCGGAAATCGCCAACGCCGCCTCGATCACGCTAATCCCAAGCGGTTCGGCGATATGTTTGCGAATAGCCTCTTCGGACAATGCCTTGTCCAACTTCATCTCGCCGCCAAGAAAATGATCGGGATTCATGTAACCAAGCACCAGGTTCACGTCCGTTACGGTCGGTTCCGTGCCGCCCCGCCCATAACACGCCGGGCCCGGTGTGGATCCGGCGCTGCGCGGACCGACGCGCAGCATGCCGCCGGCGTCGATCCAGGCGATGCTGCCGCCTCCGGCGCCGACCGTGTGGATATCCAGCATCGGCAACGCCACCCGGTAACGGCTGATCCAGCTTTCCGTCGTGAGGGCCGGCTGCAGGTTCTCAATGACGGATACATCGTAGCTGGTTCCGCCCATGTCTACCGTGATCAAGTCGGTATAACCAAGCCGCTCCCCTAAAAAAGCAGCGGCGGTCACGCCGCCCGCAGGGCCTGACAGCAGGCAGCTGGCAGCCAGGCGGCCGCTCTGCACGATATTTTGCACGCCGCCTCCCGATTGCATCACGAACAGCTCTCCGGCAAACCTAAGCTCCTTCAGCCGGTTTTCAAGACGCTCCAGATAATGCTTCATGGCCGGAGCCGTGTACGCATTGACCACCGTCGTACTAACCCGCTCAAATTCACGGATTTGCGGAAGTACCTCCACCGACAGCGTGACGAAGATATCCGGGGCAACCTCCGCGAATATCGCTTTCACTCTCTCTTCATGCTCTGAATAAAGGAAGCTGAACAAGAAGCTGACAGCCACCGCCTCGACACCCTCGGCCTGAAAGAACGCCGCCGCCTCCCGCACGGCTTGTTCATCCAACTCGCGAATGACTTCCCCCTGTGCGCTTACACGCTCAGGCACGCCGATCCGCAACCGGCGCGGAACAATCGGATGCGGGGCCGGAAGACGCGGAGAAAACACGCTCTCTTTATAGGAACGGCGAAACTCGATTTCATCGCGGAACCCCTCCGTCGTGATCAAGCCGACCTTGGCACCGGAATACTCCAAAATCGTATTGGTGGCCACGGTTGTGCCATGGACGAGGAGCGTGCAGTTTTTCAACAGCTCTTCCGCCGTCATCCCAAGCTCGCCGGCGATCTTGGCGATCCCTTGGATCACGCCGTCCGACGGATCGGGAGTGGAAGGGGTTTTCGTCGCCGTAATGCGCCCTTCATCATCGAGCGCGGTGAGATCGGTAAACGTCCCGCCCACGTCTATTCCTAATTTCCAGCTTTTTGTTTCAGTCAAAGCCATCGTTCACAACCTCCTGCTGTGTTCTTCATCATCGAATCGAAAATCTAGCCTTGGCTTAAGATCAGTAACCGGTGGAGTCCTCAGTGGACTTGCCAAGTTCAAAAGGTACCCGCAGCGCCCGAAGAACCAGAGCAATGATCGGGTAAATGAGCAGGCCCAGAATCGTGGAATTAATCGGACTGATCCCCCACGCAATATGGGAGGCGATGAGCCCGGCCGCAATGACGGCCAAGATGGCCGCCACGTTGATGGCCGCATACTCCGTTCCCTGTCCAAATGCATACTTCCCGCGGCGCACAAACCAATGATCCGCAATCATCACCCCCGCAATCGGCGGCACATACACCCCTAAGAAATTCAGAAAAGGCACAAAATGATCCTGATACCCGGTCAAAGCGATCACAATGCCAAGGGCGCCCATGACAATCACAAGAATATATTTCGGCAGACGCACGACATTGCGCAGCCCCAAAGCGCCGGTATAAAGATTGTTGTCATTGTTGGACCACTGGGCAAAGACGAGGATCAAAAACGCGAAAAAGCCCATGCCCAGCTTGGCCATTACGGCCGGAATGTTCGGGGTCGAACCGAGCTCCGGAATCTGGGCGGCAAAGGTCATGGCCGCACCGGCGATCACCGAGAAGATACCGCCGATGAAATAACCGGCCGCTGCGCCGAATCCGCCGGAAAAAGGGGTTTTCCCGTATCTCGTTACATCCGGAAAAACGACGGCACCGAGCGCTGCATTGCCGACCACCAGCGTAACCCCAGCAAAGAGGCTCATCAGATCGCCTGTCGGCTGCGCCGCAAATAAATTGGCGAATCCGCCCGTTTGATCGGCGGCGACCCAGATGCCCCAGATGGACAGCACAACGACCATAGGCACTGCCACAAAACTAAGGTACGTAATGCCTTTGTATCCGATCAGCGCCGTCAGCATCATCAGCGCGCCGCCCCAAATGATAGCCACGTTCGGATTCGCGAACCAATATCCGGGGAACATCTGCTCAATGGTCGAGCCGAAGAAGGCCACCTGCCAGCCGAACCAGCCGATGCCCATGGTGAGCGAGAGCAGAATTCCGAACAGGCTGGCCCCTGTCCGGCCGAAAGCTTGTCTGGCCAGCACGGTGGTGGAAACTCCATATTTTGCCCCCATCCAGCCTTGGAAAAAGCCGTATACCGCCAAAATCAACATGCCCAGCAGTCCGGCCAAGATCGCCTTTCCGAAGGTCATACCCGCCGCTAACGAACCGCCGACAAAAATGGTGGACAATGAAATAATCCAGCCGCAGCTGGTAAAAGCAACGTTTAACAAGCCTTTGCGCTCGGATTGCGGTACAGCCTGAATGGCATAATCATCCAGCGTTGCTGGTTTCGTCTGTTTTGCTACTGTTGACATGTGGATTCCCCCGTTTTCGTAAATATGAGCTTACCGCCCTTTAAGGTTTTATTTCGTATTCGATTTCAGCGCCCCGTTTGATCGTATTGCCAATGGTGCAAATTCTGGAGGCTTGGGTAAGCAGCTTTTCCTTATAAGGCTCTTCCAAATAAAAAGGGAGCTCCACCTGCACGCGGAATTTCTCCACCCGCGGAGAACCTGCCTGCGCTTTGAAAGGCTCGACTTCCACACGAAGCGCTTCGTCCTTGATTTCATCCTGTTCCAGCAGGCGAACCAGCGAGACGGCAATGCACATGCCGAGGGCCTCGCACATAATATCCATCGGCGAAAATTCAGCGCCTTCCGGCGGTTTATAAGCATAATCGCTTGTCGTTTGATAGGAGCTTCCGTCCCACGCTACAGTAATCAATGCTGTCCCTTCTTTCCATCCTGTTAACTAGATGCCCAGCAATCCGAAGAATTCGAACCTGGCCGTCTGGGCCGAAATTTCGTCCAGCGTAATATCCGACAACGGCGACTCCGGAGCCTGAGGGCCGAACAGCCATCTGGCGATCATCCCTTCAATAAGGCTCATCAGCATCGCCGCCCGCAGTTTCGGTTCGATGGTCTGCGGGAGCATCTCCAGCTCCATGGCCCGTTCAATGTTGCGCCGGAAAGCCTGCTCCATCTCGATGCGTGCATCGCTCGCCGCCTGGCGGATCGTTTCATCGGAAGCCCCGCTGCCCAGCAGCAGTTCCATCAGATACCGGTTCTCACTGGCAAAACGGAACAGATTTTTCAGCAGGGTTTCGGACGCTTGAACCATGTCAACCACCGTGCCCGAATGGGATCGGTACCCCTGTGAGATCACCTTGGAAATTTCCTCCCGGCCATTGGCGATAATCTCCAGCGCGATGGCCTCTTTGCTTTTGAAATGCCAGTAGAACGTGCCCTGAGCCACACCCGCCTGACGCACGATATCCGATATTTTGGTTTTGTGATAACCATTTTTGGCGAATAATTCAACGGCGATACTTAGAAGCTCCCGCCTTCGTTCCCTACTTTTTCCTGAGTAAGCGTCCTCCGGCAATGCCATCCCTCCCGATTGACTCGTCAGTCAGTTTTTTGTAATTAATCCTATCCAAAAACTATGAATTAGTCAATGGGAAATTCCCGTAAAAGATTTGCCGCCGGTTAACGGCGGGTTGAAACCTAAACAAGGCCTTTCTTCAAAGCGGACGCACCGGGCTTCCTCCTTGAGAAAGGCTCTTTATTCTTCTCTTCTATGTGTTTGATAAGGTGGATACAGTAGAATGGCGGTTCGCCGGCACAGGCAAACCGAGGTTTTCCCTTAGCGTGCCGCCTTCGTATTCGGTTCGGAACAGGCCGCGATTTTGCAGTTCTGGGATGACGCCATCGACAAAATCTTCAAAACCGCCCGGCACATAAGGCGGCATAATGTTAAACCCGTCAGCCGCAAAACCTTCGAACCATTTCTGGATATGGTCGGCCAACTGGATGGGCGTTCCGACCACGATCCGATGCCCGCGCGCTCCCGCAACCTCCCGGTATAACTGACGCAGGGTGAGCCCCTTGTCCCGGGCCAGCTTCATCAACAGTTGAGGCCTGCTCTTGCGGCCGCCTGATTCCGGAATATCCGGAACGGGGCCATCCAGTGAGTAGCCGCGCAAATCGTAATCAAAACGCTCCTGCAGCGTCGCATATGCCTTGGTATCATCAATGAAGCTTTGCAATTCCTCGTATTTGTCCCGGGCTTCCTTCTCCGTTGCCCCGATAACGGGGAACAATCCGGGCAGGATGTGAAGGTGCTCGGGCCGCCGGCCGTATTTCGGCAGCAGTCCCTTCAACCCGCTGTAGAACACCTGCGCATCTTCGAAGGTCTGCTGCGCGGTAAATACCACCTCTCCAATCCGGGCGGCCAGCTCCTGCCCCGGTCCTGACGAACCGGCCTGGATGATCACAGGCTGCCCTTGCGGGCTTTGGGTTACATTCAGCGGACCCTTCACGGCGAAATATTTGCCCTTATGATTCAGCTCATGCACTTTGCGCTTGTCGATGTACTCCCCTGTCTGTTTGTTCACAATATAAGGTTCCGGTTCCCAGCTGTCCCAAAGCCCCTTAACGACCTCCACAAATTCCGCCGCGCGCTCGTACCGGACACTGTGCTCCAGGTGGTCTGTCTGGGAGAAATTCAGGGCCGCTTCGCGGGTTGACGTAGTCACTACATTCCACGCGGCCCGGCCTTGGCTGAGCTGATCCACCGATGCGAGCAGACGGGCCAGATTAAAAGGATCGTAATAGGTCGTTGAGGCCGTCACCGCCAGACCAATCCGGCGGGTGACGGTGGTTAGCGCCGCCAGCAGCGTGATGGGCTCAAAGCGGGCCACAACGGATGGCGAACTGTCGGCCGACGTTGTCAGTCCATCCGCCAAAAAGATCATGTCCAGCTTCGCCCCCTCCGCGGTCATTGCAAGCTGCTTGATCAGCTCAAAATTTTCGCTCCCGGACTGCGCTTGGGGATGCCTCCATCCCGCCGTATGATGGCCCGCACCTTGAACAAACAGCCCAAGCTTCAACTTCCGCTCCTGACTCATTTAAAGACGCACCCCTTCCTGTTCCTGATGTTCCGCTGCGAATTGATTGGACGGGCGGGCCAGCCCCAGGTTCTCGCGCAGGGTCGCACCGTGATATTCGGTATGAAACAGCCCGCGATGCTGAAGCTCGGGAATGACCAGCCTGGCGAAATCCTCGAGTCCTGACGGCAGCGCCTGCGGGCGAATGACAAACCCGTCACAAGCGCCGCTTACGAACCAGTGCTCCAGTTCATCCGCAACCTGCTCGGCCGTGCCGGCAAAGGTGCGATGCCCGTTGCCTCCGGAGACCCGCTCAATCAGCTGGCGGATCGTAAGCCTCTCGGCTTCGATCATATTTTTCATCAGCTCGAAGCGGCTCCGGTTTTCATTAATCGTGGCCGGATCCGGAAGCTCCGGCACAGGACCGTCAAGCGGATAGGAGAACAGGTCCACCTTCAGCCGCTTGGACAGCCGATGCAGCCCCAATTCGGGAATGATGGATTCGCGCAGCTCGGCCTCTTTTTCCCTGGCTTCCGATTCGGTGGCTCCGACAATGACACTGAAGCCCGGCACGATTTTCACATCATCGGGGTTGCGCCCATATTTAAGCACCCGGGATTTCACTTCCGTATAGAAGGCCTGGGCATCCTCCAATGTCTGTTGGGCCGTATAGATCAGCTCCCCGATGCGCGCCGCAAGCTCCTTGCCGTCTTCCGAGGAACCGGCCTGGGCCAATACCGGATAACCTTGGGGCGGCCGCGGCAAATTCAAAGGGCCTTCCACCGCAAAGATATCGCTTCGGTGTCCTACCGTGTGAATACGGTCCACATCCGCATAGACCCCTCCGGCTTTGTCAAAGAGCGGCGCCTCATCTTCCCAGCTGTCCCACAGCTTGGTCGCAAGCTCTACAAACTCCAGCGCGCGCTCATATCGCTCGGTATGCTCGAAATTACGTTCCCGGCCAAAATTGAGATGCGTCTTCCCGATGCCGGTGGTGACGATGTTCCAGCCCGCGCGCCCGCCGCTGAGATGATCCAGGGAAGCGAACAGTCTGGCAGTATGATAGGGCTCCGTATAGGAAGTGGATACGGTTGCCACAAGCCCGATCCGGTTGGTTACCGCCGCCAGGGCGGATAGCAGCGTATAGGGCTCCAGGCGGTTCAGCGCCTGGAACTTCACATTTTCCCCCAACTCATAACCATCCGCCAAAAATACGGTGTGAAACTTGGCTTGTTCGGCAAGCTGCGCCATTTTTTTGTACAAGGAAAACTGCGTGACCCCTTCAGGCTCGGCTGAAGGCAGCCTCCAGGCAGTCTCGTGAAAACCGGTGCTGTTCATAAAAAAATTCAATATCATCTGGCGATTCCGATGCGTGCTCATTCGTTCCTTCACCTCAGCCTTTTCTTGGATTATGTCAGCGGAAAGTGACACGCCGCACGGTGACCCGGCGTATGCTCTTTGAATGCAGGCCGCTCGCGCCGGCAAATGTCCCGGGCAGCCGGGCAGCGCGTATGAAAGCTGCACCCTTCAGGCGGGTTGGCCGGACTGGGAACCTCCCCCTGCAGCACAATACGCTGCTTGTTCTCCCGCGGATGCGACACGGGAATGGCCGACAGCAGCGACCGGGTATACGGATGCAGCGGGCGCTCAAACAATTCATTCCTGCCTGCCAGTTCAACCATTTTGCCCAGGTACATAACGGCGATCTTGTCGCTGACAAACTTCACCGTGGCCAGACCGTGTGCGATAAACATAAACGTAATGCCATGCTCCCGCTGGAGCTTTTTGAGCAAATTCAGAATCTGGGCCTGGATCGATACATCAAGCGCCGATACCGCTTCATCACAGACGATCAGCTTGGGCCTTAAAGCCAGCGCTCTGGCGATGCTGATGCGTTGTCGCTGCCCGCCGCTGAACTCATGCGGATAGCGGTTCAAATGAAACTCGCGCAGGCCGACGGTTTCCAACAGCTCGATCAGCCGGCTCTCCAAGGACTCGCCTCTAGGCAGTCCATGGATGCGATACGGCTCGGCGATAATATCCCGAACCTTGAGTCTTGGATTAAGCGAAGAGTATGGATCTTGAAAAATCAGCTGCAGGTCGGCCCGCGCGCTAAGCAGCTGCCTCTCGGACATACCGGTCAGCTTCCGGCCCTCAAACCATACTTCGCCCCCGGTTGGCTCCTGCAATTGAAGGACCAGTTGGCCAAGCGTTGACTTGCCGCAGCCCGATTCTCCGACAATGCCCAGCGTCTCCCCTTTGTTCACAACAAAGCTGAGATCATCCACCGCCCGGACGAGCCCTCTTTGGGTGCCCAGCCAGCCCGTTCTGTAGGGATAATATTTTTTCAGACCGGTTACTTTCAAGAGCGGACTTGCTTCGTTCTCTACAATAGCGCTGCTCATGATTCCCCTCCCTGAATCAGCGGGTAAAAACATCTCACCGCATGGTCCGGATGCACCCGCTCCAGCTCCGGCTTCTCCGTTTCGCACCGTTTGACCACATAGGGGCATCTCCGCTGAAAGGCGCAGCCGCGCGGGAGCTCGTGCAGTCCCGGAACCGATCCCTTGATGGAATACAGCTCCTCCTGCTCCTCGTGAATCCGGGGAAGCGACCTGAGCAGGCCGGATGTATACGGATGCAGCGGTTCATCGAACAACTCCTTGACCGGCGCTTCCTCGACAACCTCGCCGGCATACATGACCATGACCCGGTCCGCCATCTCGGCAACAATCCCCAGGTCATGGGTGATCAGAATTACGCCCATATCCCGGCTGCCGCTCAGCTCCTTGATGGTTTCAAGGATCTGGGCCTGAACGGTAACATCCAGCGCCGTGGTCGGCTCATCCGCAATCAGCAGACTGGGGTTGCAGGATAAAGCAGAGGCAATCATCACGCGCTGCCGCATCCCGCCTGACAGCTGATGGGGAAAATAATGCACCGCTTTTTCCGGACTCGGAATGCCGACGATCCGCAGCAGCTCCATGCTTTGAAGCCTGGCCTCTTTCCGGCTTAAGCCCGCGTGCGTTCGCAGCGCCTCCGCGATTTGGCTGCCAACGGTAAATACAGGATTCAGTGAAGTCATCGGCTCTTGAAAAATCATCGATATTTCGCTGCCGCGGATTTTTCTCATTTCGTGTTTGCTCAGATCCAGCAGGTTGCGCCCTTTCAGCCTGACCTCGCCGGCAATTTCCCGGCCGGGTGAGTCGAGAAGGCCGATAATCGACAGGGATGTCACACTTTTACCTGAACCCGATTCTCCGACAATGCAGAGCGTCTCGCCTCTTTTTACCTGAAATGAAATCCGGTTTACTGCAGGAACGAGGCCCTCCCTTGTCCTGAAAGACGTGCGCAGCTCCTTCACTTCCAGCAGCACTTCGGGCATACTCTCATCTCCTCCCTGATTGGATTAACCCGCACGCCGCATGTTCTATTTCAGTTTGGGATCCAGCCAGTCACGCAGCCAATCCCCCACAAAAATAATCGCCAGCACCGTAAGCGTGATGGCAAGTCCGGGAAAAGTCGCCACCCACCAGCTTGTCGCCAAATACTGCCTGCCGTCGCTGAGCATGCCTCCCCACGAGACCGCGGGCGGCTGAATACCCAGCCCCAAAAAGCTCAGCGCCGCTTCGGATATAATGACTCTGCCCACGCTCAGCGTAGCAATCACGATAAAAGAGGACATAATGTTCGGAAGGACATGGACGCCCATAATCCGGAGCGCTTTGGCTCCGCTGACGCGGGCTGCCCGCACATAATCGCGCTCGCGAACGCTCAGCACTTCACTGCGGACCAGCCGGGTATAATTGACCCAGCCGGTGATGCCAATGACAAAGATCAGGGTGCCGAGCCCGTCGCCAAGCACCAGCATAAACAGCATCATGAACAAAATAGCCGGGATCGAGACAAATGCATCCGTCACCCGCATAATGACGGCATCGACCCATGAACCGTAATAACCGGCTAACAAACCGAGCGCGATGCCGATGAGGCCCGAGATCGCCACGGAGCAGAAACCCACGATGAGCGACACGCGGGATCCATAGACGATCCTGCTCCATATATCCCGGCCCAACCCGTCGGTCCCCAGAATATATTCCTGTGAGCCGCCCTCCTCCCAGGCCGGGGGAAGCAGCTTCTGCGCGATAGCGGCTTTTGCCGGATCATGGGGCGCAATATAAGGGGCCGCCAGCGATATCGATACGATCAATAGCAGCATGATCAAACCGACGGCGCCGGTCTTGCTTTTAAATAATCGCTTCAAGCCCTCCCCCGGCTTACGAGTGTCTGTATGGGAGGACAGTGCAGGCAAGGCCGGAGAAGCTTCTGCCTGAACGGATTCGGCCATTTCCATCCTCTCCAGTCTCCATGAAAAATGGTTGCTGCGCTCCGGGTTATTCCTTGAGTGTGATGTCCTCTACATAGAACATTTCGTCCGGACGCGGCGTGAATTTGATTCGGTTGTTGACTCCGTAGTTGAATTTATTCTGATACAGGAAAATTCTCGGGCGATCCTCGGCCAGAATCTTCTGTACTCGCTGATACTGCTTTTCCCTTTCCTCGTCATTCAGATTGACGGCGGCTTGCCGCAGCAGCTCATCCACTTCAGGGTTGCTGTAGTCGGTTTGGCCTTTGGCGTTGTCCGATCTGAATATTTCCAGCGGCAGCGGGGCTTCAAACATGGAGTTGCCTTTGCCCTGAAGCGCCAGCTCCTTAAAGGTGTTGGAATTGTCCTTCTGCTTGTATTGCGTCTGTTCCAAAATTTCCAGATCGACTTTAAAATTGGCCTCCGTCAGATAAGCGGCAATGGCTTCCGCCACCTCCTTCGTACTGGCCGGACTGCTCAGCGTCAGCTCTACGCCTTCCGGATATCCGGCCTCGGCCAGCAACTGCTTGGCGCGTTCCGGATCGTAAAGGTTCGTGTCGAACAGATCCGGATTAAAGCCAAGAATGCCCGGGCCAACGGCTTCCTGAGTAGGCACGCCCGCTCCTCCCAGCACATTGTCAACCAATGCCCGCTTATCGATGGCAAGCTCAATCGCTTCGCGAACCTTAGGATCGGCCGTGACCGTCCCCGGGGTCTGACGTACGAGCAAGCTCTGAACCCTGGCGCTCTCGAGTTCGGTATAGTAGGTTTTGCCGCTGTCCTTCACCCGCTGAATATCACCCGGCGGAATGATGACCGCGATATCAACGGAGCCGGTCAAAAGCTCGGAGATGCGTGTTGTCGCTTCGGGTATGGTACGAAAAACAACCCGGTCCCACTTGGGCTCGCCACTGTAATAGTCCGTGTTTTTAACCAATTCGACCCGGTCGTCTTTAATCCATTGAACAAACTTGTAAGGACCTGTACCCACCGGTGCGCTATTAAAGCCTTCCACGCCTTTCTCCTGGAAATAGGCCGCCGGCAAAATGCCGGAGCTGATGCGGCTGAGCCTTGACAGCAAAATCGGGTCCGGTTCCTTCGTAATGATATCGACGGTAAAATCGTCAATCACATCCACACGGTCAATGATGTTATAGGAGGAATAGTCGATCAGGGACGGATCCCTGGCGACCCGCTCCAGCGTGAATTTCACGTCAGCAGCGGTAAACGGGTCGCCGTTATGAAATTTTACTCCCTCTCTCAGCTTGAAGCGCCATGTCAAATCGTTTGTTCTTTCCCAGGAGACGGCAAGGCCCGGCAGTTTCTTTTTCGGGTCGGAGCCATCCTTTTTCACGAGATAATCAAACAGATTGACATGAATCGATTCAACTTGCGTATTGCCATGGTCATGAACATCAAAAGTGACGTTGTCAATGGTGTTGGCGATGGTCAGCACCTTCTCTCCCGCACTGCCTCTGCCGCTGGCAACACCTCCGCCGTTGCCGCCGCAGCCGGTGATCACCAGGATCAATACGAGTACGGCCAATGGCGTCTTGAACCATCGTTGCATGTTTTCCCCCCGCCTTTCTCGAACTGAATGGACCATAGAGCACCTATGAGCTGTATTTGATCCGCGGATCGAGCAGTTTATAGGTAATGTCCGTGAACAAATTGATTAAAATGACAATGAATGCTATTACAAACACCGCGGCCTGAATGATCGCCATATCATGCGTATTGATCGCCTGGACAATCAACTGCCCCATCCCCGGCCATGAGAATACCGTTTCCGTAACCAGAGAGCCGCTGATCAGATTGGTGAACTGCAATCCGGAAATGGTCACCACCGGAATCAGTGCGTTGCGCAGGGCATGCTTGCCCAAAACGATAATTTCCCGCAGTCCCTTGCTTCGGGCCGTTCGAATGTAATCCTGACCGATAATTTCGAGAAAGCTCGATCGAATGAGACGTGTCATTTCCGCCGCAATGCCGGAGCCCAGCGTGAGGGCGGGAAGAATCAAGTGGGACAAGCCGCCTCTGCCTGACACGGGGGTCCATTCAAGCTCCACGGAGATCAGCAGGATCAGCATGATGCCGACCCAGAAGCTGGGCATCGCTTTGCCGAGAACCGATATGCCCGAGATCAGCAAATCCAAAAAAGAGTTTCGTCTGACCGCCGACCAGATGCCAAGCGGAATCGATATGCAGCACGCCACCGCCATGGAAGCCGCCGCCAGCTCGAAGCTTGCGGGCAATCTCTCCAAGACAATCGGCAGGGCCGTCTGTCCGTAGCGGAATGAATCCCCGAAATCTCCTTGCAGCAAATTAAATACAAAAATTTTATACTGTACCCACAAAGGCTGATTCAGGCCCAGAGCCACCCTTAAGACTTCCCTGTCTTCCGGTGTAGCTGTATCCGGGAGCATCATGGACACGGGATCACCGGTGACATGCACCAAGACGAATACAATCAGGGTGATGATAAAAAGCACCGGAATCACTTGCAGCAGGGAGCGGATGATATACTTGGCCATAGGCTATTTTCCTTGTGTTGCGGCTTTTTTCCCGGAATCGTTCGCGGCGTTCAGCACTACTTCACCCGTAATCGTCTGCGGGTTAAGCAGCAAATTATAGATCGGGCAAACTCGCTCGACGGTTTCATGAAGGTGCTGAATTCTCTCCGGCTCCTCATTAGAGGTAATATGGATTTTGTAATGAATGTTGTGCGGGTAGATAGGAACCTCCTCGAAGCCCTCTTGACCGGCCAGGGGATGCTCTTGCCCATGGACTTCAACCTCCAGTGATTCCAGCGAGACTCCCAGCTTGGCAGCTTGAATCAGCGTGATATGGGTCAGGCAGCTCCCCAGAACGCCTAACTGAATTTCCGGAGATGCCGGTCCAAGACTGTAGCCTGCAAAATTTTCCGGACTATCGCTGATAATCTGAAAATCCCGGATGCGAATTTCACGGACTCCGCTCCTCCCTGCCGCACGTACCTTGGCCGAATAGTTTCTGGGCTGGGGATTGGCAAGCGCCTGCTCATGAAGCTTCTGCGCGGCGGCTCTTTTCTGGACAAGGTATTCGTTTAATGTGGTCATAGCTGGTTGTCATCTCCTCTTTGCTCTTCAATTTGCTTTCAACACTGCAGCTTGCGTCAAAAAAACGGGATCCGGGGGAGCTTATTCACTCTTATCACATGGTTTTAGTCGGTTTTAAGTCGTGAGCTACCCGCGTTTTTCATGACATGCTACTTAGTGAAGTTGTTATTCACTTTAACCGAAGTGGCCCGATAAATAAAATACGAAATCGTGATGACAAGCCATATGAAATTCCTATGACTACTATATTGCGAGTTCAAAAAGTCAGGTTTTCAGCACCGAGAAGGTTGGATGAAGCTAGGGACTGAGTAGCGGAGCGTACGTTTTGGGTACGTGAGCAACGGAAGGCCCGGCTGAATTCAAGATTCGATGTCGATTAAGCTTCTTGACCTGCTTCGTGATCAAAAGTTGACTCTAAAGAAATTGGTCGAAATCGATCGTTCTCATAAACTGCACAAAGGCCCTTACCTGATTGAGCTGCAGCGATTCCTCATGATAAAACATGAACGTCCGGCGAATGATGGGCTCGCCCCTCTTATTTTTAATTTGGATTTGCATCAGCGGTTCCCCGCAAAAATACAAACTCGGCATAATGGCGTAACCCAAACCGCTCAGCACCATCTCCCTGGCGGAGTCCGCGCGGTCCACTTCCATCCCGACCTTGGGCGGCACGGAATAGTGATCAGACCACCAATTATCGATTTCAGCCTTCAGCACGAAGTCCGTTAAGTAATCGATTCGCGGCCGATCCGGCAACTCGTCTAGCGTTAAAGGTTCCTTGGACACGACACATAACGTATCCTGGAACAATAAATGCTTCCCCTCATTCCAGGTGTAATCGCCCCGAACGAATCCGATATGAATATCGCGATTGAAGATCATGTTGTGAATGGACTTGCTGCGGCCGGTAATCACCTTATATTCAACCTCAGGATACAACTCCTTGAACATCTTCAGAACCCGGGGAAGCTTGTTTTTCGTAAAAAAATAGCCGACCCCAAGCCTGAGCGTCCCGGTGACTTGGTCGTCCAAATTTAGCAGATCATCTTTGATTTTTTGATATTTCTTGATCATTTCCTCAGCGGCTTTGGCCATATATTCACCTTGAGGGGTAAAATCCACGCCGCGTCTTCCCCGCTGGACGATCGTAATATCAAATTCCTTCTCAATCTGTTGGATCCGAGCTGTCAAGGTAGGCTGTGACATGAACAAACTCTGGGCCGTCTTGGTGATGTTCCGATGCTTGTAAAGTTCCTGCAGGATGCGCCAATCCCGGGTTTCCAATTCATATCCCTCCATATCACATCTATTCATATATATAGTTTTCATGTTGTTTTAGTATGATTTAATCATTTAAAAAGAGCAAGAGACCTTTGGTCCCCTACCGAAATCATCAGTTCTTATTAACCTCATTCCCCGTCATTTTCCGCTTGCGCAAGACGGCAACGATCAGCAAAATCAAAGGGATCAACAGATAAGTCGTTAAGATATGGAAGGGAACCGCCGTCCTGACCAACAATCCGAACACCGGGAAATTGGGCACGTCCCAAATGCCGATGGCCAAACTGAGCAGGGCAAGCGGAAACACGATCGGCCGGTAGTCCGAAAGCTCAAAGCAATGTGCCAGGGAAAGCGAGGCCGCGTAGAGAAAGACGCCGACTTGCAGGAAATTTCCGATAACCCACATCGCCAGCAGCAAGGATTCCAAATTTTCCAGGAAGGAGCCTAGCTCGATATAACGAAAGGCGATGAGCAGCGGGTAGACTTTATTCTGCAGACCCGAGCCCAACAGAAACAGGGTGATTAGGTTGGAATAGGTCAAAAACAAAACGATCACGGCCATCGAAATATACCCCCATTTTCTCCCCTTTGCCGGATTGCTCAGACTGGGCAGAAAAAAAGTCATCAGGAACAATTCGTTGAGCCAGCCCATCATGATGAACGACCCTTTCATCACCGGGGTTATCCCATGGCTTAAAATCGGAAATATCGCCTTGGCATCCAGATCGGGGATCAGCAACAACAGAAATAAAACAGGAAAAATAAACAGCGGCAAAAAAATAACGGTGCTCCGGGCTAGCATCTCCACCCCGCCACGCACGGCGATTGCACTCAGCAAGATCAGGGATCCCATAACGATCAGCAGCGGAGTTTTAAACAAAAAATTGCCCGTGACAAATTCCGCGTATTGCCGGGTAACTCCCCCGGATGCATGCAGATTATAGGTGATATAGACGAGGCCGATGATTTTTCCGGGGATTTTGCCGAGAATCCGTTCGCTGTACTGAACGATCGTTTGCCCTGGAAAAAGCTCATGCAACCGGGTCGCGGTATATACGGTAATCAGGCCTACCAGGATGGCCGGTACGCAGGTGAGCCAAAGATCGTTTTGGGCGTACTGGCCCGTGATGGTCGGCAATACCAGAAATCCGGAAGCCAGCACGGCCGGATACATTAGGAGCCCCATTTGAAAAGCCGAAATTTTTCCTTTTTCCAACATCATCGTTTCCCTCGCCTTGGGTCAATTGTACGCCAATCCAAAAGATCGGTTACGGTTCCACCAATCCGCGGAACGGCTTGAAAATAAACATAAGCGCCGAAGTAGGCCCCGGCGTATTGGGCAGATCGAACATGGACAGAACCCACACCAGAAGGAGCAGCGACACGAATACGGCTTTATCCCTAGCCGGTTTTTCTTTCAGTTTCCGCCATTCGAGACGGGCGATCAGTAGCGCGGAGATTGTGACGATGCAGAAAAAAAACCATCTCATTTCTTTTTCACCTCTTCCTTCGGCAACCCTTCCGGAGAGCTGATGAGCCCCGGTCTTAGAATCTCGGCTTCCACTTGCGGAATGACTTCAACTTTGGAAAATTGCCAATCCCAGCGGTCCTGAACTTTTTCCCATTGTTTGGGGTATTTACGGTGGAATATTTTGGCGAAATCAAAAATGTCCGCTTTGTGTTTCCGCTGAATCTCGTCGAACGCCGACTCGATTCGTTCTTTGACATCCTCCTCAAACCCCTTGGTCAACACTTTAAGCAGATCCGGATTCATAGGATCCATCGGAGTGCCGTTCTGAATGATGTCTCCGTGCGTATTAACGCGCACGACCATCTTCCATTTGTCGCCTTCAATTTTGGGAATCAGCCTGATACCTGCCTGCACCGGTTTTAACGACACCAGTCCCTCTGCTCCTTCCTTCGCTTCAAACACCACCGTATATTCTTTAATTTCATCTCTTAGCCACATAACGCCCCGGGTGACCTTTTCGGAAATTTCCCCCACCATTTTGTCTTTCTTGAACAAGGCGCATCCCTGCATGTAAGGAATCGTTTGAAACGGCGCGGCAGATTGGGGTTTCGGCAGGATGTGAATCATCGGCAACACGGCCGCCTGCGAATCCCCGGATATCATAAGGCTAAGCTGGTGCATCGTGACGCGCATTCCAATCCCCAAATCGGCCAGCCGCCGCAGCACCTCGGCCGAGGAATTTTCGATCGGCGGGAACAACTCGAGCACTTTCGCCGCCTCCCCTTTGCTGACAAACATATAGGCCCGCTCCCGCGACGAAGGAAAACGGACCAGAAAATCAAGATGTTCCTGGATTCCTGCCTTGGCCACGGATTCGCCGAAGATAAACACTTTGCATTGCCCCCAAAACAACTTTCTGGGGATTTCCCGCTGCAGCTTGGATAAAGCGTCGGTGATATCCCGGCCCATCTCCGAGCGTATGGATGTCCGTTTTGTTGCACCGGCTCCCGCAGCACCGCCTCCCATCGTCCCCCCTCCCGCCTGATTCTGCGGCAGGATAAACTGTACAGTCGCCCGAATCTGATTATTCTCCGCCTGGTCAAAGGCAAGCGCAGTAACCAGCGACAAATCATTTAGCTCCGTACGGTCCCAGCAGCCTCCCAAACAAAGCAGCAGCGGAAGAAAAGCCGTTGTCTTTATCCATGTAGTGATCCATGTCTTCATTCATCCGAATCTCCTTTGTCAGACACATGTTTCGGCTGCTTTCATTCGTCCCCGCGAATGGGACCGGGCTTTTGGCCGGATGACTGCCGGTGTTTGTCATACTTTCCCGTTAAGCGTGGGCGGATGTTCATCTGCCAATGGGGTGCCCTAACCAGGACATCCTTCCATTCATTCATATGGGGAGCGCCTATTTCGGACAGATAAGGAACGCCGAAGGAACGTAAGCTGAGCATATGCAGTACGATCGCTATGATCCCCATCACGACGCCGACAAGCCCCAAACTTCCGGCCAGAATAATCAAAGGAAACCGCAGCATTCGCACGGAAATTCCGGCGATATAACGCGGTACCATAAATGAAGAAATTCCCGTAATCGCAACCACGATCACCATCGGCGCGGACACTAGCCCCGCTTGGACCGCCGCCTGGCCGATGACCAGCGCCCCGACGATACTGACGGCGGCGCCAACCTGCTTGGGAAGCCGCACCCCCGCTTCGCGCAGCGCTTCGAAGGTGATCTCCATCATCAAAGCTTCGATCAAAGCCGGAAAAGGCACCTGTTCCCGGGAACTGGCCATACTGATCAGAAGGGAACCGGGGACCATTTCTTGGTGAAAGGTAAGCACGGCCACATATACTGAGGGAAGTACGAGCGAGATGACGATAAAAATATAGCGCAGCCAACGGATGACTGTGGAGATCAAATAGCGCTGATAATAGTCTTCCTGCGATTGAATCAACGAGAAGAACGTTGCCGGGGCGACCAGGGCAAACGGCGTTCCCTCCGTTAAAATCGCCACCTTCCCTTCCAGCAAACTGCTGCAGACCACATCGGGCCGCTCCGTGCTGAGTAGCTGCGGAAATGGAGAGTAAGGCTGATCTTCAATCAGCTCCTCGATATAGCCGCTTTCCAGAATGCCGTCGATCTCAATACGCTGCAGCCGGGTTCGCGCTTCTTTGATCAACGTCTCATCGGCAAGTCCTTCAATATAAGCCAGAATAATATTGGTTTGGGTGTACTCGCCGATTCTCGTCGCTTCCATTTTCAGCAGCGGGCTCTTGATAATGCGCCGCAATTGGGAGGTGCTGGTGCGCAAGGTTTCGGTAAAGCCTTGGCGCGGGCCGCGAATCCCCACTTCCGCCGAAGGCTCTTCGATCGAACGTTTCTCCCATTTCGTCAACCCTAAGCCAATGCCAGCGTCCTGGTTGTCGCATAACAAAATCGCAGATCCGTTCGATAGAAGTTCAATGCCTTTCTCGAAAGTCGTAAATTCTTTAGTTTGCGAAGCCGATATTTTCCGCTCGATAAGCTGCCTTAACTCCTTGCTTTCATCTGCATCCGCCTGCATAAGCGGAGCTATGACATACTGCTCGATCCCTTCGGCATCGGTCAAACCGTCAATGTACATGACGAGAGCTCCGGTCTTTCCGCCGATCAGAAAGGTACGGTAAATGACATCCGAACAATTGTCATAAAGCGAACGAAGCCGGTCTTCGTTTTGCTGCAGGCCCGAATAAAGCCGTTGCGGCTGCGGATTCCGGCTGCTTTCTTGCGGGTCGGGACGACTCCGGTCCCGATTTATTTTCGTCCGTTTGATCAAGCCTTTGAGCAGGCGGCGTCCTCTCATGGAGACGAAATCCTTTCGAAAGATATGGTTTATTTAGATAAATTCACCAATTGGATTCCAATTTATTCGCAGGCGTATCAAAAGGCCATACCTGCCAAAGGGCGGGACATGCGGGACGGCTTCATGGCCTTGACAACGAAAATGTAATTTTATATATTACATTTGGTGATGAAAATGAACAGCGATTTCGTAGTGGCCGTGCATAGCCTTGTATTTTTGGCGTATGCGCCCACCAGTTTGAGAACAAGCGAAAATATTGCCAAGAGCGTAGCGATCCATCCCGTTCGCGTCCGTAAAGTACTGTCCATGCTTAGAAAGCATGGATATATTCAATCGAAGCAGGGGGCGCATGGCGGGTTTTACCTCGCCGACGATCCCCGGACCATCACATTGGACAAATTGTACGCTTTGACCTCGGGAGGGTCACTGAAACCGAAATGGCCCAATTCGGATCAAAAGTGCATGATTGGAAATAATATTGAGCGGGCCATGGATGATATTTTCGAATCGACCGAACATCAGGTCTTGGCTCACCTTGGTGGATACACGATCGCTGATGTGCTGGCACGGATAGAAAAACGGGCTTACAGCTAGCCGTTTTTTTCACCACAAATTGTATCTTTTTTTATTACATTTAATTCTTCATTCATTTTAATATAACAAAAAATATTACATTAACTTAAGGAGGTCTTCCCGTGTCTTTACGTTCAACAAAAGCCGTCTCCTTCTGGTTTGTCGCTTACGCTCTGCTCATGATTATGATGGGAGCCAATATCCCCGCACCGCTTTACAGCCTATACGGGGAAATGTGGGGCTTCTCTTCGGGAGTAACTTCGCTGCTCTTCATGATCTACGTCGTTTTTCTCGTTCCGGCGAGCTTGATTTTCGGGCAGTTGTCGGACCGGATTGGCCGGAAAAAGGTACTGCTAATCGGCGTTATCGTCGCCGCAGCAGGCTCTCTCCTGTTCGCCTTGTCACAGAACGTCGGCATGCTGATGGCATCCCGGGCCGTCCAAGGAATCGGCGTCGGCGCCGTTAACGGAACCGCGATCGCCGCGCTTTCGGAGCTGCGTCCGGACAAACGCAAACTCGCGGCATTGGCGGCATCCGTATCGATCGCGATAGGAACGGCCATCGGACCGCTTTATTCCGGACTGCTCGCGGAATATTCCGCTTCTCCCGTCCGTCTCCCTTATTACTTGCATTTGTTGCTGCTGATGCCTGCGCTGCTGGGCGTTTTGACGATGCCGGAGACGGCTCTGGCGGCGGCAAAAACGGCCGTGCGCCTGCGCAGACCCGGCGTGCCGGCCGTTATCCGCAAGCCTTTTTTCATCGCCGCGTGCTCATCCATTATCGCCTGGACGGTCGCGGTTTTCTTCATGTCCCTGGCCCCTTCGACGATCGCCGCACAATTGCATATTCATAATTTTGCTTTATCAGGAGCTGTTGTCTGCCTGATGCTCGGTTCATCAACCATCTCGCAGATCAGTCTTAAATCACGATCGATACGATCGGCCAAATTAATCGGATTTATGCTGCTCATTACCGGAATTGCCGGATTCGTCAGCGCCCTCCATTCGCATTCGCTGGCGCTGCTGCTGCTCAGCACCGTTATGGCCGGCACCGGACACGGCCCCGTTAGCGCAGGGAGCATGCAGATGATCAATGAAATATCGCCTTCGGAAACCCGCGCAGACGTCATGTCCAGCTTTTATGCCGTCACTTATTTGGGGGCCGGCCTTCCCGTGCTGATCCTCGGCTTTGGGGCCGAACAAATCGGCTTCCTCCCGGCGATTCTGATTTATTCTGGGCTTGTCGTCATCGCCGCCATTGCGCTGGCCGGAATCGTTCATCGCTATTTTCGCCGCAGCAAGTATGCTGCACAAGAGGCTTAGGAGTGTCTTAGTGTCCCTGTAGGTTGCCTTTGCACGATTATCTCTTTGGTTCAGGGGGCAGGGAGTGTGGGTTGTGGACTAGGGCAAGGGATAAGAAAAAAGAGAGAGCAGAAAAAACGAGGCGGCAGAAATTACTGCGCATGTGTGTGGCGATTACGGCGATCCCTTACCGCCGGCTGATCGCACACCAACCGAATCTGCCCTTTGCGGCTGCGGCCTGGTCATGGCGCTTGAACGGTGGGGGGTAGCTGGATGCGGATCAAACGGGATAATCGTGCAAAGCGTCCGGACAGTAAGTGTTGGACCTGCCGCCCAACCCACCGTCTTCCCTGTCCTATTAGATAAATTCTATAACCTTTAAAAAAGGCGACCCTGCGGAAGTATCCGGCAGGATCGCCTTTCAAGTTTTAGCCCAAGGCTATTTCTCCAATTTTTTTTGCAGGGGTATATATAGAAGCTTTTCGAGCAGCAAAGTGCCTGGACCCGTTAATGCAAAAGCTATGACCGTTCCGATTCCCACGATCCCCCCAAACAAGAATCCGGTGGTTAAAAAAACAGCATCTACACCTATTCTGCCGAAATCATACCTTAATCCGAACTTTGACTCCGTATACCGCAAAATAGCATCTATGGCATACATGCCATTGCCAAATTTCATCAACAACACATAAGTGATGGAGTAACAAAAGTTGGCCAGGATGACGATGACTATTTTTATGAGTAGAGAGAACTCAGACAGATCCAGATTGGCAATGAACGGGTGAATCCAATTAATGAACGGCCCTACAAAAAACGAATAGATAATGGAAGAAAAACCTATAGATTTACGATTTAACAAAAGACCGACAGCAAGAAAAAAGACATTTACGAAAAAGCTGGCAAGACCTACACTCATTCCGAGACTTTTGTGCAATCCGTCCAATAAAACCGTTAATGTATCGGACCCGATATTGCACTCGATAAATAAATTAACGGCTACCGCGGTAAACACCATGGCAACGACCAAAATCATTAATCGTCCGCCAAATTTCAGATAAACAGGCATTTACAAAACCTCTAGTCTAAGTCTTCTCCATTAGAAGCGATCACTTTTTGCATCCAAGAAAAACTGTCTTTTTTGAGGCGCTTTTTACTACCATTGCCATAATCATCTTGGTCGACGTAAATAAAGCCATAACGTTTGCTCATTTCCGAGGAAGAACAGCTAATAATATCGATTGGGCCCCAAGCATAATAACCTCTTAAATCCACCCCGTCTTTAATGGCCTCTTTCATTTGCTCAATATGGGCCCGGTAATAATCAACTCGGTAGGAATCATGGATGGAACCATCTTCTTCCAAGGTGTCATGGTAACCGATCCCGTTTTCCGTGATATAAATAGGGCACTGATACCGGTCATAGAACAGGTTGAGAAAAGTGCGCAGACCGATCGGATCAATCGTCCATCCCCAAGGGTTGGCCGGAAGTTCGGTATTGCGGTAAGGTCCTGTTTTGTTTTTCATGCTTTCCGCATCGTAAATGCGGGTATAGTAGTAGGAGAAGGACATAAAGTCCGCCGTATTTTTCAGTGCCTCTTCATCGCCCTCTGCAAATTCGACAGTGATGTTATTGTCGGCGAAATAACGGAAAGCATACCCCGGGTAAGATCCGCGAAGCAGAATATCGGAGAAAAAGTACTCCATCTGATTTCTGCGCACGGTGGCAAAGATGTCTTCCGGCCGGCAGGTAGCCGGATAAGCCGGTCCCCCGCACAACATCATCCCGATTTGCAAATTTGGATCCAGACTTTTGGCATATTTCGTGATCAGGCCGCAGGCAACAAATTCATGATGCAAGCCTTGGTATTTGGCGGAGGCCAAATCCTCCACCACATCCTCAGCAATGCCCAGGTGGTTGAAGGATTCATGATCGATCAAATTGATTTGATTGACGATGATCCAATATTTCACTTTTTTATGATACCGGTCAAAAACCACTTGGCCAAAGCGGACAAAAAAATCAATCAATTCTCTGGAGTACCACCCTTTATAAGCCGTCGTTAAATGAATCGGCATTTCATAATGCGATAGGGTGATCATCGGTTCCATGCCGTTCGCGATAATTTCGTCAATCAGGTCATCATAAAATTTCAAACCTGCTTCATTAGGCTGTGTTTCGTCACCATTGGGAAAAATTCTTGTCCAGTTGATCGAGGTGCGAAAGGTTTTCAGCCCTAGTTCCCCTAACAATTTCAAGTCTTCTTTATAGGTGTGATAGAAATCGATGCCCCAACGTTTCGGGAAAACGCGGTTTTCGCTTTTAACGGCTTCTTTAATATAGTCCGTAGTCAGTTCCAAATTCGACTTTTTATCTAATGGAATGCCATCCAAATATTCATTAATATCCGCTACGCTTAAACCTTTTCCATCAACATTGTAAGCACCTTCGATTTGGTTGGCGGCGACGGCTCCCCCCCATAAGAAATCGGAGGGGAATCCTGAGGGAATGTTCTTCATTTTGATTACTTCCTTTCGTTAATTATTGATCATTTATTTATTTTTCATTGATCATTTCCAATTGGGTCAATCTGTGATTAAAGCTCTCGAAAATATCAATTAATCGCTTGGCAACATTTATTTCACTATAGACTGTCATGAGCGTGTCCTGTGCATGGGCAAATAAAACGGAGTACTCTCCTTTTGCTCCTTCTGTTTCTTTTTGGATACAATTCGTTTGCACCCGATGAGCGATGACAATTTCCGAATTGGCTAATTTCATTTTCTCCTTAGCGCCGTCAAAGTCGCTTTTTTCAATATCCTTTAATGCATCCGTACAATGTTTTCTTGCTTCTCCTGAGTGCAAAATGATTTGCATCGCATCTTGAGCTACTTGTTCCGAAGTCATAATAAAGTCTCCTTAACAGATTAATTGGTTTGCGGTGATTCATTTTCAAGTTCTTGTCTTTCATAGGTTTTGAAAAATGGATACCAAATCAGCGTGGCAACCGCGACAACGATTAACATCAGGATAATCCCTGTAATGGTTCCCGTTGTAATCCACGTGGCAATTGGAAAAGGAACGTACCACATATCGAAAACGACTTTCGGGATGGGGGCAAAGTGAATGACTTTGGTTCCGATCCAAACGATCAACGGTAAAAGTAAGCCATTGATCCACATCGGCAGCATCATAATGGGATTCCATACGATTGAACCAAACACTAAAGGCTCGTTGATATTAAAGATAGAAGGTACCAAACTTGCGCGCCCCAGTGCTTTTAGCTTGGTGCTCTTAGAGAACAGATGCATAATGCCCAGCGGCAACGTACAGGCCACACCACCTACCCACAAGTATGCCGAATAAATCGTTTCAGCCGTGACGACATTATGCGCTCCCGCGGTAGCGTTTGCCATAATGGCCGCCAGAAAAATCGGCTTCGTGACAGGGGTCAAAATCCAACTGGAAATTCCCATGGAATATAAGAAACAGCTGATAAACAAAATTAACATGAATCCCCAAGGTGTCTCTACTACGCTCGCCAACGGCATAAAGATATTCAAAATGATGTTGTAAATATCAATATGAACGAGATCGACCAACACCCAGGCCAGAATGATCGTTACCCCAATCGGAAGCATGGAATCAAACCAGGATCTGACAAAGTCCGGTACGACGGAATCTTCTTTGAAAAAGGAGAATTTTCCGAACAGCCCCATGATATAACCGGTAAACATAGCGGCTATGATGGCAACAAACATGCCTCCGGTGCCTAAAGAACTATGAGTAAACCCTACCGTACCGTCCTTGACGACTTGAGGAGTTACGATGATCAAAAAAGTAATCAGGCTTGTACATCCGGCAATAAAGCGCTGTTTTCTTAACTTCTTCTTTTCCATCAAATTAAACGGAATCAGGAAAGAAACCAGCAGCGAAAGCATGCCCATCGTCCAGCCGAACGGAACCCAAAAATCAGGGTAGTTTTTGATATGATACACGTCTCCAGGTATAGTCAGAAGACAAAATACCGATCCTAAAAGAATAAAAGGCAACAATTGCATAACAGAATCCTTAAGTGTGATTACCCATACATTGTTATTGACTTTATTCATTTTGGGAGAGAAGTCGTTTTTCAGCCATTCGATTAATTTGTTCATTTTTGTTATCCCCTTTAAATTTTCAATTCGCTCAGCAAATCATCTAAAGCGGCTTCCCCATCTAAAGTGGAATAATACGAAGGTTTCATTAAGAGCACTTTGACATCGGCATCTTTGGCAAGGTCTTCGATTTCTTCAACGATATAAGCCAAGTGGGGACCAACCAACAAAGCATCGATATCATCGATATAATTTTCAATTTCCGCTTCCCCTCTGGCCTTAATATCCATGTTCAGGTTTCTCTTTTTAGCGGCCTTGCGAATATTGGCAGCCATGAAACCGGAACTTGCTCCGGATCCGCAAACCAACAACACGTTTAACATTTCGTTTGAATTTGCCATGGTAAATCCTCCTTGTTTTTCTGTGACTGTACATCGATAGAAGTTTTTCTTATAATGTTTTGACAGCGCTATCTTTGTTACAACCAAACTATAATACAAACCCCGAAACGGGCTCAAATAAAAAACTGCACCCCTATGGTGCAACATTTTAAAGTGAGGAGTCACATATGAAAACGCAGTATATTGATCTAATTCAATACTTAACTGAAAACAGCAATGATTGGATTTCATCTCAAGATTTAGCGGATGAATGCGGCGTGTCCAAACGCAGCATCAAATCTTATATCAGCGAGATCAATGCTATTCACCACGGGTTAATCCTATCGTCGAATAAAGGTTATAAGGTCGATACTGATAAGGTAAATATGTTTCTGGCAAGTGAACAAAAAGCAATCCCGCAAACTCAATCCGAAAGAATCGCTTATATTCTGAAAAAACTGGTGCAAACCAATGAGCCGATTTATATTTATGATTTAAGTGACGCGTTGTTTATCAGCGAGTCGACGCTTAGACTTGATCTCAAGCTGATCAAAGAAAAGCTGGCCAAAAATAACTTGGAATTACAGTTGAGTAAGGATCATATTAGATTGCAGGGAAAAGAAAAAGATAAACGCAAGCTAATGAGCAGTATTTTGTACGAAGAGGCCAACGGAAGTTTTATTGACATTGATAAAATCAAAAGATTTTATAAAGAGCTGGATATTGATTACATTCGGGAAGTCGTCGTGGAAACTTTTTCTGCGCATCACTTTTTTACGAATGATTATTATTTGACCAATGTGATCATCCACATCACCATTGCAATAGACAGAATGAAACATGATTTTCAGTTTTTAAATAAGACTGTGAATTATAATATCGATAACACCGCCTATTTAATAGCCAAAGAGATCGCCTTTAAATTAGAATCGTATTTTCATGTCACCTACCCGGAAGAAGAAATCGCCGATTTGGCGATCTTAATTTCGTGCAATGGGACCAATGTGAACTTTACGCAAATTGAAGTAAGCGACCTGGAAAATATCGCCGGCAAAGATTGCATTGATTTGGTCAGTGAAATCGCCACCGACTTGGATAAGTATTACTATATCAGTATTGCCGATTCCGATTTTATTACACGTTTTACGCTGCACGTAAAAAACCTGTTAATGAGATTAAAAAATCATCATTCGACGAAAAATCCATTAACGAATACGATCAAACGGGAATGCCCGCTCATTTACGATTGCGCTGTTCATGCTTCGCATGTGATTAAAGAAAAAACCGGTTATATCATCAGCGACGATGAAATCGCTTATCTGGCTTTTCACCTGGGGTATGCCATTGAATTGCAGCGGCAGTCGAACATAAAAATCTCGTGTACGGTGCTGTTTCCGCTTTATTACAATATGAATGTGCAGATCATCAATAAATTGCAGCAGTATTTTGGCGATGATATTTCGATTCATTCGATTGTAACGGATGAGAGCGATCTGAACCATGCAACCAGTGATTTCATTATTTCTTCCGCCCAATTGCATAAGATTCCGGAAGTGCCCTATGTTGTGATTACCCCGTTTTTTATCGAAAGCGATCGGGAAAAAGTATCGGCCAAAATCTTTGAATTAAAGGAACTAAAAAAGAAAAGTCAATTTGAGATCCAATTAAAAACTTTTTTGGACGAAAGGCATTTTCACAACTCTACGGCAGGGTCCGAGAAAGCAGAGGTATTGCGTTTTATCTGTCAAATTATGCATGAGGATGGTTATACGGACGAGGATTTTTTGGACAAAATTATGGAACGGGAAGCCATGTCGTCTACGGCGTTCGGACACGTGGCCATCCCTCATGCGATCAAAATGGAATCCCGCAAAACGGGGATGTTCATTTATTTGAATCCGAACGGGATCAAATGGGACGCTTCCACCGTGAAAATTGTATTGCTGCTCACCATAAGCGGGGAGGACCGGAAAATATTCCGCGATGTGTTCGATGCCTTGGCCACCATATTGACGGACGATAAAAATGTGAATCTGTTAGCTTCGACCCACAGCTTCGATGATTTTATCAATAAATTGATCGCCTGCTGGGAGTGATCTATAGCCTTCGGGACTTTGCCCTGGCGGCGGCGCCCAAACCGGGCGTACCAAAAAAGCATGCGCTCCCGGAAAGGGAACGCATGCTTTTGGCTTTTGGGCAAATCCGCCGCCGGCCGGAACCTACGCCTTGATGGCGTATTTTTCCCGCGCCTGCTTGGTTGCCTCGACCATATTGCGCAGGGAGGCGACGGTTTCCTCATATTTGCGGGTTTTCAGGCCGCAATCCGGATTGATCCAGAATTGGGCCGGATCGAGAACACGCAGGGCCCGGTCGATCATCAAGCCCATTTCGGCGGCCGATGGCACGCGCGGGCTGTGAATGTCATACACTCCGAGGCCGATCTCCTTGTCGTAGGTGTTCTTCTCAAAGCTTTCGATGAGCTCTCCATGGCTGCGGGAGGTTTCGATCGAAATGACATCGGCATCCAGCGCGTTGATCGAATCGATAATGTCATGAAACTCGCTGTAGCACATATGCGTATGGATCAGCGTCTCGTTTTTGACCGTGGAGGTGGACAGCCGGAACGCCCGCACCGCCCATTCCAAATAAGCCGGCCATTGTGCCTGTTTCAGCGGCAAGCCCTCGCGCAGCGCCGGTTCGTCGACCTGGATCATGCCGATGCCCGCGGCTTCCAGCGCCTCCACTTCTTCCCGCAGTGCAAGCGCGATCTGATAAGCGACGTCTTCGCGGGATTTATCGTCGCGCACAAACGACCAGTTCAAAATCGTCACCGGACCGGTCAACATTCCCTTCACCGGCTTATCCGTCAACGACTGAGCGTACACCGTTTCGGCCACGGTCATCGGCCCTGTCCATTCCACATCGCCATAGATGATCGGTGGTTTTACGCAACGCGAGCCGTAGGACTGCACCCATCCGTTCGCGGTAAAGGCGAAACCGGCCAATTTCTCCCCGAAAAATTCCACCATATCGTTCCGTTCAAACTCGCCGTGTACGAACACGTCCATCCCAAGCTCGGCCTGCAGCTCGATCCAAATCCCGATCTGTTCATTGATAAACGCCTCGTAGCGCTCGCCCGTCCATTCGCCCTTGCGCCATTTTTGCCGGGCGCTGCGGACTTCTGGCGTCTGCGGGAAGCTGCCGATCGTCGTCGTCGGCAGCAGCGGCAGGTTCCAGCGCTTCCGCTGCAGCTTGCTCCGCACTTCATAGCTGTCCGGGCGGGAAGTCGGCTGCGCGGCCAAAGCGGCCATCCGCTGCTGGACCTGCCGGCTGTTGCGGGACGGCGACTGCTGCAGCGCGCGGCGCGCCGCGCCCGCGCCTTCCGCTTCGGCGCGAACGGCTTCATAGCCGAGCCGGCCGGCCTTCGCCAGCAGCGCGAGCTCCTCCAGCTTCTCGTCGGCAAAAGCAAGCGCCCCGCGCAAAACAGGCTCCAGCGTCCGCTCATTTGCGGCGCTGATCGGGACGTGCAGCAGGCTGCAGGAAGGCTGGATCACAAGCTGGTCCGCCGGCACCGCTGCGGCCAGCGTCTGCAGCGTCTCCAGCTTGCTGTCCAGGTCCGCCCGCCAGATGGCGCGGCCATCGATCAGGCCCGCGCCCAGCAGCTTGTCTGCGGGAAAACCAAACTCGCGGATCGCCTGTAAATTGCGCCCTTTGTCATGCACGAAATCCAAGCCGATGCCGTGAACGGGAAGCGAAGTGACGGCTTTGTAGTGATCCACCGCTTCGAAGTACGTTTGCAGGAACAGCTTGATGCCCGGCGCTTCTTGCCCCAGCTTGTCATAAATGCGGGTGACGCGCTGAATGTCTTCTTCGCCCAACGAGGTGGCAAGAATCGGTTCGTCGATCTGCACCCATTCGGCGCCTTCCGCCGCCAGTTCCTTCAAGATCTGCCCATACAGCGGAAGCAGCTTGTCAATCCAGTTGTCAAGTTGGTCCGAGGCGTATCCCTTGGACAGCTTCAGGAACGTATACGGCCCGACGATAACCGGTCTGCCTTCGATCCCCAGCTCCGCTTTGGCCTCGCGGTAAGCTTCAAGCGGGCGGTTGCGGGTAAGCTTGGGCTCGAGGTTTTCCTCCAGCTCCGGCACGATATAGTGGTAGTTCGTATTAAACCACTTTGTCATCTCGCAGGCCGCTGCCTCACGGCTGCCTCTAGCCATGGCGTAATAAACGGATAAATCCGGCGTTCCGCCTTCGTAACCAAATCTTTGCGGAATCAGCCCGAACATAACGGCCGTGTCCAAAACATGGTCATAGTAAGTGAAGTCGCCTACCGGAATCACTTCGATTCCTTTTTCCTGTTGCAGCTTCAAGTTGCTAAGCCGTATGTTTTTGAGTTCCTCGTGAAGTTCTTTTTCCTCCAGCTTGCCGGACCAGTAGGCTTCCAACGCCTTTTTCCACTCCCGGTTCCGTCCGATGCGGGGATAACCCAAATTAGCGCTTTTCATCTTGCATCTCACTCCTCGTTTGATCCATTTCGATTAGGAATAAGATAGCATACTTTAAAGTTTATAGAGTAAATCTAATTACCTATTGCCCGTTATAGGAAAAAGCTATATCAACGGCCTTCGTTCGCCACCGTTTGCTCCAGCGCCTCGATATAGGCCGTGCCCAGCTTGGTCAGTTTGGCGTTCCGATGGCAAATCCACCCCACATTGATCGTTTCGTCGCTGGCGAGCGGAACCGCTATAATCTCATTTCCGTTCAGATCCGAGCTAAGCACGCCGGTGGAGATCGTATACCCGTTCAAGCCGATCAGCAGATTAAACAGCGTGGCCCGGTCGTTCACCTTGATGCTTTTTCGATGGGAGAGCGTGCTCAAAATTTCCTCGGCAAAATGAAACGAATTAAACTCCCCTTGCTCAAAATATAGATACGGATAATCCTGGAGCTGTTCCAGTGTGACCATGGCATGCTGGGCCAAGGGATTGCGGATGCTGACAAATACATGCGCCTTCGCCTTAAACAAGCTGTTAAAGATCAAATTTCCGTCCTTTAACAGCCGGTTGATTACCTTTGAATTAAATTCATTGATATATAAAATACCGATTTCACTGCGCTGGCTTTTGACGTCCTGGATGATTTCGTGGGTTTTGGTCTCCCGCAAGGCCAACTCGTATTCGTCCTGCCCGTGCTCCTGAACCAGCTGCACAAACGCGTTAACCGCAAACGCGTAATGCTGGGTGGAAACCGAGAAATGCTGCGGCGACGGCTTGGCGTTCAGGTAGCGGTTTTCCAGCAGTTCCGCCTGCTCCATCACCTGTCTCGCGTACGCAAGGAACTCGGCGCCTTCTTTGGAGAGCATAATGCCTTTGTTCGTGCGCTCGAAAATCGTCATTTGGATGTTCTCCTCGAGCTCCCGGATGGCATTGGAAAGGCTGGGCTGGGAAATAAACAGCCGCCTGGCGGCTTCATTCATCGAACCGCGGTTGGCTACCTCGACCACGTATCGTAGCTGCTGCAACGTTATTTTCATAGAATTGTTCACCCTTCGGCGTTCATGGATTCTTACAGGTTTCTCCTAACGTAACACCGAACCCGTTTTTGGGCAAGCACCCGGGGAATTTATTTACCGAGCAAATTCCCGCCTCTCATTGGAAAAAATCCAATAGATTGGCGGGAATTGAACACGATTTTGCCCGCACATTGGAAAAAATCCAATAGATTAAGCTCAGGTCTGGCGTTTTGCCCCCTTCCGAGCCTAATCTATTGGATATATCCAATGATACTGCTGTAATTACCATTCAATTTCCAATTCTATTGGAGTATATCCAATCAGAACGTTGTGTCAGGCTGTTTGTGCTAATTCCTACTCGTTTAGCGCAGCCTTCAGAGCCTGCAGATTTTGACGCATCACGCCAATGTAATCCAGCCCCTTAGCCAACTCTTCTTCGGTCAAGCCTTCGATCGGATTCAAAACTGCCGACTTTGCCCCGATTTCGGAAGCGATCGTATCGGCCACTTTGGAGGACACCAGGGTTTCAAAAAAGATCGTCTTCACGTTGTGCTCTTTGGCAAACTGAACGATTTCGGCCATCTGGGAAGCCGACGGCTCCTGTTCCGGTGACAGGCCGGCGATCGGCACCTGGGTCAGCCCGTATTGTTTGGCCAGATAACCGAAGGCGGCATGCTGGGTAATGAAGTCTTTGCGCTTGCTGTCCTTGAGCGTTTCGGTAAATTCCTTATCGAGCGCCTCCAGCTCCGATACATAAGCATCAGCGTTGGCTTTAAACTGGTCCGCGTATTGCGGAGCCGCTTCGGACAGTCCCTTTTCAATGTTGCGAACCTCTTGAATCGCCAGCGCCGGCGACAACCATACATGCGGATCCAGGCCGCCGTGATCGTGGTGGTGCCCGCTATCATCGTGACCGTGCTCGTCTGCTTCATGGGCATGTTCGCCATCTTCGTGGACATGCTCGCCATCTTCGTGAACATGTTCACCTTCTTCATGCGCATGTTCGCCGTCTTCATGTACATGTTCACCCTCATGCGCATGTTCGCCGTCTTCATGGGCCTCTTCGCCATGTTCATGCTCATGCTCATCTTCCGCGCCTTCCACGATTTCAAGCCCTTGGCTGGCTTCAATCGCCTTTAGCCCTTTTCCCGTGACGCTGTCCAGCACCTGGTCCACCCAGCCTTCCATCCCAGCTCCGTTGTACACGAGTACGTCAGCCTCGGTAATCGCGGCCATGTCCTGGGGCGTCGGCTCCCAATCATGCGGCTCCATGCCCGCGGGAACGAGGTTTTCCACATTGGCCAGTTCCCCCGCCACATGGCGCGTAAATTCGTACATCGGATAGAAGCTCGTTTTAATTTCTAATTTTTCCGTGGCCGGCGTATTTGCGGACGCTTCCGGCGCAGTGGACGAGCCGTTCGTTCCCGCGCTATTGGCCGGCGAATTTGCGTTTGATCCGCAGCCGGCCACAACCAACATCATAGATAGAGATAAAGCGATGAAACTACGATTCCAAAATTTCATTTTTCACGTACTCCTTCTTTTTAATTTGTTGTTTGGCAACCCGCCGGCCGCGAACCCGCAGCAGCTTTTGCAATAGGATCGTGACCACCAGAAAAACGAGCAAAATCAAGGCGATCGTTCCCCCGGGCGGGGTGTTGATGTAATACGAAACGCTTAAGCCGGAAAAAACGCCAACCAACCCGGTGCCGACAGAGATGGCGATCGCCGCCGCAAAACCGGAAGCAACGCGCAAAGCCAGCGAAGCCGGCAGCACGATTAGCGCCGAAACCAGCAGCACACCCACGACGGGCATGGCCGCGGCTACGGTCATCCCGGTCAACACCGCGAAGGAAAAGGACAGCAGCTTTACCCGGACGCCGGAAATCGCGGCGGTTTCCTCATCGAACGTCAGATGATAAAGCGGGCGCCGCAGCAGAATAAAATAAATCAAACTGACCAAAGCAACGACAGCGATTAGGAACAATTGAGTATCGTTGACCGCGACAATGGAGCCGAACAGATAAGAGCTGAAGCTTTGACTCAAATTTTGCTGCACGCTCATAAGCACTACGGCAAGCGCCAGCCCCGAATTCATGATGATCGCTACCGGCAGTTCGCTGTATGTACGGTAGGAACGGCGAAGCTGCTCGATGACGACTCCTCCGGCAATGGCCACCGCAAAACCGCTGAGCGCGGGATTCAGATGCAGCACCGAACCCAAAGCCACCCCGGCCAGGGATACATGGGACAGCGTATCCGCCATCAAAGCCTGGCGGCGAAGCATAAGGTAAACTCCGAGCAGCGGAGCGATAATCCCGATCAAACCTCCTGCCCAAAAGGCGCGCTGCATGAATTCGTAACCGAACATCGCCATCCTTCATCCTCCCCCCGCTCCAATTGAATCAATGTGTCGAGATACGGCGCCGTTTCCTCCAGCCCGTGGGTGACCATAATCACCGTCCGGCCTAGGCTCGTTACGTCTTGCCTTAACAGCTCGTAAAGCGCCGTCCGGCTCGCCGCATCCATGCCCGTAGCGGGCTCATCCAATATGAGCACATGAGGCTCCTGGGCCAGGGCCCGGGCAATGCAGACGCGTTGTTTTTGGCCTCCCGACAGTTCGCCGATTTTACGATCGCGAAACTCCCACATGCCCACCTGTTTCAGGCTTCGCTCCACAACCTGCCGCTGCTCCGCTTTGAACCGGCCGAACAACCCCAAGCGGGAATAACAGCCCGAGCGGACCAGTTCAATGACTTTGCTGGGGAAACCTGCATTAAAGGAAGACACCTGCTGCGGTACATAGCCGACAATCACCTTTGAACCGTCTTCCTGAAACCGGTTGAACCTCACCGAACCGCTCCAAGGCTTAAGCAGCCCTAGCATCAGCTTCAGCAAAGTCGACTTGGCCGTGCCGTTGGCCCCCGCGATCCCGATAAATTGTCCGGTATGGATGTCGAGGGACAAGTTTTCGATGACGGGCTCGTTCCCGTATCCAAAAACAACCTCGCGCATGGACGATAAAATCATGCTAACCTCTTCCCTTAATCGTAATCATTACGCATTAACGTCAAATATAATATCGTAATCATTACGATTTGTAAACCCCTTTGCGGATTTGCTTCTTCATTAGTTTGTGGCGGAATGGGCACCTTTCCCTGGATTTTTAAATATATTGAGGTAAAAGGGGGGATTAGAAATGGAATTAAATGCGGCTCAAGTTCAGCGGGCTTTACTTCTGGCCGCGGTCTGCAGTCAGACCTACGCGCAATTTTCGAACGAAGACGGATCGTTTGTCCTCCCGCCCGGTTATTCACTTTTCGATACGATCGAAGCCAAATCCTTAATCGGCGTTTGGGAACGGTTTGGGTTTATCCTGCAATCCCCGGAGGAAATCGTGATCGCTTTTCGCGGCACCAGTTCGGCCACCAACTGGATTGCCGACGCCATCGCCTCGCAAAAAACCTGCAGGTACATCAAAGAAGGCGGCCTCACTCACCGCGGCTTCACCGGCATTTACGCTTCGGCTCGGAAGCAGGTCTTGTCCGCGCTGCGCCGTTTGCCGCAGGACAAGACCCTTTACGTTACCGGCCATAGTCTAGGCGCAGCCCTGGCTACCCTATGCGCCGTCGATATTGCGGCCAACACCGCGTGTACCCCCATTCTGTTTACGTTCGCTTCGCCCCGCGTCGGTGATCCCGATTTTGCCAAAGCTTTTGCCAAATACGTCCCCAACAGCTACCGGATCGCCAACCTGTTTGACATCGTAACCCATGCGCCGCCTTATATCTACAAACTGCCGAAACAGGAAAAAACGTACTATTACCGCCACGTCCCGGTCTCCTACCCGCTGAATTTCCAGAACGGCTCCGTTCCCGCCAATCACGTCATCGACAGTTATTTTGCCGAACTGGCCAAAGCCGAGCCAGTGTACGCCGAGCAGTTGTCCGCAGCAAGCCCGGGGCTCTGCCCGGTATCCTCACGGCTGTCGTCAAGTTCATTTGTTTAAGAATGACAATAGGGGACCCACCTCCAGCGAAAAACATAAGGGCATAAAATGGCGCTATTCCGGCGATATCCGTCCGTTTGGGAGAATAGGGGAATTTTATGCCGCAATTTTCTCGGATCGCAGGGAGATGACCGCGTTATGGTCCATTCAGTAGGAAATAAGTACAAAAAAATCCTCTAATGGGGATCAACATGCCTGGCTCCGGATAATAAGAACATAAAGTTCCGCAATTTTGAAGGCCAACGATTGGTCGTTCCGGCAGCCAACTGTCAAGGACCGTCTCGAGGTATGACATGGTTTACAACCGGCTTGTTTTTCGCTAGTATGGTTTACATAGTGTAATCGATTATTATGTGTAAACCAAGGAGAGACTATGATGAGCCGCCAATTATCCAAATCAGCCAAGTTTCCGCTCTACATTCTGATGCTGAATTTGTTTATCGCCTTGTTGGGGCAAGGCATGGTCATCCCCATCCTGCCTGACTATCTCAAACAATTTCATGCGGCGGGAACGGCGGCCGGTTACCTTGTGGCCGCATTTGGAGCCGCACAGTTTCTTTTCTCGCCAATCGGCGGGCAGTTGTCCGATAAATGGGGCCGCAAAAAGTTGATCATGTCCGGCCTTTTTTTAACCGTTCTGTCCGATCTGCTGTTCGCCGCGTCGACGACACTGCCGCTGCTGTATTTCGCCCGGTTTATCGGAGGCATTGGACTAGGCTTGATGGTTCCTTCCAACATGGCTTATGTCGCGGATATCACAACACCCGAAACGCGGGCGAAAGGGATGGGCTACTTGGGCGCCGCCATGAATCTGGGCATGGTGCTGGGCCCCGGACTAGGCGGCATCATTGCTGAATTGGGCATACGGGTTCCCTATTATTTCGCGGCCGGGCTGGGTCTTATAGCGACGCTGCTGACGATCTTCTTGCCGGAGACTTTGACGCGTGAACAAAGGCAATTGCACAGCAAACAGGCCACTCGTGAACCGATCGCCCGGCAAATTTTGAATTCGTTTCGGACGCCCTATTTTCGCTATCTTCTGCTTATCCTGGTCATGACGTTTGGGTTGGTGAACTATGAAACGGTCTATGCCCTTTTTGTGGAACAGAAGTATGGCTTAAACGCCGGCAAAATCTCCATCATCATTACGGTAGGCGCCGTTATAGGCATTATTGTGCAGGTCTGGCTGCTGGATTGGATCATCAAGCGGCTGGGGGAGTTGAAGCTTATCCGGTTGTCTTTGATCATGACGGGCATAGCCCTCCTGCTGATGCTGATCAGGATCAATTTAGGATATCTTTTGGCCGTGTCCGCCCTGTTTTTTGCCTTTAATGCCTTCTTAAGGCCAACGGTCAGTTCGCTGATCGCTAACGCGGCCGGCGATCGGCAAGGCTACGCTTCGGGACTGAACACCACTTATACGAGCATGGGAAATATCCTCGGTCCGATGATCGCCGGGGGACTGTTTGACAAACATATCGATTTACCCTATATTTTGGGTGCAATCATTCTGCTGGCTACCCTGTTCTTAACGGGAGACAGACAAAAATCGAAGAAAGAGCGGATCGCTGTCCATGATTGAGAACTGGCACCAAAACCTGAAAAACAAAAACCGGGAAGAGTTGATCGCGGCCGGCAAGGCGCTTTTTATGAAGCAAAGCTTCCTCAATGTCAACATTAAGGACGTGTGCGGCAGGGCCGGAGTCAGCCGGGTCACTTTCTATAAACATTTCCAATCCATGGACGAACTGATCTTTGAAGTCCAGATGGAACTGCTGGAGAGCATGACCGAATTTGTGGAGAGAACGGCAGCGGAGGCATTAAACGGCAGGGAACAGCTTCGCTCCATGCTGGACGCCTGGATGGTTTTTGCCCGGCAGCATCCCGAATATATCAAGTTTATCCTGCTGTTTGACCTGCACTATGAAGCTTATGAATCAAACCCGGAGCTTAAGGAACGTTATGAACGCTTTATTCATGAGAAGAAGGAACAGCATTTTCTTATCGCGGCTCTTGAAGCCGGGAAAAAAGATGGCTCCCTAAAACCCGAGCTTGAAGCTTTGGAAACCGCTCAGTTCATCTTCACCTCCATGATGGGACTGCTGCAAAAATTGAGCCTGGCTCCCATGAGTCAATGGGGTCTTATTCCAACGCGGTTTGCGGAAATGCTGATCCAACATGTAAGTGCCAGCTGTTCAAGTCGCTAGCATTGCCAAATATATCCGAAACAAAGTTAAGAAGCCGCTAACCGGCAAATGCTGCGGCTAGTGGCTTATCATCTTTCCATATTATAAATAAACGAACGGCTCTTTCGTATCGATAAATGTAACCGGAATAACGCCCACCAAAGGCTTCAGCCATTCCGCCATAAATTTCATGCCCCATTCCTCGCTCCGCTCATGGCCCAGCACAATCATGCCCTTGTTCATGCCGAGCATCGCTGCATCGTTAACATAAGCGCAAAGGGTCCATTCCGTGATCTCGCCGCAAACCATCACATCCAAGTCCTCGTCCCGCATTAACTCCATGGGCATTTGTTCTCTGCCCAGGCCTAAGCTGCCTCCGCCGACCAAAATCCCTACCCTGGAACATTTCATTTCGGGGTTGCCGACAATCTGGATCATGTCCATCGCCAATTTCCGTTTAAAAAACCGCGCCAACTCGGCCAAAGTCGTCTCTTGAATTCCGTAGAGAAAAGGGCGCTGCTCATCCACCAAGTTGTTTTCCCAGCCGATTTCCCTTAGAAGTCCATCGTAAATCCGGTCCGTTTTGGCCCGGTGCATGTAATCATGGTAACGCCAAATCGCCAAACGGTTGTCTTCGATCAACTTTTTTTTGGCGGCATATAACGGATCTTCCTCCAGCCAATCGGTGGCATCCTTCCCTGTATAAAAGCTCGGCTCATGCGTGATGATCATATTGGCGCCGGCGGCAACGGCCTGCTTGATCACCTCAATCGTGACCATAAACGTCGTTGCGATTCCCTCCACCGGCGTATCATAGCTTCCGCTAATTAACTGATCGCATGTTTTTTCCAGCCTGAAAGCACCGCATGAATCCTCAATAATCGCCTCGATAACTTCCCCTACTTTCATCTGCTTCCGCCTTCCTCTCTATCTAAAGGTTTTAATAATCCCATTTTACGGCTTGAAATGCAACTTGCCCTTCCTTTGCAAAAAAACGAATAGCTTGACTGGCTTGGTCCGGAAAAATTCTGGCGGTGAACACTTCTTCCCCCTCGTTTACAAATACCTCTACGGAGGAAGTATCCACAAATAAATGAAACTTTATCTTATCGCCATCCCCTTCGCAAGCTCTCACCGTACCATACTCCACACCTGTTGGTTCGCCGGATAAGGTGCGGTCAAGGATCACCTTTTTTTGCACGGCATCATATTTCACCACGGTTTTGTTCTTATCGCCCGCGCGAAATTCAATCCCGAATTCCGCCGCATCTCCAACTGCAAATTCACAGATCAGTTCATATGCGGCTCCCGTAAAACCTTCATACCTTTTAGCATCGTTAAAAATGGTGTCCGCCGCTCTAACTTCTTTCTTGCGGAGGGTCTGAAGCTCCCGAACAGGCTGTTGAATCAGTTTCCCGCCATGAACGGTTATTTCCCTCGGCAGCGTTAAGCAATGCGCCCATCCGCTCGGGTCGGTCGGATAATCGATTTCGGGCAAGCCCATCCAGCCGATTAAAATCCGCCGTCCCGCAGGATCTACCATTGTTTGCGGAGCGTAAAAATCAAAGCCCCGGTCAAGCTCGGTAAACGGACCGTGCCGCAGCGTTTTTTCCCGCAAATCCAATGTTCCGCCCAGGACGTAACCCGCTTGATAGATATTCCGATACCGCTCTCCGGCCGATTCCAATCCTTGCGGTGAAAAAATCAACACTCCGTGGTTTTGCAATTCAAAATAATCCGGACATTCCCACATGTACCCGAAACGCCCCAACTGAGTCTTGATTTCTCCTTTAAATGTCCATTCCAGCAAATCGAGTGAGCTGTATAGGACGGCACAGCCTGTTTCATCCGTTCTTTGAGCTCCGATTACCGCGTAGAATTTGTCCCCGTCCTTCCACACTTTAGGATCGCGAAAATGCTCCGTATATCCGCTTGGGACGTGATCAATCACCGGTTTGTCCAGCTTGGAGATGTTTCCGGATGAGTCCATCACGGCAATGCATTGATAGGGGTGCCGAACCGAATTCTCATCCCGCGTGTTGCCCGTATAAAATAAGTGCAGCTTCCCGTCGTGCTCAATGGCGCTGCCCGAATAAACTCCATGGCGGTCAAAAACAGCGTCCGGCTTCAGGCCGATTCCGGCATTTTCCCAATGAACCAGATCCTTGGATTTGGTGTGGTACCAATATTTTAAACCGTGGACCGGGCCCAGAGGGTGCCATTGATAAAACAAGTGGTATTCTCCATTAAAAAAAGAAAATCCGTTAGGGTCATTAAGAAGTCCCGTAACAGGCTGTACATGAAAGGTTTGCCGCCAAGGACAACGATTGACTTTGGATAGCAGCAGGTTCATCTCATCTTCACTTGCATCCTCGATTCGGCGGTATTTTTGTTCTCTCAGCCACTCCATTTGTGTTGCTCCTTTATATTCTGCAATTTAAAATGGGCAATGCCTTTTGCAGAACCGGTTCCACAAAAGGCAATAAAGTTTCGTATCAGAGCGTTAACCTCAATAAGGTCTCATTGGTCCGCACCGTTTCTTTTTCCGTCTGAGCGATGTTTTTATAAGCGCTTGAATTGGTAATTAAGATCGGCGTAGTGACTTCGTAGCCCGCTTCTTTTATCTTGTCCAGATCAAAGCTGACAAGCAGATCTCCGCGTTTGACACGATCGCCTTCCTTCACGTGCGGCGAGAAGTGCTGTCCTTTTAATTTGACGGTGTCAATCCCGATGTGGATTAAAATTTCAGTACCTTCATCCGAAGTAATATAGATGCCGTGACCTGTGCGAAAAACGTTGGAAATTACGCCATCCACCGGTGATACCGCCTTCCCTTCGGCCGGCTCGACGGCCACCCCTTTTCCCATCGCTTCGGACGAGAAAGCCGGGTCGTTCACTTCGCTTAACGCTTTAACGCTTCCGGTTAGCGGGCTTGCCACCGTCAGTTCTTTGGCATCCTTATTATCCGCTTCAAGCGCGTTCTCCGGCTCTTTCTTCTTCTCTTCGTAACCAAAAAGCAGAACCAGCAGCATCGCGCCAAAGAAACCAACGCCCATGCTGATCACATATCCCCAAACCGGCTGAAAAGTCGGGATGACGAAAATCCCCCCGGCCATTTGCGTCGCTTTGACTCCAAACGCGCCGCACAGCCCGGCCGCAATCGCATTCATAATGATGGCGATAATAAACACACGCTTAAAGCGGAAAAACAGACCATAAATAACCGGCTCCGTAATCCCCGATAAAAAAGCCGGGATAAAGCTGGAGAGTGACGTGGATTTAATATTTTTATCCTTCGTTTTCAAAAAAACGCCCAGCGCAATGCCCGCTCCCACAAAAGCCGTGGCTTGTACGGGTCCCAACAGATGATCGTATCCAATCGTTGCGAGATTTGAAATCATCACGGGAACCAGCGCCCAGTGAAGCCCCATAATGACTACCGGGATTGAAACCGCGCCGAACACAAAAGTCGTTAAAATCGCACTTTTGCCCATGGCAAAACTAATGGCCGAAGCAAGCGCATTCCCGATATAAACGCCAAACGGGCCAAACACGATGACGGTCAGAGGCACGACAATCATCAATGACAGCATCGGGATCACTAAGGTTTGCAAATCTTTGTGAACGATTTTTTTCAGGAATCTTTCCAGTACGGCATAGGTGCTGACCGCCAAAATAACCGGGAACACCGTGGACGAGTAGGTCATCAACACGACGGGAATGCCTATAAATGAGCTTTTGTCTCCATGCTGCAGCAACCCTGTAAAGTTGGGCTCCAGCAAAGCGGCCCCGATCGTGCCTGCGACATAGGGATTGACCCCCATTTTCATACCGAACGTAACCCCGAGGATGATCGGCAGGAAATAAAATACGGCGTTGGCAGCGGCGGACAAAATAAAGTAGGTGCCGCTTTCCGGCGAAAGCCAGCCCAGCATGACCAGAATGCCGATCAACGCTTTTAACATACCCGAGCCTAAAATGGCCGGAATAATGGGCGAAAAGCTGCCCTGGATCACATCGAAAATTTTGGACTTTTTCTTGCCGCCCGATTTGCCGCCGTCTTCTGCAGCGCTTTCATTCCCGCTCCCAATGTTGCTGATTTTCGTAATCTCTTTATACACCTCGGGGACATGCATGCCGATGACGACTTGAAATTGGCCCGCGCTTTCAACAACTTGGAGAATATCCAATTTTTCAAGCTTTTCTTTATCCGCCTTGTTATTGTCCTTGAGCACGAATCTTAATCGGGTCACGCAATGAGTGAGGCTTGATACGTTTTCTTCCCCTCCGACGGATTGGAGAATATCCTTCGCCAACTTTTGATAGCTCATTTCCTTCTCTCCCTAAAATGTAAATTAAAACGCTAAGAGGAACCGGTTCCAAAACTCCCGAAAAAGAAAACCGATGACTAGAACCGGTTCCATGTTAGTTATTCTATTCTCTTTTTGATTTATTGTCAACGCTTTCTCGCTCAATCATTTCAAATTTGGACAACGTGACCGGCGGAAAATCCTCTCCGTTAACCAGTTTGATCATCCCGCCTGCCGCGTCCCGGCCTGCGTCCTTATAATAAAACTTAATCGTAGTCAATCCGGGGTGGGTGACCTCGGTGACTTCATACCCTCCAAAACCTGTGATCGACAAATCCTCGGGAACGCGAATCCCTTTTAAGTGAGCCGCTTTTAATGCGCCAAGCGCAATGTTATCGGTCGCGCATACCAGAATCGAGGGATGGAAGGCGTCGATGATGCCGCCGGCTTTTTTCACCGCCTCCTCCATTTTAAAGCTTGTCTCATAGTACTTAACTTCACAGTTCCCCGCTTCGCTCACGGCCCGTTTGAACCCTTCCTTGCGCTTCAAGCCGACCGCGATATCTTTTTCGGAAACGCCCAGATAGGCGATTTTCCGGTGGCCTTTCCGAAGAACGTATTTACCGATTTCGTAGCCCGCCGATTCGTCGTTATGTATCACGCTGTACACTTTGTCATGCTGCTGGCCTACCAGGATCACGGGAATGTTCATTTTATCGAACGCCTCCAGATGAGCGTCGGTAATTTGCGTAGCAAGCAAAATAATGCCGGCCACCTTTTGATTGGACAAACTGTAGATACTTTCAATTTCCCGCTCCAAATCCTGATTGGTATTCGCAATCAACATTTGGTAATTCAACGCTCTCAATTGCTCATCAATACCGATTAACACCTGCGACGAAGCAAAAGAATCGAGCCGGGGAACCACCGTTCCGATAATGTTGGTTTTTTTGGCTTTTAGGCTTTGCGCAAAGGTGTTGGGGACGTACCCCGTATGATGGATAACTTGTTCAATCTTCTTTTTGGTCGCTTCGCTGATCGGCCCGCCGTTCAGATAGCGTGAAACCGTACTTTTGGCCACGCCGGCCAGCTTGGCGATATCCGCAATTGTTTTCATTCTTCCAACCCCGTGTATCAATAAATTATGATTCTATGGGATGTATTTTATCCCATATTGTTAAACAAAGCCACTTAGATCACGATATCGGTCCGGTGGCGGCTTCATCCTCTCCTCTCGATCACAGAGCTGTACGGTGCATAATTTTTCATCACCCATTCATGAAAAATCCGCCAGGCTGAACTGGCATCGGGCGCCGAAAAAATGAACCTGCCGCGCGCTTCCTCGCTGCTAACACGAGAATCGGCAAGCTCTTTGTCCTCCCCTTCGTCCAGAAGAACGTCATAAAGCACCGTCTTTGTTTTTGAAGTCTACGGCGTGGATATTTAACCCTGCTTTAAAAAGTCCAGATGAATCACGGAAGGATCGGGCTCGGTGAACCATTCGCCACCAAAGCTTCGTTCGTCCACGAGATAACCTTGAAAATAGCCGTCAACCACGGCGTTCAAAAAGCGGTTCTCCGCGCCATGAAAATTATCCATCAATACTTGCAAATGCTTGTCCATCGGGCTCCCTTCCTCAGTTCAAAGTGGAATCCTAGTGTATCTTACAACTCTATGGTAACGGAGCCGCCTTTTTTTGTAGATTATATCGCCAAAACATGATGTCCAAGTTAAAATAAGGTAATTCGAAAAACAGGCTTAAAACCAGGGAGGTATGGGAATGGTGCAGAATCATTTAATCCGTATCGAAGGAAAGGCCATTGAACTGCGTTATGCGCGCGTCACGGATCTGGACGCCTATTTTGCCTTTTTGCAGGATGCGGAGATGCTTCGGCTGACGGGGAGCCAGGGGGATTTTACCCGGGAAAGCACGGAAATGTGGCTGCAAAAGATCAGCCAGGCGAATGAAGACCGGATCGACTTGATGATCGTTGGAAAGGAATCGGGCGAATTGATCGGCGAAGTCGTCTTGAACGAGATCGATCCCGTTAACCGGAGCGCAAACATCCGAATCGGGATCAAAGGAACGGAGCATCGCGGCAAGGGGTACGGAACAGAAGCGATGATGCTTATGCTGCGGTACGGGTTCGAGGTTTTGCGGCTGCACCGGATTCATTTGGGAGTCTACTCGTTTAATCCGCGCGCGATCCATGTTTATGAGAAAATCGGCTTCCGGCGAGAAGGAGTGCTGCGCGACGAGCTGTATATGGACGGCGAATACCACGATTTAATCCTGATGTCGATGCTGGAGGACGAATATCGCGCTTTGCATGGATTATAAAACTTAAACGCGGAAAGAAGTTGGGGCCGATGCTTTTTAAACAACATATTCTTGAGGGAATCGTCAAAATGTGTTTGATCAGCTTGGCTCTGACCAATAATTGCAAATCATACAACTAACTTTATATCCATTAATCCAATCATTCGTTTAATTGCATTTCATACAAATATTTCTTTGTCTCTTGGCCTCTTCTTCGAAAGATAGCGGAGTAATTGCAGGTTTTGCACTTAATCAAGCGCTGTGGCAGATTTCCGGATAAGTAACTTTATATTTTACAACTACTCTAATCAACAATAGACCAAGAAAGCTGGATTAGGAAGCAGGTACGCTCGGGTGGGGCGATCGTTTTACTACAACTGCTGGATATGATCCTCGAAGTCGTCTTGAAAACCGGGAAAAGCTTTCTCCTTTGATCCAGTGTCAACTCCAGATTTGGTTCGCCGCTAATTGCGTATAACGAAAACCAGGCTGCCCCTACCGCAGTCTGGTTACGTTATGAGTGACCGCTCAGGCGTCTTCTTCGGCGACGCCAAGCGCCATATTCTTCTCTTTGAATTTGGCATTATGGGAAGAAACGTATGCCGCCGCAGGCGCATCCGGCTCCAAGTACAGCTTGGCGCTGTTCACCGCTAACGCCGCGTCGGTGAAAGCGCCGGCGATCAAATTCAGCTTACTGGCATAACGCGCCACATCGCCGGCTACAAATACCCCCGGGAGGTTGGTCGCGAGTTTTTCGTCCGCGCAGATGTCCCATTGCCCCATCTCCAGCCCCCAGTTGACGACGTTGCCGAAATCGCCGCGCAATCCGTGATTTACGATTACGGCATCCACTTCAAGCCATTCCGCCTCTTCCGACAAACGGCCTTCCGAATCGACGCTAGCGATCGATACCGCTTCAATCGCTTTGCCGTCAGCGCTGCCGCGAAGCTGCTTCACGGCATACGGTGTAAGAACGCAAACCGATGACTCCATCATCCGTTTCACATTGCGCTCATGTCCTCCAAAACGTTCGCGACGATGTACGACGGTGACGCTTGCTGCTAACGGTTCCAATTCGATCGCCCAGTCCACCGCGGAATCGCCGCCGCCGGAAATGAGCACCCGTTTGTTACGGAATATCCCCAGTTCCTGCACCGTGTAATGGAGATTGCCAACCTCGTAGCGCTCGGCCCCTTCGATGTCCAGCTTGGCGAGTTTCAGAACCCCCCGCCCCAAAGCGAGGATCACCGTTTTTGTCCAGTGGCGCTCGCCCGTTACCGCCGTCAGCAGCAGCGTGCCGTCGGCCCGCCGCTTCAGTTCGCTGATTTGTTGCCCCAATACGATCGTAGGATCAAACGTCATCGCCTGCCCGATCATTTGCTGCGTCAGCCGCTCGCAGCGAACCGGCGTTACGCCGCCGACATCCCAAATCATCTTCTCCGGATAGATCAGCGTACGTCCGCCGAGTTCCTCTTTCGCCTCGATCAGCTTCGTTTTCATATCGCGCATTCCGCTGTAGAAAGCTGCGTACAATCCGGCCGGTCCGCCTCCGATAATCGTTACGTCATATAGTTCTAAATCTTGCGTCATCTATTTCCCTCCCGCCTTTTAAGTGCCAAATTGCGCCCTGTGCAAGCGGCTGTATACGCCGCCCGCAGCCACCAGCTCCTGGTGACCGCCTTGCTCGGCGATCCCTTGATCGGTCACGACCACGATGCGGTCCGCTTCTTTGATCGTCGCCAGCCGATGTGCGATGACCAGCGTCGTCCGTCCATGCGACAGCTCCGCCAGCGACTGCTGAATCGCCAGTTCCGTTTCCGTGTCCAGCGCTGAGGTCGCTTCATCGAGGATCAGGATCGGCGGATTTTTCAGAAACATACGGGCGATTGCGAGACGCTGCTTCTGGCCGCCGGACAGCTTCACGCCCCGCTCGCCGATAACGGTATCCATCCCCAGCTCCTGGGCACGGATGAATTCATCCAACTTCGCCCGCCGCGCCGCTTCCCAAACCTCTTCTTCGCTTGCACCAAGCTTGCCGTACAAGATATTTTCCCGAATCGTCCCGGCAAATAGGAATACATCCTGCTGCACGATACCGATCTGACTGCGCAGCGAATCCTGCGTCACCTGGCGGATATCCACACCGTCGATGCGAATCGAACCGCCCCCCACTTCGTAGAAACGCGGCAGAAGGCTGCACAGCGTCGTTTTGCCCGCGCCGGACGGACCGACGAAAGCGATGGTTTCGCCTTTGCGGATGACCAAATCCACCTGATTAAGCACCTTTTTTTCCCCATCGTATCCAAAAGTGACGTTTTGGTAGCGAATTTCCCGCTCGAACGGTTTCATAATCGCCGCATCCGGCGCATCTTCCACATCCGGTTCCGTATCCAACAGTTCCGTATAGCGTTTGAAACCGGCGAAGCCTTGCGGATAACTTTCCACGATTGCGTTGATCTTTTCGATCGGCCGGAAGAAGACGTTGGTCAGCAGCAGGAAGCCGATGAACTCGCCATATGAAATCCGGCCGCGAATAACGAACCAGGTGCCGCATACCATAACGAACACCGTGACGAGGCGCATCATCACGTAGCTGATCGAACCGTTTCTGGCGATCAGCTTGTAGGAGGCGAGCTTCGTCAGGCGGAAGCGCCCGTTGCTGACAGCAAACTGCGCTTCCTCGTGCGCTTCGTTAGAGAAAGCCTTCACGACCCGAACGCCCCCCACGCTCTCCTCGATACGGGCGTTAAAATCGCCGATATCCTGGAACAACTGGTGGATGGCCTTCGTCATCTTTTGATTGAAATAAACGACCACCCACAAAATGGCCGGGACGATAACGAAGGTCACCAACGCCAGTTGCCAATTGATCGCCACCATCAGCCCGAAGGAGCCGGCTAGCGTCATTACGGCAATGAATAAATCCTCCGGCCCATGGTGCGCCATTTCGCCGATCATGTTCATGTCGTTCGTCAACCGGCCGATCAGGTGGCCGGTTTTCGTATTGTCGAAAAAGCGAAACGACAGCTTTTGAATATGCACAAACAGCTTGTGGCGCATATCTGTCTCGATGTTGATGCCAAGCATGTGACCCCAATAGTTGACGACGTACGTCAGCACCGCGCTCAGCACATATAAAACGACGAGGCCAAGCGAAGCCCAAACGACCAGATCCCACTTGCCGCCGGGCAGCAAGTCGTCGACAAACACGTTAACGGCGATCGGAAAAGCGAGCTCCAGCAAGCCGGCAATAATGGCGCAGCCGAAGTCGAGCAGAAACAATCGCCGGTAAGGCCGATAATAGGCGAAAAATCGTCGGATCAATGGAATCGGCAACTCCTTCCTGGTTGTTACTCCCCTTCAATCTTTTTTATTTAAACAAGTCCGGGTACATCTCCTTGGCCAATATTTCCATCCCATCGATCGTATTGTAGCTGTATCCGAACATATAGTTATAATCCACCGCGTAAATTTGCTTATTTTTGATCGCTTTCATGCTGGATAATTTGGGATTGGCGTAAAGCGCTTCTTTAAGCGTGTCCGCACTAACACCGCCCGTTGTGACCCAATCCGGAATGATTAACACGTCCGGGTCAGCCTCAATCAGCGTTTCTACGCTTACCTCTCCGGTTACCTCCTTGAAAATATTGTCCAGTTTAATCATCTGGAAGGCATCGTTAAAGAAAGTCTCATTTTGAGCCGCGTAAACATTCACTTCATTGGGATCGCTTATATGCAAGTATGCGAACGTTTTTTTCTCCGTAATGCTTGATAGTTTCGAAGCGATAGCCGCTTGTCTGTCCTTTAACTCCTTAATAAAGCTCTTGGCTTGATCCTGCACGCTAAAGATCTCGCCTAAATTCTCCAGATCTTTATAGATCGAGTCATACGATCCCCCGGTCACTGAAGATTCAAGGACATAAGTTTTAACCCCCATGTCATTCAATGCGTCTACCGTCCCTACTCCCCAGTCGGCATTATCGAATAGTCCGCCCCGACCCAAGACCAGATCAGGATTCGTTCCCAATGTAACCTCTTTGCCGACATAGCTGTCGCCGAGAATATTCAATTTGGCGTATTCCTCTTCCACTGCTTTATCCGGTGCCCCGAAGTTTGCCCCTACCCCGGCGATTTTGTCAGCCAGCCCCAAATGCAGCAGCAGCTCCGCCGCCGGTCTGGTATTGACCATAATACGTTCAGGCGCTTTATCAAATACTTGCTCCTTCTTTTCCCAAGTCGTTCCGCCTTCCGCCTTCGTAAAGTTTTGAATCGTTACAGGATAATGGCTTTGCGCTTCGGTTTGCGCTTCGTCCGGGCCGCTTGTCGCCGCTGTCCCTCCGCAAGCGCTTAATGTCAGCATCACGGCTAAAGCGATGCCTGTTAACACATGTTTTTTCACTAATCATTCTCCTCCTTTATATTCCAAAAGCGAACCCCAACCCGTTCGTAACGGGATTAATATAAGTCTGGCATTTGACTTGATATAGCGACTCGATGGTTGCTGGCGTCAGTACCTGTTCCGGTGTGCCGTGCGCATACACCTCGCCGTTTTTGATCGCATACAGATAATCACAATAATGCGCGGCCATCTCCAAATCGTGAAGAGCCGCCAGCACGCCGATGTTCAAACCTTTCACGCACGATAAAATTTCCAGCTGATAGCGGATATCCAGGTGATTCGTCGGTTCATCCAAAATCATGAACTTGGGTTGCTGCGCGATGGTTCTCGCTAAAATCACCCGCTGTTTTTCCCCGCCGGACAGCGATAAATAACTGCGGTTTTTGTAATCCAGCAAATTCGTTCGCGCCAACGCTTCCTCCACGATCGCATAATCTTCCCGTTTATCCGACTCCAGCATTTTTTTATGCGGCGTCCGGCCCAACATCACCATCTGCCCCACGGTTAAATCAAAGTTCATTTCATTAAATTGGCCAACCACGCCGAGGCGCTGGGAAACTTTTTTTTCGGAGGTTTTCAGCACGTCTATGTCATCCAAAAAAACGGTGCCTTTTTGGGGCACTAAGCTTTTGTATATGCTTTTTAACAGCGTCGATTTTCCGCAGCCATTAGGCCCAATCAGGCCGACGAATTGCTGGTTCTTCACCAGAATCGAAACATTTTTGACGATTTCCTTTTTACCGATTCGGACTTCCATTCCTTTCGCGGTCAATTCCATTTTGTCACCCTCCGAAATTGTAGCCTTTTTTTACGATCATGTAGATGAATAACGGCGAACCGATCACCGAAGTAATGATCCCGATGGGTAATTCAACATTGTGTATGAGCGTTCTGGATAAGATGTCCGACCATATCAAAAATAGCCCCCCGAGCAAAAGCGTTCCCGGCATCAACCGCTTGTGATCCGCGCCGAACAGGCCCCTGGAGATATGCGGGACAATCAGCCCCACGAAGCCGATCATTCCGGCATAAGCAACCATGGTTCCCGTGATAAGAGCGGCGGCGATCATATAAAATTTACGGTAGGCGCTTAAATTAATGCCGAGGGTAATGGCGGATTCGTCGCCAACCAGCATCGTATTGAGCACCCGGTGTTGAAACAGAAACAGGGCGCACACCAGCAAAACGACAACCGCCATGATCGGCGCTTTTTCCCAGCTGGACGAGGCCAAGCTCCCCATGGACCAAAATGTGACCGTCTTAATGCCTTCGGCATTGTTGGCAAAATAGATGATCAAACTTGAAAAGGAGCTGCACAACGCACCGATGACGACCCCCGACAAAACTAGCTTCACCGAGGTCGCTTTGCCGCCGATGCTGGACAAAACAAGCACCGCGACCGAAGTGATCATAGCGCCAACAAAGGCTCCAAAAGCAACGCCGAACTGGGACAACAGGGCGCCGCTACCAAACCCCACCAGAATAGCGAACGTCGCCCCTAGCGACGCCCCCGACGAAATGCCGAGGATATAAGGATCAGCCAGCGGATTTTGCACGACGGCCTGCATCACGGCTCCGCACAAAGAAAGCCCCATGCCGATGAGCAAGGCAAAAATGACGCGGGGCATTCTAACCTGCAAAATGATATTCAAGTAAGATTCGCTTTCGACTTGATCCAATGCCCCCCATTGGCCGTTTGTCAATGTATGTACCATGATCTCCATGGCTTGCCGGAACGGAATATGAACCTGACCGATGGATACGGAAAAAACGGCGGATATGAGGATGAAACATATTAAGAAAAATATGAAAACATAGTAGATGCTGCCTAGTTTTTTTTTCTGGACATCTTCGCTGTTCAAAAATTCACCTCCCCAGCCATTGCGCAGTAAAAAGATGATAGTGAGAATCATTATCATATATTACGTTATAATTTACCAAAATTCAATCGCTATTTAGAAAATCGTGAAAATAAATAGCAGTAACTGAGAATTGCACTCAATTACTGCTATTGTAATAGTTCATTAGTTATACCGATCTCCCAATCACGGTTTTTCCTCAGTATCCACTTCCTTCCTCTTTATACTGCTCCCGGACTTAAACGCTAAGCCCTCTGTTTGCAACGCCTCCCTAAGAACAGGTATCGAACGAGGTCCTATTCCATGAAGTTGTAATATCTCAAGTTCGGTAAAGGCGGAAAGCTTTTGTAAAGTGGTGATCCCCTCGTGCTCCAATGCCCGTCTGGCGGGATTCGAAAGCAGCGAAAGAAATCCCGTGTCTGGTTTCAATCCTTGTTCACAAATTGGACAGGTCGGACAATCGCTGCTTTTGTAGTAGCGATGGCCTTTGTCACAAATCCTTAATTTCTTCTCTGAGATCGCCAATGGGGATACCAACTCCTCACAAAGGTTAAGCTTCACAACTTGCTCTTCAGATAGCCCCGTAACTTTGGCAACCAGGGATATCTCCATTCCTTCGCGCAGCATATTAAGGGCAGTTTTCTCGATTCCCTTTTCCACGCCAACTGCTATGCCTTGCTCAATGCCTTTCTCCAAGCCTTCCTCCAAACCTTCCTCGTACCCCAAACGACTCCACACGGGCATCAGTTTCATAATAGACTCACCTTCCTCCGGGTATTGTTCTTTCAACTCTTCCAGCAACCGCTTGTCTTGCTCGGGATCGGCATTGAAATACTGATCCGCCACCGACATGATCAAGGCCATTCGCGCATCATCCAGCTTTCCTTGTAGCCGTAAAATCATCCGTAAATACGCCAGGCGTATTTCTCGCTCTTCTCCCTTAGTATAGCCCATTTTTGCCAGCAGCGCAGCAGCCACCGGATTAGCGGAATCGATAAATTGCCGCCAGGGTTGCTTCCGCAGCTCCACCTTCATGAACTCAAACCACAGAATAGGCTGCTGCGGCGTGCTCATCATCAGCGTATTTTTCTCCTCCTTAGCCTCATCCGCTGTAAAAATGGCGATGGGAATAATCAGTTTATACTCCTTCCGATGCCGCTCAAACAAACGGCTGAAGTAGATGAACATTCGCTCATGAAAGTCGTTTTCCCGGTAGGACTGCGGTTCGATGTGGATCAATATGTACGCATCCAGCTCCAAGTATCTCGTCTCCAGCAGCAGATCCAGCGTCCGCTTCTCCTCGCCAACGATATCCACAAGCAGTTCCTGCATTAAAAAACGAGTATGACGATGATCGAGTATAATCCGACAATTTTGCAACAAAAAAAGCACACCGCCACAGCGCCCTTTGGCGCCAGCAAGTGTGCTTCACTTTTTCGTTTATTTTTATAAATAAACTATATCATTGATCAGCATGGGAAAGCAATGTTGTTTTCGCGAAAAACCATTCCCCGTTTCAATCAGCCGTTAATTTCATTCAATTCTTTGTTCAAATGACGGATTGTTGCGGCACGTTCCTGTTCCTCCTGCCGATCAAACATGAGCTGCTCCATAAATTCCCAAATATCCTCCAATTTGCGTCTGGCCCGATAAAATTGCAGCACAGCGGGGTTGATTGCAAAATCGTTATGGACTTCACGATAGACGGAAACAAAATGATCATAATAAGGCTCGTCAAACCAAAACATCAAATCGGCTTCCACAGGCGCCAGTTTTAGTCCTTCCCAGTCAATCAACATTAGCTTCCCGTCGGATTGCATCAGATTCCAGGGGTGAAGATCGGTATGGCACAGGGCCATCTTTAGACTCCTCTTTCTTAAATCGGCGGACAACTCCTCCACGGAATCCGTTAGCCTTTTGAGTTGTTCCAAGCGAGAGCATATCAATTCCGCCAAGTCATGAGGAAGCACATTGACCTCCCGAGCCATCGCCATCCTCAGCTGTGCCAAAAACGGAACGGAAAAATCCTCTTTAATAGCTGTTGTATCCATCGGGATTTCTTCTCCATGTAAATGAAGCTCCGCTACCATGTTCGCAAGCTCGCCAACCTGATTCGCGGTTAACCCTTTATCGCCGATCGTTTCCCCTTCGATATATTCGTATAGTAAATAGATCCCTTCGTCATCTTCACATTTGTAGGCGCCGGTTTGAGTTGGCACGGGAACGGGAAGCCTGCCTTTCAAGCGGCTATGTTCCATAAGCCAAATCGTAATCGGCACATAATGATCAATGAGAGCAGTCCATTTTGGGGTCGACGCCCGGCTTTTTTCATAAACCTTTAGGAAGAAGGAGCTCTTGTAGCTGTATACTTTAAAAGCAAGCGCCGCCCAACCGCCCTGTTGTGGTAAAATATTGGTAACTTCCAGATCGTAGTGCTCTTTCAAAAGGTTTGTGATCTTGTCCATAGGTTCCCCCAAAATTCCATCGGATTTTTCATCAGAAAATGATTCAGTTATACTTTAAACCACTTCCAGGATAAAGTCTCCTTTTTCTTACGATTAATCTGGACTAATTAAAGTGTCTAGTATTTCGTATAGCTCTGGTTTTCCGAATGGTTTTAATAAACAGTCTGCAACTCTGAGCCTCATTGCTTTTCTCAAATGACTTAGGCAGTAATTATTTATATCTGTCATTGCAATCCATTTAGTGTCCGGAAACCTGTAGGCATAATTCTCAATGAACGTAAGTCCAGCCATTCTTGGCAACGTGATATCTATAAATACTATATCCATATGATCCCATTCCATCATAATAAGAGCTTCCTCAGTTGAAGCAGCCTCAAATACATTATGCTCTGAAAAGGTATTTGCAACTATGCGCTTGATGCCTTTCCTCATAACGGCCTCATTATCAATAATTAGAATATTCATTGTCCTCATCTTACCTTTCACCCCTATTAAAAAAACGACAGCCAAGACGTTGTAATCGTAACAGTCTCAGACTATCGTTTTTCATGAAGTGGGTTATTCCGAATTTTGCGGTCTATCTATCCTTTCGTTAGATCCATCAGCTTCTGTATCGTCAATAACACGCCATTCTCTTCATTGGACTTTGTGATAAAACTGGCCGCTTTTTTTGTATTCTCGCAAGCATTGCTGACCGCAAAGCTGTACTTCGCAATGCTCATCAGTTCCACATCATTTTCACCGTCTCCAAAGGACATTGTTTCCTCGAACGTCACTCCGAGCATATCCTGGAGTTTTTTGACCGTTTCCCCCTTATGGGTGTGGAGCGCGGTAATGTCCAGCCATTTGGGTTCAGAATCAACGATGTAGATTTGTCCCAGCAGCGTATTTTCCACATGTTTTCTTAACGCTGAGCTGCGGCCTTTGGGATCGTAAACGGTAATTTTAATAAAATTACCTTCAATTTTTTGGAGCGAGTCAATTTTAACCACTTTTTCATAAGAGCCTTTAACCACGCTGAACAATTCGTCTTTTATCGTGGATTGCACATAAGCCGCTTCGCCGGTACAGGCAATAATCGTCATTTTCGGATCAAAATTTTGAATCTCTTTAATGGATTTCTGGGCCAAATCATAATCAATTGTAAATTCCTTGACAACCTCCCCATCCTTTTTGATTCTTGTTGCGCTATCTCCCAGGATCCAGATGCCTTGGCCATGCTCCCCAAACAATTTCTCTACTCTCTCGCATTGCTTCCCGGTGCAGGCAGCGAAAGCAATACCTTTTTTCTGCATTTCGGTATATACCCGGTTAAACAATTCAATATCAAATAAACTCTTATTATTTAAAAAGGTTCCATCGAGATCGGTCACGACGAGTTTAATCATGTTAGTCCTCCTTCTAGTGCACTTTCTTATCTTCATCCTCATGCCCGCTACTATTAATATTGCGACTAAACTTCTCATGTAAACGTTTGGCGTAAATCTGTGTCCTGGGAGATTCAACCACACCTTTAACCGCAAAATACACGCCAATCAGTATGCACACACCTAAAACGGCTTGAACGATGATTGACATAGTGCACTCTACTCCCCTTAAAAGTTAATATAACTCCTTTATAATGTCGTTTTATAAAGCATCCGCACCAATCACTTGTAAACTTGTCTAATACAATAAAAGCGTAAACGTTGTAACGCGTTACATGTCAAGGTTTAATTCTATTCAAATAAATCATCAATGGAACGAACCGGTTTCACCTCCATGGGCTGTTTGGACATCGCTAGACACGCATAGGTTCCAGCCCATATGACGGCACACAAGATAATGTATGAAAGCATCCTAAATCCTCGCTTTCTCTTGTTTGCTTAAAATGCGGTTTATTTTCTCCGCGCTCATCATCATGAAGACAAGAAAAGCAAGCACAACAAACGGGAACAAGGTTATGTTCGTCTGTGTCGCGATGATTCCAAAAAGCGGCGGAAGAAATGTGGTTCCCGTATATGCGGCCGCCATCTGATACCCCATCAGCCTTGCCGAATTTTCTCTCCCAAACCGGGCCGGCGTTTCATGCAGAAGCCCAGGATAGATAGGGGCAAGCCCGAGTCCAATCAGAATGAATCCAAACAAGGTAAGCGGGATCGGCAACGGAAGCAAAAGGATGATCCCGCCGGCAATGGCAACAATCTGACCGCACCGGATTAACACACGATTATGGACTTTCAGCGTAATAAAACCGGTAACCAGCCTTCCGATCGTAATTCCCCCATAGTATAAAGAGATCCAGCCGGCAGCCGTCTCCGCCGCAACATTTCTCGCACCAACCAGGTAGCTGGCTCCCCATAGCCCCACCGTGGCTTCAACCCCGCAATAGAACAAAAAGGCGATAAGGGAATGTTTGACGCCTTTGATGCGGAGGACATTGGCTTTGGAACTTCCCTCTGGCTGTAACAACCCGGATTCAACTTGGGTCTGTTGCACTTCGTTTTGGGAACGTTCTAGCTCACGGCTCGCAGCGACGCGTTTCCATAGGGGGAGCGTAACAAACAAAATAATGACGAGTGCGAACTGTATCATTGATATTGCAGCATAACCCTCTCTCCAGGAGTTATGGCCGGCAATATAGGAGGACATAATAATCGGTCCCATGGTCGCCCCTACGCCCCAGAAACAATGTAACCAGCTCATATGATAGGCGTTATAATTTTCAGCTACATAATGATTCAGCGCCGCATCAACGGCACCCGCGCCAAGACCGAGAGGAATGGCCAAAAGAACAAGCCAGATCATCGAGGGGGCCACAGAGAATCCAAGCAGCGCACCGGCAGTCATACAGCAGCTGATCAGGGTAACTTTGCCCGTCCCCAAGCGCTGAATCATACTCCCGCTAGCCAAACTGGATACGATGGTTCCTCCCGCCACAACCATGGACAAGATTCCGGCGGAGCCAAATGAAGCACCGATGTCGGGCCACATCACGGGCCAGGCCGATCCCAGCAAAGAATCCGGAAGCCCCAGGCTAATAAATGCCAGATATATAATAATCAAAAACCAGGTTGCCATAGCACATCCCCTTCCATAGTGAATAAAAAAACACCATACTTAAACTACTTTATAAAGTTCATTTATTTAATATGCATCAGCAGCTTTCTTTTGTCAATACATGGAGCTCAAGCAGCAAAAAGAAAACCCCATGATTCCGATCAAGGGGTTCCAAGTTACATAAAATGGCTCAGGGCCGGCTCCAATTCTTTGAGCGTCAGCCAGCGCATGCCTGCCTCAAAATCTTGTTGAAATGTCTCTTGCAGCATCACTTCAGGATAGGACGGCATAGGCTTCCTATTCCGATAAGCTTCCCATGCGGGGTTCCAGAGCTCTGCTTCTACCTTGTCCTGATATATCACGATTCTGTCCGGGGCCAGGACGGCGTTGACGCTTTGAATGATTTGACACACTGAGCCCACAAATGTTTCCTTGTCCATCTCATGGTACCAATCCGAATCCATCGGGAGAAACTTGATCTCTCCGGCCATGCCGTTTTTTCCTTTGAATACTTTTCCATCGAGATAAATGCCCATGCCTGGCGGGTACCTCGCAGGGAAATAAATACCCAGCACACATTGCGTATCATCCAAATCCTGCTTTGCACAATACCCGCTGATCGCAGCGTTAACATCATTCTCCACCATAACCGGCAATCCGAATTGGGTTTCAATATCTTCAATCATGCGAACACCCATCAGCGCCTGATGAGCGCTCACCGTAATCTCGCCATTGACGGCCTGTCCGGGAATGCCGATGCCAATCACTTTAATGGAAGGGTATAACGTGAGAAAGTGTTCGATCATGTCATAGAACTGTTGCCGGTCAAAAACAGGCATTAAATATTCTTCTTTTTGCAAAATATAATCTTCCAGATTCACGACCGCCACGGAAATAAGCTCCTGCCCTTGTTTCTCTTTCATGTAAATGACGAGCGCGAGACTAAAATCATAATTGTAACGATAGGTTAGCGCCGGTCTTCCGCCGTTGGAGGGAACGGTTTCGTCTTCAAATATTTCTCCAAGATCATGCAGTTCCTTCACAAGGGAATTCACCGTAACTACGCTCAGCTTGGTCAACGAGGCCAGCTGCGGTTTGGTTGCCGTTTCCACCCGTTTCATCGCCTGGCGCACATTGTTTAAATTGATTTCTTTTATCAAATTAGCGTTTGCTTTTTTCATCAGCATCCCTCTTTAATTATCACGTTTCTACTCCACACACCATGTTCGCGCATATAGCTAATTTTACACGGATATCCCCCGGTTTTCATCTTTTTCTATCCATCGCCCTAACAATTCCTCGGTGGCACTCCACAACCGGCTTTGCACTTCGGGATCCCCGCCGGGATGTACCGGAACAATAGGCTGTCCACTGCCCACGTTAAAATATCCCCCGGTTACTCCCTGATATTGAAATGCTGTAACTAATTGAAGGATGATGCCCGCCCCTCTTTGCGGATTTCCTATCCTTAAAAATCGTAATACGGAGGCAAGTACCGAAGAGAACCCTAACTCACGTCCAAGGCCTGTCACATTAAACCCAGGATTAAGAGCATTCACGGTAACTCCGGTTCCCTCCAGCCGCCGTGCCAGTTCACCCGTAAACATAATATTGAGAAGCTTTGTTTTTCCATAAATGCGGGAGGAGCCCACCCTTGAAAATTTCGATGTAGCCGTTAAATCCTCAGGTAGTTTAAGTTCGCCATGGTTGCGAGATGCCTCTGAAGCAACATTTACAATTCTGGCCTGCTGCGAAGCCATTAACGATGGAAGTAAGATGTCCGTCAATAGCCAGGGGGCAAGATAGTTCACCGCGATCATTTCCGGAAGTCCTTCTGCGGTTATTCGCTGTTCGAAGCCATGCAAGCCTGCATTATTTACCAATGCATCCAGCTTCGGATAAGCAGCTTTAATTTCGTTTCCAACCCGTTTGACATCTTCCATGAGAGAAAGATCGGCGTAGAAAAAGTCCACTTTAACATTAGGTGCCGCATGTTCCAATTTATTTCTCGTGATCTCAGCCCGCTCCTCACTTCTGGCGGTTAATACAAGATGCGCCCCCTGTTTAGCCAATTCCATTGCCGCCAGCTCTCCAATACCGCTTGTCGCTCCGGTCATTACAATAATCGGCGTTGTCTGCATATATAATCCTCCTAATTCCTATGTTTATTTGTGATTCAAACCTTTTCTTTCAGCTTGATGTATGCCAGGGACTCCAATATAATTGACATATATCAATCATATAGATTTATTTGATATATATCAAGTAATTAAATGTGAATGGGAGAAACAACCGATGAAAGATAGAAATTTGCCCTCAGACAGAATGCAGTTGGAATTCAATCTTGGCGAGCAGCTCAATGCCCTTCTCAGTGCATCGCACGCCATCAATATGAAAACAGCGGAGATTTTCGATTCTGCCTTACAGCCTGCTGCCTTTGTGCTGGTTCGCTGGCTGCTGTCGTATGGACCGGCAAGTGCAACTCAGTTAGCGAAATCCACAGCTATGGATCGAAGCTCCGTGAGCCGCCTTGTCGCTCAATTGAAAAAATCGGGATATGTGAAAAGTGAAGAGGACCCTAACGACCGCCGTGGAGTGCTGCTGTCTCTGACAGAGGCGGGGCGTGAAAAAGCCATCCTGGCTTTAAAAGAAAAAGAGGCAGAGTTTTATAAACGGATTGAGAATTGGGATAATGAGAAGCTTGAATCGTTTGTTCATATGTTAAAAAGCTTTAACGGGCTGGAGAATCACCAACAAGACAGCAATCGATAAGAAACGTAAATTCATTTTTTCGGGTACAATAAAAACGATTGTCCACCTTACTATTTAGGAGGAAAATGTGATGAGTGATGCCAAGAACAGTTCGCCGACCAATCCCATCATTCCGCACCTGTGGTTCGACAAAGAGGCCAAAGAAGCCGCGGAGTTCTATTGCACCGTTTTCCCGGATTCCAGAATCACGAGCGCGGCGGCTTTGCGCGATACACCCTCGGGCGATTCCGATCTCGTTTCGTTTACCGTCTGGGGACATCCGTTTATGGCGATCTCTGCGGGGCCGTACTTTAAGATCAACCCTTCCATCTCGTTTATCGTGAATTTCGACCCGTCCCGAGAGGAGAACGCGAGAGAGATGCTCGACGAGGTATGGGACAAGTTATCCAAAGACGGCATCGCGCTTATGCCGCTGGATAAGTACCCGTTCAGCGAACGGTACGGCTGGATTCAGGACAAGTACGGCGTTTCGTGGCAGCTGATGCTGACGAATCCGGATGGGGAGCCGCGGCCGGCGATCATCCCCTCCATGATGTTCGTGGGTGAAAATTACGGCAAAGCGGAAGAAGCTCGCGAGTTCTATCTTTCGATCTTCCGCAACTCCAAGCCTGGCAACCTGTTTCGGTATGGCCCCGGCCATGAGCCGGACCGGGAGGACGCGGTGATGTTCACCGATTTTATGCTGGAGAACACCTGGTTTACGGCCATGGACAGCGCACATGAACACCATTTCAACTTCAACGAGGCCGTTTCCCTGTTAGTTAATTGTGAGACACAGGAAGACATTGATTACTACTGGGAAAAACTTTCCGCCGTCCCCGAAGCCGAGCAATGCGGCTGGCTCAAAGATAAATACGGCGTCTCATGGCAAATCTCTCCCGCTGCGATGGACGAAATGATGACCAAGGGTACGCCGGAGCAAATTGACCGCGTCACTCAGGCGTTCTTGAAGATGAAAAAGTTCGACCTTGCGGAACTGCAAAAAGCGTTTCAAGGGGAATGACTTGGAACAAGAGCTCCCCCGCAAAAACGGGAGGATGCCATGGCCCAAAGCCCGGCATTCCTCCCGTTTTGCAACTTAATTATTCAGTTATGCCCAAACTTCGTTTATACGCAAAAATCTCTTCGACAGCTTGCTGATAGCCGCCCGCGGCCCGGAACGAATCGCCGAGTTCAACGCATGCCTTGCGGATTGACGCATCTTCGAGCACCCGTTCCGCCACCTCCCTGAGTTCTCCCGCAGTTAAGTCTGCTTGATTTAACTGGACCCCCGCGCCCAGTTCAGCGACACGCCGGGCTATTACTGGCTGGTCGGCGCTTTGGGGCAATACGATCAGCGGCACGCCATAATACAGGCCTTCACTGGTGCTGTTCATCCCGCCGTGAGTGATGAACAATTTGGCGCGCTGCAGCACTTCGAGCTGCGGTACGTAGCCCGCCACGATAAAATTCGTGGGAATGTCCCCCAATTCCTCCATCCGGGTTCGGCTGCCAACGGATAAAATCACGGTGTACTTTGTTTCGGCGAACGCCGCAAAACAAAGCTTGTAAAAATCCACCGCTTGGTTGAACACGGTGCCGAGCGATATGTAAATCAGGTGATCCGTATCCACATGGGAGAAATCAAATGAATCGTTTGAGCGCGGCACGACAGACGGCCCAACAAACTTGTACGTCTCGTCCAAGCTTTCCCCATCGGGTTGGAAACGTTTCGACGTGTAGACGATAGTCAGTGGTGCGGGATTGCAAAAAATTTCGTAGGCGGAGCCTGCTTGCACGTGGTATTTCGCTTGCACACCGCTGACCAGCTGTTGGAACTCCTGCTTGGCCTGTTCATTCACGTCTGCCGGAAAATGGCCCGACAGATGCTCCTGCAGACGGTCAAAGCCGGTTTGCTCCATGGCAAAACTTGTGCACGAGTTGACGGCCGGCAAGCCAAGCATTTGCGCAAGCAAACGCCCGCAGCCAAACATCGAGTCATGAATGATGTAATCAAAACGCTCTCCCTCAGTTTGCTCTAGAACGCTGGGAATGACAATATCGGCGGTGCGCAATAGTCCGCCCACTCGCGCCCAAGGCGTTCTTCCGCCCGCAAGGAACGCCTCCAGAAATTTCCCGACATCGAACGTGATCACTTTTGCGCCCGTCCGCTCGACACGATCGCGATATTGCTCGGCAACGAAGTACACCACTTCTTCGCCGCGGCGGACAAGTTCTTGCACCACACCGAGGGTTGGATTGATATGTCCCTCGGAACCTCCGTTAATAAATAAAACGCGAGCCACAGTCATCACCTCTCATAACAAAATAAACCGCTCCTTAGCGCCTGCCATTTTGCGGTCTTCGCTTAAGTTTTCCGAGTTTGCCCACAGCCATCCATATCGTTTCTTCTATTCGTATTCTCCGCCGGGCAGCTTCAGCTCGTCAAGAGGAACAAGCGACGCGGCGGCGAACAACAATTGCTCCTTGCTGACCGACTTGGCCGTACTGATGGAAATATGCGTCGAACCGCGCGTGATATACCATGTCCCACCCGCTTCGCTCTCCGGAAGCCCAATCCATTCCGCCGTAAAATCGGGAAAATACCACTTCTCTCCGGACCCCTCGTTTCCTTCCTCCCTCTGCCGCAAATCCGTGCTCGACTGCCGGACGACAAAATGAGGATATGTCAGCTTCATAACTCCATCTTTCTCTTGCTCCGCTGTCATTCCGTAGTCCGTAGCAACGCCTTTTCGCGGTACGTAAGGATCAAAAACGCGGGCGCCGTCGGCTTGCTCCCGGATCTGTTTTACTTCTTCGCTCGTATATGGGATGGTAACGAAGCGATCGGAGTAGTATTCGTCGCTTGTGTACTGACTGAATTCTTGCAGTCCGTCCTTTTTCAGCCAATACAGCTTGACGAGGGATAGATCCTTCCCGAACGCGGCCAAAACCGCCCCCTCCTCGGTGATGGAAACAGCTTCCGCCTGCAATGCTTCGTTGAGGTTGCTCCGCCCGATATGCCCGTCTTGCCACCGGTAAACCGAGGTATGCGGAATCGTCCCAGAGCTCACGATCACCTCAGGCAAACCGTCGTGGTCCACATCCATTTCCGCAGCATAGCCTTCATCGATCACCATAAGCTGCACCGGCTCCCCGTCCTTCAACTCAATGTAACGGGTCATGGAAGCGGCCGCGCCGACAGCGCCCTGGATTTTGACGACTTCCTTACCGAATAACATGATGTTGCTGACTGTCACAGCATCGTCCTGATCGTAATGATAACCGGCCGCTTTCCCCAAATCATACACGAGATTATTTTGAACCAAGGCTGCATAAAGGAAATTAGTATCGTTCTTACGGGCATAGATAACGATCTTGTTTTCCTGGGAACTGTTAACCCCGGACAAATCCGTTTCTTTCACAATACGATCCGCCTGCTTTAACCCGCCTTCCAGCACCTGGACTTTTTCGGAACCATCAACTTTTTCCCACGTTAGCGGCAACACCCCGCCTTCAGCGGCGTCTGCGAAGGTTGCCGAAGTGCTTGCCATATTAGATATTTGCGGCGATACCGATCTGTCCTTTGCCCCGGAAGCTTGCCCGGGATCCCCAACGTTGCCGTATACTGCGCTCAACAACAAGCAGGTGGCGCTAATGACCAAAATTTTGTTCTTCACAAAAGATCACTCCAAACGACTATGATACTCTTATAGACGCACGAATATGGAAAAAGTTGATATTTCTCCTTGATTTGCTTTAACTCTTATTATACATATCAAGAAAAAGAGGTAAAAACCAAGAAGCGATCCGATATCACGCGAGTGATCAAGGATCGCTTCTTCATTGGGCTGATTGTTGAATTAACCATTCCTTTTTTTCTTCAAATCTTCAGCAAGCTGCAGAGTCCGATTTTTACTCAACGGGTACAGCAGAACAATAGTTAAAAATACAAGCAGAATAATGATCGCCGGCCCGAGGGTACCCAGCATATAAATACCATTCAAGGTTCTTTGTTCCTGAACTTCAAGCTTAACATTGTAGCCGATGAGTCCGATGGCAAATCCGCCAAAACCGCCGGCGACCGCTTGACCCACCTTTCGAGAAAATGAATAGACCGAATAGATGGTACCGTCCTCTCTCAACCCCGTTAAGTGTTCATGATAATCAATGATATCCGTGACAAAGGCCCAGATCATTAAGTTAAAGAAAGCATAACCGAACATGCCGACAGCTGAAATGGCCACAAATTGATTGGCTGTAAGACCCGGTAAGAAGTACAGCATTCCATATACTATGAAGGTCAGAAGAAAAGCCGTAGAGGTAACCTCTTTCTTACCAAACCTGGCAACCAGCGGTTTGGCCAGGGGCATGGCGATGAGAACGGTTACAACCTGCATTACACCTACCAGACTCAATGCTGAAGCGCTGCCAAAATAATCTTTAAACAAATATACGTTGACCGTAGAAATCAAGATCAAAAACACCATAAAAATTAACGAAGCAGTCAAAATTGAAATCAACGGCTTGTTTTTAAGCAATCCCTTTAATGTTGCGGACATAGAGGATTTAGCTTTGTTATCTGTGTTGGAGGAAGTAATACGTTCTGTTGACAATCGGAAGCATCCGATATAAGAAGCCAAAGACAAAATACCAAAGAGAATAGCAGCAAGCAAGATCCGATTTGCATCTATCTTATTGTCTACAAAGAGAATTAAAGGCGCTATCGCGTTGACAAACAACTGAGCGATAGTGGCACCTAGTGTACGGAATGTCGATAAGGTAGTGCGTTCAACAGGATTACTTGTGATGACAGATGCCATTGATCCGTAGGGAATGTTGACCGTGCTGTATAAAGTACCCCACAAAATATAAGTGACATAAGCATAAGCAAGATAAAAGCCCTCCGACAGTCCGGGAATGTGGACAAACATTAAGATCCCCGTAATGACTAGCGGAAATGACATTCTGAAAATCCAGGGCCGGAATTTCCCGTGTTTGCCAGGTTTTCTTGTGTCGATAAATCTGCCCCATGAAATGTCCGCGAGCGCATCCCACAGCCTTGCGATCATGAAGAGAAGCCCTACAGCAACTGGGCTGATCCCCATAATGTCCGTATAGTATACCATCAAGTACGCTCCTACGAGCATAAAGAAAAAGTCATTGCCTAAATCCCCCAACATATAGCCGAACTTATCTCTAAAACCAAACTTCCTGGTCTGTGTGCCTGTTTGCTCAACTTGCAAAGTATCGAGGCTTGTTTCCGGATTCATGTTTTCTCCACCTCCGCTAATTTACTTGCTCTGTTTATAATGGAAATCAGGAATTTGCATCCACCGTTTCCTTAATTCATGGGCTGCGGCTTTAGGCTTGCGATCCCTGGTGAAGATCCCTTTTTTGTTGCCCTGTACCCGGATGATTCCCTGGCTTGTGGCAAAATCCGCAAAATTCCAGACCTGCTCTCCCACGAAATGGGCAAATTCATCAAAGATTTCGTGGTTTGCCTTGTAAAACTCGACTTGGTATTCTTCCGTAAACATAATGGGCTCCACATCATGAAGGCCGGCGATCGTATCGGTTCCGTATTCGGTCATCATAATCGGCTTCTCCGGGCAGCGCTGCAGCCAGCCGTTAAGTTCTTCGCGTAACTTGGCTTTCGCGGACTTTAAATCTCCCCCATCAACATACCAGCCGTAATAACGATTGAATGCCAGCACATCCACTAGCTCGGCAATTTTATCCGCCTTTGGCGAAGCCTCTATATGAGTCACTAAGGTAACCGGACGTTTTTGCGGATCGGCTTCCCTCATTAGTTCAATAAGCGGTTTGAAGTATTCATAGGCACCTTCTTCATAAGAAGCCGGCTCATTGGCTACATTCCACATCACTACGCAAGGATGATTTTTGTCACGTCTGACCAAATCGTTGATCACCTGCTGATGATGCTCAAAGGTCTGTACCTCTTTCCACGTATTTTTCTTCTCGCCGCCGGTTAACATCACCAGAAAATTCAGATCCAAACCTACAGCAGGAGTTTCATCAATAACCACAAACCCTTCCCGGTCGGCGAGACGCATGATTTCTTCCGCATAGGGATAATGAGCGGTGCGGAAAGAGTTGGCCCCCATCCATTTCATCAGGTTAAAATCCATGATATTAGCGGCTTCATCCATCCCTCTTCCGTGAATGGGCGTGTCCTCATGTTTGCCAAAGCCTTTAAAATAAAACGGTTTATGGTTGATCAGAAACTGTCCGTTCTTGACTTCCACGGTTCTCACGCCAAAGGGCTGCTCGTATACGTCGATTAAGCTGTTATCTTGGATGAGCTCTATTTTCAATGTATACAAATAAGCGTTCAAAGGCTGCCAGAGCCGTACATCGGAAATGGTGACAGCACCTTCGGCACCGTCTGCCGCGGCTACCGCTTGCCCGTCTTCATCTAGCACGGTTACGTGAACGTCGGCGGAGCCCGAAATCTCTATAGAATAATTCACCACACCGGAATTCCCGGCAATGTCCGTAACCACCGTGACATCTTGAATGAACATTAGAGGAGTCGTGTAGATCTTCACGGGGCGCTGAATGCCGGCATAATTAAAGAAGTCAAAGTTAGGCCGGTTTTTAAGTTCTTTGCCGCCTCCCGGAATCTCAACCTCCGTATAAAGCCCTACAGGCAGCGTCGAAAAATCAACAACATTGTTAACGGCCACAGTCAAACGATTTGTCCCCGTATGGACAAAATCATGAATTACTGCTTCGAAAGGAAGGAATCCCCCTTTATGCTCCACAACAAATTCCCCATTAACATAAACCTTGGCCGTATGTGTGGCTGACCCAAACCTTAACACCAAACGCTCGTCCATCATCACACCGGGCAATGTAAATTCTTTCTCATACCAAACCCAGCCTACATGATCACGAATATCGGCGGTCACCCCAATATCATTGAAAGAGGCAGGGACGGCCATTGGAATCGTATCTTGCAATCTGGATTTATACCACTGCTCATCAAAACCGGCACCATGATCCAGCTTGAAGTTCCACACTCCATTAAGCTCAAGCAAACTGCGGGTTTCGGTCATTATGGGATACAACATCAACAACACTCCTTGTTTCATGCTCTGCTCTTGTACCCTCATAATAATGAAATCCTGTTTGTCCAACTACCGTTTCCCCGACTTCCTCTTTGCACTTTGCCGACTATTTGCACCCGTTATTTATTGTTTTTCGCCCATTCGTTGAGCTGCTTTTGTTTCTCCGCGATAATTTTATCGATTCCGGCGGATTTCAACTTGGAAATAAATTCCGGCAATATCTTATCCGGATCGACGCTGCCCGTTTCGAGCGGAAGCTTGTATTCCGTAACTACATTGGACACCGCGGCGTATTCTGTCTTAACAGGACTTGCGTCGAACGTAAAGCCGAGCGCCTTGGATTTTATTGCCGACTTGTTGAATTCATCCATTTGCTGCCAAATGGTTGGGTCGCCTCCTTTAAATACATAAGACAGGAATTGATTGCCGAACAACCATCCCAAATTTAAACCGTAGCCTGAGGTTTGAGCGTCGATGCCTTGAGGAAAATCAATGACGTTGTCCGAGTGCGTCACATAATGCTTCCCTTCGATCCCCCAATCGAACAGATTTACGATATCTTTGTCCGAATACATCAGGTTCAGGAAATCCATTGCTTTGTCCGGTGCTTTGGAATTGACCGGAATTCCCCACATGACACTCGTTACGTTTGAGGTTGTCGATACCGGTGGAAGCAAGCTTGCTGCAACCACCGCTGCGCCGCTGCTCTTCGATTCCTGCTGTTCAAAACCGGGCTTCATGTTGGAGAAGTAGGCAAAGCCGCGATTGGACTTGATTAAATCGAACTGAGACGTTTTGTTTGTTGCGGCATCTTTCTGGATTAAGCCTTGAGTGTACCAGCTTCTCATCTTTTGGAGGAACTGCGCATATTCCTGCGACTCGTATAAATTGACGACTTTTAGATTGTTGTCGTAATTCGGCAATACGCCAATCGAATCGCCGAGCGTGTCGAATGTGCGGTACGAATCAAGCATGGACCGGCCAATGTTGCCCGGAATCAATGGCGCTACATGGGGCTCATTAGCCTTGATCGTTTTCAAGACCGCCTCTACATCATCCAGCGTACGAATGTGGCTGATGTCGATTTGATATTTATCCACGAGATCCTGCCGCATGGTAAATCCATGATTGTTGGCAAAGTCGCGCACCGTCGGAATACCGTAAATAGACCCTGAAATTCGGGCCGCTTTCAAATAGACCGGGTCCAGCGCTTTCTGTATCCCTTGGCCATGCCGCTCAAGAAGCTGGTCCAGCGCAGCGAGTTGCCCTTTTGCAACATAGTTGCTGTAATTGCTTGCTTCGACAAACATCAAATCCAGCTTGTCCTCACTGCTCAGCATCAGATTGACTTGTTGGTCCCAGTTCCCGTAGCTGATCGGTATTAATTTTACGGTTGCATTGATTTTTTCCTGTGCGATCTTGTTAATCGAATCCTGCACCAAAGACAAGTCCTTTGGCACTGCTCTGAAAATCGGGAAAGCCATATTCAGCTCCACCGCTTGTTCCGCCGGCTTCGCGTACTGATCTCCCGCTGCCGGCGCTTGTCCATTATTGCCGTCACATGCGCCGCCGCAACGAGGAGTGCGCATACACCCTTTAGGCTTATCGTCATAACTATTCCCCCTGATTTGCCTGGCGATATTCGTTTGGAGTAAGGCTGGTGTACCTCTTGAACATCCGGGAAAAATGAGAAAAGTTAGCATAGCCGATATAGGATGCTACGGCGCTGATCGGCATATCGGTATTCGCCAGCAGTTCTTGCGCCCGCTTGAGCCGTTCTTGAAACAAATAATCCGAGACGGCCATCCCGGTCTCTTTCTTGAAGATTCGGGTCAGATAGTCCGGGTTCAAAAAAACATGATTCGCTATATCTTCCCGCGACAGATCTTGTGCGAGATGAAGTTTAATGTAATGCTTAACTCTTTCGATAACACTCTTCGATTGTTCAACCGTGTTTGCATATTCCATCGCTTTGCCTACCGTATGCTTCATCCATGCGGTCAGTTCGGTCACGGAACGGGTTGCGCCCGCCGCAAGTTCCACAGAGACGTTATCGCTGAACAATTGATGGGCTTGGATCCCTTTTGTTTGAAGCATATAATACAACATCTGCTCGAAATCCTGATAAAATTGGCGGAGCAGTTGCGCATTCAATGCATCCTGCTGCACGAGCCGCTCGAAATAACCGGCCGCTTCTTCCAATACCCGGCTGTCCTTCCCCTCCTTCAGCATGACCGCCCACAAGCTCATATCAGGGAGCCGATTGACGGGAGGCTGCAAGCGAACACGGGACAGCAGGAAAACCTTATTGTTATATGCAACATTGTTTACCTCCAAAGCGTTAAGCCGGTTTACCATATCGAACATCTCGTGTCCGCGGGTATTTTCTCCGATATAGCAGGATAAATCGCAGTAAAAATACTGCCTGCAACTTGCGATGTACCGTTCGCAAGCTTCCCTCAGCGATGATTCGATATCTCCATTGCTCTCTGCAGATAAGATGGCCAGCAATCGTCCGCTGCCGATCACAATTACTTTTCCGTCTTGACGGGGACCGAGCAAAATTTCTTCGGCAGAACTTCTAAGCGCAAACTCCAAAATCTTCTCATCGCGCAAAGTCAACGGTTTATGCCACCTCTGCACACTAATAAGAACCGGCACAAATTTCATATCTTCGGCATAGGGAATATTGCGCTCGTCCGCGGCCCGCTTCACCGACTCCGCTTTCGGCGGGATCGTCTGGTCCAAAATATCCAGCCAAAACCGTTCGATCAACACCGGCTGATGCCGGAACCAGAACCGGCCATATTGGCTATACTCAGCTAATTCCGTTTTCTTGTTAATTTTATGGATCGCTTTAAGAAGTACTTTCTCAAGCTCGCCAAAAGGGATCGGTTTGAGAATGTAATCCAGACTCCCTAATTGGAGAGCCTCCTGGGCATATTTGAAATCGGCATGGCAGGTCAAGAAAATCGTTTCCGTCTGCGGATACCGCTCCCTGACCCATGCCGTCAACTCCAATCCTGTGGCCTGCGGCATTTCAATATCGCACAGCATCATATCGATCCGTTCTTTTTCGAACAGCTCCCTGGCTTGTTTTACGGTAAAAGCCGTGAACACGGCTGTTATGCCTAGCTTATGCCAATCCATTCCCGAACGGATTCCTTCTACGGCATGAATTTCATCGTCAACAATCAATAATTGAAGCATTTCTTAAACTCCTCTTTCCGAATAATATGGAAGCCTGATTTCTACAACGGCACCGCGCGGAAACCCGTTATAACAAGAAAGGGCCGCTTTATCGCCATACAACAGCTGCAATCGCTTGCGAACATTCCATATTCCGATATGCTCGCCTTTTTCATCAACGACACGGTTTCCTGAGCGTATCTGAGTTAGTATCTCCTCCTCGAACCCTTTCCCCGTATCGCGGATGAAGATCTCGATATATGGCTCCAGCCCGGTTTCCTGCAAATCGATATCTACAGATAAATGTATAGGCTCCTCCAGCGTGACTCCGTGCTTGATCGAATTTTCCAAGAAGGTTTGGATTACTAGCGGCGGTACTTGAACATTCTCCAGAAAGTCAGGAATATTAATGGTACAGGTTAAACTGTGCGGAAAGCGGAGTTCCTGAATCCGGACGTAGTTGCGGACATGCTGCAATTCCTCCTGCAGTGAGACGAACGTCAAGTTGCTGCGAAACATGAAACGGAAATACTGAACTAAACACAGGATCATTTCTTGAATCAACTCGTAGTTTTTTACTTGGGCCAGATTAAATAAAATGTTCAAAGCGTTCATGAAAAAATGCGGATTAATCTGAAGCTGAAGGTGCTGCAGTTCCGCCTTTTGTTTACTCAACTGCTCTTCGTATACACTGATTTTCAAATCCTCAATTTGCCCCATCATCGTGTTGAAGGTTTCATTAAGCAACAGAAATTCATCCGATGTACGGTACGGCTTGATCCGCATTTTTACGTTGCCCTCGTCGTTGATCCTTCTCATAACGGAAATCAACCGCTTGAGCGGCATGAGAAGGATATGGCGAAGCAGCAGCAGGCTAAGCGGGATAAGTCCAATGGAAGCGAGTGAAATGAGCGCAATGATTCGAGTCAAATGCGGCAGATTCTGCAAAATTTGCTCATTCGGGATAGCCGCCACCAGGTTAAAGTCACCTATTTGCGAAGATTCCCCGACGATTAACACCTTATTTTTACTTCCAGACATGTAAGACTGTTCGAACCCCTTCGTGAAATCGATATTTTCAAGCATCAAAGGATTGGTGCTGACCATCGGTTCTCCCTGATTGGTTACGAGCAGCGCGCTTCCTTCTTTGCCCAGATCAATCAAATGAAGCGGGATAAGCAATGTTTTCGCGTTTACCCATGCCCCGATATAAAGGTCGCCCGATTGAAGTACTCGCAGCACATAGTAGTCTTGTCCGATTTTCCGCACGAACCATTTGCTTCTGCCGGTCTCCGCAAGAAAGGTACGCTCACCAAGGAAACGGTGCAAAAACTGCTCCACCTGATCCCTTTCCGAAAAGGGGACCCCGTCCTTAAAGACGTCCAATAAATCCTGCCTTGCATGGGAATATACAAAAAAAGCAGCGACGGATTTGTAAAGAGTAATATCGTTCGCGAGCGTTAGCGAAACACGATACTTGGCCATTTGATACTCGTCCTCCGAATTAGGGGCCCCCATGGACTGGATGCTATAGTCATAAGTCAACAAACGAATTAGATTTCGATCCGCATCCTGCAGTTGGGTGTCGATCTGTCTTGTGTATAAAGAGAGTAAATTTTTATTGGAGAGCGTCACTTGGTTACGTACAACATGGATGCTGTAGTAATTGTTGTAGATCAGCAGCGTGATAAGGGGGATTAAAACCAGCAGCAGCCCCACAACCATCTTAAATCGAAGCGAATTCCATGAAATATGCCGGATTTTCACGACTCCTCACCCCACATTCTCATTAAAAGACTGCCGAAGCGGGCTAGGGCAGTCCTGTCATCATCCTATTATCGGTTATTTTACGATTGCAGAATCATAACAAATTTCTCATTTCCACACTACCGTTTTGACGACAATTTACTGTGCATCTCACGACATACACTTATTTATGCTCTCACAAGGGTATGGCAATTTTCTCTAAACGCTAAAGAAGAGAGGGGCTCCCCCTCTCCTCAGGAAAAACTTCTTCAGGAACGAATTCAGTTGTTGGGGTATTGTTGTCAACTTCCTGAAGGCTGACATTATCAAGCCATGCCTGCCCTTTCCCGTACAACAACATACCCATATTAATAATAGCTCCATTTTTAGGTATATCCAGTACACAAGAATAATGATTCCATTCGGTTGTTCCTGTAATTGACCTGCTTTGCATGTTATCCAGCTTTAAAGTATCTCCCAAGGCGTCGTCTATCCTAAACCATAATCCGCACCAGCCTTCCACATCTTGAGTTTTTACAAAACCGGAAGAACGCATCCGCTTAGCGATGAAATTTTTAGCACTGATTTGCTGCATGATGGTACCAAATTCACCGTTGGAAAATTCGTCTGTAAGAGAGCGAACCGTTGCCGATTTTGAGCCCATATGGTATATATTAGGATCGAGGCTTCCCAGGTATTTCTCGGGGGCGGTTCCTGTGATAATCCAGTCGCTGACCTGTATCTTCCTGGAGGTAATTGATAGATACTTTTGAAAGCTCTTGTAAAAGATTCCTGAGATTCAAAGTGGTATGTTAGGGCTATATCAAGTATGGAAACATCCGTATTTAATAAGGCGGATGCGGCACTGGCAAGCCTGCGTTTTCTAATATAATCATATACAGGAATCCCGACTTCTCTTTGAAAAGTTCTATGAAAATAGAATTTCGAAAATCCTGCAACTTTAGAAACTTCATCTAAAGTCAGTTCCTCACATAAATTCATTTCAATATAATTCAAAGCTGTCTGAATTTCTTTACTGCGTGTCATTCATTTCACCTCCTGGAAATTATCATAGCATGGGGCTAAATTTAATGTTTGACGCTTTTTGCCTTCTTTCAGCCTATCATGAAAAGAGCCCTCCCTGCGCCGTGGTAGTCACGGAACAGTGAAGGGCTACATCATTAAAGTTTGATCAAAGCCTTATCTTTTGCCAAAGCAAAGGGTCTGTAATAACCCACGCTATTGGAAAGCGGCAATACCTCTGGATGTAAGTCGATATTCAATACGTTTTTGATATACGCTCTGCGCTGCTCAAACCTTTCCCATAAACCCGGGTGTTGCTGTTTGATCGTCTCTCTTAAAGCTTCGTCGGCCAAAGCGATGCCTGTTTCCGCACCGGTCCCTCCATAACCTTTAACGGAAGGGATGATGTCTACCTGAAACAACATCCCGCTTTTCAACCGGGTTTGGGAATCGGGATATATCGGCGAACACATCCACTCTTCATCAGCCACCAAGTGGCCGGGATTTAGCGACCAGTTGAATTGTTCTTTGGGCAATACAGCTTGAATACAATCATACATTTCGCTGCCGCTCATGCCTATTTTTACATTTTCCAGCCAAGCCACTACGGCTGCATAATACGGAATTGCAGCTTTTTCGAGATAATCTTGGACATCTTCCGGCAGTTCGCTTGGATCGGATACAATATAACCGGCTCTGCTTGTTAAACCGCCTTTGTAACCTGTAGTCATCGAAAACTTATCTCCGAGCTGGATCTGTTTGTTTTGCGGGTACAAGACGGCTTTAGTAAACCGATCACCGGTTGTAAAAATAGTTGTTACATTATGAGGCTGACCAAATGCAGATAAATAGCTGGCGATTTCAATATCCAGTTTGCCCGGCTCTATTTCATCCATCGCTTTTTGTACACAATCAGATGCCAGACTTGATCCATATTCATAGTAGGAAATTTCATCGGCATTATTTACGGTCCGAACCCCGTCTTCCTCCCCGATAAAGAGGTCCGTGCAATTTATTATGGAGCCGTCGCCCTGAATAACCTTCTGTAAAGAATCCACAATATAATAAGGGATATCAAACAATTGATGATTATCATCATATTTACTGGTGAAAACTTTCCACCCTACAACACCAATTTTCTTGTTTTCAATATTGGTGGCTTTAAGAAGCTCCGTAAAACTTGATTTGTTCTCCATGGGTTGATTAGGCAAGGAGAAATGGGGAACGTGAATGGCTTTTGCCTCAAACCTTGAATAGTTCGCCATTTTTAGATTTTCGTTTCCGAGCAAGAGGTACGATGATCCTTGATTGTTCACAATTAATAAAGCCTCTTCAAACCGGGGTATGAAACCGGTGAGATATTCAAAGTTGGCTCCATGTTCTCGATCAGCATAAATCAGGAGCGAATCCAAATTTCTTGCTTTCATTTGATTAAGAACCTTTTTTCTGCGTTCATTCATCGTTTCATCAGACAAAACAACGGTTTTTTTATGGAATTCATATGAGGGCTGCTGCACTTTTTCAAACGCTATCTTGTAAGTTTGTGTCATGGAAATACACTCCATTCTTTTTAAATATCGTCGATGGGAAACATGGGACGAAGAATTCTTTTGTAAGGAATCTTCTCGGTATACTGATACGTCTCGCCAGGGGTTAAAGACATAATGCTTAATTTCGAAATCTCATTCAATTCAGGGAAAATATACCCTTGCTTTACAACAATAATATCATAGGCGTGAATATCCAGATTAGCTGCCGCAAATTGATGCATTTCAGCATACGAAACAAATTTATTGGATACTGCAACATCGATAGGATATTCGTTCAAACGAAGGGTAACAACTTCTCCTACGTTTTCATTGGCACTGCCGAATATTTTCAAGTTTCTGATATAACCTTTTGAAACAATTTCTCCAGAAATACTCACTTGTTGTGACGGAAGATCAGAATAAGCGCCCAACTCAATATCTACTTTTTGACCTACTTCTTGTTTCGATAATACAGACACGGCCTGCGTATCCGTAATCGCGCTGATCAAGATTTTCTTATCGCCGAAATGATTTCGTTTTAATAGCTGTCTCAATACAAAGGTGCTTTGTCCGGAAGCGCCGGCCGTGGTGTTGTCTCCGGAATCGGAAATAATGACAGGACTTTCTTCAAATTCAATAGCTGTCTGCAATGCTTCTTCCGGTTCCATGGCGTTCCCTGTAAAGTGAAACTCTTTTCTCTTGGAAAATGCATAATCGGCGATTTCTTCAGCAACCGTTTCAGCGTATTTGGTGTGTTCTTCCTCGGACGGGATGACAACGACACCCGCCCCGCAGGTGTAATTATCATGTCTCGTATAACCTATATAATAGGAAACACTTAAAATCTCCGGTGAAGCTTCCACTTTATCCAGCACTTTATTGATAGACAACAAAGGCTCGTCTGTAGACACACAGCGTTCCCCGCCCAATAAAATTGGCACTCTTCTATACACTGGTTTAATGTTTTTTCTGTTATTCAACAGTTCAATGAACAGTTTCGCCACATGTCTGTACGTTTCGTCAATATCGGTATGCGGGGACTGTCTGTAGCATCTGACGATGGTCGAATGGGAGACAAGCTCTTCCGAAACATTGCCGTGTGGGTCCATGACAACGGCAATTGGAAAATAAGGTCCGGTAATTTTGCGAATTTCCCGAAGCAAGTAGTGCTCGCCCGAGCCCCCCTCCAAATCCTTGATGTAGCTCCCGCCGTGAAGAAATAGATATATTCCATCCAGTTCATGGATATTTTCCTTAACTCCCTGAAGAATAGCGCTTGAAATAAAATCGAACGCCTCTTTTGTAACCAATCCTTGAGCATAACCATTGGCGTAAATGGTTGGAACAAGCTCGATATGATGCTGTTCAAAAAGGTCCTTCGCCTTCATCTCATCGATCATTTCATCCCCGAATTTATATACAAAGTCATTAAGACCACATGGTTTTTTTACGGAAGCATTCGACTCGGCATTAAATGAACCAACAAGCACTTTCATACAGTTCCCTCCATCATTACTTTTTCTTTTCTCGTGAAAAATGGCTATAATATAAGTAAAACAAATTGTCAAAAATGTAATTTATTCCATACACCGTGTATTCCGTAAAAACTCTGGGGTTATCTTCATTCTTGCTAATGTAAAAAACATCGTCATAACATTCCTTTAACTCAGCATCCCTGTTCAAAGTAAACAACATCTTGTACGCCGCACAATATTTGACAATATTCAGTGTCGCCGCGGCAAAAAGACCTGTCACTGAAATCGTGATGAGCAAGTCGTCTTTCCCCAAAGCCGCGATAGACGAATGGTTCGCAGATTGCGCGGCACGCAGATCCCCAAAGGTCAAACTGTCGGAGTAATCTGTGACAACCTTGACCGTTTTCCCGCAAAAAAACATCTCTTGCTGAAAAAATTTGGCCATAGTAGCCGCAGTATCAACGACAAAGATGATCACGTTTTTGCTTTGATGCATTTTTTGTGCGACTTCTTCAAGGCGAGCGTCGTCAAGTGTCTGATCAATATCGTTAATCATGCTTATCAACTTATTAGCCGTTATTTCTCGAAAGTTGCCAACCTGTACGCGATTGGTATACTGTCTTTGCTGAAATTCATAGTTGATAAAGTGCTTTTTCATTTCAACAAAATTGGAGAAGCCGATTTTTTTACAAAATCTCCGTACACTTGCTCTTGAGCAATAACACTGATCGGCAACATCGAAAATGTTTAATTTTTCGAAATGGTTGTATTGATCCAGGAAATAAGCTGCCAATTGATATTCAAGCGTTCCTGTTGAAGTGTTGTTGACAATAGACATGAGTGTGCCTAACGGACTTATTTTTGTATTTTCCATACGGCTTCTCCTTTCTCAAACGGTGTTGTTGATTACCCGTAGGTTCTTTTAGTTTTGCCTACCTTGCTCAATATCGTTGTAGCCGCAAAACTGACCACAATGGCAATGAGAGCTGAAATCAGCGCAATCCAAAAGTTGAACAATTGTCCGTCCCCGCCGATATAAGTAACAATGGAAGCTAGTCCCGGCGAGACGAGGGCGTACTGTTTTAGCTGAAATATCCCGGCAAATACCCCGCCTACTCCACCGCCAATCATGGCCCCATATAAAGGGGTCATATATTTTAGGCAGACGCCAAACAAAGAGGGTTCGGTGATCCCTAAAATTCCCGTTATTCCTGCGGATAGAGACAATCCTTTAAATTCGCTGTTCTTGGAGAGAAAGAACGCCGCCAACGCCGCACTGCCCACGGCCACGTTGGAAACAAGCATCCCCGGCAGCATAAAGCTCTCATAACCATTTGTCGCCAGAGAGGTAGTGATGACAGACAGGAATGCTTTGTCCAAACCCAACATGACAATAAACGGGCTGAAGAATCCAAACACCCCTAAAGAAAGCCAGGCAAAATTCGTATTTAACCAGTCAAGCCCTTGCGCCACAATATTGCTTAAATATACACTGGCCGGACCGAATGCGACCAGAACGACAGGAACGGTTACCAAAACTGTAACTAAAGGCCGTAAAAAAAACTTGAGTGCCTTGGGAATGATCTTATCCACGTTTTTTTCAACAAAAGCCATTAACAAAACGCCGAAAATAACCGGCAGCGTAGTCGAAGCATACGTCGTCTGAGCGATGGGAATACCAAGGAAAGACAGGCCTTCCGCATTATTGATCGTGTTCGTTAACAGTATGCCGCCAAGAAACGCCCCCATCGTTCCGTTGATGCCAAGCTTTCTGGCCGTAGTGAACCCCAGGTAAACCGGGAGAAAAAAGAATCCGGCGGAATTGATGGCTGACAAAACGATAACAGTTCCGCTATTGCGATCAAGTCCAAAATACATCGTCGAAATGTTTAAGACAGCCGCAACGAGCCCTGCCGCTACCAGAACCGGCAATACGGGAACAAAGACACCGCTCAGAAAGTCAATGATGGTGTGTACTGAAAATTTTGCTTTCTTGTTTGCTTCCGAAGGGGTGTCGCTAGCCGTAGTTTGCTCGCCGGTCGTAGCGATAAAATCGTTGTAAACACTGTTGACATGAGTACCGATAATGATTTGAACCTCGTTATCCTTTTTGACGACTCCCAGTACCCCCCGCGTGCTTTTTATGGCTTCATCCTTTACTTTGGAGGCGTCATTCACTTGCAGCCTCAGCCGGGTTGCACAATGATTCGCGAATTTTAAATTTTCTTTCCCTCCAATCCCGGCCACAATTTGTTCAATCAACGCCTTGCGATCTGCATCCATTTTTTATCCCCCTTTATCATCCATCATAAGAGTTTGTTTGTAAGCGGTTTAAAAAACCAGAAGGCAAGCGCGCTTTTTTTAGCCTCTGTAAAAATTATAAAATCTATGTAAGCTTGATGCGGAACAAATCTTGTCCCCAAAGTTCAATGTTAGATGATAAATAGCATAGCAAATATGATTTATTGTTCTGCCGGAATCAATTGTAATAAACGTTTGTAAATTGACTTACGTTACATCGTGTGTTAGTATGATCTGAGCCAATAACTGAATAAACAAGTTTTCTAGGGTTCCGCAGTTGCAAGACTGGTCTGGTCCGAGAGAAAACGCACAGCCAAGCGGCTGTGACACGGAGGGATAAAAGCCTGGGAGATAAACGCATGATGCGGTTTATTTCCCAGGCTATTTTTTTGTGACCAAATTTCAAAAAGAGTTTAAGGAGGAACGGGTTATGAACAAAACATGGATTTCCGTCATTGTTGCGGCTATATTCGAGGTCGCTTGGGTTATTGGGATGAAGCATGCCGATAACTTTTGGGAATGGGGCGGTACACTGATCGCTATTTACATCAGCTTTTATTTGATGATCAAGGCGGCTCGTTCATTACCGGTTGGAACCGTATACGCTGTATTTGTTGGCCTGGGGGCGACAGGGACTGTAGTAGCTGAAATCCTATTGTTTAATGCAGACTTAAGTGTTGCGAAAATCGCTTTGATCGGACTGCTGCTCATTGGTGTGATCGGACTTAAAGTGCTTAGTAAGGACAAGAAAGAGGAGGCAAGCGGAATATGAACTGGGTGTATTTGATTCTGGCCGGCCTATTTGAAATGACCGGGGTATTGCTTATCAACAAGTTTAATCAATCCCGCAATTGGCAATCATTAACTCTTTTGATTATTGGTTTTGGCCTTAGTTTTGTATTTTTGTCATTGGCCATGACAACACTCCCGATGGGGACAGCCTACGCGGTATGGACTGGAATCGGCGCTTCTGGCGGGGCGATCCTCGGAATGATCTTCTATAACGAGCCACGCAGTTTAATGCGCATTTTGTGCATAGGGTTGGTCCTCGGCTCTGCTGTGGGGCTGAAACTGGTCAGTTAAAATTCGGAGATTCTATCAGCAAAAGGGAAACAAAAGAAACTATTAATTTTTATTTAAAGGAGCTAACCATTAAAATGACCGTAAAAATAAAAAAATGCCGCCGTGAAGATTTACAAGTACTCCAAGAAATAAGCATTGAAACTTTCAACGACACATTTAAGGATCAAAATTCACCCGAAAATATGCAAGCCTATTTGGAAAAAGCATTTAACGCTGAACAGTTGGATAAGGAGTTGTCCAATAGCTTTTCGGAATTCTATTTCATCTGTTTCAATGACGAACCCGCCGGATATTTAAAGGTAAATATGAATGATGCCCAATCCGAAAAAATGGGCGATGAATCGCTCGAAATCGAGCGGATTTATATAAGATCCAAATTTCAAAGAAAAGGGCTGGGAAAATATCTAATCAACAGAGCGATAGAAATAGCCATAAGCCAAGCCAAAAAGACGGTCTGGCTGGGAGTTTGGGAAAAGAACGAAAACGCCATCGATTTTTATAAAAAAATGGGTTTCGTTCAAACCGGGGCTCACTCTTTTTATATGGGGGATGAAGAGCAAATTGATTTTATAATGAGCAAAACACTCATATAACTTTAGTAAAATTACGTCTTTTTAGCAAATTTCCTCCCTTTAAAACTATTCTTCCCTATTTATGGCTCAACCTAATAATCAGCGCTTGACAGGGAAGGCCGGTAACCGATCATGACAAGAAATATCGGCAGATCAACATCCGCTGTCCGGACGCTTTGCACGATTATCCCGTTTGATCCGGAAGCAGAGAGGAAGATAAATTCAGGAGAAGAAAATAGGTTTGGGAGAAGCAGACATGTTCGAGATCGTTAGATTGGTTTGTGAGAAGGAGGTTTAGGAGAAGTGAAGCATACCTGACGGGAAGAATGGGGCAAGACACCGGGAAAATAAAAGGACCGTGATCAGCCATCACCCTCTACCCTCTGAACAAAAGGGATAATCGTGCAAGGCAGCATGCAAGGATACCAAGACGAACGCTATAGACAGCCACCTCTGAAGCGGCAGGTTGGTCGCTTGCTAACCGAAGGCCCTGGCCTGCAAACTGGACTAAAACCAAAACTCGTTTATTTATATTTTTTTGTTTTAACGGCTAAGCCGATGAGTTTATAAGTATTAATATAAAAACCCATGACTACAAAATTCAGCCATGGGTTTAAATTTATTGGTGTACTAATCAAAGACATTCGTTGTTTTCGCGTCGCGATTCAGGCCGGGGAGACGATCTCTTAGAAATCGCTTGCCGTCGTTTCCAATTCCGTCATCATCTCAACAATTTCGACGCCATAGGTAGGGCTGGTCGCCCATGATCCGCCTAATGCTTCCACCGTAACGACCTGCCCCAACAAACCTGGAAAGTGCCTTGGATCGGGTGTATACGCTTTAGGATAACCTGGAGCGCCTGCGTACAGGGCCAAATGATCAATCTGCGCCTGAACCCCTTCCTGCCAACTGAAAAAGCGCTGATGTGCCAGATGATCCGTGTCGGAGCCGCCTACCTGCGTTTTTAATCCGGCCGGATTATTAAACGTCTCATCCAATAAGCCGCCAAATTTTCCAAAGCCCGTTTCCTTTGCAGCCTGGCAGTACACCACAACCGGATCAACGCCCGCTATGAGTGCCTCCTCCCAGACAATATCCGCTAGATCTATGAATACGTCCGTCGCTCCCTTGGCCCTTGCCCATGCTTTGGCTTGCTCGACAGTAGCCCTTGGAGTGGACAATATGTAAGTATCGCCGGGCGCGGTCCATTCCTCGGCATTGTCTTCTGGCGGTACGGCGTTGTCTTCTAGCGGTGCGGCGTGATCTTCTGCCGGTTTGACGATGCCTTCTGGCGGTTTGGCGATGTCTTCTACCGGCTTCTTGTAAGATAGTGTAACGGTATCGTCGGCGGAGCTCCACGTAATATCCATTCCGGCGAGTTCACTCAAAAATCGTAAAGGGACATAGGTTCTTCCCTGAAGTATCATCGCGCTAGTATCCATACTTATTGGCGTCCCGTTGACAACAGCGGAGTTGTCGCCGATTTTCAAATCGACATTCACATCGCCTTTGGATAAAATAAGCGTTTTTTGAGTCCCGCTTCCCTCCCATTTCACGTAAAAGCTCAGAGATTCTGCCATAAACCTAACGGGCACCTGTATTCTGCTGTTTGCATCCATATACGGTTTTGCATCCGGAAAATTAACTTCCGAGCCATTGTATATCAAACGGATGTTGCGCTGGGTAGCGCTACTCGCCTCATCAAGTTGAGGCGTATCGCCTGAAGCATCCGACTTGACGCTTAAATAGCCGGCGTTTGCCCAACCCGTCCGGCCATCCGACAGTTTGACACGAAACCAATCCCCTTCATTGGCTAAAAGGGTGACTTGCGAGCCCTCAGGGATTTTGGCGATAACCTCATATTGCAAGCCTCCGCCGTTTCTAAGGTTTAAACTGTCGACAGTAACCGTAGCTATTTTGCCGGTATCCTGCGAAGCCTGCGATTTTGCGGCGTCGGCGGCGTCTCTAGAGCCGCTGGAAGCTTTGGATCCCCCCAGATTGTCAGGCAAACCGTTAAGTTCGGCCATCGTAACAAAAGCGTAGCCTTTCGACCGGTAGTAATCAATAATTTGGGGAAGCGCCTTGACCGTCTTATCCCGTTTTCCTCCCCCGGAATGCATCAGCACGGTGATCTTGTTACTGGAGTTAGACTTCACAGCTTTGAGAATATCGGCAACAGAGCTGTCCGTGGCCCAGTCCCGGGTATCTATATTCCACAGCGCCTCAGCATGTCCCAACGCCTTAATTTCTCCCTTCACCCGAGCTGATGTCGCCCCATAGGGAGGGCGCATCATGGTCGGTGGAACGCCGGTAATCTCACGAATCGCATTATCCGTTTTTACGATTTCTTGGCGAGCCTTCTCTTTGCTTAGCTTAGTTAGTTCAGAGTGACTCCACGAATGATTGCCCAAAGCATGACCTTCTTGTACGATGCGTTTCATAACATCGGGATACTGCTTAACCCTGTCTCCTATTACAAAAAACGTGCCCTTCACTTTGTGTTCCTTCAAAATATCAAGCACCTTATCGGTATATTTTTTGTCCGGTCCATCATCAAAGGTTAACGCCACCATTTTATTGGCTTTGTTCTCCGTTGAGGAGGCAGCCGCCGTAAAATCTGCTCCGGCTGTAAAAACCAAGGCCAGCGCCATTACGGTAAACACAATAAGTCTGAACAGATGATGCCTTTGCTTCATTTCCATGGACCTACTTTCAGCAATATTATTTTATGTACTAAAATAGTATCAGAGTTCTATCATATAATCTATCATAATTGCATATTAGACGCTGTATTCCGTACGAAAATAGAGCGCATTGAGTTATCAATCGAGCAGCCGGAAGAAATGATAGGTGATATAATAGAGGGATCTCCAACAAAAAGCGAAAAACGTACGCTAAGCGAAGATTTATTCAAACAAGCCGGAATTTCCGTACACCAAGGAAATTCCGGCTTGTTTTATGCAACTTCTATGGGTAGACGAGACACCGTCCTTCTCTCCTGAGAAGGGTACTGCGCTGTAATCGTGGTTTTATTCCATCCGACTTGCTCTTTCAGGGTTTCCGCAATTTGCTTTGCTGTAATATCCACTTGGCAATTTCTTGAATATTTTAAAAAGATCACAATCGATCTAGGTAAAGGATGTGTCTATTTGAATTTCCGCATCGTTTTGATGGCCGCTGTCACCTTTGTTGTCGGTACAGTCGAGCTTATCGTAGGAGGCATACTGGAGTTGATTGCGACGGATCTGCACATTTCCGTCAGCGCCACAGGTCAGTTTATTACTATGTATTCCATCGCGTTTGCCTTATCGGCTCCAATCCTCATGAACCTGACCGCCAAGATGGAACGAAAAACGTTATATCTTGCCAGTTTAGGTGTATTCCTCTTGTCCAACGTGCTGGTTGCCTTCAGCTCCAATTACTCCCTGATTTTATCCGCTCGCGCATTGTCCGCCATGAGCGGAGCCCTTATCATCGTCCTGTCCATCTCGCTCGCTTCCCGGCTTGTCCCTCCTTCGTACAGGGGACGGGCGATTGGCATCATTTATATGGGCATCAGCGGCTCGCTCGTTCTGGGCGTGCCGATTGGAATGACAATCGGTAACGCGTACGGTTGGCGAGCGCCGTTTCTATTGATTGCCGGCTTGAGCGCTTTAGCGATCGTGGTCATCTCCGTATTTCTTCACAAGTCACCTCCGGAAAAAGCCGTTCCCCTGCGCAAGCAGCTTGCTTCGCTCAAGAACGTCAAAATTGTCAGCGGCCAACTCATCTCGTTTCTGTTGTTGATGGGACATTTGACCTTGTACGCTTACTTGGCACCCTACGTGCAATCGCTCTTTCCGGTCAGTCCCGGAATCCTGAGTCTCGTCTACTTCCTGTTCGGTATCGCGGCCGTAGCTGGCGGCGGTTTGGGCGGCTGGATTTCCGACCGTTGGGGCACAAAGCGGTCGATTATCGTCATTACGGCATGCTTCGCCTGCTCCATGTTCATGCTTCCCTTGGCGGCAATAATCTCATTTTATCTGTTTCTGGCTGCCATTATGGTCTGGAGTGCGCTCAGTTGGGCCATCTCCCCGGCTCAACAAATGTACCTGATCCAGAACACGCCAGAGGAGGCCGATATTCAGCTTAGTTTAAACTCGTCCATCATGCATCTCGGTATCGCGTGTGGATCGTTGATTGGCGGCGTCATCATCGAAACGAGCTCGGTGGCCAACAATTTCTGGGTCGGCGGTCTTCTGGCTCTGGCCGCACTTGGCTGCGCAGTCTTTTCGCTTACCCGCAGCGCGTAGCACCCGTCAACTGCGGCGGAGCAAGCGATGCCAAACGTAACCCCACTAAATATGGTAATATTAATGGGTACCGGCGCATGCTAAAGCAATTAAATGTTGGGAGGGGGGATTCAAGAAATGTCTAAACAATACCTTCGCGTTCTCAAAGAGTGTGTCATCGAAACAGGAAAAAACAGTTTGCGGCACTTAGAAGGACATATTGATGCTGATTCGAAAGCATCGCATCATGAATTAGTTACATTTGTAGACCGCCAAAATGAGCAAATGGCAGTACAACGAATCAAGGAAAACTTCCCTAATCACAAAATTATGGGCGAAGAAAGTTATACCGAGGAAGTTTTTGAGCCGAATGACTTCATTTGGATTATTGACCCGATTGACGGGACAACCAACTATTTGCATCAAAAGCAAAGTTTTACGATCTCAATCGCTTTATACCAGAACGGCCAAGGGATTTGCGGGGCCATTTATAATCCTTCTGCCGACGAACTTTTTTGGGCCGAGAAAGGTTCCGGTGCATATCTGAACAATAAACGGCTTTTGATGAATTCTACATCAGCAGCATTAAGTAATTCATTAATTTCTACGTATATTCGATATGATCAGGAAGAAAAGAAGCTTGGATTTGAAAGGTTTGTACATCATATAGCTAACGAGTCCAGAGGAATCCGTATGATTGGATGCGGCTCTCTGGAACTGGCTTACGTGGCTTGCGGGCGATTTAATGCGTATTTTAGTTCACTTCAGAAGCCGTGGGATTTTGCAGCAGGTAAATTGTTAATCGAAGAAGCAGGCGGTAAAATTACTTGTTTAAACGGAGATCCGATTAATATATATCTATCAGGTAGCAGTATTCTTGCGGCCGGTAAGGACCTTCATCAGGAAATACTAAATATTTCTAAGACAATTTTGTACACATAACGTTTAGTATATATACCGGAGTTATGTACAACGTCAGCAGCAGCGCATTTTTACATTCAAATAAAGGGAACAATGCTCCGCCTAAAGCAATGCATGCTGCCAGCAAATTTAATAACACGTAATTTCAATTGAATATCACATAAATAAAAAACAGGCCAACTATGGTTGTAGCGGACCATAAGTTGACCTGAGTTTCAGGCTGTTTTATTTTTGCACCAGCTTTCCTCCTTATCATCCCCCATCTTTCTGCTGCGCTCTATTTGGTTTTAACGCCCCCAGTTTGCTGCGGATCCATGCCGTCAGAAAGAGAAGTAAGCCGAACACAACCAGCGAGAAATCGAACCAAATGTGACTCGTCGCCAAATAACGAGCAAAATCAACAGCGCCGGAAAGGCCCCAGAAGCTCACAACCAAGGCCAAAAATGCAAGCGGCAAGGCGAGCGCCCGAAAATCCTTGAGTCCAATCCATTCGGCCATTCCCGTCACCGCCGCATAGAAATACGTGGCCAATTCGATAAACGTCCCGGGCAGCCATACAGCCAGCAGCAAGGCGTCGATGTGCTGAAAAAACTCCCCGAGTCCAATATAACGAACGACTTCGATAAACGGATAGTTTAATGTACCGGCATACTCGCCAAAAAGAAAAACGGACACAAGGCCGGACGCCGCAAGTGTAATCATTTCCCCAAACCAGGCCGTAAAAACGAAAAACGCCGCTTTCCGCTGATTCGACAATAACGGGAAATACACCCCCAACAAAAGATAACCGGAGAACCAGGTAAACGGAACGATGGCTCCCTTAAGCGAAGGGACCGGTCCTTTCCCCATGATCGGCAAAGCGTTCGATACCTCCCATTCAGGGATGGTGAGAATACTCAGCAGCGCGAACACTACGATCGTAACCGGCAGAAACAACTGTGCCAGCCGCCCCAGCACCTCTACGCCCCCCCTTACCGTATACGCCACAAGAAACATTATTCCGCCGGCGGTAACCAGGGAGGGGGTATTCTCCAAAAATACGGAGGAAATAAAATCGCTGTAAATCCGTAAAATAACGCTGGTCAGGTAAGCGGTGTAAAACACGATGATTAGCCCCGCCGCTTTACCCGGCAGCTTTCCAAACAGCCGCTTGCTGTACGCGATGCTTGTCTCTCCCGGAAACATGCGGCCGAGCCACAGCATGGCCAGCACGAAGGTTATGCCGGCCAGATGCGACCACACAGGCGACAGCCATAAATCCCGCCCCGCCGCCTCCCCCGCGATTTTGGGAATCAGCAGCAGCCCGTCGTAGCCCATTAGGGAATACTGCATAAGCGCCAATTGACCCGCAGAAATCTTCCCTTTTTCCACCATCCGCAACACCCCGTCAACTTAATATGCCGATATATGATTCACATGTTTTCCCTCCTTAAGTTATTTTCGCCAAAAAAGTCCGATTTCATTTCATTAAAAAAGGGGCTTCCCGATCCTTCGGGAACGCCCTTCTCGAACTGAATGCCGCTCATAAAATCATTTCAATTGAATATCACATAAATAAAAAACAGGGCAACTATGCAGGCCGTTAATACAGTCAAACTGATTAAAGGATCGCCCGGGATAGAAGTGATTAAATCGGAAAATAATTTAAACCCCGGTGCGGCCATCAACACGGAACCAAAAGCTACCGCTGAAGCCGTGGCAAAAATAGGGGCAATGGAGCCGCTCGCCCCAATGCTTAACGTCCGGATTTTGTCAGGTATATATTTATAAACAGCGCCACTGCTAATAAAATAGCCACCATTAATGCCACATAAATTACATTCTGGCGAACAAAAGCATTCCCAAAAGTACTGCCTAAAACAGCAATAATAATTAATGTAACAAGCGGTAAAATACTTTCTATAAAACTGGGGAGTTCTCTTTCATCATAACTTTCATTTACATCGTCAGCATATGTTGCATAAGTTTCCCCAGCTTTTAAACTCTTGTTCAAACAGTACTTCATATATCAGCAGTAATAATAATGAAGCTCGGGCAGTTCGACGTACTCTGGGAACCGCCCAGCAGGCGCCGTTTTCTCGGTTTAGCCCGACGTTGCCGAGATCACTGACGTTGTCTCCGCTTTGAGAATGACGATGTAACCGTGTCGGTCCAGGCAAAACGTCTCTTCCTCCTAATCTTGCAGCATGACTTTCAGTTGACAGAAATTTTCATTGAGCTTGTTAAAAATATGTCGTGCTATTTCGGCAGTGGCTACAGTAACAGTAAGTCTAACTAAGGGTATTCGAAATACACGGCTGCGGGGTGCGACGTAGGCGCTCTCGTGACCGGACAGCTAGGACACAAATATCGTGACGAGATTTACGCCTCCATATAGGATCCGCACAAATCTTAACTTGTTTAACGGGGATCGCGCTTGGAATCTTGCTGGTGGTCGTTCCATTCCAAACAACATTCCTGAAAGTATCCGATTGCAAATTTTCGAGTTTGATCGGCGTTTTGCATCCCATCACGCTGTACATGTTCTTGACCCCAGCACATTCGCGTACGGACTGAGCGACTCGCCAGTCGGTATGCTCGCTTGGATATTGGAACGATGGGTGAGGTGGAGTGACAATAAGGGCGACGTCGAAGGACGATTCCATGCCCAGCAAAGATGCGGTTTGATCGTAAAGATCACCAGTACCGCCATTTGCGGTTCCAACCTACACCTTATTCACGGGATGATCCCTAACTATGTCATCGGGCATGAACCGATGGGGATCGTAGAAGAGGTAGGCCCCGGCGTGACAAAGGTAAAGAAAGGCGACCGTGTGATCATCCCGTTCAACATCGCATGCGGAGAGTGTTTTTTAGGGGCCTATACCATCCCTACCATATTCCAGAGCAAATTCAGCTTGATCTGAAAAACATTCAGACCGCTATGAACATTCTGTCCTGACACCGTATTTCGTCCAGGCAAAATGCTTAAAATCACAATGGTTCAGGCACGTTTTTAATTTAATCCGGAGACTTCAGAGAACAAAATGTTCCCCATTATAGTCAAACAGGTTCACGTCAAAGACGGGCGTCCCTTAAGGAAAAGCATTTTTTGAGATGGCCCTTTCCGCAAAACTGCGGAGGGGCTTTTGCTTCTAGGAAGCAAAATTTTCCCGCCAAGTACACCATTGTCATCCGACCTCAAAAAGCCCTTAAATATTTCCTGCGCAGACGTTTTCGGGGTCAGGTGACCAATTGCGGGAATATATCATAATTTTAACTGACAAAAAAGGCAGCTCCCTGATGAGGGATAGCTACCTCCGTTTAAGATTATTATGAAAAGGTAGGAGCAGGGAATTCATCAATTCTCATACGAAGTAAACTATATGGTTTTTCCCGCAGGTCTCTTCCATAATGAAATCTCGCCTGCCGATGTAATTGATTCACAATGACATATAAGTATTGATCGGGGCCAATCGAAAAAGTATCCGGCCATAAAATTCTCGGGTCATGTGCGATGGTTTCCATTGCGCCATTCGGCAATATCTTCCGGATACTGTTGTTTTCATAGTCTCCCGCATAAACGGTTCCTTTTGCGTCGGTGATCATTCCATCAGACGCACCTTTTTCTCCCCAATACTGCACATATTGGGATAAATTCATGTCCTGTATTCTTCTGTCTCTTAGGGCTTCTGTTGAGATTGAGAACAGTTGACGGCTGGTTAGCGGAGCATAAAATAAAACCTTTCCATCAGGAGAAATCGCTAAACTATCGGAAGCCAATCTAAATGGGAAAGTCGAGCCGTCTGGGTTTCGATTCATCAAAATTTCACCCTCTACTTTCGGTAAAAAATAGGGATCAGGTGAAGTTGATTCTGCCCCATTTAATCGTCTAAACGCGTTCCCATTTTCTAAATCTACGACGATAATAGCCCCTGGCCCTCTGGAAGAAGAATCCGTTATATATGCATATCCTGCGCTTCCAACCCGAAAATCCAAACGGACATCATTCAGATAAGTTGTTGGCAAGACAACATCTACTGTAAAGGTATATACTCTCCTTATTGTATTCGTGCTTAAATCAACAGCAACTAATTTTGCTCCCCCTTGAATAGGTTCGGAAAAATTTGGTGCCCCTGTATCTAGTACCCAAAGTGTTCCTCTTCCATCAGCAACTATACTTTGGACACTGACGAAAGACATTGTGATATTACCAGTATTAACCATATTGTTTTCTAAACTGGGATAAGGCTGCAATTCACCCTCAACAATTTCCGCCACAGTAAATTGAACGTCGTCTCCCCATTTCGGAAAGCAAACAAAAATACGACCGGTTTCGGAAACGCTGACACCTGTAGGCATAGCCCCATAAAAAGCATGCACCAGTTCAAACTGCCCAAAATATTTTTCCATAGGTAACATAGGTTGCATAATATCCTCCTCATCAAATCCGAACGGATATCAACTATATATGATGAAATTTTTCTGTAGTGCCTAGTTCTTGATAAATTTTTCTATCGTGATGGATGCTGTGGGTTTCAACTTCCCATTACTAAAAATGTTGGTTTTATTAACGCTAGAATTACCGTTTAGCTGAATAGAAAAAAAGCGATTAGATGATTTATCAAATCGAACAAATTGGATATTTCCCCAAAATTTGGGCAACTTATTTGTAAGAGATTATTATGAGGAGGTTTTTGTAATGTGGATTTTAGGGCTCTACATATTGAATGCATTCTTTATGATAATCGTAGCCATCCGAGAAGTGCGCAAACCGGCAAAAGCTTTGAATTGGCTGGTGATCGCTCTTATTCTGCCGATAATCGGTTTCGGTATCTATCTCCTCATTGCCAATCCGGTGCGCATTCGTCGGGAGAGACTCACCTCTTCGCATCATGTAGTGGATCCATTGCCTGATTCGTTCAGCCGAGCATCCTCGATCATCGCCTCATCATTATGGCCGTTGACCGTGCACGGTCAACGTAAAGGGCGTGTCCAAATTCTAACCAACGGCATTGAAACCTATAAGAAGCTCATCGAATCCCTACAGAACGGGCAACGCACAATTGATGTGGAGTATTATATTTATCGGGATGACCAAGTCGGCAGAAGGATCACGGACGTATTGATCGAACGGGCCAAATCCGGCGTGCAGATCCGGTTTGTTAGAGACGGTTGGGGAAGCTGGCAATTTCCCCGCAGTCAGATCAATCGGATGATGGAGTCTGGAATCGAATGTCGGACGATATTTCCGATTCGTTTTCCCTGGCTGCCCGCTTTGACCTACCGCGATCATTGCAAGATTGTCGTGATTGACGGAAAAGAGGCTTTTACAGGCGGCATCAATGTAGGATATGAGTATACGGGATTAAAGCCTGATGTAGGATTTTGGCGTGATACCCATATGCGCATACTTGGGGAGGCTGCGAACGATTTACAAGTGCTATTCGATGTCCATTGGAAAATCGCGACGCAGGAAAAGATAAACAGAAAATCTTCGCTGAAGCCCTCTCCTGATAAAAATCAGAGGTCACAATTCGCTAATCCTTCAGGCGGATTAACACCCTCGACGGGAGAATGGGGAGCTGAACTGGGTGAGGCCGATCACGCTCCAGGTCCGGAGCATCATGCTTACCTGCAAACACTGGAAAGTAATCCTGGCGTGCCAACTCAAGTCATCCGTCAGGCTTACTTCATTTGTATGACGCAGGCGACTCGGACCCTTGACATCACGACGCCTTATTTCGTGCCGGATGCGGATATCATCATGGCTTTAAAAACAGCCGTGGCAAGAGGCGTATGCGTAAGATTGATGGTTCCGCGGCATGTTACTCCAAAAATCGTGGGACCTGCGAGCCGTTCCTTTTATGGAGAACTGCTGGAAGCGGGGGTTCACATATATATGTACGAGAAAGGCATGGTCCATGCAAAAGTGATGATCATTGATGAGGAAATGGCAGGGATCGGTTCGGCGAATTACGATTTGCGAAGCTTTCGACTGAATTACGAAATACTAGAAATGTTGTACAGTTTCGACACGGCGCGGGATCTCACCAAGCAATTCGAGCGTGATCTCATGGATTCCACGCCTTTACTCATAGAAGAATTGCAACATCGCTCGTATCAACAGCGCATCATCGATCAGGCAGCACGTCTGCTTTCACCGCTATTATAAACAGTAGAAATGGTCGCAGAAAGTGATTGTCCAAATGAAGTCCGCTCACCTTTAGCGAATGAAGCTTGACATCGGATCGAACGAGGAAGCGGCCGCGATCGATGAACAAGTGTCTGTCAAATCAATTGGTCTTGCGACGCTCACACTTGTAGGAACAAATCCTGTCTTTCGCAAGCTGCATGAGCATAATGTTCAGGTTAAGCGCTTGGGTAAGCAGTAGTCTGTATTTAAGTTGCTTGGGAAGTTGGCGCGAGTTCTTGTGGGTATGATTCAGAATGAGGAGTCCTTTGCACCGGGAAAAACGGTCCAAACATACTTAAACGCAGCTTAACCCTACCTATAGGATCGTGTGTTGACTCATTCGCGGGATTTCGAACAAAGAAAACACGGTGAACCGAGTTTGTACCCGATAAGGGCAAAGACCCGTCAGCTAAACGCTATCGGTCTCCTCTCCTTGGATAAGTGTAACGAAGGAATGCAAGGGCATAGACCCGCAGAGTCATGGGATGGTAAGGTACCAGGGATCTTGTGGAGGAAGCGTTCAGTAGAAGGACACCTGAAGAAATAATTACAGCTGTTTCTTCTATTCCCGCATGCCCAAAACAGCAACCTCAGGGCTCTGACCGTTATTCTCCTTCCGTTTATGGTCTTTTGAGGAATTAATAGACTTATGTTAAATTTTTTTATATACTATCATGTATCCATGGCTTCTTTAGGGGTATCCTTTTTGGCATATGACAATTAATTAATCGGCACATAATTGTGCCGGTTTTATTTTTTTGTAAGTGTATCCTGCCCGTTAGTTAATAAAAGGGCGTGCCGCCGTCGATGAAATCATATCGGGAATGTAACCATGTTCTTGTCATCGGTCGGGAATGTTATCAAGTTCTTGTCATTGTGTTTTGACAAGAACTTGATAACATAAATATAAAAAGCCGCATATTCAGCGGCTTTCTAATGTTACTATGTTTTTGTCACCCGACAACTAATTCTTTTACAAAATATTTATATGCTATATTCCCATCCATTTTCAATTGTATATCTTATTAGAGCAGCCGATCGAATGGGCAAGCCGAGTATTTACGGGTCCCGTTCGCAAATTTCACCCACTTCAAGATTTCTGAAAACTGCGAGCAGCCGGACGAAAAGCTAAGCTTGATCGCCGATGCCATGACGACGGCATTCTGGAGCGTAGATAACGCCGGCGTCAAGAATGGAGATACGGTCATCGTGCTCGGATGCGGTCCGGTCGGACTTCTGGCCCAGAAATTCTGCTGGCTAAAGGGAGCAAAGAGGGTTATCGCCGTTGACTATGTCGATTACCGCTTACAGCATGCGAAACGAACAAACAATGTGGAAATCGTAAACTTCGAACAAGATAAGAATATCGGCAACAATCTCAAGGAAATGACCAAAGGCGGCGCCGATGTCGTGATTGATGCTGTTGGAATGGACGGCAAGATGAGCGATCTCGAATTTCTAGCCAGCGGTTTGAAACTGCAAGGCGGCACCATGAGCGCATTTATCATTGCGTCTCAGGCTGTCCGCAAAGGGGGGACTATCCAAGTCACTGGGGTATACGGCGGACGCTATAACGGATTCCCGCTTGGCGACATCATGCAGCGAAACGTGAATATCCGTTCCGGACAAGCTCCGGTCATTCACTACATGCCATATATGTACGAGTTGGTTACGTCTGGCAAAGTGGACCCTGGAGACATTGTTACGCACGTCATTCCGCTCAGCGAGGCCAAACGGGGCTATGAAGTGTTCGATACGAAAACGGACGATTGCATTAAAGTCATCTTAAAGCCTTAAATTATGGATAGATACACGGGAGGACAATCCGAATGAATTCCAATCACGCTTTGCATGAGATACTGGAGGTTCAGGAAATGGCTGCGTTCAAGACGGTTTGCATGACCAAATCCAAGACCATGCAAACTCTGGTAACCGACCCTGAGCTCAGGCAAATTTTGCAACAAGACGTACAATTATCACAACAGCAGCTTCAGGAACTAGGTGGAGTGCTGTCTAAAGCGACCCTATAGGAGATAAAACATGAACCCAATATTAGAACATATGACAGGGCTTCATATGCTGACCGATGAAGTGATCGCAATGGATTTTTTGATGAACGCCAAGAGCGGAGTCAGAAACTACGCCATGGCCGTGACCGAATGTGCCACCCCCGTAATCAAGCAAATTTTGATGAAACAGCTCGAAGAAGCTATAGACTCCCATGAAAAGATAACAAACTACATGATGCAGCGGGGCCTATACCATCCCTACCATATTCCGGAGCAAATTCAGCTCGATCTGAAAAATATTCAGACCGCTATGAACATTCCGTCCTGACTCCGTATTCGTCCCGACAAAACGCGCAAACCACCATGGTTCAGGCGCGTTTTTTGATTTTAGCCGAAGACTTTAGAGAATAAAATGTTCCCCGTGTCAAGAATTCAACAATACAATAATGGCAGCCACGCTCCACACTTATTTGGGCTTCGTCACAAACACACTTGAACTGCTTTGTGATTTTAGAATACTCAATCCCCCCGGCATTCTGTAGAATTAATTCAACTATTCTGCTAGTTTGCCTAAGGTCCCCTGCTGATGTTTTGTCCGCTTATGAACGACGGGAGTTTGAGACTGGAGAGGTTAATTCAATTTCTTTTCTTCTCTTCCAAAAAATTTGCGTCATTTGTGGTACGGTTCACCGATTTTAATCCCAAACGTCCTGTAAAGGCAATTCTTTTTCAATTCTTGCGGCATCACAATACAATGAATGGAATTCTGCTCAAACCAAGTCCAAGCTTGAACAGTATCGCAAGCGGTTATAACGCGAAAATTTTCGTACTCTAAAAAGTCACTCAATAGTTCGACAATGCTTTGATCATCGTCTACAACCAGTATGGTACTAACTTCACTCATGAATATCCCACCTTTGAATACTAGTTTATCATTTTTCCCCATGAAACTAAGAGAACCACCTGATTTGTGATGATTTGTTTATTGTTTTGTGACCTTTTTACAACTTTGTTTGAGATACTCGTTTGTTATGATTCTTCTTGCGGACCCGGACGGCAAATATCGCGAGTAAGTGCTCGTTCTGCGCAAAACCGGATGAAGGAGGATGACATAGGCTTGGAACACGGCAATTTATCGTTTTTTCCATTCGGTGCTCTATTTTGTCTCACGCTTTTTTCTTTTGTGGCAGTTCGAATTTATGCGATTCGTCATCGCTACAGAGATTCCAATCAAAAAGACCATGACATCGCATTGATTCTAAAAGGCCGGATGGCTAGGGGTGAACTCGACGAGAAGCAATATCATAGGCTGAAGGATCTTCTGACAAAATAACTTTTCCCTCTCGTACCTGGCGCATCAGGCGACGCCGAAGGAGATGGCCCCGATTCGCCCCCGGCTATTCTGTCGCGGGCGGAGATCAAATGATCGGAATCGCCAGGGCCGGCATACTGCCTGCATCCAAATTAACAGGCAAGCGGGTATCTTAACCCGGAAATGTGTATTGGCAATAAAGGTGAAGCCGCGGGGGGCTGCTCAACTTTTCTAATCGAATCTTTGAAAAAAGCCGAAAGTTCCATCGCATAAACGGATACGTTTATTTAGTGTCTGTACTTCTTGTCGTGATTACTTCCGGATACATGGCGCCTTACGCCACCGGAGGAAAAATAAGCAGTATGGGGTTCAATGTGCTAAATATTATATGGCTGCTTATAACCTTTACGGCGCTCGTTCAAATCAAAAAGAAACGGATCATCCGGCACCGGAACTGGATGATCCGAAGTTATGCCTTTTGTTTTACGAACATGTTGATTCATCTCATCACTTCTCTTTTTCATCAGGGATTCGGTCTTGTTTACGCTACCAGCTATATCATTGGAGTTTACGGCTCCATTGTGCTGCTGCTGGTCATTCCTAACATCATAATCAGAATTATCGTTCGATCCAAAGAGGTAGTGATTACCCCTTAAATGAGGTGGCCCAGCTCACCTCCGCATGATTTGAGTAGTGTACTGGTTTTATTAAATACATCAAAAAAATCGCTTAAGGCGAACGGATTTCATTCCGTTTTATGCCTTGAGCTAAACGAAAGGAATAGGTATAAGGATGAAAAAAATTTTGGGATTACTCATGTCGTTTGCACTGGTTCTAAGTCTAGTTACCTCTGCAGCAAGTGCGAAAACAAAAGAGAGTAATGATGCAATCAAAGACAAAAGTACGCATGTTCAAATCGTATTATTCGATGGTTTCGATCTGCTGGACGCATTAGCGCCATACGAAGTATTTGCTGCCGCGGGAATGTACTCAAAAGGAGCAGTTACTGTAGAATTGGTTTCCGCAGAAGGCAAGCGTTCTGTCCCGAGCGGTCTGAATGGGCCCGCTCTCGAAGCGCAAGCCGCATTAGACCCAAAGCGTCCGGGAATTATTTTGGTGCCTGGGGCTTCGGGCAAACCGGCGGGAAATTCGGAAGATGCCATTCCGAATATATTAAAACAGGCCATGAAGACAGGCTTACCGGATATGTTGAAACAAGCTTTTAACAATAAGGAAGTCACTGTGGCTACAGTATGTGGAGGTACATTGCTGCCTGCAATGGCAGGTTTGTTAAAAGATAGACATGCGGTTACCAATCATATAGGTATGGCTGCGTTAGGAGCTCTTGGTGCAATTCCGATTGAAGCAAGAGTCGTTGAAGATGGTCCTCGATTCGTGAGCGGGGGAGGCGTGACTTCGGGTCTTGATGTGGCCTTGTATTTGGTCGATCGTGAGTTAGGGCCCCAAATCGCGAATGCTGTAGAAAAGTTATTCGAGTACGAGAAAAGAGGCACGGTGTGGCGAGCGGAAGGCATCGCGCCGAACGACTTTAATACGAATCCAAAAGCTTCTGAAGAAAAGCAACCATCTGCTAATCAATGAGCACTGCCGAAAAGTAAAATACCGATCCGATAAAAGCAACAGCGGCGGACTAGGATGCAAAAGACCTAGCCTGGCCGCTGTTGCAGTTAATGCCCAAAGGATAAGGCCTGCTAAAAGCTACCTGTGGCTGAAGCCACCTGAATGTTCCGACTGAAACTCAGCCTTCTCGTCTTCAACTTGTTGATCTTCTATGTACCGACTAATCGTATCTTCATTGATAGCACCTACGGTTACACAGAAGTACCCTCTTGACCGTAAGTGTTGGCCCCAATACCACTTCTTCAAATGTGAAAACTCGTCCTGTAGCAGTCGGGATGATCTCCCTTTGAGGTATTGGATCACTTTCGAGAGCCATCGTCGGCGGACAAGATACGAGCAGATGGAGGTGATCCTTAGATCCTTTTCAATTGAACAATACGTACAAGGCGGGGCAATTTTTACATCGTCTTGAATTACAAAGATGAAAACGGGAAACGAAAAAGCAAGTGGATTGCCACTATCTGGCGAAGCTATGCGGAAGCCGCGCATCCAACCCCCCCCCTTTCAAACTAAAACATAAAGTCTATGCCAAATATCTGCTGGAACTGCCTGGCATCCGCTTGTCGTATATAGCCACCCGGCTGTATTTTAATGACCAAAGCTATTTCACCAAGATATTAAAAAATTAACCGGCCAAACGCCGCGGCAATTCCAGCAGGGAGATTCGTTATGACTGAACAAAGAAGGCACGCAAATTTTTTGTTTTTTTTCTGAAAATAGACTAAGGAGCAGTTCCCTTATGAGACACTGCCCCTTAGTTATTTTTTATTCACGCTATTGCAGCTCTTTATTAGTTATTGTTTAATCTTCTTGCTTCCAGTTCCGCTACAATTTCAGTATGCGGCTTTTCCCACTTATAAATGAAGGCCATCACAAGAATGGCTACTACCCCTAGAATAACCGGCAGCCAGATATAGCTTAAAGCAATCATCTGCAGAGCCTTGGCAGACTGCTCTTGCTTAGCCACGTAACCTCCCGCAGCAAGTAGCCATACCGGAATGGCGCTTCCAAGACCCGAACCTAATTTATTGGCAATCCCTGAAGCGGACATCAGAATTCCTGGGGCACGGACTCCGGACTTCCATTCACCATAGTCCACCGTATCCGCCTTTATAACAAACAGTAATCCTGAAGGCAGCCCCATACCAATCGATCCGATGATTGTACCGGTAATAATCAAGGCTACATTGCCTCCGGCCATAAAGATAATTAACTGGCCCACTATATTTACTGCAAGCCCGGTAATAATTAATGATTTTTTACTGAACTTCTTTGTTAGGAAAGGTACTGCCAAGATACCTAAAAGTGAGCTCATCGCAAGCGTATTGACAGTAGAAATGATCTCCGGCTTATTAATGTAATACGTCATGTAGTAGATAGCTGCCGACAATCTCATAATAAACATCGTATACAGGGTAATTCCGAATAAGCAAACGCCGATCCACGGGAGATTGCCTTTAATCGCTTTGATGCCTTCTTTTACAGGAATAGACTCCTTTCCGGAAACGCTCTGCACACGTTCTTTGGTGTTGAAGAAGGTGATGAAGAACAGGACCAGTGCGGTTAGCGAGAATACGGTCATCGCATAAAAGAATCCTTTTTTATCATCACCAGCGCCTAAGAAAGCTACAAGCGGCAGCAAAGTCAGATTGACAATTAATCCGCCGATTTGTCCGCCGAACATACGGAACGTATTGGCTACCGTTCTCTCCTGAATATTGCTTGTCATACTGGGCAGCATGGTCTGTAACGGGTTATTCACCGCCGCATATAACACGTTGGCTGCAATATAGAAGATGTAGGCGTAGGCCATTTTACCGGAAGCACTTAACTCCGGCCCCATAAACAACAGGATAGACACGATAGAGAACGGGATACACGACCATAAAATCCAAGGCCGGGATTTCCCCCATCTTGTATTGGTTTTATCAATTAGAATACCAAGGATCGGACTGTCGATCATGTCTACAAGCCGGGCAATCAGCATCAGCGTTCCTACTGCAGCCGCACCGATTCCGTAAATATCCGTAAAGTAAAAGGTTAAATACGTAGTAATTACGGTATAAATTAAGTTCGAACCGGTATCGCCCAGACCGTAGCTGATTTTTTCCAGCAGGGGGATTTTTTGATTACTGTTCATTGTCTGTGTTCCGGCCAGCCCGTCTTTTGCCTTTACTTCCATTGCTTTCACTCCTTTAATTGTATTTAAAGCGTTTTCATTTACATTTTTGGTAAATACGGACGCCTTTGGAGGTATCCGTAATAGGAAAGTTGCTTGTTTTTCAAACCTTCAATTCCAGGCAACAACGATGCCTAAGAGAGCATCATTATAAATCACACCTGTCTGTTGCCTGAAATTTGGACCGTAGGTCCCCACGTAATCTTCCTCGCAGGAAGTTAAAAATGGATAGAAGAATCCCCTGATCTCAGTACAGCGATCGTAGCCCGGATATGATTTCTCATTAATTCTTCAGCAAGGTCGCCGTCCCTCTTCTCGATTGCGTCAATGATCGCCATATGCTCGGGATAGGTCTCATCAGGCGAACGATATAGTCCTTGCGTGAGACTGGTCTGGATTACCTTGAATGATTCCAAGGACTTGGAGAGATGAAAGTCTTTGATTTCTGATGCAATCAGATTATGAAATTTCTTGTCAGCCAAATAATAAGCATCCTTGTCATGATTCTGTCTCTTTTGATATGCGCTTTGAAAGATTGCCCGCATATAGACAATTTTCTCGTCTTCAATCACTGGTGCTATCAACCGGCAGGCCAAGCCTTCCAGCACAGCACGAAGCTCAAATACAGAGATCATGTCCTCCAGGGTGAATTTTTTCGCATACCAGCCCTTTGAGGTTCTATATAAGAGTCCTTCCATCTCCAACTCCGCCATCGCTTTGCGTAGAGGGGTACGGCTGACGCCGAGCGTCTCTGTCAGCTGGTTCTGAATAATCAGCTGATCGGGCAGAAACTCTCCGTTGATAATCATTTCACGCAACCGCAAGTAAACGGCCTGATCCAGAGTATCCTTTACTATTCCTAAATTGTTCATGCTCTCATCCTTCTGTTTTATATGGTTGCCCTCATATTACCATAAACGGCGGGGCTTGTATCCGGAATGCTGGAGAAAATCCAGTGCCGTCTCCGGGTTTAAAACAGTAGGAGTTAAGCCGGTCATTTGCGCAGTGGCAGCCATTTTGCAGGTCATTTCGATGGTCTCAAGACACATCCGGGCTTCCTTCATTGAAGAATCAAAAACGATAACACCGTGGTTTTTTAGTATGATTACATTAGCTTCTTTGGCCTTATCCCGGACTGCCTCCCCCAGCTCCCGGCTTCCCGGATGATAATAGTCCACATAAGCGACGCGCTCCGCATAATACATGCTCTCGACAAACAGCTTGCTTTCGATCTGCAGGTCCGAGCAGGCAGCAAGAGTCGTCCAGAACGGGGAAGCGTGAATGATGAATCCTGCATCGGGACGCGCCTCGTAGATGGCAGCATGCATCGGAATTTCTTTGGAAGGCCGCTTTCCGGCAGCATCATATTTACCCGAGGAGATGGTCACCTGAACCAGATCGTTCTCCTCCAGATGTCCCATATAGGTACCGGATCCCGTAATTAACATGGAATCGCCGTCCATACGCTTGCTGATATTGCCCGAGTTTCCCCAAGCCAGCCCGTAGCTCATCATATACTGCCCAACATCAATTATTTCTTGCCCTTGCCCTGACGTATTCGTCGTTCTCACCCCCTTCCTATCTGTTTTTATTCACAATTTCCTTTTTTACTCTTAAAAAGTAATCCTCTTGTCCAAGCTGTCCTCCCTTAAGAGCAAGCTCCAGCCCGTTTACAAGGTGATCACTGGAATAACACAGGTTGAGCGGTGCTCCGGGTGCAATAGGAACGGCTATTTCCATTGCGGATACGCCAAGCTCCTTGGTGGCGAATCCCGAAGTATCTCCGCCGGCAACGACAAATCTTCTGGTGCATTTGCGCGTGATGATTCCCTTCATGATACGCCCCAGCAATTGTCCAAGCAGTCTCCCGCTTTTATCTGGCCGAATGCCAATCGAGTCTAAATTGTCTCTTGTCTCCCGAATGGAAGGATCCTTTGGGCCTTTCGCGGTATAAAAAATGATGTCCTGGCCCTCTTTCAGTACTTCCTCCGCTGTATCCACTATCTTTTGCAGGGCGGCCGCTGCGGTATCTGTACTCAAAAGCTCCTTGAGCGGAAGACGGACAGACACGAATCCTTCCTTCTCTGCCGCTTCAATCTGCCTTCTCGTAGTATCGGAGGCGCTGCCGGAAAGGACTACAATAGGCTCAGCTTCATCCGGTATTGTATGGTTAATAGTATAATCCGGGACCTCACGCTTTAATCCGGCTGACGATTCCCATACACCGGCCAATGCATATTCTACCCCGGAGGAACCAACCACAAAGAGCGGAGCATCCTCCTGAGCCATTCTCCATAGCAGCTTTCCTGCAGCCATCGTATCGCTCCGGTTCAGTGAATCGAACAATAGGACCGGGTCCTGTTTACTTGCAAAAGTCCGCCACACCTCTTCATCATTCCCCCCCAGCTCAAGCACAGACATCAAGCCTACCGGAAGCTCTGTCTGCTTCCCAAGATGCAGCCTGAGATCTGCTTCATCCATCGGGGTTGCCGGATGGACGGACATGATAGGGTGACGGTCCAGGCGGTGAATGGCTCCCGCGGCAGCCGCAAAGTGCTGGCCGAATACAGTGTATCTGGATAATGGAGGCGCACCCGCCAAGACCGGTGTAACCTGCTGATTCCTGAACATTCTTTTCCCGATATCGATAACGCGTCCAATGCTTCCGATCTCCGGTGCAGAGTCAAATGTCGAGCACACTTTGTAGTGGATAACTGACGGCTGATAAGCAAGCATACGCTCAAAAATCGGAACAAGCTCCTCCTCCAGCTCTGCGCTTGGCAGGGAACGGCTGATTCCCGCAATGCCGATGCAATCCACATCCGGATAATTCATCTTCAGTTCCTCCGGATCAGGGGGATCGAGGAATAATACCGTCCGGTATCCCCGCGTTGACAGCATTTCCATCGCATCCGTCGATCCGGTAAAATCATCGCCATAAAAAGCCAGCAGCAAATGGCTCATATCCGTTCACCCGCTTTCCGGGATTCGGATGTAATCTGGTACAGGGCTTTAACCAGCGTCCGTTTCGCGCCAGCAATCAGCAGACCCGGATCTTCGTCCGCTGCTGCAATAATCTCAAAGCCCAAACCGGCTTTACGTTCGGGTGACAGATAACCGGCCTCTATGAGAGCCTGCAGGAAGCGGGCAACCTCAGGCACATCGTGGCAACCCCCGCGATAACCGAAATACGGATGTTTGTCTCCGAACCGCTCATCCTCCGGATCAATCGAGCAATTCCCGATGTGCACATGCCCGAGCCACGTTTTCGTATTGAAGACCGTATCCTCAATGGTTTCCTCCAGCAGCGGCACATGGCTTAAATCGGCCAGCAGAGCAAGATTTGTAGTCCGCCCTTCAAGCTGCTGCATCAGCTTGGCAGCCAGTGTGCTGTCTCCGAACAGCCGTTTTTTGTCTACAGCCGTATCAAACAATTCCAGATCGAGTTTCAGCTTCCGCTCCCCAGCCGCCTGATCCAGCAGCAGCAACGAATCGCTGAGCCGGTCAAGCTCTGATTGCAGCGTGGCCTGCGGATCTTTCGGGCCGCTGATCACAGCGATCCGGTCTGCCCCTGATTCGAGCGCATCATCCATCGCCGCAATGATACTTTCTACCGCAAGCAGTTGCTCCGCCTGATCCGCAGACTGAAGATTATAGCCTTTTCCAAAAATCAACGGCTGCAGCAGATAGCTTGCTTTCATGTTCGTTACACGCAGCCATTCCGAGAATTGCCGTCTGCGCTGCGGATCAGCAATTGGAGCGACCTCAATCCGCTCAAAGAACGGATCTTCCAACACCAGCCGGATGGAACGCTCCCATTCCCTTGCATCCACAGCGGCAGCCGGCCATAAGCCCGGATGAACCAGACTAATCTCCAGCTGTTCTCTCCAGTTGATCATAGGTTCCTCCTATTCCTGCGCAATAGCTACGACTCTCTGTTCCTTGGCCGATTGGTAACAGGCGTATACGATTCGTTGGGAAATCATATACTTCTCCCCTTCAGTCTCGAAATAGCTGCTGTCCCCTGAACGCAGACCGTCAATGAAATGCTGATGGGTGGAAATGACGCTGCCGCCTTTCCAGCCGTCCGGAATCTGGTAGGCATGCTCCTGCTCGGTCCCGCCGCGTAAGGTAATGAAGATGCGCCCGTCCTCATCGAGCCGCAAATTGCCAAGCTCGCCCTCCAGCTTCATCCAGCCGTAGGTTGGCGGACGAACCTCTTCCGCATAAACAGCCCGGTTGGCATCATAGATGCCTGTCATGCCATTGACAAAATTGAACAGCACAGTCGCCGCATCTTCGCCTTGTATGAGAGGGTTCCAGGTTCTCACCTGGCAGTACACGCTCTCAATTTCTCCGAACAAATACCTAAACGTATCAATCCAGTGTACTCCGGTTTCATAGAGCAGAAACTTTTCCATATCCTTGAAATAGGGCTGCAGCGGGTAAGGAGAATCGCCGAAGCCGTCACCGGGGCGCATTGCAAAATAAACCTGAAACAGGCGGCCCAGCCGGTCTGAATCAATAATCCTGCGGATTTCTCTATACCAGCCCTGCCAGCGCCAGTTCTCATTAATCATGACCGGCACACCCTTGTCTTTGCAGTAGTGGACCAGCAGTTCACTTTCCTCCTGGGTGGGAGCGACAGGCTTTTGGCACAGGACGGCAATCCCCCGGTCTGCAGCGATTTGGGCGTATTCATAATGACAATCTGGTGGAGTACAAATATCCAAAAAGTCCGGTTTTAAGCAGTTTATCAGCTCATGAATCTCCGTATCTGCTCCCCAGTTGGGGATCTGATAAGCTTCTGCCAGTTTTCTGGCTCCTTCAGCATCCCGGCTGACAACCGCTATAATTCTACCACCCTGAACCTCGGCCCAGGCCTCCATCTGAATTTGGGCAAAATGACCTGAACCAACAATTATTCCTTGGAGTTGCTCCATGACTGTGCCCCCTCATGCCGCTTGATCAATGCCTCGACTATTGCATCTCCCACTTCTGACGTGGAGGATTTGCCACCGATATCTCCAGTGCGGATGACTCCTTCTTTTAATACTGTTGCCACCGCCGCCTCGATGTCTTTGCCCGCCTGGATTAGGGCATTATCCCGATGCTGTTCCCCCAGCCAGTCAAGCATCATTCCGCCTGAGAGGATCGTCGCTATCGGGTTGGCAATTTGCTGGCCGGCGATCCCCGGTGCTGAACCGTGCGAAGGCTGGAACATGGCATGACGGTCGCCAATATCACCGGATGGCGCAAGTCCAAGTCCGCCGATGGTAGCTGACGAGAGGTCAGACAGGATGTCTGCGAACATATTTTCCGCTACCAGAACATCGTATTGGAAAGGCTGGATGACTTGATAGAACGCCATCGCATCCACATAGGCATAGTCTTTTGCAATATCAGGATAATTGGCCGCTACCTCATCGTAAATTTTACGGAAATAGGCATAGGAGCTTAACACATTGGCTTTATCCACGCAGGTTACCATCGATTTCCCGTCAGCAGCACGGCCTTTGCGCTTCGCGGCCAGCCGGAAGGCATAGTCAACAATCTTCTGTGTGCCGGTTCTGGTGATGATAATGGTATCGGTTGCAATTTCGTCCCGGACATTACAGCCCCCGGTGCGCGAGGCGTACAGTCCTTCGATATTTTCCCGGACCACTACATAATCGATGCCTTTTTCCTGTTCCCGCAATGGCCCCGGAACGCCTTCATATAGCTTCACCGGCCGCACACCTGCATACAAATCCAAGTCGAACCGCAGCCGGAAAATAACGTCCCCGTTAACTTCCCGTCCATCCGGATGCCGCGCTTCGAACAGGCCGATTGCTCCCATTAGCATCGCATCGGCCGCTTTGCACTGTGCAAACTGCTCTTCGGTCATCGCTTTGCCTATCTTCAGGAATTGGCCGGAGCTTGCTCCGTTATGTTCAAATTCAAGATCAAACGAACCATACATCCGCTGTACAGTGCGTAATACCTTTAATGCTTCCTCAGTAACCTCAGGTCCGATTCCGTCTCCAGCCAGTACAGAAATATTATATCTGCTCATTTTCCAGTTCTCCTCGTCTCCAAATAGGGTTATTCATTCTATTGAGCTGTAACTTCTCAATTAAAGCAGCACTTTCTTCTCCAGCACCTCTCCGGATTTCAGATGGATCACTGCCTTCCATTCCTTGTCCTCCTGCTGTTCAAGCACAGGGCTCTGATACCAGTTGAATACGAAGTTGATAAAAAACGGCTCGTCATAGCTTAAATGCTCCAGCTCACCGTTGCGGTAGAACTCTACATAATCGATCGTTTCTGGATATACGCTGGCCAGTCTAATCCACCTTTTTCCGTCTACGGTGATATCCTTTTCCAGACCCTGCAGATAATACTGCTCTTCAAAAGGGATCTCCGGCAGCGCAATGCCGATGGTTCTGGCCATCCGGTAAGCGAAAAACCGGTCTTCCCCTTCCGTAATCCCCCAATCTGCCGGCGGTTCTTGCTTGGTCAGATTATTGTAATAACCCCAGGAGGTATGCTGGCGGAAGGCTACCTCCATGTTGCCCAGTGCCTGGGAGTCCTCATTGCAAAGAATCGGTTTATCGGGCGCCCAGCTTCTAAGCTGGCAGACATCGTTGTAATACTGCTGCCGGGTTCGTCCGTTCCCATGGTAGAAGACAATGTCACTCTCCTGGGCAACCTGTTCGCTGATACCGGGTGCGGTGGAGCTGCAGCCGACAAGCATTCCGCCGGATTCATTCTTGGCCATTTCCATCAGCGTGACTATGCCTTCAGGAAACTCCAGCAGGGAATGCTTCTTGGTCAGATCATGTTCATTGGCGATCTCGATAATCACATTGGTGTACCCGCCCTGCTTGAGGAACCGTGAAGCTGTACGGGTTGCCTCCAGTACCGCCCGCCCGCTCTGCAACCGCTCTGCCTGGAAGAAATAGAAGAAGCAGACGATAACCACCATGCCGATCTCATCTGCGGCGCGGATTAAGCGGTCCAGTCGGTTGGCATATGCAGGATCAAAGCTTGTGCCGTCCTCGCCAAAAGGATTGTTGTTCAGCTTCTCATTGAACAAGGTAAAGCAAGGCCCGCCGCCTTGAAGCCCTACTGTAAATGCGCGGAGGCCATGGGCGTACCATTCCGGGAGAGCCGCGATCAGGTCATCGGTATTCTTCTCCGGATCAAATGTTCGTTCAAAACGGTTAAACCGCTCCGGCTGCTCACTGTCATCGAAGATACCCTGAATAAATCTTGCGTTCATCAATAAGCCATGAGCCTCGGGGCGGCTGCCCTGAATCTCTTCATATACTTTCTTGCCGTTAATATAAAAATCCGTGCCTGCGGTGCTTAGTACGGTTTTGCCCATTACGTACACTCCCTGCTGCCGAAACCGGCATTAGTATGGATAGTTCGGTTTGCACACTACATCAAAGATCATGCAGCTTAAAGATCCGCTTCGGATTGTCGTAAAAAATCGCTTCCAATTGTTCGTCTGTTAGACCGATGTTGTTATACTTCGCCAGCTCCACCGGGATGTTGCTGATATGGTCGGAGCCCATAATGATTTTATGGATCCCCACCTGATCAATCATCTTTCGTGTCATATAGGTCTGGCACCAGGAAGGCTCGAGATAGATGTTCTCACAATGCTTGGCTGCGACGAGCGCTTCATCCGCATACACAGCAAAGCCTGCATGACACAGTACAAAGGATACACCGGGATAACGCTTGGCCGGATCAATCATCAGCGACGGGAGCGAGAACGGATTCCCCGTCCCGGTGTGCACCAGAACCGGAACCTGATGCAGCTCGGCCAGCTCATAGACTTTATTGCAGAGCTTGGATAACGGGCTGATATTGTGTCCCAAGGGATGCAACTTAATGGCCACGAACCCGAACTGCCTGATGCAGCGCTCCACTTCCGCCACATAAATCTCTTCCTCCAGCCAGGGATCCAGACTGGTCATCCCATAAACCCGCTGCGGGTATTTTCTCATCATTTCACCGATGTGAGTGTGAACATCATAGACATTTTCCAGCGTCGGCTGAGGCATTACAAGTCCGGCTGCAATGCCGAACTTATCCATTGCCCGGATCAGGTCTTCTTCCGTTGTACTTACTCCTGAAAATTTAGAAGTACCCAAATGCATGTGCGTATCGATGATTTTAATCCTGGATCACCTCTTTGCAACTTGTGTTTTCTTTTTTTGTATACATTGTATACCTTGTATACAGGTAATATTAATCGCTTACAATTTCTTTGTCAAACGTTTTTTAACTTTATTTATTAGCAGTCAGAAAATTAATTCCATTGCGCTAAGAAAATAAGTTTCGCTCCCGCAGCTGCTTCATTTGACTGGCGCTACCGTCGTAACAGTCTAACCTGATCTTTTCCTTTTTATATTTATATCCAAAAACGGAATCGCGTCCGCATCGCCGGCTATCTCCCCGCACATGCCGTCTACTTTCCTTCCTCATGGTCCGCGTTTATCTCTCCAAGGCACGCTTTGTGCCAATTGTCATTACAGGAGTTTTAAACATCAATTTCTAAACACTCTAGTTTTTCAGCTGTCATGCCTTATTTTCACTTCGGAATACCAGATTATCCATTATCCTTATCCCCCGGGACTTTTTCGCAATAGTGTGTTCCATTGGACAATATAAAAAGTCGTTCCGGGAAGGAACGACTTTGGAATCAATAAAGATTAGGATTACTTTATGGAGATGCCCGCTTCAAAACCTTCTTTGATGGCCTGCAGCGCATTGCTCGTTTTTAGCGCTCCACCAGCAACAACGACATGGTCCGATATGGTTTTTAGTTCTTCGGCCAGTTTATTATTGGGTCTATACCTTAGGGCGAGTTTCACACCCAGCTTATCTAACTCATTAATTATCTAGGCTGTGTAGGTCGCCAATTCTCCCTTACTTGGCGGGTAAGCTGCCGATACGAATTGACCGCTTAAAAATCCCCTCTTTTCAAATAAGCTGACTTCATGGCCTTTTACTGCCGATATTCTGGCTGCTTCCAAGCCACCTTGACCCCCGCCGACAACCACAACTGTTATCGGTTTAGCAACTGGAGTATAGTCTAACTCCCACTCCCGCCCCAGCGACGGGTTAACCAGACAGGCCAGCATACCGTCCGCCACTAATACGTTTTATTCGCCGACTTCATGGTGGAATGGCTTGAAATGATGAAATACCAAGTTGAAATCACCACCCACTCGGCTTGTAGTTTTGCTGTTAACAACAAGAGCGTCCCGTACTTCCGGGAAAAAGGAATTTATCTGCCGGACCTGCAACCCAAACATCTTCGCGATTTTTATCTGTATGTCTTGAAAAAATTTGAGTTGACCACAAACACGGTACTGCATTATCATGCCAACATTCGACAGGCTTTGCAACACGCTTTTGAAATGGACACGATTCCTTCGAACCCCACAGACAAAGTCAAGCGGCTCAAGAAGAGTCAATTCATCGGAAGCTACTATACTTGTGATGAACTCAACGATTTGTTCGAGGTAGTGAAAGGTGACCCAGTGGAGTTGGCTGTCATACTGGCCGCTTTTTACGGGCTGCGGCGAAGTGAAATTGTCGGACTGAAATGGGACGCCATTAACTTTCAGCATCAGACCATTACCATTCGGCATAGCCATTACTCTACGACCGCCAACATTTATGTTCATCTTGAATACAGCTCAAAGCTTTCTTCGGCCCAAGTAATGAGCAATACCTTACAAATTCCGAGTATGCAAAAAGCTCCTGAATCTCCACAAAAGGAAACTCAAGAGCTCGTTCATTACAAAATTGATGCGGTCGAGAGGACTCGAACCTCCACGGGGGGTTAGCCCACACGGACCTGAACCGTGCGCGTCTGCCAATTCCGCCACGACCGCGTATTTCGTCGATGCAATTGTTTTGCAGCAACGAAATTTATAATATCACGCTTCTCTATAAGAGTCAATCAAAAAATTAAATTCGCAACATCAGCTCAAAAGTGGTTGAGCCTTGGGTGTTGGACAGATGGAGTTCGCCGCCGTGCAGCTCGGCGATTTGTCTGGCGATGGCGAGTCCCAGCCCGGAACTCCCCTCTTCCCGCCGAGCGGCGTCCCCGCGGACAAAGGGATCAAAGATGGTTTTTTTCAACTCATCAGAGATACCAACGCCATTATCCGCAACTGCAAGGGAGAGGCACTGCTCCGATTCCGTGAGTTGAACGGTGACCCGTGTGCCTGGAGGATTATGCTGCAGGGCGTTGGACAACAGATTGGACACAGCCCTTCGTATCAGATTCGGATCACATTTCGCCATCACTTCCTCCGCCGGAATTTCCACCTCTAACTGGAAGTTTTTAGCTTCTAACGGCTCATAAAAATCAGCGGCAATCTCGCGCAGCAATTCGGCGACATCCACCAGTTCCATAGCCATAGGATAACCAGGCCGATCCAGCTTAGCCAGATTGAAAATCTGATCGATCAGCGCCGTGACATGAGTCGCTTTGTTGGAGATCAGCCGCAGAAAGCGTTTCTTTTCCTCCTCATTCTCGAGTATTCCCAGCTCCAGAGCTTTGGCATAGCCCTGAATCGTCGTAATGGGGGTCTTCAGATCATGGGACAGATCGGCCAGCATCCGCCGCTTGCTCTCCTGAAGCCGCCGATTCTCCGCTTCCGACCGCTCCAGCGATTCCGCCATATCATTAAAGCGCTGCTGAATGACGGAAAACTCATATCCTGCGGCAATATTCAACCGTTCGCTGTACTTCCCCTCCTCCATCCTTCGAATGGCAGAAGCAATCTGTTCCAGCGGTCCGGTGATCCGCTTGGCCGTCCACAAGCTGTATAAGAGACTGCTTGCGGCGAACACCCCCAGGAACAGGAGCAACTCCAGCAAATTCACTTCGATAGTCCGGTTATCCATATCCAGCACAAAAGCAAGGAAGGTCAGAATGACGGCACCCAACGAAACAGCAAACAGAACATAGGTCTTGAACATAGCATAAAAAAGCTTGCCCTGGTTCACCGCAAATCCCCCTTTTTGGCGAATTTGTACCCAAGTCCGCGAATGGTTTGAATATAGAACGGCTGCTTGGGCGAGTCCTCGATCTTGTCTCTCAGCCTGGAGATATGGACCATGACCGTATTGGCATCCTCATAATAATGATCCGACCATACTTGCTCAAACAGCTGTTTTTTGGTAAAAACACGTCCCGGCGATTGCATCAGTGTGGAGAGAAGCTTATATTCAATCGCCGTCAAAGGAATCTCCCGTCCGTTTTTGTACAGCGTGCAATCCCGATGGCTGAGCCTCAGCTCCCCGTTGACCGTGTCCTCCGTTTGCTCAAGCTCAGGCCCGGCGGATTCATTAAAATCATAACTTCTGCGCAGCATGGCCTGAATTCGGGCCACCACCTCCAGCGGATTAAACGGCTTAGAAATAAAGTCATCCGCGCCCATTTGCAAGCCCATGATTTTGTCGTCATCCTGATTTTTGGCGGACAACAGAATGACAGGCAGCTTATATTCCGTACGCAGCAGCTGCAATAGCCGCACCCCATCCATTTCCGGCATCATGATATCCAGCACGGCAAGATCGATGTTTTCCCGCTGAATACATTCCCACGCCTCCATCCCATTATAAGCTTCCACGATGCGGATGCCTTCCTTCACAAGAAACAACCTCAGCAATTCCACGATCTCCCGGTTATCATCCACAAGCAACACCGTTCTTTGCACAAACCGGCCCCCTGTCCCAGCTTTTAGCATATACTCCAGTTTACCATGCCAATTGCCGTTTCACGTCCATTTAAGATGAATTTAAGATTGCCTGTTTTACACGATCTTTTTGTTCTATTGGAACATGCTCTCGATTCATTTCTCCTAAAAAAATAACAACCGCAGCTTCATATTGTCGTTAACAGCACAATATGAACCTGCGGTTCATTCGGAACATAAAGCCGCCAGATAAGATTCCAGGAGGCTTTCCAGCCTTTCCACCGGCAGCCGGTCCGGTTGCATGATTTTATGCATGGCTAATCCGTCGATGAACGCATACAATTTCTCGGTCTCCAGTTCGATATTCAGATTGGGCCGGGCTAACCGGTTTCGTATGATCTCTTCCAGCACGAAACGGGAGGCTTTATGTAACCCGTCCTGAATATTCGCGCTTAACCTCCGCAATTCGGGATATACCAAGGCCTTCGCATGAAAAGCAAACCATACCTCCATTTCCAGCGTTCTCTCCTCATCGGCAGGCAAAAACTGCAGCAGCAATCTTTTTAAGTCCGCCAGCAGAGGTCCTGTTAGCTCAAAAGCCTCCAATCTTTTCTCGACCCGTTCAACGAATATATTCATGCAAAAAGTAAACAGTTCAACCTGAGATGAGAAATAATGGCGCATAGACCCGACCGACAGCCCCGCCTCCTCCGCAATTTTACGCACGGTAGCCTGTTCCAGGCCGGATTGCCGGATCACTCTTAATGCGGCTTCAGCGACTAAACGTCTTTGCGTTTCATGGTTCACGATTTTTGGCATAGTCCTATTATACCCTCTTCCCCTTTTTAGTACAACGTGCTAAAATCCTTTTTAGTACATTGTACTAAATAAACAGAAATGAGAGAGGAACCTTTACATGGGCAAACGCGAAAAAAAGAAAACATCGGTATGGAGAAAATTGATATACGGTTTTGGGGTTACATTCGCCGTTGGGATCACTCTGATCAGCGCTGGTTTCACTTATGAAGCCATCGCTTCGAAACAAGCCGCGAAAGACTATCCTCCTCCCGGCCAAATGGTCGATGTGGGCGGATATGATCTTCATTTGGTGAAATCGGGCAGCGGGTCCCCAACGATTGTGCTCGAGGCGGGAAGCGGAGAAACAAGTTTGTCCTGGCGTGATATCCCGGACAAGCTCGCCTCTTATGCGACGGTCGTCACCTATGACCGGGCGGGGTATGCATGGAGCGAAAAGGCCACGCGCGAACGCACCGGGGATCAGATCGTCCGCGAGCTTTACAGCGCATTGAAGCAGGAAAATATCCCAGGGCCTTACCTCATGGTCGGACACTCTTTGGGCGGGATGTATGCCCGGCTGTTCGCCCAAACCTACCCGGACGAAGTCATGGGCTTGGTCCTTGTTGACGCCAGACCCGAGGATGATGCCCGGGATACCCAAGCGATCCTGGAAGCGGAGAATTTTACCGGAAACCCGCCGGCTTCCACCCTTAAGCTGCTCAAGCAGTCGGGTATCCTGCACCTGTTTCAAGACGCTTTGCTGGGAGGCTTGGTGGCGGAGGAAGACCGGGGACAATTTATCAATGTGATTGCGACCCCAAGCTATTTTGAAGCGAAGGAAGAAGAAGCGGAGCTTGCCTATACCACCGAAGATGCCATTCGGGGACAACGTTTAGGCGCTTTGCCGGTGCGAATTATTGCCCGCGGTCTCCCGCAGAATTACGCCCAAGTGGGCATTTCGGAAACCGCTGGTCAGAAGCTTGAGGCGATCTGGCAGTCCGGACAGCGAAAAATGCTGGATATCTCCACGGACAGCCGTTTAATCGTCGCGGAAAAAAGCGGCCATATGGTCATTCATGACCAGCCGGAACTGGTCGTGGATACCATTCTCGATGTATTGCATGGGCGGTAGAACCTAATTCTCATAACATCCTAAATTTTGCTATAAATTTCCTTGATTTTCTATTGAAAAAAGCGCTTTAATAGATAGTAGTACCTGTGAAAACAGTAGATTGAACAACCGTGAACTTCATCGGCTACGGGCAGGCAGTTCAACGGATGGAGCACAAACGGACAGGTTAGGAGGCGCTGATGTAGATAGCCGTCATCTGCTTTGGATTTTGAACTCCTCCACATTTCCTTATTACGAAAGGAGTTATAATTATGAAGGCAAAGATGTCTATGATCATGATTTTAAGCCTTGTGTTGTTGCTTGCATTCAATCTCACCGCATTTGCCGCCGAACCCGAAACCGAGACCGTGAATCCGCCTGATGTTATTGACCATCTCGTTAAGGCCGAACCAGGGGTTGACGTTAGCGAAGCCAATCAGCATAAAATAGTCAATGATTTGGATAGCATTGACAGTTCCCAACGCATAGAATCACATGCCGCCCGTACACTTGCTAGAACAAACGCCGTTTCCTCCACAACGGCCACTTATGCCACTTATTCGGGGGTATTGGCCCGGGAAGGAGAGTCTGCATACTTATACCCCATTTATGTACAAGCCGGCGAGATCTTGCAGGCCCAGCTTGACCTTCCCCGCTCGGAGCAGCTGGACTATGATCTGTATTTATATGAACTCGATGCGTCTACAAATACCCCGGTTGCTCTAATTGACTACTCCATTTACGGCACCTACTTTAACAATTATAGTTACGGGAGATCCACCATTTCGGAGAATGTCGGAGTAAAGAACAGTTCTTCGTCGGCAAAAGCTTATTTGCTTGAAGTCAACGCCAAAAAGGGCGGCAGCATCAATGATCCGTTTTATCTAACCGTTGCTATAAGTAGTGCGTATGACAGCTTCGAAACGGACGAAAATGCTTTTCACGCTTACGGTATCACAGTAAGTACAGGCGGCTCCTATCTTTCCAGCCGTTCGCTTAACTCCATCATCGATAATGACTGGTATGTGCTAACCGTGCCAAGCAGCCGAAATTATGATGCCATGAATATCACTTTAGACAGCGCTTCTGCCGCGAAAGGTTATAAAGCGGAGGTCTATGCGGTGCAGAGCGACAACCGGCTGCAATTAATCACGCCGACCAACAATAACGTACCGCTTGGCACAGGCTCATATTATCTCCGCGTTTATACCACAGGGACATACTCTGAAACTACCAATTATACTTTGGCCCTGACGCCCGTATTACGAGCCGAAAAAATTCAGATTATCGGCTTCAACTCGGACGGCGGACCTAACGATTATCCATCTTACTATTATGGAAAAAAATATCGAATCACCGGACGAACATTTACGGTGAACGGCAAGGTTACTACTGCGGATAATGTTCCGGTAGCCAACACAAGCGTCATCGTCCTATGGGAGAATCCGTATTGGTCCGAATCCAGCGGCAACCGGACAAGAGTCGGCTACGTGAATACCAACAGTGCCGGGGATTTTTCCGTAACCCTGAGTTTACCGCCCTCAACGGGAAGTATCAGCAATTATTTGCCCGGCCCGATCAGCTTCACCCATTATTACGATATATGCGGAGTAATCGCGGCGGTAGCCGACAATGTCGACGTTAATGCGCAGCAACAAGTGTATCATTTTGCGTACAGCATCTACGGAGGATAAATGAGATTAAGTTAAAAATATGGAAATACATGCCGATATATTTATATATATCGGCATGTATTTTTTATGGGGTTGTACGAGGAGGAATAACATGAAAATCGAAAGTAATGTTATCTCATCGCTTCCAAGAATCGACACTCAAAATCGGGGTAACAACCAAGCGAAAATGGAAACAGGTCCTGCCCTTCCGGGACACGACAGCGTGGAAATCAGCGAGGCCGCCAGGCAGTTGGCCGCCGGGACTGGCGGCCGGGAATTGCCAGTAGGCGCGATTAAGCACCATTCGATAAGGCCGTTTTTTACTGCCGAAATGGATGCTTCCTTAGAACAATTGCTCAGTGGAAAATCACCTGAAGTGGAAGAAGCCGTAAATTACTTAATTAGCTCCAACTTTGTTCCGGACGGCTCCGTTTCGGATGAAAGCGAACGGGCGGCGCTGCTTGAGAGCGGGCTGGCTCAGGCGAAATTTATTGCGGACAATTACATGACAGGCGATGAAGCGGAGAAGTTCCTGGCCACCATGGATAAGATCGCAGCGTATGCCAAAACCAGAACGGTCGATCCTGAGACAGGTGAAGCAAGCTATATCGATATCCCTCGCAAACCTGAAGGCGCGCCTGATGATTATGTCAATTTCGACTCCTTGATGAAAAAATATGATCCGGAATCCGCTGATAAATTAGCCGAGATTGTCAAAGATATGGCGAATGGCGGCAGTGACGAAGGCTTTATGGAAATTCTGCTGGATTTTAATCAGAAGCTGATTAAGAACCCGCAATGGTCGAGGGATTATCGCGCTGAAAACAACTATGTGAATACGGTATTGAACAACACGAAAATCGACAACCGGTTTGCAGGCGCCGACACCTCAGATATAACCGCGTTCTTGGAAGATATGAACAGCAAGTTCCAGAATACAGCCTTTGAAAACAAAAACTTCTTAACAAGAAATATAGAGTATTTCGCACTTGTCCTCGGAAAACGGATCTAATCATGCGAAACCGGCCCGCAAATGCTGTAAAGCCATTTGCGGGCCGGTTTTTTAAGGCTTGTAATCAAAATCAGGAATCGAATGCCAGCGCTTTCTCAACTCGTGCGCGGCAGATTTCGGTTTGCGGTCGCGGGTGAAGACCCCTTTCTTGTTGCCCTGAACCCGAATGATATTTTGGCTCGTATGGAAGTCGGCGAAATTCCAGACGTGCTCCCCGGCAAAATTGCCGCACTCGTCGAACACTTCATGATTTGCCCGCAAAAACTCGACCTGGAATTCTTCGGTGAACATGACGGGATCGACATCGTGAAACCCGGCGATCGTATCCGCGCCATACTCCGTCATGATGATCGGCTTGTCCGGACAGCGTTTTTGCCAACCTGAGAATTCTTGGCGGAGCTTGGCTTTGGCCAGTTCCCACTCCCCGCCTTCCACATACCAGCCGTAATAGCGGTTTAAGCACAGGACATCCGCCAAATCCGATACTTTGCAGTGCTCGGGGCTTCCTTCCTGCAAGGTCACCACGGTGACGGGCCGCTTTTGCGGATCGCATTCCTTCGCAAGCCGGAACAGCGGTTCGAAATATTCGTATGCCCCGTCCTCCGCTGTCGCCGGTTCGTTGGCGATCGACCACATCACGACGCATGCGTGGTTTTTATCCCTTGCGATCAATTCACGAATCGCCTGCCGGTGCGCCTCGTGGGTTCTGATTTCCTGCCATGTGTTCCGTTTCGGGCCACCCGATTGAATCGCCATAAAGTTCAAATGCAAGCCGACAGCCGCCACCTCGTCGATGACCACGAGCCCTTCCCGGTCGGCCAAGCGCATAAGCTCCTCCGAATACGGATAGTGCGACGTACGGAACGAATTGGCGCCGATCCATTTCATCAAACGAAAATCCATCACATTGGCCGCCTCGTTGAGCCCTCTGCCGTGAATCGGGGAATCCTCATGCTTGCCGAATCCTTTAAAATAAAACGGTTTTCCGTTGATGAGGAACTTGCCTTCTTTTACCTCCACGGTGCGGATTCCGAAGGGCTGTTCATATTCGTCGATCGTCTCGCCGTTTTGCCGCAGCTCGATTTTCAGCGTGTACAAGTAAGCGTGAAGCGGCTCCCAGAGCTTTGCTTCCGCGACAAACAGGCTGCCTTGCGCCCCTTCCCCCGCCGCGACAACGGCTCCGTTCTCATCCAGAATACTGACCTTTGTTTCGGCCGTCCCGCCACCGATGTCCGCCTTATAATGCACCGCAGCGGAACCGTCTGGCCGCAAGTCGGATACGATTTCAACATCCCGAACGTAGACCCAAGGCGTTGTATAGATTTTGACCGGCCGGTGAAGCCCCGCGTAATTAAAGAAATCGAAATTCGGACGATTGCGGACGATTTTGCCGAGACCTTCCACCTCTTGCTCCGTATAGTTGCCGACGGGCAGCGTCGATTCATCCAGCACATTATGGACCGCAACGGTAAGCCGGTTTTTCCCCGCGGTTAAAAGTCCGTTGATCTCCGCCTCGAACGGCGTAAACCCGCCGGTGTGCCGGGCCGCCAGCCGGCCGTTGACGTACACCTTCGCTTCATGCGTGGCCGAACCGAAGCGGAGAACGATCCGCTCCGAGGAAAGCGCGCCCGGCACGGCGAATTCCCGCTCGTACCAAACCCAGCCGACATGATGGCGAATCTCGGCGCTAACCCCCGCATCATTGTAAGAAGAAGGGACCGCCATCGGGATCGTATCGGCAAGCGGCCGTTCATGCCATTTTTCGGTGAAGCCGCAGCCGGAATCGAGTTTGAAATTCCATATTCCGTTTAAATCGATGACCGCCCGGGAGGCGGTTACAATAGGGTAAAGCATCAGGGTCCCTCCTTATTTGGAATCGATGATTTTCTGAATGCGTTCCTGGGCGTTTTTAACGGTCGTATCCAGGTCCTGGGCTGACAGCATCATCGCGTCGAATTCTTCCACAAACACTTTTTCCAGCTCCGCATGGAACGGCACCGCGACCGCCGCCGTCGTTTGCTTCGTATTTTCAAGAACGTAGAGCAGGGAATCCTTGTCGATCATTTCCGGGGTTTTTGTGCCGGCAATAATACGATCGACGACTTCGTTCATATTCGCTTTTTTCCAGGAAGGAAAGTACTTCCCTTGCAGCGTAATTCCCTCCGTCGTGTACCAGCGGATGAACGTGTACGCTTCCTGCTTGTGCTTCGAATTGCTGTAGATCCCCAGGACATCGCCGCTGACATTGCCCGAAACCCGATCTTCCTTGTTCACCTTCGGAAGGGGAGCAAACACCGTTTTGAACGTGGCCGGCACTTGTTCCGTTCCCCCGGCTTCCGGAACCAGAAACGTGCCCATCGTAATCATGCTCGTGTCCTGATTGAAATATTGCGGGCGGTAGTTTAATTTCTGGCTGACGACTTCGGCATACGGCGTCACGGAGCCTTCCTTCTCCCCTTGCAGCCGAAGTTCCAGCGACTTGCGGACGTACGGCGTATCTACGTTTGCTTTCGTTCCGTCGTCCGTGGTCAAGTTCGCTCCGGCAGCTTGATTCATATTCTGAATAAAGTACGCCATCGTGGCCCAGCTATGGAAATAGGTTCCGTATCTTGTTTTGCCGCCATCGGTTTTCGTCATCGCCTTGGCATACTGCATATACTCATCCCACGTCCAATCCTTCGGCAGCTCAAGCCCCGCCTCTTTAAGATGATTTTCATTGATGAACACCAGCGGCAGGCTTGATTTACCCGGCAGCCCGTACGTTTTTCCCGCGATTCTGGTGTCTACCGTATACTCGTCCGCAAGCACGGCGCCTTCTTTCTCCAAATAGCTGTCGATTGGTTCCAACATGCCAAGCTCCATACGCTGGCTGAGGAAATTCATGTTGCTGAACATCATCACGTCCAGATCTTCCCCGGAGGCGGCCGCCAGATCGAGCTTCTTGTAATATTCGTTGGAATTGTTGTCTTCCGCGGAAACGAACTCCACTTTGATATTCGGATACTTCTTCTCAAATTCCGCGATGGCGACATCCCAGTTATCGGTTTTCTTCGGGTACCAGGTATGCAGTTTGATGGTTACCGTACCATTGTCCGGCGCGCCGCCGTTCGAACCGGCTCCCTGATCCGGGTTAGCTCCCGAACCGGAAGCACATCCCGAAACGATAAGCGCAAGGATTGCCGACGCGGCGATAAAACGAATCCATTTTCTTTTCAACATGTGAGTTCCCCCTTGGTTAATTTAAATAAGAGATCAAAAAGTCAGGTTTTCAGCACCGAGAAGGTTGGATGAAGCTAGGGACTGAGGAGCGGAGCGTACGTTTTGGGTACGTGAGCACCTGAAATGTTTCCGTAGGAAACATGCTTCGGAAGCATGTGCTAAGGCCCGGCTGAATTCAAGATTCGATGCCGATTAAGCTCCATAGTTCTACTTCGTGATCAAAAGATGACTTTTTGATTTCCTCTTTATCCTTTGACACTTCCCGAGGCCACCCCTTCAATCACTTGCTTCTGGCCTGCGATGAAGATGATCAACAATGGCAAGATTGCGGATACAGCGCCCGCCATCATAAGCGAATAAAATTCGCCGTTAAAATCGGCAAATTTGCGGATGCCGAGCTGCAGCGTAAACAACGAATCGGTACGCAGGAAGATAAGCGGATTCTGATAATCGTTCCAAGTCCAAATGAAACGGAGAATCATGTAGGTCGCAAGCGCGGGTTTGACCAGCGGCAACCCGATCCGGAAAAAGATTCGCCAGTGATTCGCTCCGTCGATTCTCGCGGATTCGATAATTTCGTTGTGGACCCCCATGAAAAACTGCCGCAACAAAAATGTGCCCAGCACCCCCGAAGCGCCCAATAGCACAAGGCCAAGGTGATTGTCGAACAACCCGAGCCAGCGAAACATGATAAACTGCGGTACGAGAATGGCTTGATACGGAATCATGTACGTAGCCAGCACCAGCATAAACACCACCTCCCGTCCTTTGAAATTAACCTTGGAGAATCCGTAGGCCGCCATGGCGGAGATGATCAAAGACAATGCGGTCGTCAGCAAGGTCACTTTGATGCTGTTCAGATAATAAAGCGCGAACGGGATGCTTCCGAGCCATACCTGGCTGTAGTTTTCAACGATTTTCCACGTGCTCGGGATCCACTGTATCGGATATGTCATCACCTCAAGCTCCGGCTTGAACGATGCCGATAACATCCACAGGAACGGCAGAATAAAGAAGATTCCCGCAATGCCCATAAGCGCCGTAATGATGACCCGGTTTAGACGTATGGTTTTCATGTTTAACGGCCTCCTAGTAATTTACCCACTTCTTCTGTCCGACCCATTGGATCAGGGTGATGAACAAAATCAGAATTAATAGAACGATACCCATGGCGGACGCATATCCGGATTCCAGATTGACGAAGGCCGCTTCATACAGGTAGAACACGATGACAGAGGTCGAGCCCGCCGGCCCGCCGTTCGTCAACACCATAATCAGGTCAAACACCTTAAATGATCCCACCACCCCCGTAATCAACAGGAAAAAGGTCGTCGGCGACAGCATGGGCAGCGTAATGCTGAAGAATTGGCGAAGCGGCGAAGCGCCGTCCACGTCGGCCGCCTCATACAGGTCCTTGGGAATGCCTTGCAACCCGGCGAGATAAATGATCATGTTAAACCCTAGCGAAGTCCAGACCATGATGATCATGACGGCCAGCAGCGCGTAATTCGGATCCGCCAGCCACATCGGCGGGTGATCGATGCCGATCGACCGCAAAAAACCGTTAATCGGACCGCTGTTGGGATGAAACAGCACTCTCCATAGCAAAGCGATCGCCACAATACTGGAAATAAACGGCATGAAATAAATGACTTTGAAAAAGCTTTTAAAGTACGTTCCTTTGTTGATCAGCGCCGCCAGCACCATCGCGAGGAACATGGACACCGGAACGACCGCGATCAACACGATGTTGTTCCGCAAGGAGCGGTGAAACGCTTCGTCCCGAAACAAATGGAGGTAGTTGTCCCACCCGACGAATTTCAGCCCGCCGAGGCCCGCAATGAAATTCCAGTCCGAAAAGCTGATCACCCCCGACAGCAGAATCGGGATGACGACCAGCGTCATCGTCAGAGCCAGCATCGGTAAAATAAACAGATATCCGGTAACGGTTTCATAAAACGCTTGCTTTCGAATCACCCTCATCACCTCATTGTCTTTCTCTGTTTCCCCCTCATTATAGGCACGGCGTATCCGGCGCACATGGAACGATTTTTTCTAATCGAAAAAAAATTTGCGATATTTTTTGCCGCTTAGAAAAAAATGTTGAATGAAACGGTCCAAGAAATGCTTTAATATTTCCTTATAACACAATCGATTTATTGCGGCCGAGGTGGTGGACAACAAATGGGAATAAGGCTGAACTTCAAGCATGTGTCCCTGCGGAAAAAACTGATTCTTACTTCAATCGCTTGCCTTGTGCTGCCGGCGATCGGCATGCTTTATACAACCGGCGTGTATTCCAAAATTATCATTCGCGAGCATACGCTGGGAAAAGCGAGGCAATCGCTCATGATTACGCAGTCTCAAGTGGAAGCAATCCTGGAGGAAATGGTTTCCATATCGAATTTCGTCCAATTCGATCCGGAAATTAAAACGTTATTGGAAGAGGCCAAAGAAAGTCCAGTGGCCGCGAGGCAGCTGACGACCCGGTTGGAGCAAATCGCCGGCGAGAAGCGGGACCTGCGCCTGACCTTGCTGACGAGGGACGGTCGGGCATATTCCGACTACTCGTTCTACGACTTTGAGCCGCAGCTTTTTTTCCGGGAGGACTGGTTTTCGCAGGCGGAGCACCTGACGGCTTTCGAGACGTTATTTTTGGGCGGACTCGATAATTACCTGCCTCCGCTGTACCCTGAACAGAAGTATGTGTATATGACCGCACGGGCCTTGACCGAGACCGTAAATAAACCGCCGTTTGCCTATCTCATTGTTAGCCGAACGGAGGACACCTTCCGGGAGCTTTTTGCCGGTATGGAGGAGGACGTGTTTCTGCTGGATGAAAACAACCGGATCATCTCGAATCGTAATGCCGATTTAATCGGAAGCCAGTTTGAGAGTGTACTGCCGTGGGAGGTGCCCGCTTCACCGGAGATTATTCAAGCAGGCGGAGAAAATCAACTGTTTCTTTCGCTCCCGCTGCGTTTTTCGGGATGGAAGCTCGTGAGCGTAGCCCCTTATGAGCAGCTTACGGGAAAATTGAACGGAATGTATCGAACGATGTTAATACTGCAAGCCATGTTCGCTATCGGCTTTTTGCTCGCCCTCACCTATTTATTGCGGCGCTTCACCAAGCCGGTGCTGGCGCTCGGGGAAGCGGCGAAGAAAGTGGAGTCCGGGGATTTGAGCGTGCGTTCCAACATTCGCGGACCTGATGAAATCGGCCGGCTCGGCCGTTCGTTCGACTTTATGCTCGATCGCATCGAGCAAATCCTGACACAGGTGAAGATGGAGCAGGAATTGAAGCGGCAAGCGGAAATGGCGATGCTGCAGGCGCAAGTTCATCCCCATTTTCTATTTAACGTCCTAAGCTCGATCCGCTTGAAATTGTTGATGAAAGGCGATGAAGAAACCGCCCTCGTCGTCGGTTCGCTATCTTCGTTGCTGCGGGCAAGCCTTTCCAAGCAGGATGAATTTGCCCTTCTCTACGCTGAAATCGAAACAGCCAAACAATATACGGACTTGATGAAATTTACCACGCGCTTTCCGATCGAGACCCGTTGGGAAATTCAGGCGGACCCGTTTGCCGCTACCGTGCCCCGCTTTATCTTGCAGCCGATTATCGAGAACGCTTACAAACACGCATTTTCCCGGAGCGGCGGGATAATCTCAGTCAAAGCGCAAAGCGCCGGCCCCTCCTTAAAAATAACGGTTGAAGATAACGGCCTGGGCATGACCCCAGAGTCGCTTGAGGAATTAAAGAAACGCCTGAACTACCAAAAGCGGGATCTAATCGAGCAAATGGCCCTGGGAGAAGAAATCCCGTCCGCCGGAATCGGACTGTTTAACGTTTACAGCCGCTTGAAATTGCTATACGGGGATCGGTTCGATATCGACATTCAAAGCGAATACGGCCGGGGAACAAGCGTGGAGCTGCTGTTGCCGATCGAAAAAACAGGGGAGGATGACCATCATGTTTAAAGTTCTTATCGCCGACGATCATTATACGGTTTTGGAATATTTAAGCGCCGGCATTCCTTGGCCGAAGCTGGGTCTGGAATTGGCCGCCGTTTGTTCCGACGGCGGCGAAGCCTGGGAGGCTTGTCAGATCCATCGTCCGGACATTCTCGTAACGGATATCGGAATGCCCGTGATGGACGGACTGGAATTAATCGAAAAAGCGCGCGCGGTCAACCCAAGGCTGAAAGCGGTCATCTTGTCTTGCCACGAAGATTTTCACTACGCGCAGGCGGCCGTAAAGCTTAATGTGTGCGATTATATTTTGAAGGAAAGTCTCCGGATCGATCAGGTCGTTTCCGTACTGGGCCGGTTGGCGAATCAATTGACCGAGGAAAAACGGTTGGAAAACGACCGGAACCAACTCCAAAACGTAGTTCAGCAGAATTTATCCGCTATACGTTCCCGATTCATCCGCAAATTTCTTGAACAACCGGTCTGGAACGAAGCGGAATGGGCAAACGAATTTCAAAATTTCGGAATCCTTCTCCGGGGCGGCGTTCCTTATCTTCCGGTTGCCGCCTGGCCGGAACGGGCCGCTGAATTGGAAATCCGCTTTGGCGGAGCCGTCAACATGCAGTTCGTCATCGATAACGCCTTGCAGGAGTTAGTCCGGTTGAGCGAGAGCTTTATATTTGTGCTCAACGAACAGCAATACCTGTTTTTGTTCCCCTTTCCGCATACGTTAAAACGAAATCTTTATGAGGACGTGCGGGAAGAACTGCTTCGTGTTCAACAACAAATGCATCAGCATTTGCGCGTCGGTATTTCGTTTATTCGCGGTGAAGTCAGCGGCGATTTGCTCCAATTGAAAAAAGAAATTCAGCGGTTGTTTGACGCCAAAACGTTCCGTTTCTATGCGGGCGAGCGTATCTATGCGAAAATGCTGCCTGTGGAGACGACGAAAGAGGATCTCTTCCTGCATTATTCCAAAGCCCTGCAAGAGCTGAAAGATTGCATTTTTTCCGGGAACAAGGCCCGGATTTCGCTGGCCGTCAAAGAGTGGAAACAAGTTATCGAAAGCGGGGTATATCCGGTCGAAGCCGTTAATTGCTGGGTGCTGAAAATGACCATGGAACTCCAGCTCAAGTACACCGTCATGCAAAACTTCGTCACGAGCTTCGACACCGAAATGCTGCAGCGGAAGATCGCTTCGATCGAAACACTGGACCATCTCATGGAATGGCTTCAGGCTTTTCTTGAAAAGAAATCCGTCGAAATAGAGGCGCTGCGAGAACAAACCGTACGCCGGGAAATTGCCGAAGCGCAGCGATACGTCCAAATCCACACAGGCAAGAAGATCGCGATGGAGGAAATGGCGCATCGTCTAAACCTGAACCCGTCTCATTTCAGCCGGATTTTCAAGCAGGAAACCGGGGAAACCTTCGTCGAATTCGTCACCCGCACGAAAATGGAAAGAGCGCAGGAGTTGTTGAACCAGTCCGATTTGAACGTTGCGGAAATTTCCGAGCAGCTTGGATATGAGCATACGAGCTATTTTATCAAGCTATTCCGGAATTTCGCCGGCATGTCCCCGAACGAGTTCCGGAAGTCGATTTAACCTGTTCTAAATTGAGAGTTTACTTGTTCAGACAATGCAGCAGACAAAAAAAGCTTCCAGCTCCCACTTAAGCAGTGGTCTGGAAGCTTTTTTGACGTTCACGAAATTCGCAGCTCAACTGTCGTAGAGACAAAATCACCCTATGCTCTGATGAAGAATTGCAAATCATACAACTAACTTTATATCCATCTGCCCAATCATTCGTTTTAAGTGTATTTTACCCAAGCCCCGCCGGCATTCGCCGACTTATCCTCCGCTTCGACCAGCGCCACCGAAGCGGCGGCGCTTTCCGGCGTGCAAATGACGATCGGCTTGTCGTGGATAATCGCCCCGATGAAATGCTTCATCTCCCGATAATAGCCGTCATCCGTTGGCAGTTCCGGCTTAAAGCCCGGCTGGTCATTGGGATTAACAGTTACGGAGCTGCCGTCGAAGACGATGTTCCCCCGTTCAAAGTTGACCCGGTAGCCCATGTAAAAACCGAAATCCCCCTCCAGCGTCCAGTCTACCTGGGCGTTGATCACCTTGCCGTCCGGGTAGGCGTAGTGGGTGGACGCGATATCGTAGCCGCTGCCCGGGATCACGTTCCGCCCGATGGTTGACACCTTCTCCGGGGCTCCAAACAGCCACTGGATCATATCGGCATCGTGAATATGCATATCCAGCAGAGCTGCCCCGCTTAATTGCTCGGTGAGAAACCAATCTTTCGGCGCTCCCGAGCCGCGGTAGAAATATCCGGCAGTCGGCTGGCCAAAACGTTGTTCCGCAATCACTTCTTTCAGGTACTCATAACCCGGCCAAAAGCGCAGGCACTGTCCGACCATCAGCTTGCGGCCGTGCTTCTTGGCGGTCTCGGCCATTTGGCGGGCATCGGCGGAATAGCGGGCCATCGGCTTTTCGCAGAATACATGGTACCCCCGTTCCAGAAGCGAGCAAGCCATCTCTGCATGCAGGTAGGTGGGAACGGCCAGATCGATCATATCGAGCTGCTCTGCGGCAAGCATTTTCTCCAGATGATCATACAGCCGGTAGGAAGACAGATCATAAATCTCCTGCCCCGTCGACATGTTGCCGTTCGCTTTACTGTCCTTCAATTCATCAATCCTCAGATCGCAAATCGCCACAAGTTCAATCGGCTCCCCTTCGGCCATCAGACGAACATAATTGTCAAAATGCATCCGGCCCATAAAGCCGAAGCCGACAAGACCAATTTTCAGCATTGCGCTGCCTCCTTAAAGTACGCGTTCAATAAAACTGCCTCTTATAGTTAATAAGCTTCTTTTCGTCCCAGAATGGCATCCATAGCCGCCGAGGTATTGAAAATGATCTGTTCGGAATAATGTTCATAATGCGGGATCATTTCGGCCGTGACGTAATTGGTGTAGCCGGCCTCGCGCAGCGCGGCCACAACAGCGGGATAATCGACATTGCCTGCCAAGAGGTCCACAAAACCATGCAGCCCGCCGGCTTCGCGGCGATAATCCTTGAAGTGCACCTTCTTGATGCGCGGCCCCAGGATCCGAACCCAATGCTCCGGATAACCCGCGTACAGAACGTTGCCGATGTCCAAATAGGAACCGACATAAGGCGAGCCCACGGCGTCAAGAAAACCGCGCATTTCCAGCGGCGACAACAGGAATTTGTTCCACACATTTTCGATGCCGATGGAGACGCCTGCCTTCTCCGCTTCCCCCGCCAGCTTGCCGATCGCTTCCAAAGCACGGTCGTAGGCTTTGTCGTAAGGCACCACCTCAGAGCCGGGAATGAAATCCACGCCGACCGCCCCCGGAATCACCAGAATCGCGTCAACTCCAAGCGCCGCCGCCAGCTCCAATTGCTTTTTGCAGATGTCGGACGCCTTGCTCCGGACAGCCTCCTGCTCGCTGGTCATGGAATAAGTCCAATACAAGCCTGTGGCCAAACCGCATATTTCCAGCCCCGCGTCCTCCACTTGCCGGCGGATTTGGACGGCTTCTTTTTCCGTAGTCTGCAGACCAAGCTCGCCTTCCTCGTTCAAGGACAATTCAATCCCTTCAAAGCCGGCCGCCTTCGCCAGGCGCGCGCTTTCCGCAATGGCTGTCCCTTCGCGGAACGACCAGATGTTAATTCCCTTCTTCATCTTCATTCCTCCCTATTTTGCATTTTTCCGTTAAAGTGGTACCATAGATATGAGTTCTGATTATTTGTGTTTATATCCTCATTATATTGATTTCAAGACGTAATTTATTTAGTGAAAAAAGTTATTTTTTATCTTATTCCGTGATTTTGTGAGCAAGGAGGTTCTTCCCTTGAGTGAAAATCGCTCTTTATCGGCAAAAACGCGCACCGCCCCCTTCTCAGCTTGGTCGCCCAACATTCATTACGCCCAATTTCAAACCCTCCCCCCATGCCGGTTTCCCGTAAGGAGGTTGTACGATTTCGAGCTGCTGTATGTCTGCCATGGCCAAATGGCCACAACCATGAACGGGCAGCGCTACCTGCTTTCGGCCGGTCAGCTCATTTTCCTGCCATGCGGGGTCTACCATCAAAACGAGATTGTTTCCGCGCCTGAAGCCAAGCTGATGGGCATTCACTTTGATTTTTTCAGCGATGTTACGATTCAAAAGGAGGAGGATCTGCTAATCCCCGAGGAAGGAATGGTGCGGGACAAGCTCGCCGCCGAGGCCGTGACAGAAACGGATAGAGGGCTGGCCTTTTCCGCGGATCCCGTCTATTCGCCGTCCGTGGAGTGCGTTCAGGCGATGGAGCAGCTTATCCATGAATTTGCCAGGCGTTCTCTGGGGTATGAGCTGGTATGCAAAGGGTTGATGTTGGAGATTTTGGCGCAATTGCTGCGTTCCCAAATGTCCCGCCGGATCGCCGGGGTTTCGGAGCACGGGGAGCGCATCAAACGCCTGGCGGAACGTATCGACGCCGCTCCTGCGGAGGACTGGTCGGGCAGACGGATTGCCGCTGAGCTGCAAATGAGCGTGGATCACGCCGCAAAACTGTTCCGGCAAATCATCGGCCTACCTCCCGGGGAGTTTCTGCGCACCGTCCGGCATCGCGAGGCATGCAGGCTGCTTCGGGATACGGATTGGACGATTGAAGAAGTAGGGGCTCAGGTGGGGTATTCCGATATTCATTATTTCAGCCGTTTATTTAACGCAAACGAGGGAATCTCGCCGCGCGCTTACCGCAAGCTTTCCCGGATTCTCTAACGTACGGATTTGGCGCAAAGCGAAAAAAGGCCTTACGGCCAGCTTCATTCGCTGTTGCCGCCCGAGGACCGGCGAAGCATCATGGTGTAAGGTACGATCAGTTTGACCGGAACGGTATACCGGTTGTTCAGGTAATCCAGCAGCATTTTAACGGCAAACATGCCCATTTCCAGCTTGGGTACATGGATGGTGGATAAGGGGGGCGAGGTAAACTCGGATATTTCGATATTGTCCACACCAAAAAAAGCGATATCCTCGGGAATTTTCAGCCCCTGCTCGGCGGCCGCCCGCATCGCAGCAATCGCCATCATATCGCTGGCGGCAAAAACAGCCGTCGGCCGATCGTTATTTTTCTCAAAAGCTTGCTTCGTCAGCTCATAGCTTAATGAAACATCCCACTTTACATCGATCACCCACTCTTCCTGGATCGGCAATCCGGCCTCCTGCATCGCGCTTTGGTAGCCGAGAAACCGTTTCTCGCTCCGGAAATCGTCATCAAGCTCCGCGCCGCCGATATAAGCGATTCGCCGGTGGCCTTGGGCAATGAGATATTGCACGGCTTCCTTCGCCGCAGCCGACCGGTCGTAGCTGACCACAGGGATATCCTTGTCCGCCAGATCGATCCCCACAATGATGCCAACGTTCGCTTTCAGCCACTTGTACGCCTCCTGCTCGATCCGTTCCACAATCAGCAAGCCGTCTAGGCGGCGCTCCTTCACCAAAGTTTGCAGCTGCTGGAGGTCGCCTTGCTTTTCTAGACTATGCACAAACTCCAGACGCATCCCGGAAGCGGCCAGTTCTTTCTCGATTCCTTCCAAAATAATCGAAAAATAAGGATTGTTATATTTGTTCTGCGGCATCGCTACAACGCAACCGACCCGGAAGCCGTGTTTGGGTTGGTGCTTTTTTGCCTTGGCGGCGCGCTGCGAATGATAGCCCATTTGCTCTGCTGTTTCCCAGATTTTTCGCCGTGTTTCCTCACTCACCGAGTGGTTGGCATCATTTTTCATTACCCTTGAAACCGTTGAGATCGACACTCCCACCTGTTCGGCTATATCTTTTAATCTCGCCATTTTTGCTGTTCCTCTCTACAATCCCGCTTCAAGTAATAAGGACATTTTATTCATGCAACTCGCAAAAAAATTGCGCAAAGTTGCGGCAAACTCATTTTATAGTTCATGTCATGATATGTCAAGTTCTTCCTGATTACTTGAGTTAGGCGGAGGCTCGGCGGTTTTAGATTGGAAAAATCCAATGAGAATGCCGATAACTAGTTTTACAAGAATACCGCCAGAGCCCATCGCTCCGGCGGTATTTCGAAGTGTATACTTTGGATAAATAACGGACATTTATGGCTCTATTCTAGATTACCTGCCACACGCCCACCAAATAGCGGTACTTTTTGTACTTATTTTCCATCTAGCCGGGGAGAACTTGCCTTTTTAGCCCCTCTCGCCAATAATAGCGGTAAAAAATTCCTCTATTTTGTCTGAACTCCCTATTTTGCCGATAATAGCGCCCTTTTTTACCGTTATTTCGCAGGCGGCCGAGGCCTCCGTAAACGAGAGCCGCGCGCCCCGCCCTCACTTGATTTGCGCCGCCAAACTCTGAAGCGCGGCGTGCAGATCGCCCTCGCCAGCCAGCGGAAGCTTCAGCGCCTGCTCGCCGTAGGTCCAGACGAGATCGGTTTTCTTCGCCGTAAATGGCGAAATAATGCCGAACTTCTGAGCGTCGAGGAAAATTTGATTCGCCTCGCCCGTGGTTTGCACATACGTATCGGCGGCCGCTTTGTTGGCGGGCAAGGAATAACCCTGCTTCGCCAGCGCAATCTGGCCCTCGGGACCCGCCAGCCAGGACAGCAGCTTATAAGCCGCCTCCTCATGTTTCGTATTCACGCTGATCGCTACGCCGGCCGGCTGCACCACCGTCTGCGCCGTTTTAAACTTGGGCAGGTAAGTTATCCCGTAATCGATGCCCGCTTCTTTGTAGTTCGTCGTATTCCAGTTGCCACCCGGGTTCATGGCCACCTTTCCTGTGGTGATGCTCAGGTTCACCTGGCCGCCAAGTCCCTCAATTTGGGCGGGGGTCGTGTTGATCTTTTTGTTTTTCGTCAGATCGATAAACAGCTCAAGCACCTCTTGCGCCTCCGGAGTGTCAAGTGCCAGCGAACCGTCCTCGTTGACAAGCTTGGCCCCGTTCGACCACAGCTCCGGCTCAAGAAACCAGTCCATCGATGAGCCCGGAGAGATCGACATGCCCCATTGGACGATGTTTTTGGCATCAAAGCCGGCCTCATCCGCGCTTTTGCCATTTTTGTCGAGGGTCATTTTCGCGGCAATGCCGATGATCTCATCCCAGGTCGGTTCAAGGGATGGGACAGCCGCACCCTGCGGGTTTGTTTTGGGATCGTCAAACAGCGCTTTGTTGTAATACCAGACAATCACGTTGCCGTCGATCGGCAGCGACACCTGCTTGTCTTTATATTTATGCAAACTCAGCAAGCTCGCATCGATATGGTTCAAATCAAACGATCCGGCGGACAGCAAACCGTCCAGTTCCTTATAGATGCCAAGCTCGGCGTATTTTTCAATGTAGGCATAGCTCGTTTTAAAAACATCGGGCAGCGTGCCGCCAGCGGCGTTCGCGGTCAACCCGTCCCAGTAGCTTCCCCAATCCTTGCCTTCCAGCTTCACGGTGATGTTCGGATTGGCCTCCATAAATTGATCAAGCAGCTCTTGCACGCGCTGCAGTTCCTCAGCCGTTCCCCATTGGGAATACGTGATCGTTACGGGCTCTCCCGCCCCATTACCAGCCGTTTGTCCGGCAGAATCCGCCTGCCCCGCCGCGGGTTTATCCGTTCCTTGGGAGCAGCCTGCCAACCCCATAACCAAAGTCAATATCAGAACCCAGCTGCCGATCAACCATCTACGTTTTGTTTTCAAGCGAAATCCCCCCTATTTGGATAGTAAGAAAAACGACTATCGACGTACTTTCAAGGAAGCCAGACCTACCTCCGGCTGAATTATCCTTTCGTTCCGGTCAGCACCACCCCCTCGACAATGTAGCGTTGGGCGAAGAGATAAAGCAGGCCGATCGGAATGATGCTGATGAAGGCTCCGGCCGCAAGCGCCGGGAAGTCCTGGCTGGTCTGCCCGATCAGCAGCTGCAGCCCCACGCTGAGCGTAAACTTGAGGTTGTCCTTGATGTAAAGGAAAGGTCCGAGGAAATCAAGCCAGGAGTTAACGAAGGCAAAAATAATCGTGGTGATAATAATCGGCTTCGATAACGGCATCATCACCCGCGCATAAACCGTCCAGCGGTTCCCGCCATCCAAATAGGTGGCTTCATCCAGTTCCAAAGGAATGGTCAGGAAAAACTGGCGAAACAAAAAGATGTAGTATGCGCTTCCAAGCCAAGCTGGAACGATGAGCGGCAACCACGTATCGATCCATCCGAGCTTGGTATACAACACATAGGACGGAATCATCATGATGGAGGGCGGAATCATCAAGGTCACGAGCACAATCGCAAACAGCTTGTCTTTGTATTTTGTCGTGAACCGCGAGAATCCGTAGGCCACAATCGAGCTTGAAAGGACGGCCCCGAGGACGACAAGAATGGAGATGGCAAAAGAGTTTTGAATCCAGCGCCACATCAGCGGCTGTACGGCAAACAACCGTTCAAAAGCTTCAAAGGTAAAATGCTCGGGCAATAAAGCGGGAGGTACCTTGTAGGTCTCCGCCTTGGTTTTCATCATCGTGGAGAGAAGCCACACCAGAGGTCCGACAAACAACAGCAACGTTGCCGAGAGCAGCAAATACTTGGATAAGATCGCAGCGAAACTGCTTTTTCGTCCATCATTCATTCGTGTTCCCCCTAATTTTCGGCTTCATAGTAAACATACCGGTTGGATAATTTCATAAGCGCAGCGGTCACCAGAGCGATCAGCACAAACAGGAAAAGCGATTGCGCCATCGCCATGCTGAACTTCAGATCGGTAAATGCGGATTTATAAATGTTGTAGACGAAAGTGTAGGAGGCATAATTCGGCCCGCCTTTGGACAGCAGCATCGCTTCCGTAAACATCTGAAAGTTGTACATCGTTTGAATAATAACCACGAACAAAATGGACGGGCTGATCATGGGCAGCGTGATCGAAAAAAATCGCCGGACGCCGCTTGCTCCGTCCAATTCGGCCGCTTCATACAGATGCCGGGGAACATTTTTTAAGGCGGCCAGGAAGATGAGCACACCGCTGCCGGAAATCCACACCTGGAGCAGGATGATGACCGGCTTGATGGTATGCTCTCCGCCAAGCCAATCGATTTTATCGGCACCAAACATACCGAGCACCGCGTTCAATATCCCAAATTCCGAGTTAAACACAAGCCGCCAGATAATCACAGTGGCCACAATCGGCACCAAAGTGGGCAAGTAATAAAACGTCCGGTACAAGGCGATTCCCTTCACCTTGAAATTCAGCAGCATCGCCAGCAGTAACATCCCGGCGCAGACGATCGGAACCCCGATAATCACAAAAAACATCGTATTAAACAAGCTTTTGCTGAAGATGGGATCGCTCAGCATTTCGACGAAGTTGCCGAGGCCGATAAATTGATAATTGACCGCACCGGGCAGCTTCGCATCCGTAAAGGCGTAGAAGATCGAGGTGCCGAACGGAACCAGAAAAAAGACGGTAAACCCGATGATCCAGGGCAGGATAAAAAGAAAGAAGACCAATGTGTCATATTTGCGTAATTGGTTCATCACGACACCCCGTGATTGGTTAATTCCTTCAAATAAACGTACCGCTCCTCGGTAATCGATTTCTCCGCGGCCAAAGCGATCAGCAACGCATTCCTTCCCACCTCGGCACTGGCAAAAGGCTGCCTGTTGCTGCGGATGCACTCCAGGAAATCAATGCGCTGAGCTTGCCCGCCGGTGTGTCCTCCCATAATGGAGTCCGAGATGACGTCGATGTCGAGGTGATCTCGGGTGGAATTCTCCCCGCCGGCGATATCGATCGTTTTGTCGTTTTTCACCACCATCTGCGCGCCATTGCTGCCGATCAGGCCGATTTCCAGCCCGTCTCCCAGCAAATTCATCGGCTTCAAGTAGAGGCACAGACCGAGATTGGCTTTGCTTCCATTATCGTAGTCGATCGTAATAAAGGCGTGGTCCACGACCGTCGGATTGTCGATATTTTTGGCCGGATAGTGGCTGTATGAATTGGTGATCAGATTCGGCTGCCCCTGCTTGATCATGTGCTGTCCGCCAGAAGCAAACACCCGCACCGGGTTCGCCCCAATCATCCAGTTGAAAATATCAAAGTGGTGGCAATCCTTCTCCACGATTGATCCGCCCGATTTCGTCTTATCATAAAACCAGTCCGCCGGCGGAAAAGAATCGCGGAATTCCTTGCACCACATCATTTTCACCTCGCCGAGCCGCCCCATCCCCACTTCATGCGCCAGTCTGCGGTAGACATTCGAATAGCGGTAGACCAAACCGATCTGCAGGATGCGCTGATGCTTCTCCGCCGCCGCGATGATGGCATCGCAATCTTCCAGCGTGTGCGCGACCGGCTTTTCCAGAAAAACATGCTTGCCCGCTTCCAGGAAAGCCACCGCGATCGGCCGGTGCATATAGTTCGGCACGCTGATGACGACGGCATCCAGATCTTCCTTGTCAAGAAGCTCGCGGTAATCGGAGCAGATAACCGGCTTGCTGTTATGAAGTTCCTTTAACGCCCGGGCTACGTTTCCTTCGTTCATATCGCATATGTACCGCACCTCACAGTCGTCCAGTTGGTCAAACCCCATGGCGTGGTGTGATCCCATATCGCCAACACCGATAAACCCCATTCTGATCTTCTCCATAGCAGCACACTCCTTTTTCATATTGATTTGCCGCAAATTGTTCGGTTGAATACGTGACGGTAATCTCTGTGTTTTGCTTTACAGAGGATTCAGAGTTAGCGAACGTCATCCTGAATAAAATATTGCCCCAAGAAGGCACACTGCTTAATCCCCCCCGTTGTTCTATGCACTCTTGATCCTGTAACGCAAGAAAAACCGGGTTCAGGACATACGCAAATTTCACGAAATATCATGCATATATTTGCGGCAAATTTTGTATTATTGAATTCAATTATTGCATGTTTTTTTTGTTTGTCAACGATTTTTTTGCCATTATTGTTTGCGCTTTTTTGCACAGATTCCGCAACCGACGATTATATAGGACTTCTGCATTATAGCGAAAGAATTAAATATATCCCGTGCACGCAAAAAAAGCATGCCTCTCCGACAAAGAGCGCATGCTTACGGAAAAAATCCGATATTTTGAATGATCTGACCGCCAAAAGCATGATGATTCCCGAGGATACAAGAGAGGACACCATCTGCTTACCCGCCAGCGAGGAAGCAAAGGACTGCCCAGAAATCTAACGGTTGTAACAGCGGCTATTCTCCGAAAAAAGACCTTTTCAAAATTCTTATGGTTGTGAGAGCCGTTATTTGCCTGAATCTAAGTCGCACTTCTTGACAGAATTCATGATAACATTTGCCGAATGCCCTTCTTCCGCTGCTATGGCGTCCCGCCTTCTCCATTCTTCCCCCCCAAACAAAGCCTGATCAGATCGTCCACATGGGCGGTGGCCAAGCACTCCACCGTGTCGGCGGCTCCGTAATAGATTTTTACTTCTCCGTCCTCTTCCAGCACCATGCCTCCGGGGAAAATGACATCATTGCGGAAGCCCTCTTCCGTCTCGTACGGCGCTTCAGGCGCAAGCAGCGGTGATGCGCTTAGGCCAAGAATCTTCTTCGGATTGTCGAGATCGAGCAGCATAATGCCGGCAGTATACCGCTTCTTCCAAGACGGCTCCCAGCCGTTCTTCCCTCTAGCGGGATCGATATCCACCGCATGGAACGTAGTGAGCCAGCCTTTACTCGTCTTCACGGGGGGTGCGGCCGGGCCGATCTTGTCATTGGCGAATGGCACCTGCTCCACCGCCAGCAGCAGCTCGGAACGTCCCCAATAGATCAGATCCGGCGACTCCGAGATCCAGGTGTCGAACCGGTCGACTCCGCCGCGGCTGTACACGGTGAACGGCCGTTCCAGCCGGACATAGTTGCCGCCAATTCGCTCCGGGAACAGTACCATATTTCGCAAGTCCGGCGTCGACAAGCTCAATATTTCGAAGGATTCAAAATCATCCGTCACAGCGACACCTCCCCGGATGCCGTGCTGCGTATCTACGGCAAAGCACATGTAGCAGCGGCCGTCGATGACCGTCAGACGCGGATCGTAGGCACGTACGATCTCTTCGTCGCGCAGCTTGAAGATCGGCTTCGGCCCCGCCGTCCAGTGAATGCCATCGTCGCTGAAGGCGATACCGAGATCCGTCGTATGAGACGGCTCGAGCGTCTGCTTCTCCAGCGAGCCGTAGTCGTTGCGGAATACCATACAATAGCGGCCGCCAAACTTAGCGACGCCCGCATTGAAGACAAGCGCGGCGGGATACGGCACGCGGGCCGCGTCCAGCACGGGATTGGCCGGATGACGGCGAATGAACGGGCTGGACGCAAGCGCCCCGATGATGGGCATATTCGTGGTTTTCATCTATCAACTTCCTCCTAAAAGTTTTGTGAGCGTTGCTTCCTGTATCAGCTTCGAGCAAAACTCGCTTCGGAAGCATTGGCTTAGTAGTCTTGGCGTAAGGCGCAGTCATTCCATCTTCTTCTAGACAATACGCCCGTGACCTGCGAACGGATAGTCGATCGTAATACGCCCTGCCTGACAATCGCCAATGCCGCTGTAAAGATCAGCCTTGCCGTCCGGGCGCATCACAATACCCGAAGAAAAGACGCAGTCGACCAAATACGGTGCCTTGGCAGGTCCCGGCGGGTAACAGGGACGACTTCCGATCAGATGAAGGTCAGACGACTCTCGGGTTGTTGGATCGAAGATGAAGGCCATGTTCAGGTACACCTTCACTTCCCCTCCATTCTCATCCTTATCCTGGTAGCAAATGTGTCCGATGATACCGATTTTGCCACTGTCGAGCAGATAAGCCTGATTGACGCCCCCCCATTCGCCTTCCCCGAAAATGCCGTGAATGTACGGTGCGTTCTCAATGACGTCCGCAGTCAACTCTTCCAGTCTGTCAACAACCGTGAAGCCGATCATGGATTCGCTCCCGTATTTGCCTCTCATCTCGGCGTTGCGCGGACGCGAGAAGACGCCGATCTTGCCGTCCGGCAACGGAACAAGGCGGATATCCTTCATTTTGTCAGGTCCGGTAGTGAAGTAGTACAAATTGTGGAGATCGGTACCCCGGAAGAAATAACCGAAAAATGTGCTGTATCTTCCACTCTGATATTGCACATGAGTTCCGCCCAAGACAAGCTCATCACCGATCTCACTAATGTAAGGGTCCTCCAGAGTATAGATCATGCTATCTGCCACTACGGTCCATTCATCCTGTCCCGTTTCCTCGAACAGGCGGACCCAAGAGCGGGCCCATTCCTCGCGGCGTTCTACCCGCCCGAACAAATAACGTTTCCCGTCCCGTTTAAACGGAATCGAAATATTGTAGACATCAAAACCGTCCACACCATGAAATACCAGGACTGCACTCTCATCGATCTTTTTTGTCGCTTCAAATTTAATTCTTTGCTCCTGCAGCGTCAAATTTCTCCACCCTTTCCTTTTATTTTCGACTCGTTTATTTAAGAGAAGCCTGATATTCCTGGAATTGCTTTTGGTATTCCGCAACCACCTTATCCAGACCGGCTTTCTTCATTTTTTCCAGTGCTGCCGGGAAGGCCTTATCGTATTCTTGAACACCCATATAAATCGGAGTGATGCTTGCCGCAGCTTCCGACAAAATGTTGGTGTACTCGGCTCTTACATTCGTCGGGTCAAAAATAAAGTTCGCCGCGATACTGTTGATCGCATTCGGATTTGACTCGAACAAGACTTTGTTGTTTTCGGGAATGCTATTCTCCAAGTCAAAACGCATGAAGTTTACGTTGCCGTTTTGCGAATCAGATCCCCTATATCCCGGATTGTTATTGTTATTCGGATCTTTGATCGGCTTAAAGCCCGTCTCGCCGTCCTTGGTATAGTGCTTGCCCTCGATGCCATATTGAACCAGATCATAATTCTCTTGACTTGCCAGCATCCAATCCATGAATTTGACGGCCGCTTCCGGATGCTTGCTGTTCACCGGTACGGCATTCCCGTTCTTGAAGGTGAGCGGGCGCAGATATTCTTTCTCCGGGTTAAACCAAACAACACCGATATCGTTTACAGTGGCTTCCGGATTGTACTTTTTGAGCCCGCTCAAGCTCCCGCCGGTTCCCAGGCGGACGAACCATTCACCGCTGTCGAGTTGCGCATCTACCTGCTCCTGCTTCATAACCAAGATATCCGGATTGGTAATTCCCTTTGTGTACAGCTCGCGCATGAAGGACGCATCCTTCTTGAACTCCTCGGTCTCAATCCAAGACTTGACCTCGCCGCTTTGATTCACATAGAAGAACTTATCTTTCACCGTGAACGGGAAGGTGTCATAAGTCCGGTGTAAAATGGAAGTATGCAGGAAGATCGGGTCAAAATCCGCCCGAGTGCCCAGATAAGGCTTGTTGCTTCCCTTCCAGTTCTTCATGACAACCTCCCAAGCGCTGATCAATTCGGCCGGTGTAGTCGGCTCTTCGAGATGATTCTCACGGAGAATGTCGCGACGAATGTTGAACTCTCCTTCACTGGCCATTTCAACCCAATAAGATGGAACGACATAATATTTGCCATCGATTGTAGCCCCGTTGAAAATATCTTCCGGAATATACTTCTTCAGATGTTCTCCATACTTTTCGATCGCATCCGAGATGTCCGCCAGTGCACCGCGATTATAGTAGCTGGAGAACGGCGTACGGTCCTGCATGACGTGGAACAGGTCAAAATCTTCGCCCGTGGACAGCATCAAGTTCAGCTTCTGATCCCACGCATCCCACGGAATGTAGATTTTCTCCACCTCAACGCCGACACCGTCCGCGGCCAGCTTCTCATTGACCTTTTGGAACACTTCCTTGTAGTCTTTCGGCTCCGTGCCGGGTACCAAATATTTGATTTTGACCGCCTCGGCAGGCTTGCCGCTATTCTCCGACTTCGGGACTGAAGAGTTGTCTCCCTTATCCGCAGTGCCCGCTGAATTGGAATCCTTGCCGCATCCAATCAGTGTCGAAAGGACAAGCACCGCAGCTAATAGAAATGCGCAATACTTTTTCATAAAAATATTGACCTCCTTAATTATAATGCGTGTTCAAAAAGTTGGGTTTTCAGCACCGAGAAGGTTGGATAAAGCTAGGGGCTGAGTAGCGGAACGTAGGCGAACCTACGTGAGCAACGGAAGGCCCCGGCTGAATTCAAGATTCGACGTCGAATATGCTTCTTGACCAGCTTCGTGATCAAAAGAGGACTTTTTGAACTACCTCCTATAGTGCTGTATTTATGTTAACCCCGAAGGGATTATATCAGCCTTTGACCGAACCAATAACCAAGCCTTTCACGAAGTACTTTTGCAAATACGGATAGAGGAAGACGATCGGCCCGATCGTCACGATCGCCGTCGCCATCTTGACCGATTCCGAAGGAAGCGTCATCTCGCTGGTTCCGGCCAGCATCGTCATCTCGTTCAGCATGCTGATCTCCGATTGCAGCTGCAGAAGCATAAATTGCAGCGGGTACAAATCCTTGCTGTCGACCAGCATGATCGTATTCCACCAATTGTTCCAGTAATCAAGTCCGTAGAAGAGCGCAATCGTCGCCAATACCGGCTTGCATAACGGAAGATAAATCCGGAAGGCAATCGTAATATCGCTGGCCCCGTCTATGGTCGCCGACTCTCGCAGCGAGTCGGGAACCCCGTTCATGAAATTGCGCACAAGGAAAAGGTTGAACGGGCTGAACAGCAGCGACGGAATGATCAGAGCGAGGATGTTGTCGGTCAGTCCGAGCGACCGGTTCATCAGGTACCAGGGCACAATCCCGGCGGAAAAAATCATGGTGATAAAGAAATAGAGCGCCAGCAGATTGCGGTATTTCACATTTTTGTTCGCCAGCGTATAGCCGGCCATGGCAGTAATCAGAATCGCCAGCACCGTGCCGACGATCGTGACAAAGATGGAGATGCCGTAGCTCTGCATGACCTGGGAGCCACCCGTAAAGATCAGCTTATAGGCATATAGGGAGAACTTCTCCGGGAAAAGGCTGTAGCCGTTCTTCAATATGGCATCCTCATCCGTGACCGAGATCATCAGCACCAGCAGCATCGGAAGCAAACAAAGCGCCGAATAAACCGTAATCAGAATATACATGACTGTCTTGCTGATTGAAAACGCCTTCATTTTTATCCCTCCTAAAAGTTTTGTGAGCGTTACTTCCTGAATGAGCTTCAAGCAAAACTCGCTTCGAAAGCATAGGCTTACCTTCCTTCGGCAGGCTACTGCCGGAACCGGATTTTAATACAATGCGCCGTCTTTGAAAAATTTGCGGGTAATGGCATTCGTGCCGAAGACGAGGATAAACCCGACGACGGACTGGAACAGTCCGACAGCCATTGCTTCGGAAGGGTCACCAATCTGACGCAAAGAGCGGAATACATACGTATCAATGATGTCCGTGGTCGAATACAAGGTGCCATTGTCGCCGACCAAGGCGTAGATCATCCCGAAATCGCCGTACATGATTTTGCCGACCGAGAGCAGCGTCAGTATGACCACCGTAGGCATCATCAACGGAATCGTAATGTGCATGCACATCTGCCACCGGTTGGCCCCGTCAATCTCGGCCGCTTCATACAACGTCTCATCGATCCCGGTAATGGTAGCCAGATAAATAACGGCGCTCATCCCGGCCCCCTTCCACACATGCATGACGGTAAGAATTGCCGGCCATGTCTGCGGCTCGGTGTACCAGTTGACCGCGGCAATGCCAAGCTGGTTCAGCAATTTGTTCACGATCCCCATATCCATAGAAAAAAATGCGTACAACACATAACTGATGACAATCCAGGATATGAAGTTCGGAAACAGCAACATCGATTGGCTGATCTTGACGAACAGCTTCTTGCGCAGCTCATTCAGGATCAGGGAAATCGCCAGCGCCGTCAGCGTGCCGAAAACGATAAAAAGCAAATTTAGAAAGATGGTGTTAAAGGTAACCGTAAGCGCCTTGTTCGACCGGAAGAAGAACTCGAAGTTTTTTAATCCTACCCACTCGCTATGGAATATTCCCTTTGTATAATTGAATCGTTGGAAAGCAATGAGCATATACGGATACGTCATATACCCGAAAATAAACGTATAAACCATCGCCGGAAGGACCAGCAGGTAGGACGTTCCGTTCTTACGGATATCAGAAAACATGCCGAATGCCAGTCGCTGTCTCTTTTCCAATTTCTTATCCCCCTCCTATGCAGTGAACATTTTTTGGCTGCGTTGTCGCTTGCTATAACTCTATAGCAGCGGGTAAGCGTTGCCAATTTCAAATACTGGATAACGCTTTCACGATTCGATTAAAGGGCTTTCAAATTTCCGAACTGATTTTCATTTTGACCGAAAATACAAAGAGATCGACCAAGTTTCCGGAGGAACACTTGAACACAAGTGCAGGCACAGCATGAGGAACATATCTGTTCCTACGCTGTGCCTGCTGTTATTTATATTTTATTGTTCTGTACCAAGCTCCAATATCCGCGCCAATAGGGTCACCGCTTCCGCCCGGGTCGCAGTACCGTTCGGAACGAATTTATTGTCGCCGCGGCCATTCACGATGTCCAGCTTACGAACCGCCTCAATCGCGCCTTTCGCCCACTTCGGGATGTCCTTATCGTCCGCGAAGCCGGTCGTTGCGCCTGCTTCATCAGACAGTTTAAGCGCTCTAGCGATCATCGACGCCATTTCCGCGCGGGTAATACGCGCATTCGGCCGGATGCTGCCGTCCGCGTACCCGCTCACAATGCCTGCTTCAACAGCATTCGCGATTTCTTGCTTCGCCCATCCGCCGATTTTGGCCTCGTCCGTAAACGCAGTCGCTGAACCTGCTCCTTCCAGCTTAAGCGCATTGGCCAGCATGACCGTAAATTCGGCGCGGGTAATGGCGGCATTCGGCTTGAACGTTCCATCCGGATAGCCGCTGACAAGCTTCATGCCCGCCGCGCTCAGGATGGCGTTCTTCGCCCAATGTTCCTCAATGTCTGTGTACGATGGCGCCGGCTCGTTCGGTTCGCCGCTTTCGTCCTTCTTCTCGCCTACAGCCATGACCGCAAACTTGGTGAAGTGATCCACCTCGGCCGTAATTCGATCGCCGGTCACGACGCCTCCTATTTCAGTCCATACTTTCTTTGCTTCGTCATAGTAGAAGATAGCGACTCTTTGATTGTCTCCTATGAGAGACGGATCGAACTTCATCGAGATGACGATCGGCTTCCTGAAGTTTCCTGCCATATTTTTCGTCAATTCAAACACGTTGCTGACAAGCGTTTCCTTATCGAATACGAGGTTTGCCGTACTGAGCAGCTTCTCGATCTCGATGCGCAGCTCTTGCTCCGCCGCCCCTGCGCCGATCGTAAGGATAACTTCGTTATCGAGACTGACCTCGCCGGTCCTGCCGCTCGGAATAAGGATGGTGCCGTTGGCCGATTTGATAACGGAAGTATTATTGCCATTGTCATGATCATTGTCATTGTCATTGCCTGTGCCGCTGCCCGGCGTCTCCGGTTGCGGAGCCTTCGGTGTCGCCGTTACGGCGTTGGAGAACTTGCTCTCGCCCCCCGCTCCCACGGCTTTCACTGAGAACGCGTATCGCGTGCCGTTCGTCAGACCGGTTACTGTATATGCGGTGTCCGTGACGTTCGCCTGCACTTGCACCCAATCGGCCGGATCAACCGGAGCCGCAGACCCTGCATACTTGTAAACGACATAGCGATCCGCTCCAGCCACGGCATCCCAACTCAGCGAAACTTTCCGGTCGTCCGCCGCGGCGGCAAGATGAACCGGCGCTGCCGGAACCTGCGACAATGCGGAATTCGGCGTCGCCGTCACGGCCATGGAGAAATCACTCTCGCCTCTCGTATTTACGGCTTTCACCGTGAACGCATAGCTCGTTCCGTTCGTCAATCCGGTTACCGTATATGTGGCTTCCGTTACGCTGGCTTGAACCAGCTGCCAGTTGCCCGGATCGGTCGGCGCCGCCATGCCTTCATATTGGTATACGGAATAGGTGACGCTTTCCGCCGAAGCGTCCCATCTTAAGGTTACGGATCGGTCTCCGGGCGCCGCCGTCAAATTCACAGGCGAAGCCGGAACAGATGCTTCATCCGACGATGGGATCACTTCATTCGACGGCGCGGACGAGGCCGATTCCCATTGGGCGTTCTTTGCGATCACCGTAAAAGTATACGCCGTACCGTTCGTCAGACCAGTGACGGTGATTGGGCTATCCGCACCTTCCGCCGTCGCAACAGCTTCTCCGTTTGCCCACGCGGTTACCTTATAGCCTGTAATTTCGCTTCCGCCGTTATGGATCGGCGCGGCAAAGCTCACCTCTGCGGACCCGTCATGGCCGACGGCATGCACATCGGCAGGTGCGTCCGGGGCAGTAGCAAGAGCCGAATATACTTTAAATTCCCAGAGTGAGTAGCCGTATGTTGTTCCTCTTTTCGTGCCATACATCTGAACATATCTTGCATTCACCGGTTCGAAGGAGATTCTATCGATTCCGCCGTCTCCGGTTGTGGTGCTGTAAACTGTAGTCCAATTCGTCGCGTCGTCGGAAACCTGAATTTGGTACGCCTTTCCATACGCGTCTTCCCAATGTAGAGCGACCTCCTGGATGGACCTGCTAGAGCCAAGGTCGACATAAATCCACTGCGGATCGGAATAGTTAGATCCCCAACGGGTACTAAGTGAGCCATCGACTGCATAACCGGGTCCCACGTTCGCGGCTCTGGACGAGCTTGCCGCTACCGGCTTGCCTTCTGCAAGATTGGGTGGTACTGCTTCATACACGTTAAATTCATAAAGCGAGTAGCCATTTCCGGTACCCTGCTGAACTCCTTGCATACGAACGTACCTGGCATTGACCGGACTGAAAGAAATGTCTTCGATTCCTCCTTCACCCGTCGTCGTTGAGTAAACATCCGTCCAGGTGACAGCATCGTTCGATACTTGAATTTTATAACTCTTCCCGTATGCTTTCTCCCAATTTAGCCTAACTTTATTGATCAAAAATTGATTTTGCAAATCAACATAAATCCATTCATTATCCGCATCGTTTGAACTCCAATACGAAGTTCTGTAAAGATCCGTAGCATTCAAGGCATATCGATTGTCTTTGCTGGATGAAGCGGTCGCACCTTTATCGTAAGCGAGATCGAATCCGCTGTCGTCGATGGAGGCTCCCTCATTCAAAGTCATGCTTCGGCCTGTGAACGTATCCTTGCCGAGCGTATAGCTTGTCGTGGATGTTTCTCCGTTTCGATCCAGCGTCACATTCACTGTAATCCCCGGTGTTTCGGGATTGGCGACTGAAATACGGACAGGTGCTGCGGATTCGTCAACGATAACCATGGCGGGTTTATCAACGGTGACCGTCAAACCGTCTCTCACCGTCACCGTTCCGGGTTGATAAAACAGCACTTCCGTAATTCCCAGAGAATTATGCCGGACAGCCTGGACGGACGATGTATTCGAAAGAATACTTATCGGGTTGTCGCTCGCGTAGCTGCTGACCTCTTCGGAGGTTTTGTCCGGCAATACAATGTATTGGTAGGAAGCGTTTGTGGGTTTCACGCCATGATCGAGCCAAATCGAAAAAATCGGCTTGGTCATCGCCTCCGTTGAACTTCCCGAGATGACGTCGCTCCATTTTCCGGTTTTCGTCTCCCGTTTTACTTGAAAATCCGTCGGATTCGGGAATATATAGCCGATATGATCGTTATAGGCCCAGTGTCCGCCCGTTTGCATCGTTCCGTCTGCTATCGGATTGCCATCTACGAGAACTTCGCCTATCGCCTGACTTTGGTTCAATGTCGTGTGGATCGGCGCGGTATTCGTCGAAGCGATTCCTGCACCAAGCGCCACCATTTCATCATCGAAAAAGAAGTAGCCTTTCTTTCCGCTTGTATTCAACTTGTTAAAATCAAATGCGGTGGCTCCATAACGCTCGTTTGTCACTCCGCCTACAAACGTTTTGGGATTGTTGAAATTCCCGTCTTTCGTGAGTGCGTAGGGGGCCGTCGTACCGGGAACATGGGCCCAGTCCATCAACGGGTAAATGGGTCTGTATTCGTCGCCGGTTCTCTGAATGGCAGTGGCTCCTTGCGGCGTCCAGTACAACAGGTTATATCCGCTGGGATGAATCGTTCTCCATTCGCCGCCTTTAACCGTGCTGGAGGACATCTTGACCGTAATTCCGTAGTCAGTTCGCATATGGGAGGAGACAAGCGTCTGCCATTGCGTCATATTGTTGGCGTTCAGTCCGTTGCTCGTGCTCGTGCCGATCCTGCGAATATTGTCAAGGAAACTGGCAAACTCCGCAGCCCGCTTCGGATTGGCCGCCTGCATCCATTGCATCGGATCTTCATAGAAGGTCAAAGCCGCGCTCGCATAATCCGGCCAATCAGGTCCATTCATCCCCATGCCCAGATCGGCAACATCGCCTCTCACGAGATACCTGGTGCCGTCCAACAAGTATGACGATAACGAATCAATCGCCGCCTCGCTGTACGAGAACGCGGTGCCCGAGGTAATGTAGGCCCAGAATGACATATCTCTGGCAAAGCTTCTTCCATAGCCCGTCGTATAATTCGTTTTGCCATGCATGAAAAAAGACATATCCGACTGGATTCCCGTCACCGTCGTCGTCACATTCGACAGTACGTTAAATGCATTCACGGCGTTCCGAACGATCTGGGCATCCTCCAGCAATAAGCCCCGGTACATATAATTTTGATTGTACCAGGATGAATTGGCTCCATCGACAGTGTGCGGGCTGCTGTCTAACGTGCCAATAATATTGGAGACTTGCGTTGCCGTTAAATAGCCTTCACATAGAAGCGCAATTTTTTCCAGCCTTAATTGTTTGCCGATTCCAGTCTCCCACCAGTTGGTTGAAGTCGGCTTTACCGTGAACCAATAATCCAGCGCCTTTTGAATACCACTTAACAGCGCTGCACTATGATAGTTTGGATCATTCGGGTCAGCAAACGCCTGCGCCATCGACTGCATCCGGTCTAAGGCAAGGTAGGGCGACCAACCTCTCCCATTGGCGGCGGAGGTTGTACTCGCGTAATCGACATCGCTCCAGCTTCCATCAGGGTTTTGATTGGATAAATAAGTACCTGCCTGTGATTTGAAGGTCCATTCGACCCGACCGTTCGTTCCGTCATTTATGATATCTTTGGAGATGTAAAAATCAACCATACGCTTTTTCATCATTTTCATATCAGCGAGCTCTTGAGAAGCATTCGTCTCCTCGGAAGTACTCGCCGATACGGGCGAGTATATAAATATCGATGACATCATAAAACAAACCATAGCAAGACATATCCACTTCTTTACAAACCTTTGCCTTTGGTTAGCCATTCTCATGCTCCTCCTTTGTTAAGCTCAAAAAATCGTTGATAACGCTTTCACAATAATGGATTGAAGAAGGCAGCAAAAACTGCCTTCAACCCTTCAAAAAAACGTACTATATATATCCTCCAAGGGGATGTCCACTACAGCCATCACTTCGTCCGCGGCACCGTAATACATACGGATCGTTTGATCTAGTAAAATGGCTCCGCACGAAAACACGACCCCGCCGAAAAATCCATTCACCTCATATGCAGCTTCCGGCTCCAATACGGGTACACGAGATCTTGCTATCACCTTGGCCGGATCTTTCAAGTCGAGCAGCACTGCGCCCATACAATAGCGATGCTTGCTGTCTGCGCCGTGGTACAATGCAAGCCAGCCGCGATCGGTTCGAATCGGAACCGCGCCACCGCCCATACGAGCCGAATCCCAGCCTTGTTCGCTTAGCCCCATCAGGAAGCGATGGTTCCCCCAATGGTCGAGATCGGGCGATTCGGCAATCCACATCTCGGGGGAACCGAACGACTTCGGCACCGGACGGTGCAAAGCGTAGTATTTGCCGTTAATTTTCTCCGGGAATAACATGACGTCTTTATTTTCGGGAGCGAGCATAAGCCCGTGACGCTTGAATGTTCGAAAATCCCGGGTCTCCGCCAGGCCAACGCCAACGCCGCGAGCGGAGGCGGAGCTGTAAGTGATATAATACGTGTCCCCGATTTGGGTCACGCGCGGATCTTCAATACCCCAAGCTTCCAGAGCGTGTTCCGGAAACAAGGCCGGCTGAGGCTCGATGTCGAAATGAACGCCATCCTTACTTCGCGCCACCCGCAGATGGGATAAGGATGTGAGCATGACCGTTTGTCCGTCCCTTGCTACGAAGCGCGAGTCGGAGAAATCATAGCTCGGATCGGCCTTGTCGTAGCGCTCTATAAGTACATCGGTGCCCGCTTCGTTAAGCCGGGGGACGAGCACTTCGTCCCCCTGGTCCGATACCGGCGCTTCCGAAACACGCAGCAACAGAATAATTTCATCCCGTATTTGCGCAACGCCTGCATTAAAGGCTCCAAGCACTCGAAAGTCAGGGCGGGAGGGTGCAACGTCCCCGACCCGTATAACAGGATTTTGCGCGCAGCGTTTTACGTTCATGTGAGATACCTCTTTCCGTCTTTCAATGATTGTTATTTACCGGATGTAACGGCGTCGATTTGTGCTTGAATTTCATCGATCACTTTTTGTCCGCCGAGGCTCGCCATTTTTTCCTCCAGCGTCGCCTTGCCTTCATCCGCAGACAGCACGCCTTGACTAAGCGGCAGGAAGAACGAATCGTGAAGCGGTGTAATTTTGGCATATTCCGTCTTCACCTTTTCAGCGTTAAAGCTGAAGCCTGCCGTCGGACTAAGCGTGAAATTAGCCGGGTCGGCGGAGAAGTCGAACCACTTCTTGTCATCCGGCATCATCGTATCCGGCGTGCGGTTCAGCGTTGGCCGCCAGGTCAGCACAAAGCCCGGGAACGAATAGTTGGACAGCACCTTATAGCTCGTGTCGCCGACAGGCTCCCAATCCTTCCCTTGAATTCCGTATTCCATCAAATCGTGGTTTTCCTTAATGGACAACCAATTGACTACGTCCATAGCCAAATCGCTGTGCTTGGATGAAGTCGGAATGCAAAGGAAATTCCATTGCTGGAAAGCGGTATACGGCTTGGCCTTATCACCGTTCGGAACGAAAACCTCAAGCTTGTCGCTGCCACCCTTCAGCATATCCGAATATTTCAATCCCTCCACACCGTCAGCCGCATAATAGGTGGCCGCATATTTTCCTTGTTTAAACAGTGTTTCTGCATTTTGCTCCTGCGCAATATTTTTGGAAATTATACCGTCCTTGTAGTATTTGGTGACGCGTTCATAACCATCGGCAATCATCGGGCTTGCCCATTGACCGACAACTTTCTTGTCCTTGGTTGAATAGGAGAACATGCTGACGCCGATTTCCAGCACTTCATCGAGCGCCAGATTAGCGGATTCGCTCAGGATAAATGGAAGTTTATCGGCCTTGATGCCGTTAATGACGAAGGGTCTGACGTCCTTCTCGTTTTCCTTGACCGTATACAAAAATTTCTCCAGATCTTCGAGCGTTTTCAACTCGGGAAGTCCGTATTTCTCGCGCAAATCTTTGCGGATAAGCAGGCCGTATACCGGGCCTTGGGTGGTGCCGAGCGGAATGCCCATAATTTTGCCGTCGAATTTGTTATATTCCCACATTTCATCGGGAATGGACGCTTTAAGCTCCGGACGCTCGGCCACCATGGCATCCAGTTCCAGCAAAGAATTGCTGGCGATCATCTGATTCATCGACAACCATGGGGCATCCAAATACATATCGAAATCTTCCCCGGCAGACATCTTCACAGATACCGCATTCCCGTAATCGGACCACGGCAAGAAATTGATATTCAAGGCCGCTCCGACGTTGTCCGCTTTCAATTTGTCGTTGACCGCCTGCAGCACATCGTCAAAGCCCGCCGGCTTATCCCCCGGGAAATAAGCTTTCAGGGTCACCGTTTCCTTCGGTGCGGATGTAGTGCTTTCCGTATTCGTTGAAGCATTCCCTTTATTGCCGCCAGTCTCCGTTTTGCCTCCGCAGCCCGCCAGCATCAATGACAAAGCCAATACTGTGGCCGTCACCGCGCCAAACCATTTTTTCAATCTCATTTCGTTAACCTCCCTTTATATAATGAAGAAAAACAGTATCTATGATTAACCGGGCTTATCCGGTTAATGCCGGAAATCCTCGATTACCCTTTGACAGCTCCTACCGTTAGACCTTTGACAAAATACTTTTGAAGCAAGGGATACAGCAAGACAATCGGGCCAATCGTCAGCACGGTTGTCGCCATCCGCACGCCATAGGTTGGTGGCGTTACGGCAATGGCTGCGGCGGCGGGAATGAGATTTCTGGCGGCCTCCATATTGGATACCATCCGGCGCAGAATCAATTGCAGCGGGAACAGCTTCTCATTATCCACGAACATCAATCCCATAAACCAGTCATTCCAGTAGTTTAGGGCATAAAAGAGACCGACGGAAGCCAGAATTGGCTTCGAGATCGGTATCATAATTTGAAAGAAAATTCTCATTTCATTCGCTCCGTCAATTCTTGCGGCTTCCTCCAATTCCTCGGGAATTGTACGGAAGAAACTGACAAGCAAAAAGACGAGGAACGGCTGGCATAATAATGTTAAGATTAGCACCCAAACGGTATTCTGCAAATGCAGCCACTGACTGACCACAATATAAAACGGAATGATGCCTCCGGAAAAAAGCATAGGCAAATAGCAAAAAATCAGAAACGGCGTTTGCAGGACATTCCGCTTATTGGCCAAAGAATAGCCGAGCATTGCGGAAATGCACAGCGCGCTTAATGCGCCTACGGCGGTGATAAAAATCGTGACCGCATAGCCGCTCAGCAGCACATCCGATTGCAAAACCGCTTTATAAGCGTCCAGCGATAATTTTTGCGGAAATAAAGTATACCCGTGCGCAATCAGTTCCCCCTCGTCCGTAAACGATCCGATAATCATCAGCAGAAAAGGAAACAGACAAAATAAGGTGAACAATAAAATGAACGTATAGGCAAATACCGTAAAAGTCCGATCCGCAGCACTCTGTTTCTGTCTCATCGTTACCTCCTAGAATAAAGCGGATTCTTTAGACACCCTTCGGGTTACCCAGTTGGCGGCAATGACAAAGATCAGACCCATAACCGACTGGAACAGGCCAACCGCCGAAGACATGCCGAAGTCATGCAGTTGTCTCATGGAGCGGAATACGAAGGTGTCGATGACGTCGGTAGTCGGATACAGTAAGGAATTGTCTCCAATGATGGCATAGATCATGGCAAAGTCCCCGTTGAAAATCTTGCCTACGGCCAGCAAAGTCATGATCATAACAGTAGGAACGAGCAGCGGCAGCGTAATGCGCAACACAATCTGCAGCTTAGATGCCCCGTCAATCCGGGCAGCCTCGTACAAATCCTCCGATATGCCGGTAATCGCGGCCAGAAAAATAATCGAAAGATAACCGGCTCCTTGCCACACGCGGATAACCGTCAGAATGAACGGCCACAGCTTCGACTCAAACATCCAGTTGACCGGTTCCAAGCCGAAATTTTGCAGCCAAGTATTGATCATCGGCTCTTCCCCGCCGAATAATGATTGGACAATCATTCCTACCACAATCCAGGACATAAAATAAGGAAGAAAAATGAGAGACTGCGAAATTCGTTTGAAATACTTATTGCGAATTTCATTGAACATTAGCGCGATTAATACAGCAGCCGCCGTAGTAAACAAAATGAACAGCATGTTCAGCACCAGCGTGTTGCGCAGGATGACCCAGAAGTCATCTGAAGTAAAAAAATAGTTGAAGTTTTTAAAACCGACCCATTCGCTTCCCGTAATTCCTTTGGCAAAATTATAGTCTTTGAAGGCAATCATAATCCCGTAGATGGGAAAATAACTGAACACGAGAAAGAACAGCAGCCCCGGCACGGCCATGGCATAGAGAAAAGGATTACGAACAATATGCTTCAGCTTGGACCGTTTCCTTGCATTAAGTTGGTATTGCATAGTTTTACTTCCCCCTTTCATCGAAACAGGCAATCGCATCTGCGTCCCGTTATTTAAAGTGCGAGTTCAAAAAGTCGGGTTTTCAGGACCGAGAAGGTTGAATGAAGCTAGGGACTGAGTAGCGCAGCGTAGCTGGAGGCTACGTGAGCAACGGAAGGCCCGGCTGAATTCAAGATTCGACGCCCGATCCACTTCCTGATCTGCTTCGTCATGGAAAGATGACTTTTTGAACAACCTCTTATACCCTTACCTTACCGAGCCCTCACCGCAACGGCAATTCCGGCAAGCTCCAATTTTTCCTGCAAGCGCAGATTTATGAACTTCCCAAAAACAACACTACCCTCGAAAATAACCGATTCTGCAGACGGGAATGCTCGTTATGCTATAATTAATAATCTAAAAATGATAAAAATCGGGAGTTATAATAACGGGGGATTCAGAGCAATGAAGTTCAGACTTCCACTTCTCACATCGTTGAAGCGGCACCCTACTTATATGAAACTTATTTTTTATTTTGTCAGTGCAAACGTTCTGGTTCTGGCTATATCTTTTGCGTTGCTCTATTGGCAGTCTTCCCAGACGCTTCTGGAAGAGATCGGCGATCATTCCGAATCCTTGCTAGTGAACAGTGCCCGGAACACAGCGCGACTGATGGAATGGTCTTTGGAATTCAGCTTCTCCTCCAGCGATGACAGTACCCTTAAGGTGAATGCCCTTTCGGATCAATACAGCGATTTTGAAACTTATGAGGTATGGAGACGGCTTACCGACATTAAGAACGCCAATCCGTCTATCGATTCGGTATACCTAATCAACGATTACACAAATACTGTAGTAGATTCCAGACTTGGATTGAGTGATGCGGAAGCTTTTTACGACCAGGACATTATTAAGCGCTTGCGGGATCCGGCTACAACGGATCACAGCGTTCTCATTCCGAGAACCTTGTCCATTCCGCTTGTCGGGATTAAGGCCAAAGAGGTAATTAGCATCGTAAGATTTTACGAAAAAGGCAGTTCCATCTCGGCTTTCGTTCTGAATATAGATACTGATAATTTAATGACCTTGCTTCAGAACAATTCGAATTATGCGAACAGGTCGGTCACTGTTCTGAATGATCGGGATGAGACGGTTTTTAGCAGCATTCCTTTGAATCAGGAACAAGTTGCGGAGCTCAGGAGCCAAGGGAATAAGGGCGAAAGCGGATGGAAGCTGTTTCAGCCCAGTAATCAGGAAGAGCAACTGATGGTTTACGCCGGCTCCTCCATCAAAGGAATTCAGGATTGGACCTTTATCGAAACTGTACCGAAGTCTGTCATTTTGGGAAAAATCACTGTTCTTCGCAACACAAGCCTGATCTTGTTCCTCATTCTGTTCGTAGCATCATTGACCGTTATCGTTCTGATTTCCAAACGGGTGTACTCGCCTATTCAAGAACTGATTAGCAGAGTGATGCGGCAGCATCAAGCGGAAAAGCCCGGCGAAGGATATAGCGCAAATGAACTTGACTACTTATCCAATGTGTTTACAGCCCAACACAATCGGATTTATGAACTGACCGAGCACTGGCGGCATACTAAAATTCTGGGTAGGGAGCGGTTTTTACGGGATTTTCTGGGGGGTATCTATCATACGGCAGAGGAAATATGTTCTCAATTTCAAGAATGGGGAATTGCTCTGCCGGAAGATCAGCTGTCGGTGGCCATCTTCCGGATCGACCACTTCTCGGAATTTACGGAGGCCTACCCGGAAAAGGACCGGCGTCTACTCCGATTTGCAATGTCCAATATTATCCAAGAGTCGCTGCAATTTTCCAAACACAAGCTGCAAACGGTGGACATGGGGAACGATCACGTGGCGGTTGTCTTATCGGCTCCATTGTCCGAAGAATTTGCAAAGAAGCTGCAAGTATCTAAGCAGTTAATGGAGCAGTATTTGTCAATCGGCACGACCGTCGCTTGGGGTAGGACGTTGCCCAGCCTGACCGACATGCATGAGGTATATATGGAGACGTATGAACTGACGCAGGAACGGTTCCGATTCGGGCACGGAGCGCTCGTCGTGAAAGCATGGCTGGCCGACGCGCCGGGAGAACTGTATCATCTGCCTGTGGACAAAGAGCGGCAGATCGCTCAGGCTCTTCCCAAGGGTAACGCGGATACGGTTCTGGAAATCATACGCTCAGCCGTGGTCAAGCTGCGGGGACTGCCCTATTTTGAATGTAAAATGTCGTTGATTACCTTGTTTATGAACATACGCCGGCTCATGCAGGAGCACTCCAGTCAGCCGCTGCCCAGTTCATGGGGGCTGACTTCTATCGAGAATCAGATCATACAGCAGGAGACGATGGAAAACGTAGTGCCATGGATGGAAGCGCTTATAACCAAGACGCTTGAAGACATTGAGGCTGCCCGCAGTCTGTCCAAAAACGCGGCCCTGATCAAGCAGGCGGACCAGTTCATTGAAGAACAATTAACCGATTCGAACTTGTCCGCAAAAATGCTGGCCGACCAGTTGGGTCTGTCCGTAAACTATTTCCGCAGTTTGTATAAAGCGGAGACAAACCAGTCGATTACGGAGAAGATATCGGAGAAGCGCCTAAATTACATTTGTCAGGAGTTGCTTGCCTCCGACTCGCCGATTGAGCCGATCATCCAGAAATACGGATTTTCGTCGCTTAACACGTTTTATTCCATCTTCAAAAAGGTGTATGGAATGACGCCAGCCCAATATCGGAGGATGCATAAGAATGGAAATTTTTGACATGGAGCACAAGCCTTTCAAATAAACGAACTGGCTTTCATTTTTACGTGATGGGGTACCTTTTTAGCTGAATATGTTCTATAGTGAAGAGGTTACATTAGCAGCATTGGGAGGAATTCTTCATGCGGACCACCATGAATCAGCTTGTTCGCTACAAGGCGTTTCAAAAACTGACGATCTCATATTTCCTGCTCGTTCTTATAACCGTCAGTCTGCTGTCCGGTGTCCTCTTTCAGCTCTTCTCCAGAAGCGCCGTCAAGGAGATAGACCGCAATTCCAAAGCCATGTTGTCCCAAATCACTTACGCCTCTGACGTGGTCTATAACCAAGTCACGACAATCGGCAATGCGCTACTCATCCAGCCGGAGATCATCTCGTTCCTGAACGACACGTCGGAGGACAAGGTAAGCAATTATCATATTTTTCAACAAATGTCCCAGATCGCAAGCTTATATCCTTATATTTACAGCATTGGGATCTACAGGCCTTCTACGGGAACAACAGTCGATACAGCCGGGCTTCCATTCGACTCCTCGCTCACAACCCTCAGCGCGGAGCGGTACATGGAATTCTATCCGCGTAGCCTGACCGTTGCCGACCACAACAACGATGCGCCACTGCAGCTCCTAACCTTTTTGCTGTACCCGGATTTTTCATTTCAGACCTCCGACAGCCCGCTCATCTACATTAATGTGGAAGAGCAGTCCATTCTGACGACGATCCGTAAGATCAGCAAAGCGGATGCCGCCAATAACGTTTTCGTCATTAACAACGAGGGCAAAGTGCTCTCCCATACCGATTCAAATTTGTTCCTGGAGGATTTGTCCAAGGAACAGTATGTGCAGCAAATTCTGAGTCAGGACAAGGAGGTGAACAGCTTCACAGCAAATATTCATAATAAAAAGCATCTGGTCACTTATGTGAAATCGGAGGAAATGAACTGGTATTTTGTAAGCGCTTTCCCCTATTCCGGGCTTATCTCCAACATTGACCGGCTCCGCAGCGTTACGCTGCTTGTGACGGCCGGGATCGTATTGACAGGTCTACTGATCTCTATTTTTCTGACCAAGAGCATTTATAGGCCGTTATCGACGCTGCTTGGGAAGATCATGCCTGACACGGATTCACCGGTCTCGGGTTTGCCGTTCATCGATGAATATAAGATGATGGCCGAGGTTTTCCATTCCTTGGAGGAACGCGAAAAATCGATGCAGTTCGTGATCAATCGCTCCTCCCGAACGATCCGTGAGCATTATCTGCACTCATTGCTCCGAGGACATCCGCTGGAATACTCAGTTCCGAGCGAACTAATTCGGGATATCGACGAGAAGGTGTCCGGGCCTTATTTTTGCGTGCTGGTATTCAAAATCAATGAGCTGGAGCCGGTAAGAGGGAGGAAGGAGGCGGATCACCAGCCGCTGCTGCGCTTCGCCTTAGGCAATATTGCAAAAGAGGTGCTGGAGCATATCGGGGCATGTGATTACCTGATAATGGGGGAGAATGAAGCCGCCGCGATCCTTCAGTGCGCGAAAAACCAAACGCCGGAGGAGCTCAAGCCCGCGTTGCGCAATATTCAGAGCTTTTTGAATCGTTACTTTAAGGTGACGGTATCCATCGGCATAGGGGATATAAGCTATGGCAGGAAGAATATCCCTTCCTCCTATACTTCGGCGCAGCAGTATGTTAAATATCGACTGCTCTACGGAAAGGAATCGATTCTGGATGCCCTAGCAACGCGCCCCCATATGATGATGGCCTTGAGCTATCCCGGCGTCTACGAGAAGAAGCTAGTCGATGCTGTGCAGTCCGGCAAGCCGGAGCCTATCCGGGATGCAATCGGACAATTCGTAGAACAAATCTCATACGGCTCAATCAATCAGGTCATTACCTACAGCATCCAGCTCATGTTGTCCTTGCTCAAACACTTTGACTATTTACAGCATGTGCCGGATTCCAATTTCAACGAGTATCTGGTTGCGGTGACCGATATTGAATCCGCCGAACATCTGACGGAAATCAAAGACATCTTCCAGCGGTATTGTTTCAATATCTGCGCATTAATCGAAGAGAAGAATCACTGGATGAATGCCCAGAAGCATAATGTTATCATTGAGAAGGTACAAAATTACATCCAGGAGCATTACGCCGAGCCGAATTTATCTCTGGAGCTGGTGTCCAACTTCGCCGGCCTGTCGCCCAGCTATCTAGGAAAGCTGTTCAAAGGAGCAACCCGGCAATCGTTCAGTGAATACCTGAACCACACCAGGCTGGAGAAAGCAAAGGATTTGCTTGCTTCCACCCATGAGACTATAGCTAAAATCAGTGAATCGGTTGGCATGTACAATATCACTTACTTCTCCACGTTGTTCAAGAAAAAGTATGGCTTGACTCCCTCTGCCTTCCGCGAGCAGGTGGCGATGAAAAGTCCTGAAAGCGCTGGAGAATTAGGCGAAAAATTCGGTTTCAAGCATTTCGGTTGATTTAAGCAACGTGATCGTATAGGCGTCGCGCGCGCTCTCATTATGGAGGTCGGAAGTATGAAATTGCTCGATCTTTTTCCCGTCTTTCATCACTATAATATCTTGGCACAGTCCGGGCACAAGCGAGAGATCATGGGTAATGAACAGAAGAGACAACCCTTGTTCCTGCTGAATGGACTTAAGCAGTTCGATGATCCGCTGTTGTAATACGATATCAAGGTTCGAGACAATTTCATCACAGATCAATAGTTTGGGATGAATGATCAGTGCTTTGGCCAGGCAAGCTCTTTGATACTGGCCCCCGCTTAATTTACCTGGCCGGTATCTAAGAAGCTCCTCACGAAGCCCTACCTTGTCTAAATACTCTACAATTCTGTTTTTACGTTCCGTTCTGTTCAAGCTTGTAAAGTTCTTTAACGGTTCTTCCAAGCACTGAAACAAGCTCATCGCCGGGTTTAATGTTGAGGCTGTATTTTGAAAAACAATCTGAATATCGCGATACCACTCTTTATACGGTTTTATTCCTTTGCCGGGCAGGTGTTGCCCGTTAAATATAATTTGACCCGAAGTCGGTTGCTTTAAGGCCATAATCAGCTGGGCCAGCGTTGATTTGCCGCTGCCGCTCTCGCCTACGATGGCAAGGGACTCTCCATCTTCGATAGTAAAATTGATGTCACTCAGAATTTGCTTTCCATTCATTTCTTTGCACAGTTGTTGAACTTGAAGCATTCGGGCTGGCACCTCCTTTGCTAAGGAGCCTTTGCGATCGATACCTGCATAATTGCTTGGTATATTCATGCTCGGGTTGTCCTAATATTCGCTCGGCCCTTCCCTGCTCTATGATTTCTCCGTCACGCATCACACCGATCGTATCCGCAAGATAACTTGCCAGGAGTATGTCGTGCGTAATAAACAACATACTCATGTTCAGCTCCAATATCAGATGATGCAATAAGGAGATGACTTCAGCCTGGGTTGTGACATCAAGCGCGCTCGTCGGTTCATCGGCGATGACAACTTCAGGTTTTAACAGAAGCGCCATCGCAATCATGACACGTTGATTCATTCCGCCGCTCAGCTCATAAGAATAACTTTTCATCATATGCGCCGTATCTTTCAAGAACACTTGAGACAGCATCTTTTCCGCTTGTTTCTCAGCCTCATGCCTCGATACCGGTAAATGACTAAGCATAAGATCACATAATTGTCTGCCAATCGGAATCGCTGGATGCAATGCTTGTTCTGGGTGCTGAAAAATGACGCCCACATGTCTCCCCCTGATTTTACGCCAGTCCTTTTGGGATAAACGATTCAGGTTTTTGCCGCGCAACAGGATATCGCCCGACATTTGCAGATCGGCAGGAAGCATTCCTAAAATGGCTTTACTGGTTAACGTCTTACCGCTTCCGCTTTCTCCCAATAAGCAGTAAGTTTTCCCCGGTTCCAAACAAAAACTGCTGTTATGCACAAGCGATTGACCATTTGCGTTTCTAATATTCAGATGTTTTATTTCTACTGCGGCATCCATTACTTCTCCCTCCTGAGCCGCTCGCCAACAATCTGGAACGAACAGGCTGTCAGAAAAATCATAAAACCCGGGAAAAACCCCATCCATGGCGCAACCTGTAAATAATTTTTCCCATCCAACAACATCACACCCCATTCGGGTGAAGGCGGCTGCGCGCCAATTCCTAAGAAGGATAAACCGGATAAAGTTAGAATCACCTTGCTTACATCCAAAATCAGCATGGTTCCAAGCTGCGGGGCGATATTCGGGATCATATGCCGGATTATCGTTCTCATGCCAAACGATCCGCTTACCCTGCTGGCGATAATATACGGCTCCTTTTTCACATCATGGATCAAACCGCGAATTAATCTTACGTACTTGGCCCACCAGGAAAGAATCACCGCGAAATACACATTCTCCATGCCAAAACCGAGAAAACCAACCACCACAATGGTGAGCAGGACATTCGGCAAGGCCGTAAAAATATCCGTCACACTCATCATCAACAGGTCAAGCTTATTCCCCCAAAAAGCGCTCAGCGTGCCAACGAACAGTCCGATCAACATGACGACGCTGAGAACTATGAAAACGGGGAACACGGAGTCGCTGATCCCGTGAATCACCCGGCTCAACAAATCTCTTCCCAGATAATCCGTTCCAAACGGATGAGCAAGGCTTGGAGGAAGCAGCTTTGCTTGATGATTGGTTTGGAACGGGTCGTAAGGTGAAATCCATGATGCGCTCAGCCCGGTAACAATAAGAACCACTATAAACAACAAAGCCGTTGTTGGAAGTTTATTCGCCCGAACGAGATTCATCATAGTTCCCACCTCTGTTTGTCAAGATGAACACGCGGATCGGCCAAAAAATAAAGGATATCGGTCACAAAATGAAACACAAATATAAAAGCGGCCACCAGCAGCGCGCTCCCCTGAATGACGGGAAAATCACGGCGGTATATCGCCTCGAGCATATATTTGCTGAACCCCGGAAAACTAAAAATCGTTTCCGTAATGATTGAGGCTCCAAAAAAACTCGGTAAGCTAGTCGTGATTAACGTCATTATCGGGATGAACATGGCGCGGAATAAATAAGCCGGATAAAAGATAGCGGGCCGCAAACCTCTGGCTTTTGCCGCTTCAATATAAGCGAATTTACTGTATTGAACGGTGTATGAGCGCACCATCCGAATGAAGTAAACGCTTTGGACCAGGGAAATCGCCGTTACCGGAAGCACATAATGCTGTACGGAGGAGCTTCCGACAATCGGAAGAATCGGCCAGATCACACCGAAAGCGTACATGAGAAGAATAGCAAGCCAATATAAGGGGATCGACAACCCTAAAATGGTTACCGAATAAACCACGCGATCCGGAATTGAGCCTGCATTTAACCCTAACCAAATTCCTGCTGGAATTGAAATAAATATCGTAAGCAAAAAGGAGCCTGCAATCAGTCCGAACGTCGGGTCTAAACGGTCCATGATTTCGTTTAACACCGGTTCGCCGGACATAAAAGAATTCCCCAGTTCTCCTTGAAATAACTGAACAATCCAAGCCATGTATTGCTGAATAAACGATTGATCAAGCCCCCATTGCGCCTGCAAATGAGCCACCAACGATTGCTCCGGCACCGCTCCAATGTTTAGCAGCATCATCGACGCCGGATCCCCCGGCGCCAGACGCATTAGTGTGAAGACGAACAATGAAAACAGGACAAACGTGAGCATTAACATCAACAGACGATGGGTAATGGAACGCAGCATTATTGTGCTTCCTTCTTCAAGTGATGCCACTTTAAAGGATCGTCTTCTATGGCATTGAAAGTAAAGCCGGTCAGTTCGCGCTTATGAACAAAGGTTTGCTTGGCGTAGTAGATCGGCACCGACATCGCTTCCTCATGCATGCGAAGGAATACTTGGTCAAATAACGCCTGCTGCTGCTCTGCCGAGACGGTAGAAGCAATCTGATCCAGCAGGTCCGACAATTGCTGGTCTTGATAAGCAACGCCCGGCGTGGATGGCGAACTGTAGAATAAAGAAGACAGGAAGCGATACGGCAATTGAGCATCCGTATAAGTCCGATACATAAGCAGGTCATAATCCTTGCTGCTCCATAACGTATCGTAGTAAGCTGCCCTTTCCTGGTTCACAATGCTTACTTGGATGCCGATCTGCTTCATGTTGTCCTGAAAAATTTCCGCCATCTCTTTCCACTCCGGATATTCTTCCGTTTGGATCACCAACCGCAGCTGCAGGACTTGTCCGTCTTTCTCGTAAAGCTGCTTTTTCTCATTCCATTCGTAGCCCGAGGCTTCAAACAATTGTTTTGCCTTCTCCGGGCTATAAGGATAAAAAGGCTGGTTATCGTCCGTTACAAAGGCGACTTTCTCTTGAAACAACCCTTTGACCGGCTCACCGCTTCCATCTGCAAATTTACTCGTATCATTTCCGTAATTGATGGCCTGGCGTATATTTTTATCCGATAGAGCCGCATTGTTTTGGTTGATGACCAAAAAATACGACATCGTACTGGTGCCCGTTTCCACCACATACTTATCGTTATTCTGAAAAACACTTAGACTTTCCGCCGGAATATTGCCAACTTCCCCACCTGCGAGATCTACCTCTCCGGATTGCAGCGCAAGCACCCTTGCCTGCGGATCCGTAATGACTTTAAAAACAAGCGAATACTCCGCTGGTTTCTCCAACCAATAAAACTCGTTGGCAACCAGAACCGTCTCAACTCCTTGCTGATAGCTGCCTATTTTCCAAGGCCCCGTGCCGATCGCTTGGTGAAATTCTCCGTTCACATCTCCCGCAGGAGCCACCGCGTTTGGACTCATAATCCGAAAAGGCCTCGCCTGACTAAGCTCATACAATACTTGCGTTGCGGTTTCTTTAAACGTAAGGACGACTGTGTTGTCATCAGGGGTTTCTATTTTTTCTAGTAAACGGGATATTTCAAGCGTAGTATTCTCTTCTCTGCTGACCGCCCGCTCCAAAGAAAACTTAACGGCCGTTGAATTCAATGGACTGCCGTCCGAGAATTTCACTTGTTTTCTTAGATGAAAAGTATAGGTCTTTCCGTCATCGGAGATTTCCCATGATTCGGCCAAGCTGGGGGCAATTTTGCCTTCCCCTTCATATTCCACAAGTGCATCATATATAGCGGCATGCACATGCCGTGTTCCATTGTACGTCGCGGCATCCAGTTTATCTCCTTCAGTATCCTGGGTTACTGCTACAACGATTTGTTTGTCCGCTTCTTGGCCGGAACCGGAAACCGTGCTTTTGGCTTGTGAGCATCCCATAAGCAACAACAACGTCAAAATGGCGGCAACACTGAAACTATATCTGCTAAACATCTCTCTCCTCCTACTTCTCTCCTGCGATGTTAGTGATTAAACCGCTGCAAAGATCATGACCACTTGCATACGGAGTAATCTTTGTTTATTATTAATCGTAATCGTTACGATTTGCAACATATTTTTTTAATAAAGGAGACCCGGTTAATGACTGAGCATAAACTTGCACAACAATATCGTGATTATTGGGACAAAGGAGCAGAGGTGTATGATGAAATCGTAAATACCGAATTTGCAACGGATACATATGATCAATGGAACGCGATTCTGAGTGATCTTTTATCCGGAAAACGGAATTTAAAAATCCTCGATGTTGGAACGGGGCCTGGATTTTTTGCGGTTTTGCTTAGCCGTATGGGGCACCTGGTTACCGCCATCGACTCCTCGCCTGAAATGGTAGTCAGAGCTAAACAAAATGCGCAAAAATACAACTGCAATATCAAGATTATGGAGACGGATATCATCGAATATCAGACAGAAGAAACATTTGATATCATCATTTCCAGGAACGTCACCTGGTTTCTATACAATCCTGTTGCGGCTTATCAAAATTGGCATGGGATGCTGGGCGGCGGGGGCCAAGTTATTATTTTCGATGCAAATTGGAATTTGTTTTTGAGCAATCCCCAGGAGGCGGAGCTTTTCAGCAAGGCTAAGGAGGAGGCGATCGAGTTAGGTTACTTGCCGTACCGCGAAGAGAAAGACATCGAGGAAGGAGATCAACTGGCGCTTACCTTGCCATTGACCTACGTAAGAAGACCGGGATGGGACAGCGAAATGCTTAAGTTTATTGGTTTTACTAAAATCCAAGTCCATGAGGGATTCGATGCTGAATTTTATAGTGCTGGCGAAAAAATCCTAAACCGCCACAGACCTATGTTTGCGATCGTTGCCGAAAAATAGACGCCTTGCGGCGTCTATTTACGGCTCTTTGGAGTGATTTGAAGGGATGACGCTGCTCTAACGGACTCCAGCGGCGTTATTCGCCCATTTCCCGGGTATTTCCCAGCCTAACACACTAGCGTTGCATCAAATCTGATCTAACAAGATACATTTTCTAGCCACACAAATTTTCTAACGGATGCCACAAGCACTATTTGTTCCAAAAACGTTGATTTCAAATTCTAACGGTTGCCATGACGCTTATTTCACTTAAATCCGGTTATTTTGCTTAGATTCAGGCCAATAACAACGCTCACAACCGTTAGAATTTAGAATAGGTCTTTTTTTCGGAAAATAGCCACTGCTACAACCGTTAGATTTCCGGTCTGCTTTTACGGGAAATCTTGAGCAAAAGTTAATGCAACGCTAATGCCTAACGGACCCAAATGACCTTATTTCTCTCTAAACAAGCTCACCTCAGGCCAATTCGAGGAAAATCAGCGTCATCTCTGCCCGTTAATTTTGCATACCTCCGGTTTTTGCGCAGATAGCGCCTCTGGAGTCCCTTAGCATCAAGAGCCCTCTTCCCTGTAAATAAAATAATCAAAATCGGCATGTTTGCGAGTACCGCTTAAGTCCTGCGCGCACATTCCAATGAAGGTTCCCGTAAACCGGAGAGGATTGGCGCTATCATCCGAAAGGTGGAGAATATTGATTTCCGGGCCTACTGGCTTCCATTCAGAACCAGTGGCAGCATACGAAAACTGCAGTTTCTCACGGTTTAGTGTCGCCTTTAACTTGACCGGTCCATCGTCCGGAAGCGGAACATCCGCTTCAAGAAGCTCGTTGTACTCCCCTTGTACGGTTTGGATGATCCCAAGCACCCTTCCCGCCCCTTCCAAATGCGTTATTCTCAGGTAGACGTAATCATCCGTATCATAATATAGAATTAAGCCGGCCATTTGCTGAAAATGCTCCGGGTTAAACTCGATCTCCGTTTCAGCCTCGCAGCAAAAGGCCTGCTGCCGCCGAGCCACAAGGCTTTGTCTATGCCATGAACTTAGCGATTCCATCCCTTTTAGACGCAAGTACCCTTTCCTTTCACTTAAGGAGAGCCAGCTTGAATCCGGCGGAATGCGAAGCGTGTTCCACTGGATGCGAAGCTGCGGTTCGTCAAAATCATCTCTTTCAGGTTCGGTCTCAAACGGGTGAGCCGGCAGATTCGGAGCTTTCACCTCTAAGCTTGGAATATTCCCCGCGCCATCCAGCCGCAGCCAATCGTCTTCATCCCAATAGCAGCGCTGCAGCGCCGTTTCCCGGCCCAAGGTGCAATAGCGTTCAGCCGTAGGTCTTGCACAAAGATGGGCCAAATACCACTCGCCCGCTTGGGTTTCGACCAAGGACGCATGTCCCGCTTTTTGGAGCGACAATTCGGGATAGCCGAAGCTTGTCAGAATCGGGTTATGGGGAGCCACCTCATAAGGCCCGAAAATAGAAGCCGATCTTGCCAGAGTGGCGGCGTGCTCGTATTTCGTTCCGCCCTCGGCGGTTAGCAGATAGTAATAGCCATTACGTTTGTAGAGATGCGGACCTTCCGTCCGCCCAAGCTCGGTTCCTCGAAAAATGCTGGTCACCGGGCCGATTAATTTTTTCTCCGCTGGAGAGTATTCCTGAATAACGATCCCCCCGAACTGGTTCCTCCCTTTGCGGAAGTCCCAGATCATATTCAACAGCCATTTGCGGCCATCATCATCATGAAACAAAGAAGGGTCAAAACCGCTGCTGTTTAAATAAACGGGTTCCGACCACGGCCCCATGATATCGGTTGAAGTCACCAAATAGTTATGCGTATCCTTGAAGGCCCCTTTTCGTGACTTAACATCCGTATAAATTAAGTAAAAGATCCCGTTTTCGTAACTCAAACAAGGCGCCCAAACTCCCCCGGAATTTACGTTGCCCAGCATATCAAGCTGTGATATCCGATTGAGCGGATGAGTCAAGACTCTCCAGTGAATTAAATCTTTGGAATGATGAATTTGTATCCCGGGAAACCACTCAAAGGTCGATGTGGCGATAAAATAATCGTCTCCGACGCGAACAATAGATGGATCAGGGTTAAAGCCGGGCAGGATCGGATTTGTTATGAAATTCATTCTGGATTCCTCCTGATAGTCAGTTCTTTTTCAAAACTTCTACCTCATACGGGCCCAGGCATAAATCGCTCTCGTAGTTTCGGCCCATCAACATGCCTTGTCCAGGAGTGGGAATCGAAACATGCCGCTCCGAGGACGTTGTATTCACATACAGTACATAATCGCCGATCTGCCGCGCAGATACGCCCTGCGGCGTTTCCGGTCCCTTCTGAATATGGAGCTGCGCGTAGAAATGGTTCAACAACGCTTGTATGAGGTCAACCTGAGCCGGAACAGCCACATAGACCGCTTTCCCCTTTCCGTATGCATTAACGGTAACCGCAGGTAACTCTTTCTCCAAATTAGTGAGCGTAGCCAAAACTTCCGCTGTAGCAGGCTCCAAAATTTCATAATAATCGATCGGATCATCGAATGTCCGGCCATTCAAACGAATTTGCGGCGATTCACGCCGCAGGTCCATCTTCTGCTTCTGAAGTCCGCCTTCATTCATATCGGAATGATGGTAAACCGGACGCTCGAACGCATTCGCGCGAATGCCGAACACATCGCCAAGCCTTCCGGGCATGGATGTGCCAAACACGCGATTATGCTCATCCACTTTGGCCGAATAAGCGGTCATGATGACAGTCCCGCCTTGTTCCGTGAACTGCCTGATCGAATGGGCGGATGCCTCGTCCATAATGCAGTGGCCGGGAACGATCAACAGCTTGTATTCCTTGTCGATTTGCCGTAGGTCCACCACATTGCAGTCCACATTGTCTTCGCACAACGCCAGAAACGTCTGCATCATTTGATCCAGATAAGCCGTTTTGTAATATCCTGTTTGATTCTCGGACACTTTAAACGATTCGAAGGAATAAGCAAGCGCTACTTCCGGCCTGGACTGATAAGGCAACCCGATTGGCTTCAGTTTATCCATCTCGCAGGCAAATTGGCGGAATTCGTCCAACTTTCTTCCGGGAAGGCCGTCGTGATCGAGCAGCCCGTAGAGATACTGCTCTTCACCGCCCAGCATGGATCTCCACGTCCAGGCGCATACCGCTTCCGAACGGAACAACAATGACAGGTAAGCATACATGCGCAATACGCCTTTCGGAGGTGCATAAGCTCCGTTGGACCCGGTCTGGAATTCCAGACACCACATGCTCTCATCCTTCTCGCCGATCCGGTGATTCATCGTAAAGCATGCGCCAAACAGCGCGTTGCGGTCTTCCGGATTGACGCCGGGATAGAAGCCGACCCCTGGCAAATCGAAGATCTGCCGGTATACTTTCAAATAATCGAAGCCCAGCACAGGGTTTTCGCCCCAATGGTTCGTCGTTTCCCGTGCATTCGGAGCGTGCTGCCGGACGATCCTGCTTAATTCCTGCAGATAGGAGAGCTGCTCATCCGAGAAAAACCGCCGCATATCCAGCATTCTCTCCGGCGATCCGTTCTTTTCCCCGGAAACCGGAAATTCGGCATCTTCGAAGCTGTTCAGCTTACGGGACCATCTTTGCGCAGCCCAAGCACGATTCAATTCTTCCACCCTGCCGTATTTTGCTCTCAGCCACTCAACGTAACGCTGGCGGGCTTCTTTCGAGAAAGTGGGCATACCGCTGCCAACTTCATTACACAGGCCGAACGCATACAGCGCAGGATGACCGCCATACCGCTTGACCAGCGTCTCGGCGAATCGGTACGCGAATTCCCGAAATACCGGGTTGCCCACATCCTCCATGTAACGGTGCACCGGCTGCAGCCGATGCCCGTTGCGGTCTGTGAGATTGATGGCGGGATACTTCTTATGCAGCCACGTCGGCGCCGGACGAGTGGCGATATCCAGAACCACGCGCATGTTCGCCTCCGTGAACAAATTCATCACTTCATCGAACCATTGGAAATCAAAATTGCCTTCTGATGGCTCGAAGCTGTCCCAGCACAAATGTCCAAGACGTACAAGCTTGAATCCTGACTCCTTCATCATGCGAATATCTACCGGCCAACGCTCGCGCGGCCAATCATGAGGATGGTAGTTTGTGCCAACATGAATCATGTTTTTCACCTCAATAATCTTGTTTTTAGAGGTTGTTTAAAAAGTCGTCTTTCCATGACGAAACAGTTCATGGAGTGGATTCGACGTCGAATCTTGAATTCAGCCGGGCCTAGCGCATGCTTCCGAAGCATGTTTCCTTCGGAAACATTTCAGTTGCTCACGTAGGTTTGCCTACGCTCCGCTACTCAGTCCCTAGCTTCATTCAACCTTCTCGGTCCTGAAAACCCGACTTTTTAAACACTCACTTTAAGCTCAGTGCTGCTCCATCCCGGAAAGCTCGATAACGCACACCTCGAAAGGCTGCATCGCAAAAGCGCCTTGCAGGACTTTTTCCGTGAGCAGATCGCGCTTGGGGACCCGAAAAGTGACCGTCTGCTCCGTATGAGCATAGTTCATTAAAAAGGCGTAGCTTTTTTGCGTTTCTGCATGCGTTCGGATGGCCAGCTCTACATCCTCGGGCAACTCGGCCCATTCCGCAGCCGGGGACGTCAGTCCGATCTCATCAAGCAGCGCGCCGGCTACCGCTTCGGTAAACACGCTTCCGTAGTAATACGAGCTCCCTTCGCCACGCTTGCATCGTACGAGAGCAGGCTTGCCCGCATAATATTCGGATGCATAAGCAGCCAGCACTTCGGCGCTGTCCGATGTCACGCGCAAAATGTCCGCAAAAGCGTCTCCTTTAAGGACAGCGCCGCCTTCCCATTGTATATCCGGCGCCTGCTGCATTGGTCCGATCAGCGTAAAGTCTTCCACCTCAATCCCGCACAAATCGGCAAGCGTTCCCGGAAACGGCAGCATATAGCACTGCCCCGTCATATCCTTGTAGCCGCTGCGGCAGCCAAGCACAAGCGTCCCTCCGCTCTCGACGTACTGCTTAAGCAGCGCCGCCGTCGACTCCGCCATAATGGCCGGGTGCGGATAGACAAGCACACGGTATTTGACTAAATCCTCTACAGTCGTCGAGGAACGAATGTACTTCGTGTCAGCCGGGATATGGTGGCGCTGCAGCGCTTTGTACCATGCCAGGACGCTTTTCCCTGCAAGCGGTCCGTGCCACACATCCAGCTCGCCGTCCCATTCATTGTCGTAATCCTTCAGTATGGCCACCTCGGCTTGGTAAGTGGAACCAAGCAAAACCCCGCCGATCCGCCGCAATTCGCTGCCGATGCGGCCGGCTTCCTCGACGCGGCGGTTCGGCCGGTTATGATAATCGTTAATGCCGTGCCAGTACATCTCCGTTCCCATGGTTGCCGTCCGCCAGCGGAAATAGAGCACCATATCGGCACCATGGGCGATCGATTGATAGGTCCAGAGCCGCATCTGACCCGGCTTCGGCGAAGGCATCTTCAAGCGGCCCGCCGATCCCCCGGGGCCGGATTGCTGCTCCATGACGATGAAATTCGGCGAAACGTCGCGTACTGCACTCAAATTCAGGCTCCACTTGCGGTCCAGCAGCGGCCGCTCGCCTTGATCCGGCTGAATCGTGCTGAAATTCGGATACGAATCGTAGGCGAACACGTCCAAGGCATCGTCCGTCAGCCGGTGACTGTCCAGGTGACCGAACATCCCGTTTGTCGTGACCCATTGCTTCGGCGCTTTTTCCCGCAAAATGTCCGATTGAAGCTGGGCATAGGAAATCGCGCTGTCCGAGAAGAAGCGCTTCTCATCAAGCGCCAGATGCGGGTTCGATGAACCGCCCGCTGTCGGCCGAGTCAAAAACACCTGCGACCAGTCCGTATATGTCTGATTCCAGAACACTGTACCCCATTCCTGGTTCAGGGCATGAAGGCTGCCGTATTTCTCCTGCAGCCAAACGCGGAACGCTGCGTGATCGGCTTCGGAATAGAAGTTGTTGACTTCGCAGTTGAACTCGTTGTCGATCTGCCATCCGACCACTGCCGGATGGTCCCTGTAGTGTTCTGCCAACTGCGTAACAATCCGCGCGGTAAGTGTACGGTAGACAGGCGCATTGTAGTTGTAGTGACGGCGATGCCCATGCCGGTATAACGTACCGTCCTGCTTGGCGTTCAAACTTTCAGGATACTTGGCGGTGAGCCACGCCGGCGGTGTCGCCGTCGGCGTTCCCAGAATGACAAGCATGCCATGCCTGTGCGCCAGATCGATCGCCCGGTCGAACAGCTCGAACTCGAAGCGGCCCTCCTCCGGCTCGAAGATCGACCAGGCGAACTCTGCCATACGAATTACCGAAAAACCGAGCTCCTTCATCCGCTTAAAATCATCTTCCCAAAGAAGCTCCGGCCAATGCTCCGGATAATAACATGCGCCAAGACGAAATTGTTCCGTTCTCCAGTCGCGATCATCTTGTGTCATGTTCGGTTCCCTCCTTGATATAGCAAGTTGCGATCAATTGACTCTCTACCTATATAAGTTGAACTAATGATTGTACGTGATAGGGCAGCCGTGTGAAATGTTCTTACGATCGCTGTTGTTCGCGGATTTCTCTAATTGAACTAAATTCAGATACTGTAGAAATCCGCTCTCAAAGGCGACCACTGCCGTTTCTTCAGAATCATTCCACACTCTTGCCTAACTCGCTAATTTCTTTAGTTCAACATATATAGACCGCTTTATGCACCTCGCCCTCGGTGATCCCTCTTTCATTGAAGGCATCCACTCGGACATATACCGGCTGGCCTTTGACTAAAGCTCGAATCGTCAACTGATTACTGCCGAACACCATATGACTATGATAAAGCTTATCCGGCGCGAATCCCCAAAGCACGTTGTGTCCGGTAGCATGGTCTCGATCCCACGATACGGAAAGATCCAGTTCGCTTAAAAGTCCGGTTTGGACTCCGCTTACCCTGCCAGGGAAGTCCCCCTCGCCGATTCCAAAAATACGAAGACCGGAAATACACGCCTGTTGGTTATAGGGGAGTTCTTTTACCGTGCAGCGGATATACCTTGCCTTGATGCCGCTATCCGTCACAATGAGATCATGCGGCAAATCGGAATCTGCGTCCAATTTATTTTCGATGACGAAATATTCTGTTCCGTCAACCGATCCTTCCAGGAGCCAACGGGTAACATGCTTCCGTTCGTCAATGTATCTTCTCATTTTTCTCAATTCTCCGTTTTCCATTATTGTTGCACCCTCAGGAAACGGAAGGTGCAAATGGTCATCTGCAAAATTGATTTGCACGGCACGCACATCACATACATGTTTCAAATCAACTTCAAGCCATTCCCCCGGCTGATTGGACGCCGCTTTCCACCAATTTTGAACATTTTCATTCGTGGCCTTCGAAGCTTCATATCCTTCTTCAGAGGAAGATGCATAGGCGGGCTTTCCATAGGAGAGCAGCATCCACTCGGGATCGCCCCAGGGGTCCATCCTTGCCTGTTCCAGCTTCATAGGCCAATCGCCATATCGTTGATTGCAGAATAATTCTCCATCTTGATCAAAGCCTGCAGGCCACAGCCCTATACGTCTTTCAAATGGATGATTGACGCTGACTCTCATACTTGCAGCATGCCACCAATTTCCAAACTTATCTTCCATTGTTGAGCCATGGCCGGCACCCGGTATAAATCCCCCCGGCTTATACGAGTAAGGATTGTTTTTAGCTAGAATAAACGGTCCCAACGGTTTGTCGGATACGTAAACACCATCTCCGTAAATATTATTTTCTGTTGCAGGGCTGGAATACTGTAAATAATATTTACCGTTATATTTATCCATCCACGGACCCTCAATGTACGGATCACTGCCAACAGCAATCCTAAACATCTTTACCTTTTCATCGGGCACGTTTCCGCTTTTCGCATAGGCTTGAACCATTTCTTCAATTTGTTCCGCAGTTTTGCCGAAAATATGATTTTCACCGGTTCTTTCATAACCATGTACCGATGGCTTGCCATAAATAAGTTCGACCGGCTTACCTAGCGGTTTCATGCTTTCAGGATTTAGCTCAATCCCATATATCGGCGTTATGTTGGAACAGCCCCAGTAGAAATAAATTCGGCCATCATGATCAACGAACAGATTCGGGTCCCAGAAAGGAAAATCTCCGGGGATTTCTTCAAACTCACCTTTGACCGGATCTTTTGTCCTGAAAAAGGAGCAGTTTTTACTTTTGGAAGATGCGGAAAAATATATATATTCCCCCATTACACGTACGTCTGGAGCATAGTCATAAATCGGTACGTCCTGCAGGGAATGGAAGTCCCACTCTACCAAATTAGCACTAGAAAGAAATCCGGCTGTCATTGATGGAAAAAGGTAGTATCTCCCCTTAAACATGATTAGCGAAGGGTCCGCCGCTTCTCTATAAACACTCATCTTTTCATAGTCGACAAACTGATACTTATATTCGATATTCATCGGATTACATACATATTTCATTAGTGCCTTCTCCCACTTTATTGGCTTTAAAGAACTCTAATTTGGCATACATATCTTCCAAAATAAACCGGACATCGATATCTCGATATACCCTGATTCGTCTCTCCTTTTGATAATGAACATAAGTCATGTCCGGAGATACCCGGGGGGCGGGTTTCAAATCATAATCATAAGGTTGGTCGTGCATTAGCAATCCTACCGCTGGGGAATCTCCCAAGGTCCACATTTCCCCCCTTGGCCAATCCAGATTGGTTTCCCATTTCTGATAGGTTTCCAACAATTGGTGATATAAGTATCGACCAATCGTGCCGCATGGTTCTACTCTTCGTTTTAATTCGGTGATGCTGACCCGCATCTTGCTGTACACGTTTCTAGGAATCTGCCACAGAGGGATCGGAGAGCTGAATACGACGTTTGCTGCGTGAATGTCGTTCCCTAGGTTGAATTCCGCTCCACCATCCGGCCAAGCTCCTCCTCCGATCCATACCGCTGTTAAACGATCGGCAATCGCCGGGTTCATGAGATACGCCGTAGCCAGATCTGTGATGGCCCCGAGGAAAATCACGAACAAGGGCCTCTGATCATTGGACATGGCTTCTCGCACAATAAGCTCTGCACCCTCGGACAAGACTGGTGTCCGCTCGTCTTGCATGGCGCGTTCGGCTCCACAAAGAACAGGATATTCCCCCGACAAACCCATGAGGTCCAACAGAAGTTCGATTTCTTTCACACTGTCCATCATTGAGGTTTGACTTCTCTCCTCACCAAAATGGGCGCCAATCAAGCCTTTCACGATAAATTGGGATGTTAACAATGCATGAACGATTGCATATTGGTCGTCCGCTTCGTTCTTGGCATCACTGTTCACGATCAAACGGATCTTTTTGAGGTCTGGCACATTAAATGTATGCTTCATCATAAATGGCACCTTTCTTGAAAACCTTCAGTCCTTCCTGCTATTAAACAATCATTAAATCGAGGGGGCGCTGGCTTGATGCGAGCGAAGTCAGCAACTGCAGCTCTGTCCGAGGTAACGTGGAGAATGTCCCTAAGGGAGTCTTCTTTAAGGACGTCGTCGCCTTCCTAGTGTACATCGGGAACCTGCTGCAGCGGCCCGATCAGAGTAAAATCTTCTACCTTTTGTATCCAAAGTCAGAAATGGTATTCCATCTCTTTCGCAGTTCATGAACTGCAAATTTGGGCTTTCTTTCACGCGTAAAGATCCCTTTCTTGTTTCCTTGCACCCGTCTGACACCCTGGCTTGTATTAAAATCAGCAAAGACCCAAACATGTTCTCCTATAAAATTGTCGAATTCATCAAAAACCTCATGATTGATACGCAAGTATTCCACTTGAAACTCTTCAGTGAACATAACAGGATCAACTTCGTGGAACCCGACAATTGTATCGGCACCAAATTCCGCCATTATGATTGGCTTTCCCGGACATCGCTTATTCCAGCCATCTAATTCCTCTCGAAGATGAATTTTTGCAATTTCTAACTCACCAACATCGTAATACCATCCGTAATATCGGTTCAGAGCCAGAACGTCCACTAGATCTGCGATTTTGCAATTTTTAGGGGTGGATTTTATCATCGTCGTGATTGTAACCGGTCTTTTTTGGGGATCACAGTCTTTGGTCAACTCCACCAGCGGCTTGAAGTATTCGTATGCTCCTTCCTCTTCCGCCCCTGGTTCGTTTGCCACGCACCACATAACTACACACGCATGATTCTTATCCCGTGCCACCAGCTCTCGAATGACCTCGCGATGAGCCTCGTGTGTCTTGATTCTTTCCCAAGTTGTGCTGCTATTCCCGCTGCCCACACCCGTGAATGCATTGAAGTTTAAGTTTAAGCCAACGGCCGGCACTTCATCGATAACGACAAAACCTTCACGATCAGCCAGACGCATGAGTTCCTCGGAGTATGGATAATGTGATGTCCGAAAAGAGTTGGCACCCATCCACCTCATTAAATGAAGGTCCATAACATTTACAGATTCGTTGAACCCTCTTCCGTTAATGGGAGAATCCTCGTGTTTTCCGCATCCTTTAAAATAAAATGGCTTATTATTAATCATGAATTTGCCGTCTTTGACTTCTACAGTTCTTACACCGAAAGGCTGTTCATACACATCAACGACTTCTACGCCCTTCAATAGTTCTACTTTTAAAGTGTAAAGATAAGCATTCAACGGTTCCCACAACTTGACGTTCTGGATGCTAAAAGTACCTTTCAAGCCAGCTTCTTGTGCAACAATAAAATCGGATTCGTCGATAATACTTACTCTCGCTTGGGCATCACCGACAATATCCAACTTGTATGTTATAATTCCAGTAAAGTTCGCATAGTCAGTAACGATTGAAATATCGTTTACATACGTTTGCGGAGTGGCGTAAATCTTGACTGGCCGATGGATTCCCGAATAGTTAAAAAAATCGAAATTCGGGGTGTTTTGAATAATTTTCCCATGCCCATCGATTTCTTTTTCGGTATAGTGTCCGACAGGTAGGGTGGAATGGTTTACAATATTGTTTACCGCAACGGTCAACCGGTTATTTCCATTTTGTAAAAACCGATTGATTTCGGCTTCGAACGGGGTGAACCCGCCTTTGTGCTCCATAACCAGTTCCCCGTTCACATAAACCCTTGCTTCATGTGTAGCTGAGCCGAGCCGCAAGACAAGGCGCTGGGATCGAAGCAGATTGGGAACTGCAAACTCCCTTTCATACCAAACCCAGCCGATATGGTTCCGGATATCAGAAGTGACGCCTATATCGTTATAGGAAGAAGGCACCGCCATCGGTATAGTGTCAGTCAGTTTCCTTGAATACCACTCATCGGCAAAGCCGTTTCCAGAGTCAAGTTTAAAATTCCAAACACCATTCAAGTCCAGTATTGCACGTGTTTCCGTTATAATAGGATATAACATTCATTCGGCCCCTTTATGATGTTTTTTAATCATCTATACCTTTTGAGTCCAGTAGCTCAATAAATTGATTATTTTCGATTCTCGGACATGAACATACTTTTCACCTGGACGGGCCCGATGAGCCCGCTTGGTTCCTGCTGCGCAAAGGCCGACAAGAAGTCACGCTGATCCTTCACCAACGTATTCGTAACTTCAATGACAAGCTTATTTTTGCCCTTCTTTATAAGGCCATTGATCTCTAGCCGGTATGGAGGACAGATGCGTACCCCTGCTTGATCGCCGTTCAACCACACCTCTGCCGTTTCGTAAACCTCACCCAAATCCAGCAGAACATGGTTTTCGGTTTCATCCCATTCAAACTCCGTTTCATAACGGAAGGTACCTGAAAATCGGGGTAAATGATCAGGTCTGCTCATATTCGTCAGAGCCGTCAGTTTTCCCCACTTCTTAAAATGAGGATAAGTTTCAGAATCAGCGGTGGAAACCGTCCATTCGCCATGAAGCTCAAGCTCCGCCAGAGCGGTATGCCTTGGGAGTGCAGCATAGCCTTCCAGGTCAGGTCCATGGAGCAGAACGATAGACTCGTACGGATGAAGGACAAGCTGCACTGCTTTCGCTCCGTTCTCCATACTTACATTTAAATCAATCAACCGATTCAGGAACGCATCATATGCATAAACATCACCTTGGACAGGTAAAATTATCCTCGTGGATAGGGTTTGATGCGGGTGTTCGTTAAAGAACATAAACACATCCAAACCATCATGACAGTAGTGATAATTCCGCAGGTACGGCTCGTATTTGTCTACTCTAACATCGTAATATCCTTCTGCAATAAGGTCTTGCGCCAGCTGGTCTAAGGCCGCACGCTTCACATTCCGGTGATCGGCTAGACATGACAGTTCGCTAGAAATATCACTCCCCTCACTAGATCGTAAAGGCAGCCCGTCAACAAAGCGAACGGCCAGTCCTTGTTCGGCAAACTCCGCCAAACGCCGAACCATCGCCGCCGGAAGCACTTCTGCATAGGGCACGATCAGACATTCGTAATCCTCGCGATTTACGGTCAGCTTGCTGTCTTTCACGCTAGCCGTTTCCAAAAGAACATCGACGGGAAGAACGTCGCAGTCGATCTGATGCTGCATCAATTTTTTCACAGGTTTGTGAAAATACATTGCTTCCCCGGACCATTCGGCTTCAGCGTGATATAGAACGGCTGTTGTCGCCACGTGCCTTCCGCCCGAAATCAGGTGACTGATCCGATTCATATATCGATTTAAATGCTTATAGTAGCGGTACTGTGGATTTTTCCCGCCCGCATACATGTGCGGCGGACAATCCGGATCCGGAAAAGCTTTCTGGGTAAAGGCATGCGGGACAAAATAATTGACGCCGCGAACGAGCATGTGATCTGTGAGCCATTTCATCAGCTTTAGCCCTTCCGCCCAGCCATACGCCCCATACATTTCGCACATCGTCCGGCCTTGTTTTTTCGGATCGATGTGTCCAAGAGATACACCAAGCTTGGCGAGGCCATAGTGGAAAAATTCACTATCCGTCTCCCCCGTCGGCTTGCGGAAAGGCAATTCATCGAAGCCGGGGACGATCTGCCACAGCACCACATCGATGCCCGACATGTCTTGTCCCCAAAGCGAGCGGAAGAAATGTCCGGTGCCGGAACCAAGCCTGGCATGAACGTTGTTGTCTTCAAGAACATGTCCGATGTATTCTACCCCGCGGGCTCTGCACCATGTTCCGATTTGGTTGCAGAAGTTTTCCGCATAAAGCTTGCTGACGATATTCATATAGGTGTACCGTACGATATTGGCTTGTTCTCCCGTATCCTGCCAGAGAAGATATAGACATTTACGGTAATCCTCGCCCAGCGCCTGCTCAAGCAGGGCCGGCATCTCCCGGCTCCAGGGTAGCGGCACTCCCTGTTTTCCTGGTTTAGAATTGAAATCAAAGGTTGCCGGATCATTGTAGAATCCTGGCTCATCCGAGAAGAAACCGGCAATCGTCTTTCCGAAATCTTCCCTGTACCGTTCGTAAAAAGCTTCATACACCGTATCAAGCAAAATGCGCACCGATTCCCGGTCCAATGGGTTCAGATAATCTTCCTGGGCCTTACTACCGCCATCCTTATTCTCCGAAATAATAAATATTCGCCAATACCCTTCGGGAATATCCCAATAAAGGATACCGTCATGCACAAGGTCAGTTAAATCGACACAGTCACCCAGCAATGCTCCATCAGATGGATCGCGGCGGACCGCGACCACTGAAACCAGCTTATTTTTGCCGCTCGCGTGTTGGGGCTGCGAGATCGTTGGCCGAAGCCCGCACATTAATAAAGTATCCACTAACAGTGACGTCCCCTGGGCAGGGCCGATGGTATCGATATAACGTTCACCCAAAAATATGCGATGAAGCTCTGTGGGAGCCTCCTTCACTTTGCCTCCCGCATGTCCCGTTGGAAAATGATCGTCATCAAGAATCCATACCTTCATGCCCCGATTCCGGGCTTCCTCCATAATAATGTCCATATCCTTCCACCATTTCGGTCCAAGAAAATCCGGATGAGGCCGGGACTCCACGCAAACGGCGCCGATTCCGGATTCATGAACACGGGCCATCTCTTCCCGAATCGCCTGTTCCTCCTCGCCATGCTGCCAGAGAAATGGAAGAATATAATTTTGTTCTCGGTTCTCAAGCACTTCTTGTAGACGTTTGTTCATAATAGCCCCCTGTTTCAACTTAGTTTCAACCCTTTCAGATGCCGCAGCTTAGATGGAAATATCCGCCCGACTTCAAATGAATGCCGGGCGGATCATCATGATAAAAAATTTATTTCTGCAGTTTCGCATGCCATTCTCTGGCACGCTTCGTCACTTCTTCGCCGCCCGATTGATACCACTTATCGACGAATTCGTCGAACTTGCTGATCGGATATTGGCCGATAATGATCTTGGTGGCGTATTCCACATACAGCGTACGGTTGTTAATGTCCGGGTAGCCGTCATAGACGCTGGCCGGCATGCCGTCACCGGCGATGATTTTGGCATACTTCTGAGCTTCCTGCATATTCCGGTTCACTTGATCAATGGCCCACATTCGATCTTCTGAAGCGGTACTCTTGTTCAGATCGATCATGAAATCCAGGGTGGATATTTTGGCATACGGATCGAGAATCCGGTTTTCCTGCGTGCTCTTGTCGTCCGGAAGCAAGGTCGCTTTGCCATCCTTCAGGGTATGGTGCATTCCTTCCACACCAAGGTACAGATCCTTCCAATTTTTCCTATCGTACATATTGTTCAACAGCTTCATGGTGGCCATCAGCTTCTTCTCATCCTTGTTGTTCTTGACCACCCAGGCCGGTGGCGTAAATCTTTTCCAAGTATAGAATCCTTCATAGCCTTCGACTTTCGGTATGGGGAGTACGGAAAATTCAGCCTTCACGCCGGTGTTCTTATATAAATTTTCCAAAGGCAGATAGCCTGACTCTACCCAGTGAAAATAGTTTCCTACCCTATCCGAATGAATCTTGCCGTCCCACTTATCCTTGGTGTTCAACAGCGATTCCTTGTCGATTAATCCTTCCTTGTACAGCTTGGATAGGAACTCCAGAGCCGCTTTCATATTCGGAGTCACCGCGGAATAAGTCAGCTCACCGTCATAAATGTCCCAGTCCGGATAACCTTCGAACATGGCTACCCCGTACATGGCGAACAAATGATCCATCCAACGCGCTTCCTCCCGGCCGCCGGTCGGAAGCTCATCCTTCTGGCCGTTGCCGTTAGGATCCTTGTCCCTGAACGCCTCCAGAACCTTAACATATTCGTCTTGGGTTTTCGGCATCTGCAGCCCCAACTTGTCGAGCCAATCCTGGCGGATCAGACCGGCATATCTCCCATAATCCACCAAACCAGGAATATAGTAGATTCTCCCTTGACCGGTAGGATCGTTGGCCTTAACAATATCCCACATATCCTGCGGAATGGCATTCCATAAATTGGGCGCATATTGAGGCAACAGATCAGTCAGATCCACAATGGCGCCATTTTTGGCTAGGCTGTCTTCAATGCCTTCCTTGGGCAAGAAAAGGTCCGGCATTTCTCCAGCGGCGATTTTCAGGTTCAACTGATTCAGATAATTGGTGCCCCCATTCCATTCCACATACGGATGAATGACGCCGACGCCAAGCTTTTCTTTATAAAATTCATACAGCTTGCTGCCTTTCGTGATCGGTTTATATCCGATGTTGGTACCCCACACTTCAATATCGACAACTTCATCTCCGCTGGAAGTCTGGTTCTGGTTCGCAGCCGCTGAACCTTCGGCAGCGTTTTTGTTTCCGCCGCAACCCGTTAATACTGTTGCTATTGCAAGGATGCTTGTCGCCAGCAATAGACCGATCTTTTTAAGTTTCATACTGTTTCCCCCTTTTTAATTACCCTTTTACGGAGCCGATCATGGCTCCTTTAACGAAATATTTCTGCAGGAAAGGATACACCAGAATGATCGGGATGATCGCAAAGATCACGGTCGCCGCTCTTAAGGTCCGCTCGTTATAGTTAAGATCAGCCGTGGTCGGGGCACCGGCCATAATCACGTTGCCGTCGGTGATGAACTGCCGGATCTTAATCTGTAGCGGAAACCAGTCCGGATTCTGCAAGAAGAACAGCGGATGCTGGAACTGATTCCATAACACCACACCGTAGAATAAAGCAAGGGTCGCCAATACAGCCTTGGATAGCGGAAGCACGAACTGGAACAGCATCCGGAAATATCCGCAGCCCTCAAGAAAGGCGGCCTCCTCCAATTCTTTGGAGAATTGCTTGAAGAAGGTCCTCATGATGATTAAATTGAACGGATTCAGAATATGCGGTATGACCAGGACCAATGGATTATCATAAAGGCCAACGCCGCGGACCGTCAGGAAATAAGGCACAATCGGCGCTTTAAAGATCATGGCAATCACAACTAGCACCATAATCACGGAACCCCAGCGGAATTCGGGCTTCGACAGCGGGTAGGCGAACAAGGCGGTCATCAGGAGCGCCAACACCGTGCCGATTAACGTCGTACCGAGCGTCAGGAAAAACGATTTCCACAAGTCGGGACGATCAATAATGTATTTCCATGAGTCTAACGTAAACTCTTTCGGCCATAACGTTACCAGATTCATATCGACAGCACTTCTGGAACTAAACGAGGTCGCAATCACGGACAGGAGCGGTATGATCGCTATAATAGAAAACAGGATAAGCAGGACAGTTATTGCCGTACCAAATATTTTTTCCCCTCTTGATTCAGCCATATCTACCAGAGCCCCCCATCCGAAACCTTCTTAGACAACTTATTGAAGGTGTACACCATAATAAACCCGATCACCGATTGAAACAGCCCTACCGCCGTGGCGAAACTGTACTGCGCTTGCTGAATGCCCGTCCGGAATACGTACGTATCCAGGATATCCCCTACGTTGTATGTCATCGGAGTGAGCAGATTATACACTTGATCAAAGCCAAGATCCAGGAAATTGCCGATCTCAAGCAAAAATAGCACCAGTACGGTCGGCAGCAAAAGCGGAAAGGTAATGTGGCGGATTTGCCTGAACTTGGAGGCGCCATCGATCATCGCCGATTCATAGAGCTGCGGGTCGATCGCGCTAATGGCGGCCATATACACCACGGTTCCCCACCCGGCATCCCTCCATATCGAAGCGAGCACATAAACAGGCCGAAAGTATGCGCTTTCTTGCATGGCCAACACCGGTTCATGACCAAACCACCCGATGACAATGTTAAACAAACCGCTTATCGCAAAGAAATCGAAGAGAATACCGCCCACGATCACCCAAGACAAAAAGTGCGGAATGTACAGCGCGGTCTGGATTCCTTTCTTCAGCGCCGATTTTCGAATCTCGTTGATCATCAGCGCCAGCAAAACAGGCACCGGAAAAATCAGTACGAGCTTGAAAAATCCCAGCGTCAGGGTATTGCCGAACACTCGGGCAAAGTCCGGATGGTGAAGCAAGGTGCTAAAATGTTTGAGACCTACCCAAGGACTATCAATGAAACCCCGGAAAACCGAATAATCCTTGAAGGCGATTACAGAACCGGCCAGCGGAATGAATTTAAACACAATCAGAAAAACGATTCCCGGAATCGCCATCACATACAGCGGCCAATATACCTTCATCCGGTGTAATGCAACTGCTTTCAATTGTTTCCCCCCTTGATATCTGGTTGTTGAATTCGCTTACACTTTCACTATACAATCGGGGGCAACCATCGCCAATCGGTCGTTTTTAAGTTCCAACCAGGCCATTTTTAAGGATAAATTGAAAACCACTCCTGCTCGGAGTGGCTAACTACAAGTTTCATTTAAGCGCGCGATTGGTTTTTGCGGTATTCGCTGGGCTTTAAACCTGTTAATTTCTCGAACAGCCGCGCAAAATACTGCGTATCCGAGTACCCTACCCGCTCACAAATTTCATAAACCTTCAGATCCGTTCGCTCCAGCAGTTCCTTCGCCTTGCCGATCCGAACCTGCGCCAGAAAATTGATATAGGTATCCCCAGTTTTTTGCTTGAATAACTGGCTTAAATAATAAGGGCTGATAAAAAACCGGGAGGCCAGTTCCGCAAGGGTGATTGGATCATTGTAATGCTGCGATACGTATTCCTTGATTTCGGCGATGATATTCTTCTTCTTGGGCACATTATGCTCTACCTTAAACACAATGATGCACCGAATGACCTGAATCATCCATTTCTCCAGGCGCTCCAGCGTTCGGAAGCTGGAGATGGCCTCCAGAGACAGGATATTGCGTCCCAGAAAGTCATTCTGTTGCAGCTGCTGAAACGACATCTTCCGCACACTTGATAAAAGGATGTTTATACAATGCACTTGGAGATCCGTGGGACTCATCCCTTGCTGAGCTTCCATGCCCCGGAAAATCTCGCGGATGATGGCGACACATCCCTCTTCATTCATATTGTCGAGCTCTGCTTCCAGTTTGTTAATCAATGCTTCAGGAACGGGATGGCGCCTTCCCGTCAGATTGATCGTTTCGGGATAAGGGATCACAGCCCCCTCCCCCTTGATGACTTTGTAGCTTACTGCATAGCGGGCTTCCTCAAAAGACCGGACGATTCCCGCCGCCCGTTCCTGGAAAGTACCGATTCCGGCGGTGATGGACAGATTCAGTTCCCGGAACATTGCATCCCTTAGGCCATCTATGGCACGAATCAGTTCCTCGTACGCGGTAGTCCTGTCATGGGCAATTACAACGGCCACCTGAGATCCGGAATACCGGAATCGATATACTGCCCTGTACCGCTCCAGGGCCCGATCGATTTGCTGAAACACCGGCCTGAGACCGAATTCTTTCAAGCAACCGAGACCGTCGTCGAATTCCAGCAAGGCACATATGAACCGGACACCTTCCGTTTGTATTTCGGCGATCCTCAGGGCTTCTTTCACATCAACCGCGCTATCGTTGCCGTTATCAAGGATGTCCCGCAATACATTTTCCTGCATCAGGTTATGAGCCTCCTGCTTCAAGTCGACCACTTCCTGAAGTTTAGCCCTTTCCGCCCGGATGTCCTCCATGACCTGACAAACGCAGTCACGAAGCTCCTCTTCCTCCACCGGCTTGTTGATGTAGAATTGGACCCCCAGTTGCATGCCTTTTCGCGCATATTCGAAGTCGGCATACCCGCTTAAAAGAATGAATTTGGCCGGGTTGCCCGCACTTTTCAACATTTTGATCATTTCCAGGCCATCCGCCTGCGGCATCCGAATATCCGTTATCACGATGTCCGGGTGCCGTTTTTGAATTAATTGGACCCCTTCCAAACCGTTATAAGCTGCACCGACGATCTCACAATCCGGGATATAGCGGCCTATTATTTTTTTTAGGCCGTCCACAATCCCTTTCTCGTCATCCACCAAAATTAGCTTCATCCCAGGCACCTCGCTTTTCATTTCGCACAAGCAGCATCTCAGATCTTGGGGATTAAAATTTCAACCGTCGTCCCTTGCCCGATTCCAGGACGAATCATCAGATAATACCGGTCTCCATAATGAAGCTTGATGCGTTCTGCGATATTTTTTAAGCCTAACCCTTTACCGGCAGGTTCATCCGTCACATGCAGCTTGTATTTATCTGACCCGGCCGCCTCCAACAAAGCTAGCAGCTCCTTTTGTTTGGCCTCAGGAATGCCGATTCCATCATCCGTAATCCGGATCAGGATCTCGCCTTCTTCCGTCCAAAATCCCTCAATCGCGATATTCATAGTCTGACTGTAGTCTTCGAACCCATGGTTAATGCTGTTCTCCACGATCGGCTGGAAAACCAGGGGGATGATGCTGCATTGCTGTATGTCCTCGGGAATTCTTATATCCAGAAGGAACTTATTATCGAACCTTAGGTTCTGGAGCTGCACATAATTCGCCGTATATTCCAGTTCATGCTTCACTGAATGCTGCCTGCCTTCCTTCCCCAAAGCAAGCCTAAACATACGAGCCAGAATTTTGATCATGCCGGCCGTCTCCTCATCATCATTCACCAGCGCCTTCATGCGGATGGATTCCAAGGTGTTGTACAGCATATGCGGGTTGATCTGGTTCTGGAGCGCGATGAACTTGGCTCGGCGATGCTTAATCTCCCCGATATACACATCCTCAATCAAGGTGCGGATCGTTACGATCATCTTGTTGTAACTATTGACCAGGCTGCCGATCTCGTCATTGGCCTGCTTTTTCTCGATGGGCAGGTATTGGCCTATTTCCGCTTGCTTCATGCTTTTACGGAGCGCCTTGATCGGCCTCGTGATTGTATAGCTTAATCCAAATGACATGAGTGCGATGATCAAACAGCTTGCCAGGATCACGATCACGGTCACCCCTTGGATCTGATTGATCTTGGACAGGAGCTTTTCGCGGGGGATTTCCGTCCTGACCAACAAATTGCCGAGTTCGGTGTTTCCCGTTAATATAATCCTGTTCTTGCCGCCTTTATCTTTAATATAAGTCCCACTGGACGTGAGTACCTGCTGCCAGGACAAGCGGCCGCTGGCGGCGTCGGATTGATAGACGATTTCTCCATGGCGATTGCTTATGGTGACGCTCATCCCGTATTTGTCCCGAGCCGAGACAAAATCTTGATCAAGCTGCAGCAAGGCAAACGGGTCCAGATCAATGAGCAGGATCCCCGCATAGGCCCCATCCGAGTTGAGAAGGACTCTTCCCACCGTCACCATGGCTCCCTCTCCGTTGTCATCGTAATAGGAACGATCATGCAGCCCGGTAATAAAAAAAGTTTCATCGGAGCTGCGGAGCCGCTTAAACCAATTCTGGGATAACAGTGCGTTCTCGTGGACCACGTTTGTGGTCGTGGTATACTGGTACACGGCGTTATCGCGGCTGACCAGCATCACGGTACCGATCTCCGGTTTAAGCAAAGCGACCCGCATGAGCAACCGCTGGACGGCCACCCTCTGTAAAATCAATTCATCCATCGACCTGTTCCGCTCGTCCCCGAGCTTATAGATCAGTTCGCCGTCGATGAGCACCGACTTGGTCACCTTATCGTATTCTTTCATAAGCTCATTCAAAGAAGTTCGGATCTGGGACGTGTACAGAGCCGCGAACTCTTGAGAGGATTCTTCCAGTTCCACTGCCGACTGGCGGAAGATGATTACGCTTACACTAATGAGCGGAATGACGCAAATGAGCAGGTATCCTAACATTAATTTATTTTGGAACTTCATGTTTTTTATTCTCAAAGCTGCCCTGCGGATCCAATGATTATGCTCCATATCCCAGCCCTCCCCCCTCCATCATTTTACCACATTAATTGTATCCGCTTTCAAAATTTAATTATATCTCTTATAAAAATAACATAAAGAGGACTGTTTTAAGTTCCTGCCAGGTCATTTTGGGGATATCCAATGCAAACAGCTCTTAAACGGCCTTTAAGGCTGGTTTAAGATCGGCTCAAGCGGGGTGGTTCTACATAATTTTACAGCTAAGCACGTGATACACACGATGATTATATATTACTCTTGCAGACAACAAAGCCATCCTTAACTAAGGACGGCTTTGTTGTCTGAATTATCTCATTCTATATCAGACCCATTTGAGGCAATTACCTTCTTGTACCACGCAAAGCTTTTCTTTTTTATCCTTCTTATGCCTCCTTCGCCTGCATTATCTTTATCGACATAAATAAATCCATAACGTTTTTTCATTTCTCCAGTAGAGGCACTGATCAAGTCAATTGGCTCCCAGCTTGTGTGTGTATCCAATTAAATCGACACCATCCTGAATGGCTTTAGCGACCTCAGAGAGATGCTCCCACAAATAATTAAAACGGTATAATCACTTCGCCTTCTTCCAAATAGACGATAATTCCGCCGCCTGTGTTAGACAACAAGCGTCAGCAACTTATCTTGGGCTGTAACCGATGAGCTTGTTGTTTCAATAACATCCAAATAATCGTCGGTATTCGAGATAATAATTGGAGTGATCGGATCGTAACCGGCTTCCTTAATTTTCTCCAGATCAAACTCAATCAATAGATCCCCTTTGCGGACCTGATCTCCTTCCTTAACCCGAGGGGTGAAATACCGCCCTTTTAATTGCACCGTATTGATTCCAATGTGAATAAGTACTTCCGCTCCATTCTCGGATAGCAGAACTACAGCATGACCTGACTTGAGGATGGTACCAATCGTACCGTTCACTGGCGATACGGCTTGGCCAACACTTGGAACAATGGCAATCCCTTTCCCCATAGCACCTTCTGCAAAGGCAGGATCAGGAACCTCAGTCAAGGATTTCACATCTCCAGTTAATGGGCTGAGAAGCACCTCCTTCTTCAAGACCGGCGAACCCCCTGTAGAGTTTGAACTTGCTTTCGCCGGAACAGCTTGCCCTTCTGCAGCAGGAGCTGCAGCACTTGCTTCAGTCACTGAAACAGCTTTTTTGTCCTGGTATCCGAAAAGAATCGTCAGAACCAAACCAATGCCCATAGCAGCGGCAATCCCGATTAAATAATAACTAACAGGTTTAAATGCACCGATGGAGAAAATATTTTGGAAAACAAATGCTGTAGCATACGTATGGAATCCCCCGTTAATCGCTCCTCCAATAGCTCCGGCAATAATAACATATGGCATTGTGCGCTTAAAGCGCAGTAAGATACCATAGACCGTCGGCTCAGAAACGCCCGCTAACAACAGACTTAACGTAGAGGAGCCCGCAATTGATTTCAGCGTCTTCTCTTTGGATTTCAGGAATACTCCCAGCGCCACCCCGGCCATTGCAAAGTTAGAAGCTGCCCACATCGCAAGGATGGGATCGGTTCCTTTCGACAGATTTGCCAGCACGATCGGAATAATGCCCCAATGAAGACCAAATACAACAAGGAAGAAGATTAACCCGCCAATAACAGCACCGGTTAATAGCCCGCTTACTCCCATAAGATAATTGATCCCATCCGCTATCGCATTTCCGATATATACACCAAACGGACCGAAGATCATCGCAGTAAGTGGCACAATAATGGCTAAAGACAACAATGGAACCAAGAACGTTTGAAGCTCTTTATGAATGATTTTCTTTAAAAATTTCTCCACGTAAGAGAAAATCCAAATGGCTACAAATACCGGAAAGACGGTTGATGAATAATCCATCAAGACTACCGGGATGCCCAGAAAAGAGGTCTTATCTCCGTTAGCTAACAGTCCCGTAAAGTTAGGTTCCATTAATGCTGCACCGATAACTCCGCCTACATAAGGATTGGCTCCAAATTTGGTCGCTGCAGTAACGCCCAGAAATATAGGCAGGAAATAGAAGACAGCATTAGCTGCTGCAGCCAGAATGAGGTAGGTCCCACTTTCCGCAGATACCCATCCAAAGGTTGTAAACAGGGTTAAAAAGGCTTTTAGTATCCCTGCTCCGGCCATGGCAGGCAAAAGGGGAGACAGGCTTCCGGAAATCACCGCAAAAATTCTGGACAGAATCTTCTCCTTAGGTTGATCTGCATTCGTTGATGCGGAATTTCCCGCTCCCAATTTACTGGTTTTCACAATCTCTTGATACACGTGTGCAACGTCATTGCCGATAACCACTTGGAATTGACCGCCACTTTCTACGACGGACAGGACACCTTCTAAGCTTTTCAGCTTCTCTTTATCGGGCAATCGATTATCTTTCAAATTAAATCTCAATCGTGTTGCGCAATGGACAAGATTCGTTACGTTCTCCTCTCCCCCAATATTCTGCACAATATCCTTGGCTAAATCTTCGTATTTCATTTGCACTCTCTCCTCTAGACCTCATTCTTGTATATATAAAATAAAAAAACCTGAACAGGTGATGAAGCACACTGGACGGCCAGTACACTTATCACTTATCCAGGCTTTGCCCAACTAATGGTAACAACCCTGTTATTTATTGTTATAGGATAATTATCTGCTGGTCACTCGCCTAATATGGAGCATAAAATAGACCATTTCGGCATTGGTTGTCTCAACTTGGTACTTATCCTTTAAATAAGCCCTTACCTTCTCACTGCAGGCGAAAGCTTCGGGATACTTGGCACTAACTTGTTCGTACAGCTCGTCATCCTCTGAAGGAATTGATTCATGACGCAGCGTGCGATACGAAAAATATTTCAAGTGAGTCACAAAGCGGCTATAATTTAACGATTCTTCATCCAACTTAATTCCATAGTAGAGAGTTACTATATTAAGTATTTCTTGAACCATCTGGGTTACCATTAAGGTTTGTTCCATTTCCTGGCCATCCTGCTGTCCATTCACAAAATGCATCGCGATAAAACCGGCTTCATCATCAGGCAGCTTGACCCCTGTTTCCTTTTCAATTAAGTGTAAAGCATGCATTGCTGTGTGATATTCTTTCGGATAGAATTTCTGTATCTCCCAGAGCAGCGCATTCTTAATACTCAATCCCTCTGTATGGCGAGTGATTGCATAACTAATATGATCTGTAAGAGCCAGGTAGATATTATTGCTAAAGGAGGCCTTTAGATCTTTTTTTGCATAACGGATGATCTGATCTGTCAATTCTAGATGCTTGGGTGGAATCTCACTCAGCAATGCAGATAGCCGCTCAGATAATTCTTTGGTCTCCATCACGAACGTCTTCTCAATTCTTGTCGGATCTATATCTTCACCTGGAGTTTTCTGATAAGCCAGCCCCTTTCCAATAACGATGATCTCAGATCGATTAGGTCCTTCAACCAATGCAACATTATTGTTAAATATTTTTTTAATCCTCATGAGTTCGCCCACTTTATATTTTTTTGCTGACAAAAAAAAGCCTAAACTAATCCCCCACTAAATATAATCTAGCACGGATTGGTTTAGGCTTTGCCTGCAACGCAGTAACAACCCTAAAATAAATTGTATGGTCATTATATAAAATGTGGAGAACGTTTTCAAGTAAAAAATGATATCAAAATTTGGATTCGGACACTTTCATTTTAGCAGAGATGGGATAAATAAGTTGTTGACTTTTTTAATGTTCGTATGTATGGTTTTACATGTACATACGATGTGGATTGTAACCGTTTACTCGGGCAAAACCTAAATCGACTCGGCATTGGATTTTTTTCCATGTCGGTTCGGGTTAGGTTTTTTTCATTTTAAACGGCCTGATCCGACTCGCTATGTAAAAAATAACACAACTTTGCAACTGGAGGTACGTAGGATGAAATTGAAAAAGGGTACAGGTCTGATGCTAACGTTAGTATTGTCGATCGGCACCATACTGACCGGTGGGCTGCCTGCGAAAGCCGAAGCGGCTTCACCTGGGCAAATTACGGCAAACACGTATATCGGCGATACGGGAAGGATGGTTGAATCGTTTGATCTGAAAGTAAGCAATGCGAGCGAATATGCCGATTTGAAAGCATCCGATTTTGAGATTACCGGCAACTACGACGGATATCCGGTGAACGAGAAAAACGAAACAGTGCAAGCGGATTATACGGATGACGGGGTTGAATTGAGCTGGCATGAAAACGTTTTATCCCTTAAAGTAAAGCCATTTAAATATCCTGGGGGGCCGGTTTCCGCGTTTTCCGTGACAAACGAACGTTACCCGGAGTTGTCGTTTAATCAGGCATCCGTAACGACGGTGAAGACGCGGACGGTCGATGATTTTACCGCAGGGGAATATACAGGCGCTAACGGAGAAAAGTTGAGCTATCGGTTAAAACTGACCGATTCTGCGGCCCCGCAACCTCTGATTGTATGGCTGCACGGCGGCGGCGAGGTCGGTGCGGACAATCTGAAACAGCTTACCGAGAACAAAGGCGCGGTTGCCTGGCTAGACTCGGGTTACGATACTTCCGTACTCGCCGTACAGTTTCCCAAAAACTATGGCTGGAAAATCTATAACAATCCCGAAGAACTTTCGCTGATGCGGGACTATTTTGAGGTACAGGCGGAGTTGATCGGGGAGCTTGTCGATTCCGGCAAGGTGGACCCGAACCGGATTTATGTTGTAGGCGTGTCCAGCGGCGGAGGCGGCGCGCTTCGTTTCCTGATGCAGTATCCCGGGCTGTTTGCCGGCTCCATTGTTGTTGCGGCGAAAGACGCTGTAGCCGATTACACCGGTTCCGTGGAGACGTTTAAGCGGGAACTGAAGGATCTGGCGGATGTGCCGGTATGGCTCGTGCACGCACAAAATGACCCGATCACGGATAGCCGGACGAGTACGCTGGCGTATGAGGCATTGACCGGATTGGGCAACAAGCAGGCCAAGCTGAGCATTTATGACGATGCGTTTATGGCCTCTCAACAGCTGCACGGAGATTTTAGACACTGTTCCTGGGTGCCCGTATTTAACGATAAGAACATGCTGGCTTGGTTATTTGAGCAGAAAAAACCAGCTGCCGCAGCGGTCTCTCTGCAGCAGGATGCTCAGGTGACACGCGCGGAATTGGCTGCGTTATTGGCGGACCGGCTGAACCTTGCCGAGGTGATCGGCACCGATATTTATACGGATACTGATAATTCGCCTCAGGATCTGGCTATTCGTCAGAATACGACGGCCGGGATCATGAAGGGAATCGGCGGCGGCCTGTTTGCCCCGGATTTGGCCGTGACACGGGCGCAGCTTGCGGCGATCGCCGATAATATCGTGCGGAATGCGAAACTGGAGCAGGCCTCCTCTTCGGCAAGCGCGGCAAAGTTCAGCGACGTGCCGAGCGGGCATTGGGCTTCCGAAGCGATTGCACGCTCCGTTGCGGCAGGGATCCTGAACGGTGATTCCGCAACCCGCTTTGCGCCGAATCGGTTCGTGACCGGGGCGGAAGCAACCAAGTTTGTGGAAATGCTGGCCAGTATGAGGTAGGTAAAATGGAAATGTACAATTGAAGCTTGCTTAAAACCTGCACAATTGCAGGTTTTTTGTTTTGCTAAATTCCCGCATGTATTCGGCCGTAACTCCATCGGCATATAGAAGAATGAACAGTTAAGTTAAGTTAAGTTAAGTTATTCCGCACTCGAAGCCGTCCCCTGGACTTCATATTTTAACGCATAAACCATTAAAATCATTCCGTATGGGAGGAAACCAAATGAACGCAAATCGCCAAGTGATCATTCTGCATGAAATTTCGAAACTTACGACAAAGCAAGCGCAATGGGAACCGTATGCCTGGTACAAGGACATGAGGGACAATGCCCCCGTCCACTACGATGCCGAGCAGGATGTTTGGAACGTGTTTTTATACGACCATGCCAAGCGAGTGCTGTTCGACCATGAGCTGTTCTCCAACAAAAAGGAACGAAGTTTGATTTCGACTCCCAGACAAATGGATAACCGGAGCAACGTCAACCAGGTTGATCCGCCGGAGCATCGCAAACGGCGCGCGCTTCTCGCCCAAGCGTTTACTCCCCGCAGCCTTAAAGAAGGAGCCCCGGATCCAGGAGATCATCGACGAGCTGATCGCGGATATGGAAGGCGCACCGGTCGCCGATATCATCCAACAGCTGGCGATTCCGCTGCCGGTTACCGTTATCGCGGATCTGCTCGGGGTTCCCTCCCGGGATCGCGAGCAGATCAAAGCATGGTCCGACATTCTTTTCCTCCCTTATAATTTGGAAGCTTATACCGACATCGAACAGCAAAAAGACCGGACCATGAAGGAGTTCGCCGAGTATTTATATCCTATCGTACTGGAGAAACGGAAGCACCGGTTCAGTGAGATTTTCTTGATTAGAGAACACATGTTTGGTATAATGAAGAAAAAGAGAACGGCCTGAATGTATCTGCTTCTCTGCTTCCTGATCAAACGGGATAATCGTGCAAAGCGTCCGGCCACCGGATGTTGATCTGCCGCCCCCCCCCCCCACCAGCCTTCCCTGTCCTCAAGCTTTCAACGCCCTTCCGATATTTCTTGCCACGATCGGTTGCCGGCTTGATTGTCAAGCACTGATTATTAGGTTGAGCCTTCTTTAGTTCAACTTATATATACGTTATTTTCAAGAAAAAAAATAAAATAACCCCTGATCCATACAGGGGCCATCTCTTAACAACTTAGCAGTGTTCCCGCCTCATTCTATTTACTTAGTGCCCGGTACTTGGATACATAGGCTTCCGCCAACTCCGTGATTTGGTCGTAGCGGCCTTGCTTCGCCGGAGCCGTAAGGTTGCTGCCGATCCCGACGGCGATACAGCCAGCCTTAAGCCACTGTTCCATATTTTCAAGATCAACGCCGCCCGTTGGCATGATGCTGACATGCGGCATCGGGCCCTTAACCGCCTTGACGAAATCGGGACCGAAAGCGCTGCCCGGGAACAATTTCAGGACATCAACCCCCAGCTTCAGCGCCTCCTTGATTTCACTCAGCGTCAAAACGCCCGGCATATAAGGAATCCCGTATAGGTTGCAAAGCTGCGCCGTTTCCTTCTCGAACGATGGACTGACCACAAATTCCGCCCCAGCTAGAATGGCAATCCGCGCCGTAACCGGATCAAGCACAGTACCGGCGCCGACGACCGCCTGCTTTCCATACTCGGATACCAGCCGGCGGATGGCTTCTTCCGCGCCCGGCGTTGTGAACGTCACTTCTATATTGGTTAAGCCGCCTTCAATACAGGCTGCAGACATTTTACAGGCATCTTCCGCATTATCCGCCCGGATTACCGCTACTACGCCACATTCCTGCAAATTTCCCAACACTTTTAACTTCTTCATAGAACTCTTCTCCTTTACACATAATAAAATTTACTAAATTATTTTATCAAAATGAAATTGAAACCTACTAATTTCTGCTTCAACTTGATACTAAACACAATCATCAGCTCCGTCAACGTTTTTTTATAATTCCAATATAACTCAATAAAATCAACTATTTTCTGATTAATCATTTTGTATTTCTAAGGTAAGTATAAAGTCCAGCATTGTACAAAACCGGTTTATATGATATTTTGAGAATAATTAGTCTTTAGGGGGAATCTTACATGTCAAAAGCCTTGGCCGCCGTTACTTTCGGCGAACCGATGGTCATGTTCCGCGCCGATGAGGTCGGCGAACTTCACGAAGCTGCTGCTTTCTCCAAAGCATTGGCTGGAGCCGAAAGCAATGTGGCGACCGGTCTCTGCCGTCTCGGTCATCCAACCGGCTATGTCACGAAGCTTGGAGAGGACAGCCTGGGGCGATATATTCTGGATACCCAGAACAGAGAGGGCATCGACACCTCCAGGGTGAGGTTAACTCATGAGAAACCGACCGGCCTGCTTCTAAAATCCAGAGTACTAAACGGTGATCCCAAGGTGGAATATTACCGTAAAGGGTCCGCAGCCTCCACCCTTGGTATCGCCGACTTTGACCCGGCTTACTTTGCTTCAGCCGGTCATCTGCACGTCACGGGTATTTCGGCCGCGCTTTCACCATCCATGCTGGAATTCTCACGCCATGCCATGGACTATATGAAAAGTCAGAACCGAACGATATCCTTTGATCCCAATCTGCGGCCGGTATTATGGAGCGACCAGGAGACGATGATTCGGACGATCAACGAGTTGGCCTGCCGTTCCGACTGGTTTTTTCCCGGCATCGGCGAAGGGCGCCTGTTAACCGGGTTGGAGGAGCCTGAGGAGATTGCCGATTTCTATCTCAAACAGGGCGTCTCGCTGGTGGTCATCAAAATGGGGCCAGGCGGGGCTTTCTACAAGGGCTTGCAAGGCCACGGCTTTGTGCCGGGCTTTAAAGTGGAACGGGTTGTCGATACAGTCGGCGCGGGCGACGGATTCGCCGCCGGCGTGATTAGCGGACTATTGGAGAAGCTGGAAGTACACGCGGCTGTCTCCAGGGGGAATGCGATCGGCGCGCTGGCGGTTATGTCACCGGGCGACTCGGACGGCCTGCCAAGCCGCGCTGAATTGGAGGCATTTATGGCATCCGCCGTAACTGTCAGCTAAAATCACCATATAAAAGGACTTTGACCTCCAAATGCTGAGGAAGTCAAAGTCCTTTTAGGTTCTTGCCGGCTTTACCGAATCTCCATCTTTTTCACCGACTCCCCACGTCGAAGCGCGGGCGGAAAACGGTACGTAATAGGTATCGGTCTGTCCCGATCCTCGATGCCGGAAAGAATGACCTTAGCAGCTTGAACCCCCATCTCATGGGTGGGCTGACAAATCGTTGTGATAACCGGATCGTAGATGCGGGCAAAATCGGCATCGTCTATGCCAATGACCGACAGTCGCTCGGGAATGGAAATCCCCAGCCGGTTGGAAGCCTTCAATAGCTCGGCCAGCACAATATCGTTACCGGCGATCAGCGCCGTCGGCGGCTCCGGAAGCGCCATTAGTTCCGAGAGCCGGGCTCCGATCTCCTGCGCCGGGGCACTCACAAGATATTCTTCTCGCAGCGGCAAGCCCGCCTCCTCCATGGCCTTGCGGAATCCGCCCAGCCGCTCCTTGCGTGGAGTAATCCCCTGCTCCCCAAGCGGCAGCGTCATCATGCCGATCCGGGTATGCCCGTTATGAACCAGCTCTTCTACTCCCAACTTGGCGGCGATTTCGTTATCAAGCAGCAGGCTCTGGGTGCTAACGCCGTCAACTAGCCGGTCAATGAAAACGAACGGCATCTCCAGTTCGCCGAGACGGCTGTAGGCCGAGGATTGATGCCCCGTAGGGAACACGATCAAACCGTCAACCTGTCTGGCAATCAGTGTTTCAATATAGAGCTGCTCCTTCTCCGGGTTTTCGTCAGCATTGCAGATCAAAACCTGAATCCCCTGGTTTTGCAGCTCGCTTTCGATGGCTCTAACGCACTGGATAGACAAAGTATAGTCGAGATCTGCCACAATGACCCCGACGAGATGAGTGCGATTCTGCTTCAGGCTGCGGGCAAGGCCGTTCGGCCGATAATCCAATTCCTCTATGACTTCGGCGATCCGCTGCCGCGTCGCTTCGCTCATATACTTATACCGCTGGTTCAAGTACTGGGATATTGTGCTTTTGGAAACGCCGGCCCTACGGGCGACATCGTCGATAGTCAGCTTTTTCATCGTCAAAGCTCCGCTCTTTCCGTTTTGTGCAAAAACAGTTCATATCCTCCATAATAACACAGATTGCGGTCAGATAGCCCTAAAGTAAAAAAAGCCCTTCTTTCACAAACACGATTCAGGACATACCTTGTTTGTCCCTACCTCCGTCTGTTTCCAGAAAGGCTTCCAAATATACGAACTTATTTCAAATATTTATCCAGCGTTCTCCGCACGGCCCCCGGAGCCTCCGACATTTCATAGAACATGTTCTCAATTTTCTCCCCAAGTCCGATCGAGTACAAGGAGACGCCAAAAATCTGATCATCCTCAAGAATGGCGCGGACTCCCGAGGTTTTATCGCCTAGTCGTACCCCTGCCAAATGCCCCTGCAGCGTTTCCAGAAGCGGGTCCGGACTTAAAGTGAACGGCTTGCCTTCATCATCCACGCCCAGCAAGTAACGGCACCAGGCTGCGATCGCCAACGGGATGGCCGTAAGTTTTGCCGGATCAAGGTCCTCACGGCGAATGTAGGATTTGATCGTTTCACCGAAACGGATGCCCACTTTCTGCGAGGTATCGGTCGCGATCCGCTGTGGGGTGTCGGGAATAAACGGATTCGAAAAACGTTCCTGCAGCACTTCGTCCAGAAACCCCTTGGGACTCAGGATGCCGGGGTCGACCACTACCGGCAGTCCTTCGGTGTAACCGATGGTTTCCACGAACCTGCGCAGCGTACCATCCTTCATTTCATCCGCAATCAGCGTAAACCCTAGTAGACAACCGGATACGGCGAGTGCGGTGTGGAGTGGATTCAAGCAGGTCGTAACTTTCATCGTTTCCACTTTGTTGACGGTGTCCCTGTCCGTGAAAATAATCCCGGCTTCCTCAAGCGGTGGACGGCCGTTTGCAAACTTGTCCTCGATCACCAGATATTCACTGATCTCCGCATTGACGAAAGGCGCAGTATACGTATTCTTGGAAGTGACAATCACATCCATATCGCCGATCCCCTGCTCCAGGAGCGCCGCCTGCACCGTTTCCGACGGACGCGGCGTAATTTTATCGATCATGGACAGCGGGAACGTAATTTTGTGTTCATCTTCAAGATAGTCGATGAATCCGCCTTCAACCAGACCTCTCTTTGCCCATTCCTTGGCAATCGTCAAGACGGCGTGCTTCAACTTGTCTCCGTTATGGGAGCAATTGTCCATGCTGACGAAAGTCATCGGATACCGGCCGTTCAAATAACGGCGGTAAGCCAGCGAGGCGACGAGGCTCATTGCATGAATCGGCTGCTGTACGGGACCGTTTTCAATATCCTTCTCCACAATGCCGAGGTACCGGCCGTCCGGCCCTGTCAGGGAATACCCTTTTTCCGTAATGGTGAAGCTGGCCATTTGCAGGCTCGGGTGCTCAAAGATTTCGATCAAGCGGCTGTAATCCGCTTCCCGGTTTTTGTCTGCGGCGATGGCTTCGACAATGCTGCCAACCACTTTCTTCTGAAATTCGCCACGCGCATTCATCAGCACCAGCAGCGTCAGATTGTCATAAGGTTTGTAGACCCTGTCGATCATCTCAAAATCAAACGATTCCGCAGCGATAATGCCGGTATCCGCTTTGCCGTTGTCCAGCAGCTTTTGATGGGCGTTGGCCACAAATCCTCGGAAGATGTTGCCGGCGCCAAAATGAACCCACTGCGGATTGGCTCGCGTATTCTTCGCTACCGTTTCCAGCTCGAACTTCGGCAGCTCAACGCCCGCCGCCTCCCAGGCGGATCGGCCAGCCTTCAGACTTTCCCGGCTAAGACGCAGCATTATTTTGCCTCCCTAGCCTTTTCCAGGCTGTCCCAAACGCCCAGCAAATACATCACGCCCAGCGCCCGGTCATACAGGCCATAGCCTGGACGGCAATTCTTCTCTTCCCCCCACAAATGCCGCCCGTGATCGGGACGCACATAACCGGTGTATCCGTTTTCGTGATAGGCTTTGACAACTTCCGCAATATCTACGCTGCCGTCACGCCCGCGATGGGACACCTCGATAAAATCTCCGTTATCAAACACTTTCACATTACGGATATGGGCAAAATGAATCCGGTCATGGAACTCGCGGATCATCGCCGGCAGATCGTTTTCCGGATTCGTTCCCAGCGAACCCGTGCAGAATGTCAAGCCGTTATATGGGCTATCTACGGCGTCCAGCATGCGGCGGATGGTGTCCCGGCTGCGGATAATGCGCGGCAGGCCAAAGATCGGCCAAGCCGGATCGTCGGGGTGAATCGCCATTTTGATATCCACTTCTTCACATACCGGAATAATGCGCTCCAAAAAATACTTCAGGTTCTCAAACAGCTTCTCTTCCGTCACATCCGCATAAGCGGCAAACAGCTCATCCAGCTTTGCCAACCGTTCCGGTTCCCAGCCAGGCATCGTAAATTCTCCGGCACCTTTCAGAATCCGGTCCACCATCTCCCGCGGATCATCCGTAATGGCAGCCTTTTCATAAAAAAGCGCGTTCGAGCCATCGGGGAGCTCCTTGTACAGTTCCGTACGCGACCAGTCAAAAACCGGCATGAAATTATAGCAGATCACCTTAACGCCAACCTTGGCCAACTTGCGGATGGTGTCGATATAAATGTCGATATACTTGTCGCGTGTCGGCAAGCCGATTTTGATATCATCATGAACGTTGACACTCTCCACGACGGCGGTGCTGAAGCCTTTGCTTGTGATCTGATCCGCCACTTCCTGAATCCGTTCCATTTCCCATACTTCCCCGGCCACCTTGTCATGCAAGGACCAGACGATTCCCATTACTCCGGGAATTTGCCGAATATGGTCAAGCGTAATATTGTCGTTCCCTTCCCCATACCAGCGCCATGTCATATTCATTTCAATGATCTCCTCCTTCTTGTATACAAGATTGAGTTGATCATAAAATACAAGATTGAGAAGCGTCTGTAAGATTTATCACCCGGCCTGAATTTTATTTGTGTTAACATGATGTATACTAGATAAACACAAAAACCAAAGCAGGAGTCAACATGTCCATTAAAGATGAGATCATGAAATCACTAAAAACCGAAATCCTTACCCTGAAGCTAAAGCCCGGCGCCATTCTAAGCGAGACCGCCCTGTCCGAACGTTTCCGAATCTCCAGGACCCCGCTTCGCGATGTGCTGAAACATCTCAGTCTGGAATCCTATATCGATATCTATCCCAAAAAAGGCAACCTTGTTTCCTTTATTGATTTGGAGTCGGTCGAACAGATGATTTATTTGCGAAGTGTGCTCGAAAAAGAAATCATCAAAGATTTGTCCGCCCACCTCCCGCTCAAAGGAGTTCATGAGCTCAGGGAGATCCTGGACAAGCAGCAGGCCGTCATCGCAGAGGACGAAGATAGCGAACGATTTCTGAACCTGGATGATGCCTTTCACCAATCCCTGTTTCGCCTGACCGGGCGAGAATTCCTGTGGAATTTGATTCAGCAGTCCAATGTCCATTACGCCAGATACCGCAGACTGCATATGCTGAGGAAAGAAAAGCTGGTGGAAATCCATAAAGAGCATCTAACCATTCTCGAATTTATGATGCATAAGGAAATAGATCAACTTGACGAATTGATCGACCATCATTTGCGGGAGGATATTAATTCACGGTACTTGCAGGAGAATTTCTCGGAGTATATTAAAGCTTAGCGTTTTTTATATTAAAAGCGGGGCGAAAGGCCCCGCTTATCCTTTGATTATTGGGCCAATGCGGCCATAGGGCTCATAATATGCTGAACATACCGTCTGACCTCATTCGGCAGCTCCTCGGGCGATGGGCTGTAAGAGACGAAGGCGGGTAAATAAGTCCCGTTGCACCGGCTCAGTGTTCCTTGGATCGGTCGCAAATATTCGCTGAGCGTAAACCAATTGTGTCCGCCAGCGCGGTATCCCTTCTCTTCCCCGCCTGTCGTTGTCGCCACGACAAACTCTTTGCCCCTCAAATGGTCGCCGCCGGGCCCGAACGCCCATCCGAAGGTCAGCACATCGTCGAACCATTTTTTCAGCAGCGGCGGACAGCTGTACCAGTACAGAGGGAACTGAAACACAATGCGGTCGTATTCCAGCAGCAGCCGCTGTTCTCTAGCAACGTCGATCTGCCAGTTCGGATATTCCTTATACAGGTCGCGAACATGAATGTTCGAATGCTGTTCTATTTCCGCCGCCATCGCTTTGTTCAATTTAGAATGATTTAAATCGGGGTGAGCTACGATAACCATGATGTTCATGACCATCATCCTTTCGTGTCAGGTTTGGTGGAATGCTCCCCCATTATTGTCGAGAAAATCATTTTTGAAAAGTACGCAGTTTCATTGTACTAAGTACGGTAAACCATACTGAGTACGGAAAAGGAGAGTACTTTAACATTTCCATCGATTCTGTTAAAGTAACCTGTAGTAACGGAAATCTTCACCGGAGAGGGGCGTACAAATGCAAACCAAAATACGAGACGCAAATACGACCGAAGGCATTCTGGCTACGCTTGATGTGATCGGCGGCAAGTGGAAGCCCCTGATTCTGTTCATTCTTCTAAATGAAGGAACCCAGCGGTTCGGAGAGTTGAGACGTCTGCTGCCCGGCGTTACGCAAGGAATGCTCACAAATCAGCTCAGAGAGTTGGAACGCGATGGGCTGATCGACCGCCGCATTTATCAAGAAATTCCGCCTAAGGTCGAATATTCAATCTCCGAGCACGGTCACACGCTGGCGACAGTGCTTGGTGATATGTGCAACTGGGGCTTCAAGCACTTGGAATATATTGAGAGTTTGAAGAAATGACGGATCGAGGCGGCTGTCTATATATAGCATTCGTGTCTTGGTGTCCCTGCATGCCTCTTTGCACGATTATCCCTTTCGTTAAGGGAATCTGCCCTTTGCGGCTGCGGCCTGATAGAAGTGCTTGAATGGTGCTGGCATTGATGCAAACGGATTCAGGTTGCAGCAAGATCACGGCCTTTTCATTTTTCCCGGTGTCATGCCCCAAACCTCCTTCCCACAAACCTGTCTAATGATCTCGAACATGTCTGCTTCTTACAAACATATCTTTTTCTCCTGAATTTATCTTCTTCTCTGCTTCCCTGATCAAACGGCATAATCATGCAAAGCGTCCGGATAGCGGATGTTGATCTGCCGACCACCCCACCGGCCTCCCCTGCCCTCACGCCTTCAACGCCCTTCCGGCTTTTCTTGCCACGACCGGTTGCCGGGATAAGCCGAATTTGAAATGTTCTAAGACAGAAAAACCACTGCAGCTTCAAATCCCTATGTCCCTGACAGTGGGATGATCCACTTGCGCACTTTCCTGAAAATCCCTCCGATAGAACAACCCGATCAAGACAGCAATTGTCGTCATTGCCGCAGCCAGCAGGTACACCTGTACCATTCCAAAGCGGTCTGCATACCAGCCCAGGAACAACAAAGATAAACCAAAGCCAAGGTTCGTAAGCACGTCAATCCCTGCCATCACTTTTGGGAGTTGTGCCACCGGAGCACTTGTTTGCAGCAAGGTACGGCGAATAATTCCGGCCATTTGCACCGGTAATCCTGAGACGGCAAAAAGAACAAGCGCAGCGGCCGGGATCGTATTGAGAGCAAACACTACCGTAATCAGCACATACACGAACAAGGCTCCCAGCATGTACAAATAGCTGTTCTTTTGCAGCCGTTTGACCAAACCAACAACAACCAGCCCGCCCAGAATCATACCGGAGAAAAAGGAGGCGTTCATAAACCCCCACCAGCTTGCATCCTTATGCAGCACCTGGGTTACATACGCCAGAATAAATACACCAAGCCAGGAGGTTCCCCCAATGGTGTCTATACTGTCCACAATCATCAGAGAACGAATGCGGCGGTTATGCCAAATAATCTTCCACCCTTCCCCAAGTTCTTTCCAATGAGAGCCCTTGGATTCGGTTGCTGCCGCCGGCTGAGTAGCGGATATAGATTCGGAGCCTGATTCCTGATCATCCAGCGGATCACGAATGAACGAAGTGACCGTTGCAGCCAACAAATAACAACAGGATGCGATCAAAAGCGTATTCATTGAACCAAGCCAGGCTACAACAATCCCGCTGAGCGCCCATCCTGCACATTTAACTACTTGATCACTGACGGCTACCAAGCTGTTTGCGCGCATGAGTCCCTCACCGATGGCCAAGCGGGGGACAAGCGCATTTCGTGCCGGGTTGGTCCATCCGTCCAGAAATGACATGCCAAACACCATCACAAAAATGAAAAGAAACGACCCTTGCCCAGGCACGGTCCACAAGTAAAGAAGCAGCAGTGTAAAAATGACAAACTGCCCAAGTTGGGAGAACAGCAAAATCCGCGTGAGCCTGAACCGACCGAGAATGATAGGTGCAACCAGCCCGCTAACCACTTGGGCAGACAAACGGAACAACGGAATCAAAGTGGTCTGCAGTAGAGAATTGCTTGAACTGAACACCAATACCGTTATACTCAACATGTAGATAATATCCGCAACATTAGAGATCGTCTGAGACCCCCACAGATAATAAAAAGACCGCTTAATCAAAAAAATTCCCCTTTTCTTTTGCATAGCCTCGCTGATTTTTCAATTCCTTTATATGTCAAGTTTAATATATTCTATACAAACCCTTAATTTCCCTTCTTTTATTTATAAAGGAAATTCATTGTCTGGACTACCAGTAATAACAGTGTAAAGCAAGGGTAGCGATTTGGGAGAACAATATATTCTAAGACAGAAAAACCACCGAAATCCAGTTGAAGCCTTGGAATCCGGTGGTTTTAGATAAAATCAAATTTACCGTAAAAATAATCACAAAGTCTATGAACTGACATTAAACATTCTATTGTCAGAATCAACCCAACCTGTCTGCACCTTGCAATTAAAATATCGTTTCAGCAAAGTTGCAAGTTCATCTTGTGCGGACAAAAGCTGTTCTTTATTGGCATGCTCAAAGCCATCAATAGGGAATATTACGCTATTGGTCCCACTAGTGATTTTACCCAGTTCACTTTGTCGCCAAATCCATCTTCGAGTACGAACAGAATGCCCGGCAGCATATACGATTTCGCCAATATCCATCAGCTCGCCTGCGGTTTCGCCAAATGGAATAAAGATATCTCCCTCTTGAGAGTGACGTACGTAAAAATCCTCGTTAGAACTGTTAAGATCATGCGCACCAATGGGAACTTTATATTTTAATGAAATGGCATTTCCCAAATCAACAATAGGATTTATAGATGGAAGACCCTTCCTTTTAGATATTCGGGTCAGCAATGCCTCTATTGAGCACATATATTTGTTGGGATTTACATCCATTGCGCGAAATGCATTCCGATAACAACTGATTTCCTCGCTTTTCTTTACTTCTTTGTTTGCAAAATCATTTTCACAACACATAACCCTTTTTTGCAGCAGTTCTTCGATTTCAGGTAACTTCTGCGTATTATCAATGCCAGATGCCGAAACTAATGCAAAGCAGACATCATTCAGAACTTGAAAAACCTCCGGTTGAACAATAAATTTCACGGTAATTTCCTCCTTATGTGTTAGATTACAGTTTTTATCAAGAACCACAGAATTGGCACAAATAAGGACGGCAACATGTTCAGAGCCTTACAATCCTTGATTTTCAAGATGGAAAGACCTGAGCTAAAGATTAGGAAACCACCTACAAGCGAGATTTCAGTTAATAATTCTGTAGTAAAAAAAAACGATAAATATCCTGAAAAAAGATATATCCCCCCTTGCCATAAGAATAACAGTACCGCAGATAAAGCAATTCCAATTCCATAGGTTGATGCCAAAACCAGCGAAGTGACAAAGTCCAGTGTTGCATTTGTATACAAATAAGTGTTGTCACCATGAAGAGCACTTTCCATTGGGCCCAATATCGATAATGTTCCAACACAAAACAACAATATTGCCGTGGAAAGTCCTGGCCCAATATTTCCTTTTGTAAAACTCGCAGTAAGTTTTTCAAACTTTTCATGCAAACTCAACATGGAACCCATCAGACTACCTGCTGCCAAACTGATAATAAACATCACTGGGAAATGGCTGTTTGGCATATTTTGAACAATAGCGTGAATGCCTAGACCACAGGCTGCAAGTCCCATAGCGTTATATAATGCATTTTGATGTTTTTCCCCTATTCCTTTCTTCAGACATGCTCCAACTGCACTGCCGAATCAGAATAGCAGCAGTATTTACAATAGTGCCTAACATTTATTCCACTCCTTTTTGAAACACAATAAACCCTCCAATAGTTGGAGGGTCAAGTTGTTTTATATGGAATTTGTATTTCGGTAGTAAATTTTGAAGGATCATTGGTGAGTCCGTAATCTATTAAAGCAAATTCAAGTGAATCTCCGGCGAGAACATATCCCTTTTGTTCCATGTACTCAAACATTTTGATGTAGGCAGGCTCAGCTTCCTTGTGTGTGCCGTGAAAGCGCAGGCTGAGGTAACTTCCGCCCGGCAGACAACAGGTGTCTTCCACATCATCATCCCCTGGCTCAAGAACAACAAAAATGGCAGAAAATTTATCAAAATTCCGTTTCAATAGATTTTCGCATGAAATCGATACACCAACCTTTCCGAGAAACATAACGGAGTTGAGAGAATTCTTTTGCTCCAATTCACGGATAGGATGTTCCAGATCCTCTGCAATGGAGATTTCTTTCTTCAGCATGACAAGTGTTCTGTCGTCCAGTTTGCGCTCTTCTATTCTGCCATATTCAGTTTGTGAGGCATCTTCAATTTGCAGAATCCTACTGTGAATCTTTTTTTCTATCCGATCCAGTCGTTTCCGTTCCTCATCTACCTGTCTTTTTTGTTCCATGAGAATTTCAAGCATTTTTTTATCATCGCGATTTTCAAAAAATTCACGGATAATAGGAAGCGGCACATTTAAAGAGCGAAGATAACGGATCGTATTCAGGCACTCAAATTGACGTGTAGAATAATACCGGTAACCATTTTCTTCATTGATAAACTCCGGCTTCAGCAAGGATATTTTATCGTAGTGCCGAAGCAGGCGGACATCTATATTAAACAGTTTGGAAACTTCTCCTATTGAAAATAGTTCATTCATAATGCACCTCTTTTTTATAATGGATAAAGTTACACTACCAAGATAAATGGCAAATTAAAACTCTTAAGTTGAAATGTCATTTAAAAGGTGAAGCCTAGGATAGTGTTGGGGCATCGACGAATTACAGTTTCCACCATTGGAGAATAAGTTGGATCAGCATATTCGTGATACAGGCAGAAAAGTATATATTACTTCGAGGAGAAAACGATTCAAATGAACATGCGCAATTTGATCCCCACACAATTCGGAACGGACATTAATGCAGCATGCGGTCAACTATACAAGTAAATTAGTAGGCTTGCTTGCGCCAATCTTCAATGGTTCGGATTTTAATACCCCATATCCTTTAATATTTTGGATAACGTGCGCAAACGCTCACCGATCAACTCATCGTCATCGCTTAACGCTTGGCTGAAAAGCTTAATATCTTCATTAATTCTTTCATTGTCCGTACATATCTCCACGTTCATGGCATCACCTTGCAAACCAACCCGGTCGATAACGGGCTTTTCCGGGTCATATAAATCCTTGTAACGATAGGCTTCGCGAAAATGTTCCAGCGACCGGCAAATCAGAATGGACAAATCAAGAACACGATGGAGAGGCAGTTCCTCCGATTGTCTTGACCATTTTTCACCCGTGTATCTCCATACCTTGGCTGAAATATCGACCTTGCCTCGATCGTTCCACTGGGCCAAGCCCAGGGAAAGGCCTTTCGCGTCCGTGTTTCCGGCCATTCGTCCATCAATCTTCTCATAATTTTCCGACACGACCACTGGTTTATGTTTTAACGTTGTAGGTATTTTCATCTTTATTCCCTCATTCCGTTTCCCTATTTACTAATTTACTAAACGACGGTTTCATCTTATCTTGAATTTTACCGCGAGTCAAATCCGTGTCCATAGATTCATTTAATCCTTTGGGGGCTTATTATATCCTTTGTCTCCATAGGGCTGCAACTTCTTGAGCCAAGGCTTCAAAATTTGTTTCTGTTCCCAGCGCATATCCGTTATCTTATCGGTTTCCTTCTGCTCCAGCACCTCATAAGTGAACGCATCGGCCCCGAATTCCTTCCAATCCTGTTGCAGTTGGACATTTGCGAATCTCCCTTGATCCAGCTGCATTTGAAGAGTAAACCACTTGTTTTTCAAGTTGGGATAGCTGTCGATATAGATTTTCCCGTTGACTTTATTTTGGATTTGGGCAACGCCCATATAAGTCTTGATCTCTTTGAATTCCGCAAGCAGCTTCCTCCGCTTATTCATATCCATGTCTTTTTATCTCTCCTTTTTCTTGACCACAATAGGGAGCAGCAAAAGCGCTCCGATCGTCACAAAAACGCCGCTCGCCATATATACACCCAGTAGGGAAATCGTATCCTTGAGATAGCCGGAGATGAACATGCCAACGACCATCATTCCCATAAAGAAATGGTTTGTCTTGCCCCAAATTCTCGATGACCAGGAAAATCTGAAGCGGCTGCGTCAGGCCTGCTGCCAAACCGACTCCCGAGAAAGTCAAACTAAGCGTTCTTAAGGATTTGTTGGACCCGATATAACGCAGGCCATCCGTCAACTCCTTGAAAAAGCCGCCGACTTTACCTGACCTCGCTTCCTCCGCATCACGGGGAAGGGTGGATAATACAAGGGAAGAACCCAGGAACATCACCGCAGTCAGGATCAGGGATACGTTAATGCCAAACTGAATAAAAATAAACGTGCCGATGACCGGTCCCAAAACCGTAAAGATAGCGACAATCGTTTGCGACATCGCCATGACGCCCTGCAGTTGTTCAGCAGGCACATGCCGCTTGTATAGTTTCATGGCCGACGGCTGAGAAAATTGAGAAAAACTGGCGGAAACAAATGATCCGATCAGAAGAGCCACCCATCCACCATGGATGACCGCTAGCAGCACGGCCCCAACGGACAAGCCGGATAACAAATCGCTCCATACCATGGTTCTCTTCGGCCGCCAACGGTCGGCAAAGGTCCCGCCAATCAGGCCAAACAGAAAGATCGGCGAAAATTCCGCAACCGAAATCAGAGATACATCAACCGGATTATTGTGCGTCAAATCTGTCACATAAAGAAGGACAGCATAATTCCGGATCCATATTCCCAGCTGCAACAGCACCCGGGAAAGGATAATTGTTCGAATATAACGATTGGAAAACATTTTTAATACCCCATTTACTAATTTACTAATATTACTTATTTACTAAATTACTGATTAGAATCTTATCTTGGATTTCATCGTGAGTCAAGTCGTTTTTCATTATCTTGCATACCCTCTTGATCGAAAGGTGTTTTTCTCCAGAAGGGCGTTGAAAGCTTGAGAACAGAGAAGGCCGGTGAGTTGGCCAGCAGATCAACATCCGCTGTCCGGACGCTTTGCACGATTATCCCGTTTGATCGGGAAGCAGAGAAGAAGATATGTAAACTGACACCGGGACGGATTGCGCCCATACTGATCGTTGTTCCCTTCACGTCTAGGGGATTTTTTCTTATCTCTCTAGATTTATTTACCTGAGCTTCCAACCTCCCCCTCTGAACGAAAGGGATAATCGTGCAAAGGCAGCAGGTAGGAACACCAAGACGAACACTATAGTGCCAGCAGCAACCTAAATATTTCAAATAATAAAAAGGTTCCTGCTCTGCCGGAAAAAGCAGATCAGAAACCCGTTAAGGTATTTACCCCGCTAGCACAACTGTGGCCGAGCCTCCGGCAAAAAGAGCATTAATATTGTCCAGTGAAGTAATAATCGCTTTACTTTCCGGGCGGGCTATCATTTCTTTACAGATTGATCAAGCAGCGTTTGCGCTTCGGACTTTACGGTTGCTACTGCTTCATCAAGGGACTTCTGTCCTTTTTTTACAAGCTCTAATTCTCGACTTAAGATCGCGGCAAAATCATTGAAGAATTGATCAGGCAGCTTGTACCAATCATCACTATGGCTTGGAAATTTTGATTTTAACGGATAGAACGGCTCTAAACTGATTCCTTCATAGTCAGTCATGTGTCCTGATCGACTTAATAACAGTTGCTGACCTAACAACAATTCATTAGATTCGGAGCTGGCACGAGCGTAATCTTCACCGCACACATATTTAATAAATTCCCATGCGGCATCTTGATGGACTGATGCTAGATTAATGGCGAATATATCACCTGGAGTTACATAAGTGGATGTAGGATCAAGGGGATCAACGGGTCCATGGGCAATACCAAGTTCAAAGGGGACATAATCGGTCAAATCATGCTTGAAATAATCCATAAGTACTAGCGACGTTACAGATCCAATATGCATAGCAGAACGCCCCATGAGAAATGGTTGGCTATCAAAAAACTCCTCTTTCGTTCCACGGGTGAATAATTCGTCCATAGAATTAAAAATTGCTCCCGATTGGTCTGCCTTGATAGCGGTCTGAATCACTTTCTTCCACGCATCTGTATCTATGGTCACCTGCATCTTATCTGTGTTCACGATCGACAATCCTTCAGCCCGGCTCATCTTATCAATCAGTGTAACTAGATCCATGGGGGCTTCATACACATCTCCACCGCTATATCCGTAAACTCGTGTCTGTTTATCCCCTTCAGTAGGAAAATGACGGGCAAGATCAATGATGTCGTACCAACTCATTCCATCAGATGGTAACTCTATGCCATTTTTCTTGAACAGGTCTTTGTTATAAAATATCGCCTTGCTTGAGAATGACGGAGTAAGCCCATACAATTCACCACCGCCTAGTTCACGAAACTGATCAACTAAACCAGGAACGAACCCATCCAGATTATAGTTATCTCTAGCACTAAGCGAATCAAGTTCAGTCAGTACTCCATCGTTAATTTGCTTTTTAAACTGATGAGCATCCAGAATCAAGATATCCGGCTGTTCTTCACGGATAAACTCTGCATACACCTCTTCCTTCGTCTTGTCCCCCATATCCTTGTAAATGTCTGCATCACTGATGACTTCCAATTGGATATGATCATTAAGCGTCGTGAACCAATCTCCATATTGCTTGTAGAATAATTCCGAATCCTGATGATAGATGACCTTAAGCATAGTCGTCTGTTGATTCTCCTTTGGTCCAATCGGACCCTTCGATCCACTTGTACAACCTACTACTAACAGGCAACTAACAACAAACATCGTAACTACTTGCAACCATGATCTGTTCATCATCGACTCCTATCTCTGCTCAACATGCAGCATAGTCACTTAAAAGGTACTGTCTTGAAATCATCCCAATTGATGGTCATGTCTTCCGTTGCCATGCCCTTGTCCGGCTCTGAACTCCCATTTTCTCCATTAACTTTCCTGGCAAGAACTGCTTCATCAAGGGCAGCTTGCGCATCGCGTTGAATCGTCTGTAGTGCGTCATCAAGGGATTTTTGAGACTTCTCTACTTGAGTCCATTCGCGAATCGTAATCTCCGCATATTTTTCATTGAATTTATCCGGAATAATATTATTAGGATCATCAACGTAACCACCCTGCTGCACGGAGGTTAAGTGATAGTATCCATCCAGGTTAATGCCATAATAATCGCTTGTTTGACCCATGCGTGAAGGTATTCCATGATCAGGTCTTCTCGCCAATTTACTTGCAACCTTATCCCCCTGCATAAACTTCAACAATTCCCATGCAGCATCTACATTGGAGGAATTTGCACGAATCGCATATACATAGTCATTATTCAAATTCAGATCTCTTGTTATTTCTCGGTTAGACGGATCCACTGGACCAACCACCATACCTACCCTAAATGGCTTAACCCCTGATTTACCACTTATTATATAGTTAAGTACACTATAAGCCCAGCTAGGTTCTTCAGCGATCAACATCGCTTGCCGCCCCTTAGCAAAAAGTTGCTGTTCATCGAAATCTTCATCCGTGTTAAATTCCCCCTTGTGGAGGGCATTCGTAGATAATGCTTTTTGAGCTTGCTCGTACGCTTGCTTCCAGCCTTCTGTATCCATTGTAACTTGCATTGTATCAAGGTTGACTGCCTTTAATCCCATAGATAAACCTATCCACGTACCTAACTCTCTTAGAGGGCTTTCTTTGTCTAACCCGAAACACGTGAATCCGCCGTATATTCTGGATTGCTCATCCCCATCGGTTGGAAATCGTCCTGCTAAGTCGAGCAGCTCTTGCCAAGTCATCCCGTCGTGTGGCGGCTCAATTCCATATTGCTCGAACAGGTCCATATTGTAAAAGATGGCTTGTCGCTGGAATGTAGGCGCAAAACCATACAACTTCCCGCCGCCTTGCTCCCTCAGAAAGCTGGTGATTGAAGGATAAATCGTGTCGATATTGTAGTGATCCCGCACCACCAGCGGTTCAAGATCCAACAAGAACCCTGCTGCTGACAACCGATTATAATCATCAATACTTAGGTAAAGAACATCGAGTTGTTCTTGTTCGATAGACTGCTCAAGAGCCTCCACATAGTTCGAAGCGGTCTTCTCAAGTTCCACACTTTTGGGTCTAACAAGCTGAATCTTAATCGAACCGTTCTCGGCATGGAACATATCACCGTATTGATTATTAAAGTATCTGTTTTCTTTGTCGTAAGTCATCACCTTCAACTTTACAGTGTTTGCCGCCGGCGAGCTTGTACAACCTGCCAACCCAATTATAAGTAAACCTGTAAGTAACATAGATAGTAAATGGAACTTGCGCAAATTGATTCCCTCCCTTTTTGAAAAATGATTCAACTTTCCCATAAGGCCTCGCACTGTTTATACCATCATTTTCTGTAATGCCTTCACATAACGCGATCTCGCAATGACAAAGTAGACGGTCTGGGCGGCCAGAAAAGCCAGCGCCACTGTAAAAGTAGCCGTATAGACATAGACATGTGAGATCCTCATATATCCCAGTACAGGCTTCAAAACCACAAGCGTTTGTATCGCGGATATCGGAATCGGTATAAAAAAGATAAAAGCAATTTGCTTCGTAGCCGCCGCGCTCATTTCTCCGCTGCTCAGCCCGATCTTGGACAGGGCATGGTACGTTCGGCTGTCGGCGGATAGCTCCGTATAAAGCTTGAAGTACAAAAAGCTTGCCGTCGAAATCGAGAAGATCAGGGCGATAAAAATCCCGATAAAGCTGAACACGGAGGTCGTATCTTTCGTGCTCCGGTATTGGTTGGAACGAACCGTCAAAAAATTATTCGGACAGTCTGCGACGCAGCCGTTCATTTGCTGCTGATTCCATGCGTACAGCTCTCTGCCAATCTTGGATTGCTCATCTTGCAGCGAGGGAAGCTGTGTCCAGGATGGTACATGATAGAGATACTTTGGTCTGCTAGATAAATCAGCTGTTAATTGGGTAAAGAAGGCATCTTCAACAATGAGCATAACTCCTGCATTACTAACGCCTCCCAGCTGGGGTATACTGATTTCCTGCACAATCGTAATGCTGGACTCGGTTTCCTCAAACTTTAATGGCTGCCTTGGCAAACGTTTTGCGTCCGGATAAACCGCCACAGCCGTTTGCCAAGGCAGATTCTCCAACGGCTCTACCTCCAGCAAAGCCGCCAATTCATTAAACTGGCTTGCCCGAACAAACTCTACATCGCTACCAGTTGTTGGGTCGTGGGCATAATTCTGCAGCCCGGCGAGAATAGTGTCTATCCGATACCGCTCGAAAGCGACGCCCGCTTCCTGCATGGGCTGCTCAATAGTCGCCAGCTCCGCATTGATATGCTCTGGCTGATATACGTCATACCTGAAAGCAAATTTATTGTTCAAAAACTGCTGTTTGTTGTCTTGATCAACGGCCAGTACGAAGCCTGCGCTTATACAAGCGATCGAAGTAACAACCGTCACCAGAAACAGCATTTTGGCATTATCCCTCAGCTTATAGCTAATCTCGGAAATCGACAGCAAATTAGTGCCGCGCCATACACGCTCTCGATTTCGTTTGAGCAAACGAATGAGGAGAACTGACAGCTGGGAGTAAAAGAGATAGGTGCTGGAAATACCGGAAAAAGCGGCGATCATCAGAACTTTCGGAGATAGAGTGTCCTTGCCAAGGACCACAAGACCAATAGTCATCAAAGCCACGCCCAAAATGGAAAGCCAAATCGAAGCTTTCGGCTCCCGCTTCGGCCTGCTGCTGCCCTTCAAAAGCTCCAGCACCCGGTTTTTGCGAATAAACAGCAGTGTAAATAGCGATATCGCCATAAATAAAGCAACAAAGCAGCTCGCCGTCAGTGCAATTGCCTTTACTGGCCAATAAAAGTCCAACTCGTTAATACCGATCATTTTTGTACTGTACAGCAAAAACAGCTTGGACAACAGCAGCCCGCCGGCGATTCCGGTGACTATGGAAACTGTGCCGATGATCATATTTTCCAAAAAAATCAGACCATTAATTTGTCCCGGCTGTGCGCCCAGGATCATTAAAATCCCAAACTCTTTGTTGCGGGACTTCAAAAAAGCGCTGATCGAGTAAAGCACAAAAAAGATCGCAAAAACAAACACCACGTACGCGGCAACCTGCATGCAGATTAACGTCATTTTGCCCATCGGCGCCCGCTGAATTTCAGGATGATAGATGAAAACGGCATATGTAAAAAAAATCATCACCATAAATGCGCTGCTTAATAAATAAGCCGTGTAAGCATGGCCATTGCGCCTGACATTATTAAACGCGAACTGAGGAAATTTCATTCATATTCCCTCCCCAGAACGACAAAGTATCGATGATTTTTTGAAAAAAGGTTTGCCGATTTTCTCCGCGGTGAATTTCCGCAGCCAAACGCCCATCTTTAATAAACACAATCCGATGGCAGTAGCTGGCTGCGAGCGGATCATGAGTGACCAGCATCAGCGTAGTGCCCTGCTGTTCATTGATGTCGGCCAGCGATTCCATGACAACTTTCGAAGAGGTTGAATCCAGCGCTCCTGTGGGCTCGTCCGCGAGCAGCAGCGATGGGGCCGCGATCACCGCCCTGGCTATGGCAGTCCGCTGGCGCTGCCCTCCGGATATTTCATACGTCCGTTTGTTCAATATCGATGTAATGTTCAAACGCTCGGCAATTTGTCCCAGCCTCTCTTCCATCTCCGACAGTCGATAGTTGTCCAGCGTCAGCGGAAGAACAATATTTTCTGCGACGGTAAGGGTGTCCAGCAGATTAAAATCCTGGAATACAAAGCCAAGCTGCCGGCGACGAAATAATGCCAGTTCCTTTTTTCTTAGCTGAAAAGGATTGCTGCCGTTAATTAGCACCTCGCCGGAGTTGGGTTCATCAATCGTGGAAACCATATGAAGCAGTGTTGTTTTTCCGCTGCCTGACGGTCCCATGATACCTACAAACTCCCCTTGCTCGATGGTCAGATGTATATCGGTTAATGCATGTGTCGCGACTTTTCCAGGGTATACTTTATTAAGAGCCTTCACTTGCAAAATACTCATGCTTTTCATTCCTTTCCAAGATGCCCAATCATTGATTCTTTCTCTATTAATGTACCTTATCGGCGGCTTGGGAACTATCGATTTACCTTAATTACAGCTTACATCATGGTTAAGCTTATGTTCGCCTTTGCGTTCGATAGTCTGCGTAAATTCATTCCGTTCTACATACAGACAGAAAAAGAAGTGCAGGAGCAATCAAAGCTTCCCGCACTTCTTTTCCTGACCATATGGCGCTTAGGCTATCTTCTTAAAATGAGAGTTCAAAAAGCCGGGTTTCCAGGACCGAGAAGGTTGGATGAAGCTAGGGACTGAGTAGCGGAGCGTAGACAGATCTACGTGAGCAACGGAAGGCCCGGCTGAATTCAAGATTCGATGTCGAATCCTCTCCCTGAACTGCTTCGTCCTGGAAAAACGACTTTTTGAACCACCTCTAACAGCAGGGTTACGGTCGTACCGGCTCCCGGCTTCGATTGCAGCACAACCTCGTGTCCGAGTCGCCCGCACACCTCTTTAACCAAATACAAGCCCATTCCGGTTGATTCGTGATATTGTCTCCCGCGTTCCCCTGTATAGTAAGGATGAAACACACGGTTCAAATCCTCCTTTTCAATCCCGATACCTTGATCCTGTACGGTCAGTTTACACGAATTGCCCAGCTCTTCCGCTGAAATCGAAATCGTTTTGCCTGTCCCGACGGTGTAGTTCAAGGCATTGACCACAATTTGATCCAACAAAAATCGCAGCCATTTCGCATCTGAGTATACCTTCAACCCCTCCCTGATTTGGAGCAACGGGGTGATTCCCTTGCGGATAAAAAGCTTGCGGTTGCCGGCTACAACCTGATTGACAATCTGAAGCAGCTCCACGGCTTTGACCGAAAAATCATGCTCGAACCGGTCAAGCCTGGCGGTGTACAAAACCATTTCCAGCCCTTTCCGCAGCCGTTCCAGCTCCTCCTGGATGCTGTCGGCAGCAGGCTCCTCCAACTCCTGTAACAGCAGCTGAATGACGGAAATCGGTGTTTTCATCTGATGTACCCAGCGGTTCATGAAAACGAGATGCTGCTCATTACCACTTTGCTGCTGCTGCAGCTGATCCCTGAAATGCCGGTCGTAGCTGAGCAGCAGTTCATGGACCGCATCGGACAGCGGCGCCTTATCCATAGACTGTAGCAGCTCTTCCTGTGTAACATGCGGCTCTTCCAGGCGCCGGTACAGCTCCTTGTGCTGGCAGTAGCGGTAAATCAAATATAATGCAAGTACAACCGTGCTTAGCAGGAAGCCGTATAAGACGATCGCAAAAGGCCGTCCTTCTCCGGCAAGCCAATACAGCAAAGGAACCAATGCAACCTGAACCGAATAAAACAGCAGCAGAGGCACATGTTCCTTCCAGAACAGCTTCATTGCAGGTCCTCCCGCCTAACCGCAAGCTTGTAGCCCACTCCCCGGACTGTTTCTACCCGATCCTCAGAACCAAGCTCCTTCAGCTTTTTGCGCAGCCTTGTAATGTACACATTTAAGGTGTTGTCATCGATAAAATGATGATCTTCCCACATCAGGTCCAGCAGCTTCTCTCTGCTCACAACCCTTCCCTGCTTCAGTATAAGCGCCTCCAACAGCTGGCTTTCTTTCACAGTCAGCTCCGTTCCATGGCCCGCGCAGCTTACGAAGTATCGCTCGGGATACAGGACTAGCTCGCCGGACTCCAGCCTTTTCTCTTCCTGGTTTGAAGCGTATGCTCCGTAAGCTCTGCGCAAATGGCTGCGTATTTTGGCCATGACGACCTCATAGTGGAAGGGTTTAGTTATGTAATCATCCGCCCCGTTCTCTAGGGCCATCACCTGATCCATCTCACTGTCCCGAGCAGATATAAAAAGAATCGGGCAATGCGAATGCGCACGGATTTGTCGGCACCAGTAGAAACCGTCATACTTGGGCAGGTTTATATCGAGCAGCACCAGATCCGCTCCATATTCCTGAAACTCCTCCAGCACTTGATTGAAATCGACTATCTCCCTTGCTTCGAACCCGTATTTGGACATGTACGAGTGCAGCAGGCTGGAGATTTTTGCATCATCCTCGACAATAAATATTTTGTACATAAGTCCAGCTCCTTTTTCCGACTTGAAAGTAAATCCAAGTGGATTCCTTTGCGTTATTATGTACTCTACCTAGAGCCTTATCATAAGATCTTTAGATATTAGTGATCTATTATCAATATCACTCGCACCAGTTTTGTCATCACATTACTCTACGACCGCCAACATTTATGTTTATCTTGAATACAGCTCAAAACTTTCTTCGGCGCAAGTAATGAGCAATCCCTTGTAAAAATTTCGGACAAGCAAAAAAGCCCTCGAATTTCCAAGAGGAAATTCAAAGCCTTCTTCCCTGTTAAAGTAATGCGGTCGAGAGGACCCGAACCTCCACGGGGGGGGGGGGTTAGCCCACACGAACCGCGTATGCGATCCGGAACCAAGCGAAATATAAGTCAAAGGAACGGAATTAAAAAACCGTCAAAAGCTTTGTAAAATCAAAGTTAAGTCATTCCTCGCGTTTATATACATAGCTTCCATTTTTAAATTGACTCAATGATAGTTTTCAGACACGCGCCTTTATTCCGGTCAACGAAGATCACGGCATGATTCAAGCAGTTCAGCGGGGTACCCTTACACTAGAGAAGCTGGAAGCTATGACCTTTGGTCGAATTTGGCGGCCTGCTCGGATATGCACCAGTTATAGCAGTAAACGGCTTCAACTGCGCGAACTTCATTAATCATGGCGGACGAATCTCAGCTCCAATTCATAGCTTTAAGAATTAATTGAAACCTCAAACAGCAAGTCCCTATTTCACTTAGGAGACTTGCCGTTTTTTTGTGCTAGTTGGTCAGTCGTAAAAAAAACTTTAGCTGAATGAAGAGGCATATCATTTGATATACCCCTTTATCCATCTTAATGCAATTAAATCAAACCGTTTCCATTCTATTTGAACTGGAACCAAGTTAAATTTGCAACTGTGGTTGAATCTGATTTAACAAAAGTAACATATACCGTATGGGTTCCTACAGCTGTCCCGGCATTAAGCGGGATATTCTTGACTGACCATTTCTGCCATCCGCCTGTGCTTTCTGCCGTCCAATAACCCAGCATAGTGCCTGTAGGACTGTCCAAGTGGAATTCGATTCTTCCGCCGGAATTAGCGGATGCAACCTTCAAATCAATACTTGTTTTAGCTGTACTGCCAAAGTCTACATTTTTAAATGCGATATAGTCGCCATTACTTCCTCCGCCAACATCCAGCCCACCATCAGTGCTTGCCTCATAGGATATAACACCTGAACTAAGGTTATAACCTTCCGCTTCAAATTTCAATGTGTTGAATTTGGGAGCTGCAGCATAGTTGTTCGTATCTGTTATTTTCAATTCTGCGAGAGTAGTTGCCGGAACTCCACCGACGCGAACATTGTTTAATGTAACTCCGGAGACAGTAGATGTGTCACTCCAACCCTTCATTATGGAAACTTCACCTAAAGCGCGTAAATTGATATTATTATAGACCACATTTTTTATCGGACCGCTTTTTGCAGAAAGATCAAACCACCTGGAGTGAACACCGGATCTTGGCCAGAAGCCTTCTACATCTATATTGTCAAATATGATGTTTTGTGCTGCCGGAGTCCCATAAAGATGACCTACCGCTAAAGCGCGCCAGCTTCTGTATACATAAGAGTTTTTAACAACTATGCCATCCTGAAGCTGTTTCACTCCATCTCCAACCTTGAATGCTCCACATCTGCTCCAAGCCAAAGCATCATCCACAACTACATTTGACTGGTTTTCAGGACTTCCCGGCCAGTTTGCAGCTATATCCGTAGTTGCTACATCCCATGTCTTAAATGAGTAGGTGTCATCCTCCGATACGGCTACCGTGTGCTTTATGAGTACATTCTGGCTCTCTTGAATGTCTATTGCATCATTTTCATAATCAAGTTCATTGTTGTTGAAGTGCTTTGTATTCTGGAAGGTTACGTTATTAGATCTTGTAACGATTGTAGCCCAGCCACCGCTGTCTCTTATGGTTATGCCGTCAACCGTGAAGTTGCTGCACTGCAAGGGTACAAGAATATTGTTCAAATAATTGTTTGTATTCCTCATATAATGGCCATTGCCGTCAATAGTTCCCCTGCCGTATATCTTAATATTGTTTGCATTGGTTTCGGTATAAATAAACCATGTTCCATCCTTATTCAGAGAATTCTTATGGAAATGGGTAGTGTAATCGCTTGGATTTCCTGAACCCCTTATAACAGAACCACCCTCCAGATAAACCGAAACATTGCTTTTTAGAACAAGGTTTCCGCTCTTGTAAACTCCGGCTGGAACGTATACGATACCGCCACCTGCTGCGTTAGCCGCATTTATGGCGTTTTGTATTGCAGTTGTAGCCAAAGCGGCACCGGTACTGTCGGCACCGTACCCGGTTTTAACATTGTATATCCCTGTACCGGATGAAGCCGGAACATTGGTTTCAAGAGCATCTGCCGCAATAACCAGATCTTTCAGATTATTGATTTTAACGATAAGATAGGTTGGTGATGAAAGTGTAAAGGTAAGGGTATTTCCGCTCTTTGTTGCAGTGATTCCCAAAGCTTTGGGAGAAATATTATAGGTATTGATTGGCTCGCTTGCTGTTATTGTGATGGTAGTCGTACCTGAAAAAGAGAAATTACAATAATTATAGTTTACAAATACCTCCGAAGTGTCGATTACCGGTATATTGGTAGAGTCTGCTGTTACCGTGTATTGACTGGTCGTGGTATAGATCGACGGTAATGGATAGCTTACAATTGTACCCGCCGCGCTTGCTGTCAAAGGAACGACAGTTAAAATACTGACGAGCATACAAACAATCAAACTTAATAACCTTAACTTTTTTAGCATAAATAAACACCTCTTTCATATTTTCATAAAATACTCTGTCATCAGTTACTCCGCATTTCCGCCCTCAGCCTGCTTCTAAACTTATCTATGCTCCGGCTCCAGACAGAGCCGGAGCAGATCGTCCACATGGGCCGTTGCCAGGCATTCCACCGTATCCGCAGAGCCGTAATAGATCTTGACCTCGCCGTCATCCTCCAGAATCATCCCTCCCGGAAAAATCACATGATTGCGGAAGCCCCCGTCAATCTCATAGTCTGTCTCCGGTGCCAGCAGCGGCTGCTTGCTCATGCCGATCACCTTGCGGGGGTCCTCCAGATCCAGCAGCATAATTCCGGCGGTATAGCGCTTCTTCCAGGTGTCCTCCCAACCGTGCTTGCCTCTGGCCGGGTCCACATCCACCGCATGGAAGGTGGTCAGCCAGCCCTTATCCGTCCGGACCGGAGGTGCGGCCGGGCCGACCTTGTCATTGGCAAACGGCACCTGCTCAACGGCGAGCAGTAGGCTGGAGTTGCCCCAATGCGCAAGGTCCGGCGACTCGGAGATCCAGGCATCGAAGCGGTCCCGGCCACCGCGGCTGTATACCGTGAAGGGACGCTCCAACCGGACATACTTGCCGCCGATCAACTCGGGAAACAGTACCATATTGCGCAGGTCCGGTGTAGACAGGCTGAGCACCTCGAAGTGTTCCAGATCATCGGTAACGGCAATTCCGCCGCGGATGCCATGGTGCGTATCCACGGCAAAACACATATAACAACGGTCGCCGATCACGGTCAGGCGCGGGTCGTAGGCGCGGATAATTTCCTCGTCATGCATTTTGAACACTGGCTTCGGGCCGGCGGTCCAGCTCAGCCCGTCGTCACTGTAAGCAATGCCGAGATCCGTGGTGTGGTGCGGCTCAAGCGTCTGATCGACCAGTGAGCCGTAATCATTACGGAAGATCATCACATACTTGCCGTTAAATTTCGTTACACCGGCATTGAATACCAGTGCGGTGGGGTAAGGAACCTTCGTTGCATCCAGCACCGGATTGCCCGGATACCGCCGGATGAACGGGGCGGATTGCAGAATCGCCGGAACGTGTTGGGTCATGGGGTGTACCTCCTTGAATGTTAAATATGGAATATGGGTTGCGCAGGGCCGGACCGCTACCCTTTGAGGGAACCGGCCGTCATCTGCATGAAGGATTTGTTGGCGAACAGATAGGCGACGAGAATCGGCAGAATGGACAAGCAGGCGCCCGCCATCATATAGTGGGTCTGAGAAGCGGCCGAAATCCCGTATTTCAGGTTCGCCAGCCCGACGGTCAGCGTCTGCAGCTCCGGTTTCGTCATCGTGAACACGAGCGGCAGCAGATATTCATTCCACGCGCCGCGGAAGGTGAACAGGGCACCTACGCCAAGTCCGGGTCCGAGCAGCGGCAGAATGATCCGCCAGAAGGTCCGGCCGGGAGAGCTGCCGTCCATCAGCGCCGCCTCGTCCAGCTCGCGGGGAATCCCCTTCATGAAGCTGGAGAGAATGAAGAAGATCGAAGCATGGGCGGAGATCAGAATCAATATAACGCCCCACAGGCTGCTGTGCAGATGAAGCTTAACCATCAGATCGAACTGCGGACGCAGCACGACCGCCCCTACAGCCACGAACATAGTGAAGGATTGCAGTCCGATATACAATTTTTTGCCGGCAAAATCCATCCGGTCCACCACATAAGCCGCCATGGATGAAACCAGCAGCGTGCCGACCACTGTCGCCAGGGAGACAATCAGGCTGTTCAGGGTATACCTGGAGAAATTGGCCTGCTCCCAGGCTTCGGCATAGTTTGAGAAGTGCCAGCTCTTCGGCAGGAAGGTCGCTCCCGCAGTAAGCTCAGCATTAGTCTTGAAGGAGCCCAGGATGGTGATCACGACCGGAATCAGGGTGATAAAAGCAACAGCCAGCAAAAAAATCCACAGGATGATTTTGCCCGGTATGGTTCTTAGTCTCATAATAGCCTCTCTCCTCAATCGGTCTGATTCATGCGTCTGGATGCGTAGAAATAAATGAGTGATATCATCCCTACAATGACCGCAGATACAAAGGCAACCGCACTGCCGTATCCGAACTCCTGGACCTGAACCGCCGCGCTGCCCCCGCCGACAGGGAAAAATAATTTGTACAAATACAGGAACATGACCTCCGTCTTGCCTACAGGACCGCCTTCAGTCAGTACCATGATGCTCTCGTAGCCCTTCAGGGCTGTAATGATCGCCAGCATAATAACCATCTGCATGACTGGCCCGAGCATCGGCAGGGTGACATAGCGGAACTGCTGAATTTTCCCTGCCCCGTCCAGGGAAGACGCCTCATACACATCCTCCGGAATATTCTGCAGACCGGCGAGGAAGAGCAGCATATAATTGCCGACCGCCCCCCAGGCAGCAACCAGAATGACGGTGAGCATGGCATATTTCGGCCCCAGCCAGTCCACACCGGAATCGGAGAGGCCCAGGCGGATCAGAAACTGGTTGAGAATCCCGTTATATGAGTTGAAAATCGTGAAGAAGACTACGGCCATTACAGCGGTACTGATGACGGTCGGCATGAAGAAAATCCCCCGCAGCAGTTGTCTGCCCCGCAGCCCCCGGTTCAATATGACTGCCAGCAGCAGGGCCAGCGGAATGGTGATCAGCAGCTTGCCGCCAGCATAGACAAACGTATTCATCACCGAATCCCAAAACTGGGTGTCCTTCAGGATGCGGCTGAAATTGTCCAGACCGGTAAACCGCGCCGTTCCGAACCCTTTGTAATCATAGAACATATAGCGGAACGCCCAGGCAATCGGGTAAATCCCGAGAACCAACGTGAGCAAGGCACTTGGAAAGATAAAACTGTATGAAAATAAGGCATGTTTCGTTTGGTTCATCTGGTTTCTTCCGGCTCCTTTCCTTTACGACCAGAGCAGAGGGATGAGGGAGTTGCTCCCTCATCCCCCGCTATCCCGGCCAATATCCCTATCCCTAACCTTCTGTCTACTTGGCGAACTTGCCGCCCAGAGCGGCGGGATCAAAGCCGGCATCCGGCTCGGCCTTCACGCCGTCATTCGCAATCACACTGTCCAGTGCAGCATTATAGCGTTTGTTCAGATCAGCGATAACCGCCTTCAGGTCGCCGCCGTTCAGCATATATTTGAAGAAGGCGTCATCCGATTTCATTCCTTCCGGTGCTACAGACGGATAGACCGGCCACACTCCATCGTACTTGTTCGGCAGGAAGCCTTCGATGCCGTTCACATCCGGTGTCTTGGCTGCTGCGCTGATGGACGGAACCATGGAGATGCCGAAGCCTTTTTCCTGATAATCCGTCAGCACCTGATCGCCGTACATGAACTCCATGAACTTCCAGGCAGCTTCTTTATGCTCTGATTTCGAGCTCAGCGCCAGCCATTGGCCCCCGAGGAAGCCGGAAGCCCCCTTCACGGTGCCGTCGATGGTAGGAACCGGAGCGGCCGCCCAGTCAATCTTGGCCGGGAACTGATTCTTGTAGACGCCAGGCTCTGAGGAGTAGGACATATACATTCCGATCTTGCCTTCCGCAAACTGCGCCCGCAGCGGATCAATATCCAGCGATTCTACACCCGGCAGCATGCTGCCGTCGTCCCTGATCTGCTTAAAGGCATTGATGATCGGCTCGAAGCCGCTGAAGTCGTAGCGGGCTGTCTTGAAATCATACCCGAAGCCGCCATAGCCGCTCATCTCCGCAACCACCCGTGCCGAACGTGCGAACGCACTGCCGGGGCTCTTGAAATTAAGGGCGAAGCCGTAAGCGCCGTCCGCTTTGCCGGCTTCTGTCAATTTCTTGGCTGTATCCACCAGCTCCTGCAGGGTAGTCGGCGGATGTTCAATGCCCGCTTTGGCGAACAGATCCTTGTTGTACACCAGACGCATGGTCGTTCCATAGTTTGGCAGACTGTAACGCTTGCCGTCGAATTCATTCAGATCCGGCATGGCCGGGAATTTCGCCTTCAGCTCATCGTTCAGGAACTCGTCAATCGGAGCGAGAAAGCCTTTTTTGTAGAAGGTCTGGATGGTATTCTCCTTCACCCGGATCACATCCGGTGCATCGGAGGTCTGGAAGGACAGATCGAGCGCGGTATCGAAGTCGTCGCCCTTGACGACCAGCTCCACCTCAATCCCGTCAGTATTGGTTGCGTTGAACTCGGCTACCTTCTCCTTCACGAAATCCGCATCGTGGCGGTCGCCTGTCCAGTAGCTGATTTTAGTTTTCCCCTCCGAGCCGGCTGTCTCCCCGTTTCCCGTGCCTTCAGCAGCATTGCCGCCGCCACTGTTACCGTTGCCGCAGGCTGCCAAGCCAAGTGCCAGGACCAGGCTCAGAGATGTCATTAGCATACGCTTCATCATTGGTAGTGCCCCCTTATATATCCCTGCTGTATTCGCTTACAACCTGATTATAGTTCGATAGGCGCATCCAGATAAGGCGGGTAAGCCCACATTAAGGGCAGATTTCTGCAGGAGTTCTATACAGACAAGGGAGGTAATCTCCGCCCTGCGGAAATCCCTCCCTTGCTGATTCCTATTCTTTTCCAAGATAATACAATTTGAACTCGGACGGGGTCATGCCGGTATATTTCTTGAACACCTCGCTGAAATAGCGCCTGTGCTCATACCCGAGATCCTGGGCGATCTCCTGAACCTGCCGGCCGCTGATCAGCATTGCCTTGGCCTTCTCCATCTTCTCATGCATCACATACTGCTGAAACGAAATTCCCTGCACCTTCTTGAACAGATTGGAGAAATACCCCTGGCTAAGGTTAATCTGCTTCGCCATCTGGTCCAGCGACAGCCCCGTGTCCAGATGACTATGGATATATTCGACGGCCTGACGGATAATCCGCGTGGACTCAAGAGAACGGGCTTGCTCCACCAGCGCACAGGCCTCCCGGCAGAGCCAGGACAGCAGGTCCCGTATATCTTGAAGGGAAGGATGCACCTGGTTCTTCATGGCAGCGATTCTGAGTTCCAGCGGCTCCACCTGCTCATAAGGGAACTGCTCCAGCAGGACCCGGCAGATCCTGGAGCTCAGCTCATAGCCGACACTTTCAACATAACGCGGCTCAGGCAAAAGCCCGCTGTCCAGCAGCTCCGCGAACAGCTGGTCCAGCACCTGCAGGCTTTTGGCGGAATTGCCGGAACGCAGGGCGAACAGCAGCTCCTGCTCGGCGGCGGCGGAAAAGCTGTGGAGCGAGAGAGGTTTATTCTCGATATTGCTGTAATGATATACCCCGTTGCCCCCGGTATAGAAATGATACCCCAGCGCGCTAAGCGCCTGCCTGTACGCCGTGCCCAGCCCCTGAATCTCCGCCGTGCCCAGTCCCACGCCAATAGAAATGGTATGACGCGAGAAGCGGCTTACATTCGTGCAGCAGGCCTCCGTAATCAGCGCGGCGGTCTCCGGGTCCGAGCCGTTCATGATGCAGACGTACCGGTCTGTCGCCTCCCGGATAATAACGCCGCGGGTCAGGGCGGAAATCGTCTCTTCGAGAATATTGTGCAGGCTGAACCTTAGCAGCTCGACCTCCTGCACAGGCTGGCCGCCCAGCTTCTCCGCAAAATGATCGATCTCGGCGACAAACACGAAGAAATCATGCTGGTCCAGCGGGATATCAAGATAGGCCCAGCGGGAACGGGCATCCGCTTCTGTCGTCTGATGGTGCAGCAGGAAGGTGAGATATTCCTGGCGGAGGATAGGCAGACTTTCTCTGATTTTGGCCTCCATTACAGCAAGTCTGGCGGTCTCCTGACGCTCCTCCCGGCACAGCTCCCTGGCCTTCAGCACTGCATTCACAATCTCCTCCAGGGAAAAGGGCTTTTTCACGAAGTCAAGCGCCCCCAGCCGGATGGCTTCCTGGGCATAAGAGAACTCCGAGTAGGCGCTGAGGATAATAATCTTACAGTCCGGCAGCACCTCCAGAATCGCCCGGGTCATCTGCAGGCCGTCCATTCTTGGCATCCGGATATCCGTCAGCACAATGTCCGGCCGGGTCTCGCGGATGATCTGCAGTCCCGCTTCGCCGTTAAGCGCCGTACCTGTGACCTCAATACCGTGCTCCTGCCACGGCGGCTTGCGCGAGACCATCTCCACCACACTTTTAATATCGTCGATTACACATAATTTGAACCTTTCCGACTCCAGCTTCCGGTCCATCCTTCATCTCTCCTCCCTAGGCGGAATCCACAGATCCGTCCGTGATCCCTTACATGGTTCGCCGCCAACGTCCATACGGGCTTCGGCCCCGTAATACAAGGCCAGCCGGTGCCTGATGTTGAACAGGGCATAACCTTTTCTGGACTGCGGAGCCCTGACCATCCCCTGCTTGACCTGTGCAGCATCAAGTCCCCGTCCATTGTCGGTAATGCAAATATGCAGCAACCCCTGCTCCCGGCTGACCGTGATGTCTATCCTGCCTCCTATAGTCCGGTCGCTGAATCCATGCTGGATGCTGTTCTCCACCACCGGCTGCAGGATAATCTTCGGCAGCAGACAGGTAAGCAGGTCCTCATCCTCTACCGTCACCGTGTATTCAAACAGTCCTTCATAGCATTTCTGCTGAATGGCGAAATACTGCCGCATGTGGGACAGCTCATCCGCAAGGGTAATCAGATCCTTGCCGCCGCTGAGCCCGATCTGGAACATCTGCGACAAAGACATAATCATCTCGTTCACATCGTCATTCTCGCCCATGACCGATTTGCAATAGATAGTGTTCAACGTATTGTACAGAAAGTGCGGCTCCATCTGCGCCGTAAGGGCACGGATCTCTGCATGCCGCTTGCCCTCCTCCTTGGTCTTCACATCCGCGATCAGCGTCTTAATCTCCGACATCATCCGGTTGAACTGAAAGCCGACCTGGGCAACCTCGTCCTCATAACGGCTCTCGTACACTACACTGAGCTGATTCTCTTCGACTTTGCGCATCAACCTCCGCAGCTTGAACAGTGGCTTCAGCAGCACAGATGTTAGCTGATTGGAAATCAGCCAGGTCGCCAGCAAAAAGACAACGATGACATAGAGGGTAATGCGCTGCACCCGCTGCAGCTTGCCCAGCAGTTGTTCCCGCGACTGCATACCGGAGATGATCCAGTCGGGTGATACCGCTGAGCTTGCATAATTCACTAGATACTCCTTGCCGCCATAGCTGTAGTTGCGATTCTGCGGATTGGCCCCTTTTCCGGCTTCTGCAAGCACCGGCTTCCAGGGGAACCTGCCCCGGAACGGCCAGCGGGACTCCACTACCGCCTCTCCTTCCCCGTTCACCAGGTAATAATTCCATCCTGCTTGTTCCCCCCCTTTATTCAGCAGCTCATCTATCCGGCTTTCCCTGATATTGACCACAATAAATACATTGCTGATCGGCGTGTAAGGGTATTCATAAATTCCCCGGACTACGAAGGAGACCACCCGCTGGCTGCCTGTGAACAACCGGTCATAATGTCCTTTGGCCCAATAGCCGCCCGGCTGCTCCTTACTCAGATCATATAATTCCGAGCCGTAGAACGAGTTGTCCTGCGCCCGGATCTGCGTTGTGGGATAGAAATCGCCAATCGGGGTAACGATCAGCACATTCTCAATAATCGGCTGATTGAACATTGCCTGCGAGAGGACATACTGCAGATCGGACAGATGTACATAATAATTCGACACATCATGGCTGAACACATCGAGCATCATCTTGCGGTACGCATCGCTCAGCATCAGGGACTGCACGGACAGCGCCACATCATTCAGGCGGGAATCCAGCAGCTGGGCAGTTTTGCTTACGGTCTCCCGGCTGCCGGCGTAAGCATTATCCTCGATCTCCTGCGCGGCAATCCAATACGAGAAGCTGCCCATTGCAGTGATGGACAGCGTGATCAGCACGATGAACGAGAACAGAATCCTCTGTTTGATGGATATCCGGTAATACCTGCCGGCGATCTGCCGCCGGATCTTTTGGCCATAGGCTGTGAATGTATTCATAATTCCCCCTTCTTGAGCATGTATCTCCCTACGATTGTCAGTTCTTGTCACTTGTACCATACGACTGCTCCGGCCCGGCGTCAAGACAGGACATGATTATTCAGCGGATTCCGTCCCTTATTATCAATAGGCAGGGGGCCCTCCGCATAACATGGTGCGAATTCACTAATCATGGCTCAGGTTGACGGGAAGCTGCGCGATTGAGTCATTATTCTTGTGACGGTCAGTCCATTCCGTTTGATGCCTTTCTGCGGAAAATGTTGAACGATCCAACAGTAGCAGAGCTCACTGATTTTGTTGCCTCATACGTAAAAATAATACAATTAGCCAATCTCCCGATGCAGTTGGCGCTTGGCGTCGCCGCGGTAGAACTTCGATTCGCAGCCCAGTTGTTCGAGCAGACCCTTGTAAAAGTGCCGCGGCGTAAGCTTGGAGTCCGACAGGTACAGCACCTTGTATGTCGCCGGGTTGAGAACCTCGGTAAACCTGCGAATCGTTGTCGTCTTGCCGGTTCCGCAGTCGCCGGTGACGACGGCAAACCACTGCCGCTGGGCGGCGTACGAGAGGCGGCCGAGCGTCTCCTCGAGGATGACCGTATTCTTTCTAATCCGGCTGACAAGGTCATTCGCCCAAAGAAAGATCCCTTTCACGGCAGCTCTTACACCGCAGATGAAGTCAATCAGCTGCTTGGGAATGTAAAAGGAACAAAAATTGAACTTGCCATTATTTTAGGTGCCTTTTATGGCCTTAGACGAAGTGAAGTCATTGGATTGAAATGGTCGGCGATTGATCTGATCAATAAAACCACAATGAATGAGGTCATCAAAATATAAAAAAGTTCATCAGAGAAGATCTCTAATGAACTAACATTGATTAATGTGGTACCGGTGAGAGGACTCGAACCTCCACGGGTCTCCCCAAACGATTTTGAGTCGCATAAGCTATTCGGAAGATAGCAGAAGTTAAGTCAAAGAAGAGGAATTTAAAACCCGCGAAAAGCCTTGTAAAATCTAGGTTTTTGGCGGTTATTTCGTTCAAATCCAAGCGCCGCAAGGGTTCCCGGCAATGCCGTAAAATGCGGCCGATTGGACGTTTGAGAGAACTCGGAGAGAACAACGACCAAACCAGCCCACTCCCTGCCATTGACAAATTAACGAAGCGACAGCTTCGGGGAGGGTTAACATGAGACACGCAACGTTGGTTACCGTCGCTAATCAAAAAGGCGGCACCGGCAAAACGACCACCGCCTAAAATTTGGCTTACGCCTTATCCAACCTTATGTTTCACCCCACTCCTGACCAATACCTTCATCCCTAAGGGAACATTGACCTCGTCCCGAGCAATATTGAATTGTCGATTGCCGAAATGAACTTGCGCGATGAGATGGGCGGCGAAAAAACGTTGGCCGCGCTGCTGAAGCCGATGAAAAAGCAGTTTGACAATCCATTCACCAGCTCCTATAATTTAATAGTAATATTTACGATTAAGCAACTTATCCTGCGTGAAGGAGTGAATTAGATGACAACCTTACAAGATCCTCGTATTCCCGTCACTGTCTTGACCGGGTTTCTCGGCGCCGGAAAAACGACCCTGTTGAATCATGTGTTAACCGCAGAACACGGCCAGAAAATCGCGGTCATCGTCAACGAATTCGGAGAAGTCGGCATCGACAACCAACTGGTCGTTGGCGCAGACGAAGAAATATTTGAAATGAACAACGGCTGCATATGCTGCACGGTCCGGGGCGATCTTATTCGCATTCTCGCCGATTTGAAAAATGCGAAGCTCGGAAAGGGTGGGCGCCGCCAAGCCGATTTTGATCGCGTCCTGATCGAAACCACCGGTTTGGCCGATCCCGCCCCGGTGGCGCAAACCTTTTTCGTCGACGACGAAGTAGCCGATTTTTACAAGTTGGACGCGGTCGTTACGGTGGTGGACGCCAAGCATGCCGGACAACATCTGGATGAGGGCCATGAAGCGCAGGAACAAGTCGCGTTTGCCGATGTGCTGCTGCTCAACAAAACGGACCTCGTTTCCGAAAAAGAGCTTGAGCAATTGGAAGGGCGCTTGCACGCGATGAACCAGGCGGCCAAAATCTACCGGACGCAGCAATCGCAAATTGAAATCGATCGTATCCTAGGCATAGGCGCTTTCGATTTGGAGAAGAAACTGGAGGTTGAACCCGGATTTCTGGAAGAAGATCACCACGATCACGATGACGAGGTTTTCTCCGTGTTTTTCCGCGAGTCCCGCCCGCTCGATTTGAAAAAGGTGGAACGCTTCATCAGCGAATGGCTGATCGAACATGGCGTGGACACATTCCGCTATAAAGGGGTCCTCAATATCAAAGGCAGCAAAAAAAGAGTGGTCTTCCAAGGCATTCACATGCTGTTCGGCGCATATCCGGACCGGGACTGGAAATCGGATGAGGTGCCGACCAGCGAATTTGTTGTGATCGGCCGAAATTTGGACGAGGAATGGTTCCGCAAGCAGTTTGCCGCCTGCGTAGCCGACTAAAACGGATTAGTGTAAAAAAGAAGCGAACACGCTAACGTGCCGCTTCTTTTTGTTTTCCGATTAGCTTATGCAGACCTGACGGCTTCCTCCAATTTCCTAAGCAGAACCTGCTTTGAAAAATGCTCCCCGATAAAAACGGCCACGTCTTGAACTTGACCTTGCGGCCGGATCGAAATCAGTTCCAATTGCCTGTAGGCAAATTGAAACATCACCCGTTCCCCCGTTTCCTTGGACGTAAAAATGCCTTTTGCCCGGTAAACCCCATCGGGCAGTTCCTTCATCACCCGCTCCAACTGGCCGCCATCGATCGGTTCCGGAAAATAGTGTGAACACACCATAACATGGTCGTAGGAATGATGGTGTCCGGAATGGCCATGGCTGTGTTCATGCTCGTGTTCATGTTTATGGTCGTGCTCATGTTCATGCCTATGGTCGTCGGGATTGCCATCGCCGGACCGCTCCTCCCGTACTGCAAGCAAGCGATCTATCGCGCCATCTTCGGCTTTCTCCGCAAGCATCCGCAACCAAACGGCCTCGTCCATGTCGCAATAAGCTGCCGGTACGATCGGAGCGAATGGGTTCAACTCGGTCATGATCTTCCGAATTTCCTCCAATTCTTCTGGACCTACCAGGTCACTTTTGTTCAGGACAAGCATCGACGCGCACCGGATTTGATCCGTCATCAACCGGTAGGTTTTGCCCTTACCTCCGCGGGAGCGATGCAGAACATGCGCCGCATCGACGACGGTAATCATCGCCCGGATCTCGATAGGGGTAAGCATAGCTGCTTCCGTGATCGCGTCCAAGATTTCAATCGGGTTAGCAACCCCCGTTGCTTCAATGAGAATCAGATCGGGGGACTCTTCATCGATCAACCACTTGGTTTCCATAGCCAAATCGCCGCGAATCGTGCAGCAGATGCAGCCACTGAGCATTTCGCTCATCGGTACAGCACCATCCACCAGTTGGCCGTCCAAATTGACATCGCCCACTTCATTCATGATTACGGCAGGCTTGATCCCCTTCTTTAAACAGTCATCCAGCATTCGGATCAGAAAGGTCGTTTTCCCGCTTCCCAGGAACCCCGACAATATCAGAATCGGAACGATTTTCATCTTGTATACTCCTCCTTTCACCGCGAATCACGGTTACGGAATGCTTTTCTTGACCTGCTGCAGAAAGTCCGGTAGCCTCAAAACGTTGCTCAAACCTATAGACGATTCGTTCCTCCAAACGACTTCCGGCGGCATGTCGACGTACCAATTCCCTGCCCAACCCAGGGGTGATATCCTTGTACCAAATTCCTTCCGGATAAGCGATCACGACGCAAGCGTCGGCGCATCGTCCATTGCAGCGCGTGCGGGTCGTGTGCATTTGCCGATCCGCTCCGAGCAAAGCGATTTCGTCCCGGATCGCTTGTGTTACCTCCTCAGCCTGCCGCTGCATGCAGCTGCCGCCGTTGCAAATAAGAAAATGGCAGAACGTCTCCTGCAAATTCCAAGTTGCCATAAACACCCTCCCTGTCGATTTGTTGTTCATGGCTCCCGATGCCCCAGCAGAATCATTCGCGGAGAATGCCGCTTATCGTAGGCTTCTCCGTCGTAACTTCCACGCATCGCTTCCAACTGGAGGCCCGCGCCATCCAACATGCTTTTCATCGCCTCCGGCGAATAAAGCTTAACGCGTTCCGTATAGCTGCGGGATCGGCTCCCTGGTTCTTCGATCACGATTTCCTTGGTCACGAAGCCGTTTTGAATCGATCGGCTCTCTAAAATGGCTACACCGTTCTCTTTCCGCCTGGAAAAAGGAACGAGATGATCTTGGATATACAAAGCATTCCGTGAACGTGCTGTCTTCCGGCAAAGCGCGCATGTCGGCTTCAACCCACCTAACGCATCCGCCGGAATCGGCTTCCTTTGCCTTTCGCAGCAGCACGGGGGAAAGATCTGCGCCTGTGACGCGATAGCCGGCATCAGCCAGTGCCAGAGCGTGCCTGCCCGCTCCGCAGCAAAGGTCGAGGATCCGGCTTCCCGGGGGCAGCTTTAACCAGTCCATAACCTTTTGAACAAAGCGATCGGCTTCCTGTTGATTGCGATGCTTATAGACAAGCAAATAGTCTTCGCCAAAGCTTTTTTCATACCATTTTATCGTTTCGCCTATGCTCATCGATTCCTCCGCCCGCCATTTTAATAGTAAAAATTACGATTTATAAATAACCTGATATTCCCGTCTATTTTCTCCATCTCCTCCTTAGGAATAAGTGCTACTCTACTATATTATTCGTAATTTTTACGATTATCAATAGGTTTTATCTATCCCGAAGAGATTGCATGCTTACTGATCAATGGATACAGGCACCTTGTTATCTACCCTATGGTTATTCATTCTGCTGTGCCTGGCAGGACTCGCAAATCCCGTAAACCTCAAAACGATGCCGCAGCACTTTGTAATTCCCCGGCAACTGAAGGCCAGGGTCCATCGGACAATAATCAAAAGGAAGCGTTTTTTCGCAATTGACGCAAATCAAATGATGATGATGGTGCGCCGTACAGTTCTCCTTGAATTTCAAGCCGCCATCCATAAAGTAGAAATGCTCCAATACTCCCATCTCGCTTAACATCCGGAGATTGCGGTAAACCGTGTCCAGACTCATGCTCGGATAACGGACGGACATTTGATCGTAGACATCTCTGGGCGACAGGTAACCTTCATGATCGGCAAAAATTTGCGCCAACGTTCTTCGTTGCTCGGTCACCCTCCATCCGTTCCGCGCCATTGTATCCAGCATCTCTCTTACTTTGGATTGGCTTTCTTTCATTACATCACACGTTCCCTTCTTCTATATACGAAGCATCACGCTTGCGCACGGACGTTTCGTCGGAAAGAATCCTGTCTTTTTATTTTAGCAAAGAAAGGGGGGAATTGTCATATGAAGTCTGAGCTGTAATCTGTTTTCACCAAGCGATATGTTTACCCGATCCGAATTTTATAGTAAACTTTATTAGTAATAATTACGAATAAACACATGTGCACGATCGGTTCTCGGGCAAATCGTTAATTACGGCAAAAAAAATCAACGATCCGCTTGAACCGCACCGCACGATCATGAGGTGTATACAATGCAACCCATCAAAAACCAAAAGATTCTCCCCGCCAAACCGGAGCGGCATCGACGTTTCGGTTCCACTGCCCCCATTTCCGGAAATAAACCGACAGCCAAAGAACAAATGGCAGATTTACAAAATCGTCGGGAAGACTACCTGTTTCCCATCGGCCGTGTCGGTATTTGCAGGGTTCAACACCCGATACTGGTTTGTTCCGAAATGGAGCCGGGCACCCAAACCAGTGTTGCGACGATCACGCTGACTACGAGCTTGCCTCGGGAGTCCAAAGGCATTAACATGAGCAGGTTGACGGAACAATTGGAACGATATCGTCAAAAAGGCTGGACAAGCGAGCTTCCGGATCTGTGCGATTTTGTCCGTGAGCTTGCGGAGCGGATGGGACAGGACAAGGCCGAAATAACGATGACTTTTCCTTGGTTTTACGAACGAACGGCCCCGGTTACGGAGAAAGCGGGGCTGAATCATGCGGAAGCCTCGATCAAAACCGCGTATGAGAAGGGGAAGCCCTTTACTGCTGAAGTAAGTCTGCGAGCAGCCGTAACCACGTTATGCCCATGCTCCAAGGAAATTAGCGAATACAGTGCTCATAATCAGCGCGGGATGGTGACGATGACCGTCGAGATCGATCCGGTTTCGCCCCCGGTGCATGATTGGAAAGCGATGTTGCTGGAAGCAGCGGAATCCAATGCCAGCAGTGCGCTTCACCCGGTTCTGAAACGTCCGGACGAGAAGAGGGTCACGGAACAGGCTTATGAAAACCCTCGTTTCGTGGAAGATATGGTCAGGCTTGTCGCTGCGGATTTGTATGAAATGGAGGCGGTGCAAGCTTTCACGGTGGAATGTCGAAATGAGGAATCGATTCATATGCATGATGCTTATGCGGTGATTACGTACGATAAAAGAAAGGAAGAGGTTACGCATTAACAGAGCGTTTTTTTCCTGCTCTCCTCAATTTGAAATAAAAAGGGGTGTTCCCAGGAACGCCCCCGATACTATTATCGACAGTCCGTTGTCCGATCTTGTTCAAGCCGGGCAAACGTCTCGGCGCAGCGCTGCAAGAGCAAACAAAAGGAACGATTATGTCCGATAAAAAAAGAAGAAAAGTCGTACCGGTTCCGCGACGGTTCGAACGTTACAAGCAGACGATGCCTCATCCGCTCTATGGCAAATTGCACGAACCTATCGGTTTTCTCGGATGAGAGCATGGTTATATAAGCATAAAGCGAATGATCTTCCGGTTCATCCAGCGGGCTGACGCCCGCACAGGAAAATTCGGTTTGGATCTGTATTCGCTTGAGACAAACAAGCGCCGGGAACATCTCCGCATCAACCTCTATATTGCCAAGCCATACCGTTTGTTTGGCTCGCTTTCTTCGTTTGACGCTTCGCAACCAGTTTGTAAGCTCCAGGTCCCTCCGCTGCCACCTTTCTTCGGAATGAACACTGACCACCTTTTCTTCCTCATTCTTACTGCTAATGTATGCCAACAGGCTCCCTCCGATTTCGCAAATACAAATGCCGTGGATTCAGCCATATCCTATAAAGCCTAAAAATATCCAAAGAGCACGGAAAATTACCAGCTCGCCTTTTTCACACCGGGAATTTGCCCTTGGTGAGCCAGCTCGCGAAATACGATCCGGGATACCTTAAATTTGCTAATATATCCCCTTGGCCGTCCTGTTACTGAACAACGGTTATGCAGACGAGTAGGCGATGAATCGCGGGGCAGCTTTTGCAAAGCCGCAAAATCCCCTTTTTCTTTCAACTCTCTGCGCTTTTCGGCATACTTTTGCACCAGCGCTTGTCTTTTCTGTTCTTTAATAACCTTTGATTTCTTAGCCATGCTTGATTTCTCCTTTAACTTGCGGCACATACGCCGCATATACCGTAAACTTCGAATTTGTGCGATATGATCTGAAACGCTTCCGGCATGTCGATGTCGTTGTCCAACGGGCAATAATCGATTGGAAAGGTTTGCTGATAAGCATGCATATGACGCGGCAAAACGAATCCGGTAGAGACGGAGAACAGCTCCGCGATCCATCTGCGCTGCGAGGTAATACGCAAACCTTTGGACTCCATGGCTTGAATCAGAAGATTTGGCTTGTTCTCCATCTTTTCATCACCCCGAGTTCTCATATGCCTTCAATTCTATGGTAGGGCGCTATTCGTATAACGGGACCAGTTCGGTCATTCGATCGCCCCATGTATCATCCCAGCGTTCCAGAACTTCGGGTTCGCTGTCCAACACTTCGGGCCAGTTGCTAAAAAATAGCTGAAGCGATGCCCACGATTCAATCAGGATATAATCAAAGCGTCCCTCACCGATCTCCTATCATCCATTAACGCGTTTCGCGGTGCAGCGTGTATTTTTTGAGCCGAGGGCAGTATTTGCGCAATTCCATGCGTTCGGGATGCGTCTTCTTATTTTTGGTGGTCGTGTAATTGCGATCTCCCGTCTCGGTGCATGCCAAGGTAATCACAACTCTCATTTTTAAACACCTCCTCTTTATTCGTAATCATTACGATTTAATCATTTTACTCTCCCTTCCCCTTCCTGTCAATCACTCCGATGGTGTCCGTCATTTCATATGTCTGCAAGCCAAATAAATAAAGAAGGGGCTGGCCTAAAGGTCAAGAACGCGCTCTCTTTGACTCGGATGCGTTATGAGCATAGAGTCGAGCAATTTCAACGCAGCGGGATGCGAGAGGTTCTTGACGAAGTCGATGGAAGACTCGTCCACAATCCGGCCTTCCTCCATAACCACCAGCCGGTCGGCAAAGGTACAAGCCGCCTTCATATCATGAGTAATAAACAAGTAGGACATATTCAAATTCCGCTGCAGCTCTTTCAGCAATGCGAGGATTTCGAACTGTGTGATAGCATCTAAACTGCTTGTCGCTTCGTCCAAAACAATCAGCTTTGGCCGCACAGCGATTGCCCTTGCGATCGCCAGCCGCTGCTGCTCTCCGCCGCTGAACTGATGCGGGTAAAGGTCCGCGGACGACGGATCCAGCCCTACCCTCGCCAGCAGCTCACCTGCACACTCCTTATACGCCTGTTTCCCCATTTTCTCGTAGTTATACAGCGGTTCGAGCACGATGTCTCCCGCCTTCATCCTAGGATTTAGCGCGGCGGAACTGTTCTGAAAAACCGCGTTCATATACTTTCGAAACGGTTGGCGCTCGCGGGACGTCATGCGATGCCAATCTTGTCCCATGAACCGCACCGCGCCCGAGTCAGGCCGCTCCAGTCCCAGAATAAGATGGCCCAGGGTGCTTTTCCCCGACCCTGATTCCCCCACCAAAGCAACGCATTCCCGCTCTCCAATCCCCAGCGAAACGCGATCGAGCGCGAGGTAGAGGTCTTTCCTCCCTCGCCAGCCCCCGATCTTCGCGGGAAATGTTTTGGTAACCTCATCTAGTTCCAGCAGGAACATGAGCAACATCTCCTAAAGCCGGATATAACGTGTCCGAATCCAACGGAAAGCTTATGCGGGCACTTAACAGACGGCGGGTATAAGGATGCTCGGGCGCATCAAACAATCGGGCGCAGGGCGCGGTTTCCACCACTCTACCGCTTCGCATCACCACGACCGTGTCCGCCATTTCGGCGATCACGTCCAGGTCGTGGGTGACGAGCAAAACCGCGGCTCCGGTCTCCCGCTGCGCCTGTTTCAGCTCCTGCAAAATGGATTTCCGGTTGCAGGCGTCCAGCGCGGTGGTCGGTTCATCCGCAACGATCAGATCCGGATTCAAGGCCAGAGCCATGCCGATCATCACCCGCTGCAGCATGCCTCCGCTTAACTGAAACGGATATTGCTTGATCAAGTCCATCGGACGCGGCAGCCGGACTCTGCTCAGAGACTCTACCGCCAAATCGGTCGCCTCCTTCTTGCTGACGCCAAGATGAAGGCAAAACGTTTCCGTCAAATGAGCTCCAATCGTGCGCAGAGGATTAAACGACGCCATCGGATTCTGCATAATCATCGCCATTTTATTCCCTCGAAGCAAACGGAATTGTCCCGGGGATAACCCTCCAAGAGGATTTCCTCTGAACCGGATTTCGCCTTCCGCTATCCGGAACCCCGAAGGAAGCAAGCCCATCACGACCCGGCATAACATCGTTTTGCCGCAGCCGCTCTCGCCTACGACGCCCAGAACCCCATGCGGAGGAAGCGACAGGCAGATATTTTCCAATACGCGATGTTGACTCCGCTGATGGCTAACCGTGACATGATCCAAGTCCAACAAGGCAGCATTGCTTGCAAATTCCGTTCGCATCCTCACCGCTCCCTGGGGTCAAATCGGGCTCGGAGCCCATCCCCGATCAAATTAAAGGCAATGACCGTAAGCAAAATGGCTATTCCGGGATACACCATAAGCCAAGGGTACTGCCAAATATAAGACTTGCTTTCATTTAACATCATCCCCCACTCCGCTTCCGGCGCCTGCACCCCCAGCCCGAGGAACGTAAGACCTGTCATATCCAGCACGACGCCTCCCGTTTCCAGGAACTGGAGCACGGCCACGGGAATGGCCACCTGCGGTATCAGGTGCCTCCGCACCAATTTCCAGCCTGTGGTCCCCGATACGATCGCCGCCCGCACATAATCGCTGGTTTTCAAAGACAGAACCAGACTGCGGACAAATCGGGCATAGGCAATCCATTGCGAAAAGATCAAAGCCAGCAATAAATTGACAAATCCGGGGCCCAGGACTCCGACAAGCGCAAAAGCCAAGACAAGGGTCGGAAACGCCAGCAGCAGATCGCAGCAGCGCATAAACAACCGATCAAGAAGGCCGCCTTTCCAGGCAAAGAAAGCCCCCGCAACCGTACCTGTGACAACGCTGCACACCATAACGACAACAGCTCCCCCCAGGGAATAACGAATGCCCATCAAAAGCCTAGACAGGATGCACCTGCCCAGATGGTCCGTTCCAAAGGGATATTCCCAGGAAGGCGGGCTGAATTTGATGGCCAGATCGACCAAGTCCGGATCGTTTGGCACGATCCAGGGAGCCAGCGCCCCGGATGCGCCAAGCAGCAGCAAGAAGACCAGCGCAGCTCCCGCAAGGCGCATATCCCCTCCTTGGATCAGACGAGCCCCGGAGGACGAAACGTTCATCTTCGACGGATTCAGCCTCATGTCTTCCCCTCTCCATACTCCGCTCTGGGATCGAGAAGCCGCTGTATCCCGTCCGCAACCAGATTCACCGTTACATACACAACTGCCATCAGCCATACATAGCATTGGATCACCGGATAGTCACGATTCAGGATCGATTCCATCAAATATCGGCCCATGCCGGGCCAACCAAACACCTGCTCGACGATCACCGTTCCGCCAAGCATATTCCCGATGCCGAGTCCCAGAACGGTAACAATCGGCGCCAGAGCGTTCCGCAGCACATGACGGACCAAAATGAAGCCATCGCCCAGCCCCCTGAATCGACCATACAACACAAAGGTTTCCCGCATCTGTTCCAGCATTTGGCTGCTGAGCAGCCGGGCCACCACCGCTATCTGGGGCAGTGCCAGCGTGAGCGACGGCAGAATGAGATGCGCTAAGCCCTCCTTGCCCTGAGACGGAAGCCAATCGAGCCTGAGCGAAAAGACATAAAGAAGCAAAAAACCGAGCCAAAAGCGCGGCGTTGCCGCTCCTATGTACATGAAAACCGCGGTGACCCGATCCATCCAGCGGGTATGAAATCGCGAAGATAGAATGCCCAGCGGCACGCCGATCAAGACGGTTAACAGTAAGGCCGACAGGGCCAACTGGAGGGTGGCCGGAAATTTGGCGGCGATCTCGTCCGCAATCGGCAATTTGCTCACATAGGAAGACCCGAAATCAAACGTGATCGTCCGGGAAAGCCATAGCCCATATTGGACGTAGAGCGGCTTATCCATCCCCAATCCGGCTCGAACCTCCGCCACCGCCTCATCGGTCGCGGGCAAATTCGACAGCCGCAGAATCACTTCCGCAGGCTCCACGGGCACCAGCCGGACCAGCAGAAAAGTCAGGAGGGACACGCCCAGCAGCACAAACGGCAATTCGGCCAAACGTCTGAAAATAAACCGTGTCATCCGCCCACCCGCTTAAGGAGCAACGTCAATCGTTTCCAACGGGAAGCGGTATTTGGACGCCGTCGGCGCGACACCGGTCAACCGCGGTTGATAGACCGCCGCGTTGGCTTCGTACGAAATCGGATAAATGACCGCCTGCTCATGAATGCGGGACAGCAGCTCGGCATAGAGACGGCTGCGTTCTTCATCGTTTTTGCTGATCAGCGCCTTTTGAACGATGCCGTCCATTTCAGCTTTTTCCGGCAGGCCGGAAAAAGCCTCGTACAATCCGTCCATCGTCGGCGTCGCGATGACCGTCGCAAAGTTGTGCGGATCGTTGGGCGTTCCGTAACTGGACCAAAAGTTCATATTCGCTTCGCCGTTTCGCAGCATTTGCAGCCCCAGCATTACTTCGGCTCCTTGGATTTCGAGCTTGATGCCGATTTTGCCAAGATCGCCTTGGATCACTTCCGCCATCTGCTTCTGCACAGCTTCCGTCTCAATGTAAACAAACTTCAGCTTGAGCGGGCGGCCTTGCTTCATCCGTATGCCGGAACCGGGTTCAAGCTTCCACCCCGCCTCATCCAGCAGTTGCCGGGCCTTGTCGGGATCGTAATCGATCGGCTTTAGATCGAGATCCGCGTAAGGAACATTGCGCCCGAGCGCCGTATCCGCCTTGAGCTCCGTTCCTTTTGTAATGTTTTGCAGCAGCGCGTCTTTGTCGATGCCGTACTGGATCGCCCGCCGCACCGCCAGCTCGGAGGTGCCGTCCATCTGCGTATTCATAATGATGCCGCGGGTGCTGAGTCCCTCCGAAAGCGCGACGCCGTATTTCCCCGAGTCCTTCAAATATTGAAAGCTATCGCGACTGATCACGCCCTGGCCATAAATCAGGTCGATGTCGCCCTTCTCGAACGCCAAGACGATCGATTCAGGATCGGGAATGATCTTCACCGTAATTTGCTCCAGGCGGGGCTTCTCTCCCCAATAATGCTCATTCCGCTCGAATATCGCGTATTCGTCTTTTTTATACTCTTTCAGCTTCCATGGACCGGTACCGATCGCCCCCGCAATCGTTTCGGACGTTTTGCCGTCCTCCGGAAACCCCGCGTCACCCAGAAAGCGGAACGGACGCACAAAGGACAAATCCTGCAGCACCGGATAATAGTAATCGGTCAAGCGGAGGCGGATCGTGTACTCATCCACTTTTTTCACCTCGCCGATATGGCGAACGATTCCCATCCAGCTGTGCCGGTTTCGATTGGCCATGATCGCCTCGAAATTTCTCACGGCATTATCGGCATTAAAAGCGGAGCCATCGGAATATTGAACCCCCCGCCGCAGATGAAACGTATAGGTCAAGCCGTCATCGGATATCTCCCAGCTTTCGGCAAGGGAGGGTTCGATTTCCCCGTTTGCGCCGTAAGAAACAAGCGAGTCGTACACCATAGACTGGGCGAACATCTCGCTGGGCGTGTACAGATGCGGATTAAGCGGACCAACGTCCCGCGGCCACGTCATTGAGATCGCCTTAACCGGCGGGGATTGGCTCTGTCCCGCGTTGGAGCAGGCCCCTAGCATCGCCGCCAACAGAAGCGCCAACGCCGTTCGCACCAATATGCCGGTTTTTATTTTAATGTTCATCATAAATAAATCTCCTCTATCTATAAGTGCGAGTTCAAAAAGTCGGGTTTCCAGGACCGAGAAGGTTGGATGAAGCTAGGGACTGAGTAGCGGAGCGTAGGCAAACCTACGTGAGCAACGGAAGGCCCGGCTGAATTCAAGATTCGACGTCGATTCCGCTCCTTGAACCTACTTCGTCATGGGAAGACGACTTTTTGAACAACCTCTATAAAGGCGCTGTAAAACGGAACAGATAGGCCTCTTCATATTCGTATTGAATACGGTCCCGCACGCTTTGGAAGAACCGCTCATTTTCGGACAGCGGAATGAATGTTTTCGGCGTCAGTCGGGTGATGCCCGCTGTGAACCCTTCCCCGAGGAAAGCCCCGGTAATATCGTCGAGCGAGTGGAGATTCATCGGAAGCTTGCCGCCGCTGTCGATTTTCTCGCGCATTTGGGGCAGGCTCGGGTTGTTGCTGTAATCGCTGTAGCTTGCGTAATATACGCCTCCGGGTTTGAGCACCGCTTTGATTTTTTGGGCATGCTCCTGCAGATCGGAGATCAGATAGATAACCGCAGTGCTTATGGCCAGGTCAAAGCGCTGCCCCCATTGCTCCGGGGACGCCGTTGCTACATACGTGAGCGGCAAGTCCCCCTTCCGCTCATTGGCAACCCGGATCGATTCGATGCCCAAATCGGTTCCGACACCTTCTTTGAACGGATGGCGGGCGTATAGAAACCGCAGGAATCCGCCTTGATTGCACCCAAAATCCAGAACGGAGAGATCACCCATCCCGTCCTTTTCCACCATGCGGTCCAGCACTTTCTCCCAAAAAGGGGCGTGACTATCCTCCATTTGCTGTTCGCTCTCCGCCGGCGCATGCCACCACCGGTCATACAACACTTCCTCTTTCATATAGCCGACTCCTTTCAAATATGGTTATCCAAATTATTAATAGTAATTATTACGTTTAAGAAACGTACCAACATATTTCCATGATGTCAATTCAAATTAACTACGGGTCATTTCACAGTCTTTTAAAAGCAAAAAAAACAGCCCTCTTTAATGAGTAGCCAGAACATAACTTCACGTACAAATCGATCCGATTGAATAAAGCTTTTCAATTCCTCCCTTAGTGCGCTGTTTTCTAAGCGTGATGTCAGCAAAATAGGCGAAGAGATTGGGCCTGTCCTCCCACCCCAAAAACTTATAATTTCCATAATATTAAAAAAGGTTTCGGATCTACACAGAAGAGCAGATCTGAAACCTGTTGTTAAAGCGATTGATGCGGTCGAGAGGACTCGAACCTCCACGGGGGGTTAGCCCACACGGACCTGAACCGTGCGCGTCTGCCAATTCCGCCACGACCGCATATTTCGTCGATGCATTGTTTTGCAGCAACGAAATATATAATACCATGTATTTTGAAGCAAATCAACAACCAAAAACCTCCCCTTGATTAAAACCGCTCCATTAGGGTATGATAAGAACATAAGTTCGCATGCAAAGGCGGTGTTTCCCCATGGCTGTTCCCGGCCTCAAAGAGGATGAGCTCGCGTTAATCAAAAGCGCGCTGCTGCTTGGATTTTTACAGAAGGTATTTCAGCGGGACGCCCGAATCCTCGAGCAAAGCGGGGTGCTGAAAAGCCCCGAAGTCTACGCCGATTTCATCCGCGGCGGAGAACGGCGGGTGGCGCTCGTATTGGCAGAGATTCACGGCAAGTTCCGCGAGCGCAACATCGAAATATACCGGATCAGCCAGGACGAAAACGGCATCCAGGCGGAGTACCGCTGCCGCGGCTTCCATGGCAAGATGCGCATTCTGTGGGCCGGCTTGCAGCGCGAGGTGTCCTCGCGGATGCGTGCGTATCTGGGCGGCAGCGGCGGCGCGGCGGCCAAAGGAGAGCCTTCCTCCGCAGCCTACCTCCAGAACGCGGGCGATGGCAATTTCCCGGCAAGCGCAGCAAAAAAGGGACCCTCCAAGGTGTGATCCATCACCTGAAGGGTCCCTTTCTCCGTTACTGCACAGGCGGCGAGGACAAAGCCTGCTGCACGCGGGTTACGCCCTGCGATAGCGCGTTTCCGGCCAAAGCCGCGGAAGCTACGGCGACCGTTTCCAAAATTTCCGCATCGGTCGCTCCCTTAGACTTCGCCTCCTCGGCATGGTAAAACGTACAGATTTCGTTATTCGTGGACAAAGCGATGCCGAGGGCGATCAGTTGCTTCGTTTTGGCGTCCAGCTTACCGTCCGCAAGGCTTGCTCCGGTAAACGCGTGATAAGCTTCCGTGATGCCCGGCAGCGAATCGCCGTAACGGCCGATCTCGTCCTTGTACGCTTTGATTTTCTCGCTCACGAGCGGCATGGGCTTAAGCATCCTTTCCTGTAGAGGATAGTCAATCGTATCATTTATACGATGTCCCGCCAGGCAAAAAATATGCTATACCTCCGGCGTAACCCGCGGCTCCCGCGAAGGCTGGTAAATATAATTCCGGTCCAGCTTGACCACATTGCGGTTGGGCCTGCGAATAAGCACATGCGTATCATCCCAGGCCACCACAATCCCCCGGACGTCGTTGGCTTCGATTGCATCGCGAATCACCCGAACTTTTTCGCCGGATAGACGGTATGCGTTTAATTCTTCATCCGTGATCATCGAAAAACACCCACCTCCAGCTCCTATTATACAATATATCCAGCCACGCAGAAAAAGACCCCGCCGGCCGAAAGCCAGTCGGAGTCTTCAGTACTCCAGAACCTTATGGAAAATCAATATGACTTAAGCTTGCCGCTTACCGTGAAGCATGCTCCTTGGTGTCATTTGTCTCAAACCAAAAATCAAGCACCTTGGCCGACATGACCCTTTGTTCCAAATACCCTACCTGCTGCGGACTGAACTGCTCCTTCCAAGGCACATCGAGCTCTTGGCACAGCCCGGTTATCGTCAACAATTGCGACCATGCTACATAGCGTTTGTACCAGAAAAACTGAGGATGTTCTAGCATATAGGGATAAAGGTCATCAAACTCTGTATGTTTGCAATCCAAGGCACGTTCAAAGGTAACCTTCGCTTCGGACAATTTCGAAAGGAAAAACTCCGCGTCTACTGCCAATTCTTTCCCCATTTTTTAAGCCTCCTCTCCCTAGTAATCCTCATTATAGCGAAAAAAAGGGGGCCTGCAAAGGATTGCTTGCAAAATTGTTTCTTTTTCCGAGCCTGCTTTGTCCTTTTTCGCACTTAGTCCGCAAACGTGATTCGCCCGTCATCCAGCGATGCGATGCGGACCAACGACTCCAAACGGATCCCTTGATCGCGAATCGCCTTGGCTCCCGGCTGGAAACATTTTTCAACGACGATGCCCGCTCCGACCAGCTCCGCTCCGGCGCGGCTGATGATTTTGATCAACCCCCGGGCCGCGTCGCCGTTGGCGATGATGTCATCGATGAACAAAACCCGGTCATTCTCGCTAATAAACTCACGCGACACAAGAATGTCCGTGACGATGCCTTTCGTAAACGAAGGCACCCGCTCGCACAGCATGTCCGGCTCGGCCAGCAGCGTTTTTTTGCGGCGCGCAAACAGCAGCGGCACCCCCAGCTCGTAGGCCGTCGCGAACGCCACGGCGATGCCCGACGATTCCACCGTCACGACCCGCGTAACCCCGGCATCCCCAAACCGTTTCGTAAACTCCCTGCCCATTTCCATCGTTAATTTCGGGTCCACCTGATGGTTCAGCAGACCGTCCAGTTTCAGCACCTGGTCCGAAACAATCACGCCTTGCTCCGCAATCTTTTGCTTTAACAGCTCCATCTTTTTTCCTCCAAATAATTATTATCTTAAGTGAATGTTCAAAAAGTCAGGTTTTCAGCACCGAAGCGTATGCTTCCGAAGTGCGTTTTTTCAAAACGCTTTAGGTCGGATGAAGCTAGGGACTTCAGGAGCGGAGCGTACGTTTTGGGTACGTGGCATAAGCTTGCCCCGGCTGAATTCAAGATTCGATGCCGAATACGCTCCATGTTCTTGCTTCGTGATAAGAAAAACTTCTATCGACGCACCTTCCAGGAAGCCAGACCGCGTTTATCGGTAGTTTTTCTTGCGATATAAGGAAGCTAATACTTGGACGTCTATTCTTCCTTATATCTTCAAAAGCTGACTTTTTGAACTACCTCTCTATGGGTTTGAGTCATGTCCCGTTCTTGGACAACATACCTTGTACTATATATAGCACATGAACCGGGGGGAAAACCATGAAAAATAGCGTGAAAGTTTTACAAATCGCTTTCACATATATCGGTACCGTCGTTGGCGCCGGTTTTGCGACGGGACAGGAAATTCTCCAGTTTTTCACCCGGTACGGAAAATGGGGTATACTCACGATTCTGCTGTCCACGCTGCTGTTCGTTTGGCTCGGCACCAAAATGATGCTGCTCGCCCGCGAAATCAAGGCCGCCTCATACGAGGATTTGAACCGCAAGCTGTTTGGGGAGCGCGCCGGCCGTGCGCTCAGCCTGTTTACTCTGATCGTCTTGATCGGCGTCAACAGCGTCATGCTGGCGGGAGCCGGCTCGGTGTTCATGGAGCATCTGGACCTGCATTATCAGACAGGACTCTGGATCACCCTGATTTTTACCTTTTTGCTGCTCGGGCGGGGGATAAAAGGCGTTATGCAGCTTAATTCCATCGTCGTACCATTGATGCTGATCCTTTCGCTGGTGATCATTTTCAATACGGCGGGCTCGCCGGGGGCGATGCGCTTTCTGACGCTGGAAACCGATACCCCTCTCCTGGCCGCCTGGGTGTCACCGCTGATGTACTCCGCCTTCAATCTTTCGATGGCCCAGGCGGTGCTCGTGCCGATCGGCAGCCACACCGAAAGCCGAAAGGTGATTGTCATGGGCGGGGTTATTGGCGGCGCAGGCGTCGGCTTCATGCTGATGGCCGGCCATTTTGCGCTCTCCGCCAATATGCCGGGGATCGTGCAGTATGAGATTCCAATGGGCAGCATTGCCCAGCAGCTTGGGACAACCGTCCAGCTCATTTATGTGCTGCTGATTTTTATGGAAATCTTCAGCACGTTCGTAGCCGACGTATACGGCGTCACTCTGCAGCTAAAGCAGCACATTCATGTACCGCCGATGCTGATCTCGGTTACGGTATTGGTGATCTGCTACGTCACCAGCCAGTTCGGCTTCAGCTCCCTGCTTTCAGTGCTTTACCCGATATTCGGCCTGTTCAGCCTGTTTTGGGCCTTTATGCTGGGAGCCTATAAGAATAAAGGAAAAACCGGAAACTAACAGGCTGCTCGGGAGCCGTAAGAAAGACATCAATCGGCGGACCTTCAAAGAAGACAGGCCGCATAAGCCAATCCTAACGGACCACAGTGCCGTTATTGCGGCGAAATCACCCCTTTTCCAAATGTAACGGACACCACAGACCTTATTCAGCATTTTGGGGTGCGTCTGCGGCCATTTCCGAGCAAATAAAGGCTCTCCTGTCCGTTAAAAATAATAACGGCGTTTTTTCAAGCAAATAAGGTCTGTGGTGTCCGTTAGCCTACATGCACCGGATCAGCCGTCGCCGTCGCCGTCACCAACATTTGCGTTATTTAGAAACAAACCGCCCCCCGATTACATTTCAACGATATGTGCCGCCGGGAGCACCGCTTTAACCCGGCCCACAACGTGTTCGTGGCAGGTCATCATGATAATTTGCTGGTGTTCCGCAACCGTCCGCAGCACCGATAACGCCCCTTCCAGACGGGAAACATCGAAATTGACGAACAAATCGTCGAGCAGCAGCGGCAGCCTCCCTTGGCCTCCCGCCACCGCTTCGGACAAAGCCAGCCGCATCGACAGATACAGCTGCTCCGCCGTACCCCGGCTTAAATGAGCACTGTCGATCGGGCCATGGTCAGCATGCTCGGCCATCAGCTCCTGGCTGCCCATTTTCATCACAATCCGCCGGTACGTTCCGCCGGTCATCTGGGCAAAATACCGCGATGCCGCCTGCAGCACGGCCGGCTGACGCTCCTCCTCGTAAATGCGCCGCACGCGGAAAATCAGTTCGCGGCATACAGCCATCACCGCATATTTATCGGCGTATTCCTCCAGCGCCGCCTGCTGTTCCGCCAGCTGCTGCGCCAGATCCTCCTGCCGGCAGCGCGCCTCCAGGCTTTCCTGCTCCTGCAGCAGACGGCCCCGCCGTTCCTGCAGCTTGCGCCAGCGGGCTTCCGCGGCTTCGCCTGCCGCACGCGCTTCTTCATGCCGCCGCTTCAATTCCGCTTCGTCCACGCGCTCCAGCAGCCGTTCCAAATCGTTTCGCTTGTCTTCGTCCAAACCGGCAAACAGCACCAGCTCGCGCTGCCGTAGTTCCCTTTCCAGCGCTTCCCGCCGCTCGGTTGCGGTTCCGATGCGGAGAAATTCCTCTCCGCTTGCGGCTCGTCCTTCCACGAGCAAGTGCTGCTCCGTTTGAACTACCTGCTGCAGGCGATCTTCCAAGCGCAGCCCTTCCTCGTCCAGCGGCCCCAGCTTGGCGGCCAGCCGATCGTACCCGGCTTTTAGCTCCAGCTCGCGTTCCAGCTCCGCCAGGGCATCCTCCAAAAGCCTGACTGCGGCACCGGCACCGGGCTCTGCCGTTTCTGATGCCATTTCGTCATTAGCGCCGCCCGTGCCGGCATCCGAACCAGGCACCACAGCGAAGGAAACCGGAATTCCGTCGTTTATGCCGCCGTCCACCGCCTGTTTCTCGCCCGGACCGTTCGCCGCTTGCTTACCGAGCCTGTCGTCGCCCTGCAAAGCCAGGCATTCCCGCTCAAACCGCTCGTTTTCCGCCCGCAGCCCGGCAATTTTATCCTCAAGCCCGTCGATCCGGCTCAGCCATTCCCGTCCCTGACCGGCCAGATGAAACACATCCATCGCCGCCTCCGGCGACAGGTCGGCGGAAAGCCGCCGCTCCTCCAGCCAGCGCTCCCATTCGGCAGCGAGCTTGGCAAAATCCGCCTCCCGCCGGGAAAGCTCCCGCTCCACGCTCTGCAGTTCATCTTTCGCGGCCGCAGCGTGGCTGCGCGAAGCCGCGGCTTCCGCTTCGAGCCCATCATGGCGCTGATCCCACAGCTGCCACTCTTCCATCAGCCGCCGCAGCTGCCGCTCCTCCTCGTCCCAGGCTTCCGTGCGAAGCGAAGCCGCAAAGCTGCTTCCCGCCGCGGCGGCCGCCGTCAACGGATGCCGGACGAGCCGGGACAGCAGCGCCGCGAGGCGCGTCTCCATTTCGCCGGCTTCCCCGGCTCCGGCGGCTCCGGCAGGCCGGCGTGACGCCGAAGCGGAGCGCCGCCCTGACGCCCCCGCCAGCTTGCCGCGGAAAGCGCCGATGGCGAGGTAAACATCGAGACCCAGCAGCAATACGCCCGTAAAGGCGGCGCTCCAAAGCGACCCCGCGGCCAGCCACAGCACGACAGGGAGGGCTAGCGTCAACACGCAAGCGCCGGCAAGCAGCTTCCGGTAAAGCGAGCGCAGCCGCGCCTCGGTCAACGCTTCCGCGTCGGCGGCCCGGTTTGCCGCGAGCCGGGAGGCTGCGTTGTCCCGCCAGCGGTCCAGCTCGCCGCGGAGCTCGCCCCACAAGGCGCGGACTTCGCCGCGCTCCTGCGGGAGCAGCATCGCGAACTGCCTGCGCCCGGCCGCCGCGCTGTCCTCGAGCCGCGCCGCCGCGGCCGCGCGGGCCGTCTCCGCGCTCGCCGCCGCCCGCTCCAGCTTGGAGCGCTCGCTTTGCAGCAGCTCCATCTCCTTGTCGTAGGCGGCGAAGCGCGCACTGAACCGGCGAACCTGTTCCCGTTCGCCGACCGTCCCGGCAAAGGCGCGCAGGTCTTCGGCGCGCCAAGCCGGGTGGATGCTGCGCAGGCACTCCGCCAGCCGGGCCCGAACCAGGGCGGCTTCGCCCGCCAGTTCGGCCAGCTCGCGCCGCCGCGCCTCGTAGGCCGGCAAGCGGGCGGCCAACTGCCGCAGCAGCGGCTCCCGCGTCAGCACCGCCGCGCGCGGCTGCAGCGCGGCCAGCTCCGCCCGCAGCGCTTCCCGCCGCCGGGCCCAGTCGCTGCGCTCCAGCTCCAGGCGGTCCCGCTCCGCCTGGAGCGCCTGCCAGCGCGCCAGCCCTTGCTCCGGGAAGCGCGCCGCCGCCGGCAGCGCAGCCAGCTCGGCGCGGATCGCTTCGCGCTGCAGCCAGTCGCCGCGGCTTGCCGCCGCCTTGTGCAGGCGGGCGGTTTCCCGCGCGAGCTCGGCACGCTCCGCTTCGCTGGCCGTCAGCTCCCCGGCCAGCTCCTCCAGCTCCTCGAGCACCTCGTTGTAGCGCGGGAGCAACGCTTTGGCCGCCTCCGCTTCGCGCTCCAGCCGTTCGACCGCCTGCACCAGCTGCGCGATCTCCTGGTTGCGGCCGCGCGGGCGGTACAGCTTGTCCATGTCCTGGGCCAGCTTTTTCTCCCCGCGCAGTACCGCCGCGCCCCCGCCGATGCCGGCGTGGAACAAAAAGCGGCTCAGCTCCTCGGACTGCAAAGCGCCTACCTCCTGCAGCTCCGTGAGCGAGACGGCAAACAGCTGCTTGTACATCGCCTTGGACAAGCCGCCCAGCAGCTCGCGCTGCATCTGTTCCTGCGTCATCTCCTGCAGCCGGCCGGCCGCATCGCTGCGCGTAATCCGCAGCCGGTCACCGCGCGTGCCCGGCAGGTTTCTGCCTTCCGGCGGCTGGGCATAACGCTCGATGACCCAGCGTGAGCCATCGCCTGCGGCGATCGTCAGCGCTCCGCCGTGCACGCCGCCGCGCACCGGCTCAAACCGCTCGGCGGCAAACGTCCGCGACGGGATGCCGAACAGCATCGCGCGCACGAAGCCGAGCAGCGTGCTTTTTCCCGCTTCGTTCGGGCCGTATAAAACCGTGACCGGGCCCAGCAGTTCCACATCCAGGCCATGCAAATGTCCGAACCCGCTCACCTGCAATTTTTCCAGCCTCATGATACTCCCCTCCCGCCAGCCGTTCCTTCTTCCGCCAGCAGCGCCCAGGCGAGCTCCTCCGCCCGCCGCAGCAAGGCCAGGCGCTCCTCGGGTTCCAGCTCCTTCAATAACCGCCGCAGCGTCCGGTTTTCCGTCAGCGGCGCCAGCGCGGCGCCGGCGATGTCCTCAAGCACCCCCGGCTCCCGCCCGGCCCGCTCGCCAAGCCGGAGCAGCTCGCCGAGGAAGCTGTCCTCTTCCAGCAGCCCCAGGCGATCCATTTCCAGCGACGTCTCCACTTTAAAGCCGGCCGGCCAAACGACGCCGCCCAAGGGCGCCCGCACCGCTAAATCGTCCGCCGCATCCGTTGCCGTAACACCATGGTTCCTTGCCGCACCGCTTAACGTTTTGCCCGGAGCACTCTCCGTTACAACGCTAGCCATCCTGCCGGATGCATCCTTCGCTGAACCGCCCGTTGCAGCAAACGGCGCATTCTCCGGCGCGATGCCCAAGCCTTCTTCCTCCAGCAACCGGTTTTCCCGGCGCCGCAGCTCCTGCAGCAGCTCCGCGGCCTCCTGCCCGGACTGCAGCAGCGTATGGAGCGGGCCGCGCCCGGTGAAGGTCAGCCGGACAATGCTGATCCGGCCCGGCTCGGCTTCCCGCACCTCCTCCAGCGCTTCCTCCACCCGGTCCTTCCACGCCTCCTCGCTTGCCAAACCGTCGATCGGCACCGTAATTTCCCGCCACAACACCTGGTCCAGCCTGTGAAACGCCAGGCTAGCCTGTCCGTTCTCATGCACATCGACGATGTAGCATCCTTTGGGGCCGGTTTCCTTCAAGCTGCGCCCCTGGATGTTGCCGGAATAAACAACCCAAGGTTTTTCACTAAGGATCTGCCGTTTGTGAATATGGCCAAGCGCCCAATAATCGTAGCCCGCTTCCTTTAACTCGCGAAGCGAACACGGGGCGTAAGCGTCATGCCCCTCTTGGCCGTCCACATTCGCGTGCAGCAGGGCAATGTGGTAGAGCAGCGAGTTCGCCTCAGTCTCATCGCGGCGAAAGCGCAGCGCCAGGTTTTCCGTCACCGCCGGCGTTATGTAGGAGATGCCGCTGACGACCGCGACCGGCTCACCGTCGCTGCGCCGGACGGCGACCCGGCTTTCCGCCTGCGCGCCGAACTCCGTCACATGCGGCGGCAATTCCAGGCGCAAGCGGCGGCTGCCGAGCGGATCGTGGTTGCCGCGGATGAGATATACCGGAATGCCGTGCCGCTCCAGCTTGTCCCAGCCTTCCCGCAGCCGCAGCTGCGCGCGCAGCGACGAATCGGCGGCATCGTAAATGTCGCCGGCGAGAACGATGAAATCGACCGCTTCCGCAATCGCCAGCCGGATCAGGCGGTCAAAGGCGGCAAAGGTCGAGCCCCGCAAATATGCACGCAGCCGATCCGGCACGCCGGACATCCCGGAAAACGGGGTGTCCAGATGCAGATCGGCGGCGTGGAGAAAACGAAATGATTTCATGATACCAGCTCCATCATTTGAATTGCAGATACAGTTTTTTCAGTTCATGCACAACCCGGTTCAGCGAATAATGCGCTTTGGCCTTCTCCGAGCCGCTTCGCGCCAACTGGTAGCGGTAGTCCGGATCCACGATCACTTTCTCCAGCGCCTCGGCCAGCGCCAGAGCGTCCTCAGGCGGCACGAGCAGGCCGTTTGTTCCGTCCTCGATCTGCTCGGCGACTCCGCCGACCGCCGTGCCGACGAGCGCCAGGCTGCAGAGGGCGGCTTCGGCAAACACGGAGCCAAACGCCTCGGCCCGCGAGGGCAGGACGAAAATGTCGAAAAACGGCATAAACTCCTCCGGATGCAGCGTGTACCCGTAAAAAATCGTTTCATTGTAAATGCCCAGCCGCTGGGCAAGCTGCTCCAGCTCCTGGCGGATTGGGCCGTCGCCGATAATATGCAGCACGTAATTGTGCCCGCGCTTTTTGAGCTCGGCGCATGCGTTCAGCAGGACGTCGAGCCCTTTGGCCGGAACGAGGCGGCAGACCGTCACCAGTTGGGCCACTTCGTTTTCATGCGGCACCGGTTTAAATCTTTTTTCGTCAAAACCGTTAGGAATGACGCCGATCGCCCCGGGCTTCTCCACATAGGAACCCAAATATTCGGCAAAAGAACGCGATACCGTTAACAGCCGATCCGTCCGGTGCTCAAGCTCCCTATACAGCGAGGTGAGGAAGCGGTGCTCCGGACCGTCCGCGCGAATCCGCCCGTTTAAAATCAGCTCCCGCTCGTAACTCGAGTGAATGCTTTGGATGACGGGGGTATCCGGGAAAACCTCCTTCATGGCCAGCCCGGCAATCGGGTGGTGGGCATGGATCAAGTCGTACGGCTGTTTAATCCGCAGCTTGGTCCACCATAAGTAAGCACGGTACGTTTGCACATATTTTTGCACGATCGGGCTGTCCCCGAACTTCTCCCAATCAAAGGTGGAAAATTGTACGGGATCGCTCCCTTTGGAGCGGATGCGTTTCGGCAGCGAAAATAATTCCATTTCCCAATGGGGAAGATTAAACCGGTCTTGCAGGTACGGGATCATCGACGATACGCCCCCCGGCTGTTCCGGAGGAAAAAATAAAGCCTGCAACAGTCTCATAGGGTTCTCCTTTGCGCGTCGTTCTTGTTTTGCGGATGACCGCTTCTTTTTCCATTATGCCATAGGCAGGAAGGAACATCCATTCCCCTTTTGAGATTGAAAAGCAATATGATACACTGCTGAAGTAGTGTGTACCGGTTTTTTTTGGAGGAAAGGAGCAGTAAAAATATGACTATGCCTACCCTGCCAGCCGCATTTCGGGAGTCGGCGCTGGCGATGCTCGGCCAGGACGAAGGGGCGCGGTTTCTCGCCAGCTATGCCCGCCCGCGCGTGTACGGGCTGCGGTTGAATACGCTGAAAGCCAGGCCGCACGGCGCGGCGGCGGCGCGGCTCGCGGAGCTGTTCACGCTGCGCCCCGTTCCGTGGTGCGGTACGGGTTTTTATTACGAGGAGCATACCCGGCCGGGAAAACATCCCTATCATGCCGCCGGACTATACTATATTCAGGAGCCCTCGGCGATGTCGGCCGTGGAGCTGCTCGATCCCCAGCCGGGCGAAACAGTGCTGGATCTGGCCGCGGCTCCCGGCGGAAAAACGACGCAAATTGCCGCCAAAATGGGTGGACAAGGCTTGCTCGTCAGCAACGAAATCCATCCGCAGCGCGCCCGCATTTTGGCGGAAAATGTGGAACGGCTTGGCATCCGGAACGCCGTGGTGACGCAGGCCGCGCCTGCGGAGTTGTCCGCGCGTTTTCCGCTCGCCTTTGACCGGATCATGCTGGACGCCCCCTGCTCGGGCGAAGGCATGTTCCGCAAAGACCCGGAGGCCGTGGCTGAATGGTCCCCGGAGGCGGTGGAGCTTTGCGCGGCGAGGCAGTGGGATATTTTGCAGGACGCGGTGGCGATGCTAAAGCCTGGCGGACGGCTCGCTTATTCCACCTGCACGTTTAACCGCCGCGAAAACGAGGATACGATCGCCCGCCTGCTGGAGGCGTATCCGTTCCTGCGGCTGATCGCCGAGAAGCGGATCTGGCCGCACCGCGAGCAAGGCGAGGGCCACTACGTCGCCCTGCTCGAGCGGGACGCCGGGGCGGAGGGCGGCGTGGCGGCTCACTGGGCGGAGGGCGACAGCTCTCGCGACAGCTCTCGCGGCGGCGAGGCCGCGGCAGGCGGCAGCGGCGGCGGCGGGTTCGGCGATGGCGGAACAGACGGCGGCGAGCCCGCAGCAGACGGCGGGGAGCCAGCGGCAGACGGCAGCGGCGCCAGGTTCGGCAGCGCTCCTGGCGATGGCGGGCCAGGCGGCGGCCGTCACGGCGCTGGCAGGCACGGACGCGGCGGCTTTCTCGCCGCAGGCATGCAAAGCGCTGCCCCGGGCGGCGGCCGGCCCGCCCTCAGGCGCGGCGCGGACGCTCCCGGCACCGGTGCCGCGCTCGGCGAGGCCGGCGGCCGTGACGCGCTGCGCAGCGCCGGCAAGGGCAGCGCCGCCGCCAAAGGCGGGCGCGGGGAGCGCCCCGGCCGCAGCCGCCGCGAGTCCCGTGCCGGCCACGCCGGCCGGGAGACCGCCGCGGCCTGGGACGCCTTCCGCGCCTGGGCGGCGGACGAGCTGCCCGCCTCAGGCGCCTTCGCGTCCGGGAGCGGCACGCCGCTCCTGTTCGGCGAAGCGCTGTACCTGCTGCCTGCCAGCAGCAGCCTGCCGCTTTCGCCGGACCACCTGACCGGCCTGAAGGTGCCGCGCGCCGGGTTGCACCTCGGCGACGTCCGTAAAGGCCGGTTCCAGCCCGCCCACGCGCTCGCGATGGCGCTCGGCGCCTCCGAAGCCGCGCGTGTCTGGACGCTCGGCGAAGACTCGCCCGCCGCGGCCGCTTACCTGCGCGGCGAAACGCTCGAGGTGCCCGCCGATCTGCGCGGCTGGCACCTCGTCACCATCGCCTGCGGGGGCGCCAGCTTCCCGCTCGGCTGGGGCAAAGCCAGCGGTGGCCAGCTCAAAAACCACCTGCCCAAAGGCTTGCGGCAGCACTATTAAACAGAGCAGCCCAACATCCGAAGTCCGACACGGCAACATTCCCGAAAGGGGATTTTGCCGTGTTTTTACCTCTCCTAAGCTTGCCGACCGCCCCCCTCCCCCCTGATTGGAAAAACTCCAATAGATTGCCGGATATCGAACACCATTTGCAGCCCTCATTGGAAAAAATCCAATAGATTTCGCTCACATCACCCGTTTTGCACCCTACTGAACCCGATCTATTGGAAAATATCCAATCAAGCTACTGTATTTACCACTAATTTTCCAATTCTATTGGATATTCTCCAGTCAGCGCTTCCGGATCAATCCCCCCGGGTTGCTCAGACCCTGTGCTTGTTGACAATACGCTTTTTCCATGAAATAATACCCCTATCTAATTAGATAATTATAAAATCAGGGGAGATAAACATGCAGCTTGACCGCCTCGTTCATTTCCATAAAGCCGTCGGGGACGTCACCCGCATCCGGATCATCGCGCTGCTTCAAAGCGGGCCGCTTCACGGCCAGGCGCTCGCCGGAAAATTGGGCGTTACGCCGCCGACGATTACCCATCACATCACAAAGCTCCGGGAAGCCGATTTGATTTATGAGCGCCGGGACAAAAATACGATTTATTTTTATCTGAACGAAAAAAGCTTAGCCCAGCAGGCCCAGGCCATTCTGAATGTCGGCAAAACGCTGCCCGCAGCGGCCGACGGCAAACACGATGAAGCGCAGCGGAAAGCGTCCGTCGAAAGCAGCTTCTTCAACAAGGACGGCACGTTAAAGCATCTGCCTGCGCAGCGCAAGAAAAAGCTGATTGTGCTCGAACGCCTCATCAAAGGTTTGGAGCCTCACCGCAAATATACGGAGAAGGAGATCAACGAGTACATCCGGAAGTTTCACGACGATTTTGCGACCATCCGCCGCGAGTTTATCATGAACCACTATATGTACCGGGAAAACGGCATCTATGAGCTGAACCCTCCGGAAATGTGGGGAAAAAGCTAAAACCGCCGAGCGGCGCAAATTACCGGAAGCTGGCCGGACCGCAGGCATGAAAAGCTTGGCGGCTATAGTCTATCTCACAATAACGATTTTTTGGCCGGTAATGCGGTAGCGGACGTAACTTAGGACCCCTGGCCGCATGGCCTTTTTTTTGCTCAACAAATTAGATGAATGTCAAATTAGATTGTTACCTTATTTCCTCTTGCGAAGGAGTCTGATATAAAAATGAAGCACAAGCATATGCTGCATGAAGAAAAGCAATACGCGCGGCTGTTCACCGCCGGAATCGTGAACGGCATCGGAGACCGCTTCAGCCAGGTGGCCGTTCTCGGACTATTGCTGTCGCTGACCGGATCGGGTTTGGCCGTCGGCATTACTTTTGCCATTCGCCTGATTCCCTATCTGCTGTTCGGGCCGCTGGGAGGGATGCTCGCCGACCGCTTTTCCAAAAAATCGATCATGATCTTTACGGATATCGCCCGTTTCTTCTTTGCCCTGACCCCATTGCTGGTCCGGCATGCGGACGATGTATGGATCATTTACGTCAGCTCGTTTGTTCTGTCGGCCGGCGAGGCGCTATATGCTCCCGCTCGAATGTCCGTTATTCCCCGCTTGGTCCGCCGGGAGAACCTCCTGGCCGTCAACAGCTTGGAGCAGGCGATGGTCGGTTACGTGCTGATCGGCGGCTCCGTGACCGGCGGGTTCGTTTCCGCCTTGATCGGCGGTCAAGCGTCGTTTGTACTGAACGCTCTGACTTTTCTCGCTTCGGCTTTGCTTTTGTCCGGACTGGATCTCTCCCGGGAGCCCAGACGGTCTACGGAGGCACGCGGCTCGGATGCGTCGTCCGGGCTTTCGGGCGGGACGTTCACAGAGGCAAGCGCAGAGCCCTCGCCGTCCATCCCCGAGCCCCAAAGCCCCCACCCGGGAGCACTTCGCCAGCTGCTGTCCCGTTCGTTGTATTTGCGGCTGATGATCATCGTGTTTGCCATTTGGCCGCTCGGCGACGGGACGATTAACATTTTGATCAGCGTTTACGCGGCGGAAGTGTTTCATATGGGAGAGATCGGCATCGGCTTGCTGTACGGCGCTTTGGGGATCGGTCTTGTGGCGGGCTCGAAAATCACCGGCAAAATCGGCCGGCGCATGGAAACGGTGGCGATATACGCCCTGCTGCTGGAAGGGGTATCCCATATGCTGATCAGCCAAAGCCCCGTTTTTGTGCTCGCTCTGATCCTGATGGTCGGCTCGGCCATGGTGTCCAGCATCGGCAACGCCTGCAATGAAACGGTTTTGATGAAGACGGTTCCCGTCGGCTGGCAAGGTCGCTTCTTCGGCACGCTGGCCGCGCTGCAAAATGCGATCATGGGGGTATCCATGTTGTTGGCCGGGTTTCTTCTGGACTTCGCGGCTCCCAGGTCCCTTGGGCTTGCTGCCGGAATTTTATTTACGTTGTTGGGAGCCGGAACAGGAATCGTCTGGGCCGTGTCCCCATCCCGGCAGGCTCGTATGCCCATAAAATCGGAAATTGAACCGTAGTCATTGAGCTTGATGAAGCAAACCTTGAAACGTCCCGAGTCACTTTGAATATAGCGGAACTTTACCGTGAACTAGAACACTCTGTATGGGATAATATGGTAGAAGCACTTATAAAAACTAAGAGGAGGCAGATCATTTGCCGAAGTTTACGATTCGCAAAATGGAGCGGCCTTACGATTTTTCGCAGGTAGCGCCGCTGCTGAATTTCATTTGGTCCGAGCCAACGACGGCTGAACTGTTGAAGGAAGAAGAGGACAAAATCCCCCCGGGGAAGCTGCATTACAACGAGGAAGGCGAGCTTATGGGCTGGGATCGCCCAAAATGGGTGGCTGAAAACGAAGACGGGCTCATCATCGGTTATGCGCATGCGTGGCGGGCCCCTTGGTCGGACCCGGGGACTTTGATCCATACCGTTGTCGTGCATCCGGAAAAACGCGGGAACGGAGTTGGCCGGGCTTTGTACGATGCGCTTTTGCGGTGGTCCGTTGAAGTCAAGGCCTCCCGCCTGATCAGCTTCATTCAGGAGAACGATCAGGAAGGAATTGCTTTTGCGAACCGGCGCGACTACACCAAGGAACGGCATACCTTTGAATCCGTCCTGGACCTGAAGGCGTTTAACAACGATAAGCTGTTCGAATCGATCAAGGCTGCTGAGCAAACCGGGATCCGTTTTGTTACTCTGGCGGAGGAGCCGGGAGAAGCAAGCGAGAGAAAACTGTATGAGCTGTATAAGGACACGCATCCGGACATTCCCGGATTCTCCGGCGACTTTCCCTGGTTTGAGGAATGGAAAAAATGGAGCATCGAGCAGCCCGGCGTACGCCCGGAGTGGATCCATATCGCCCAGGACGGCGATCGTATCGTGGGAGTCGTTACGCTGCAGCAGAACGAACAGACGCAGGCGATGTATCACGAGTATACCGGCGTGCTTCGGGAATACCGCGGACGCCGGATTGCACTTGCCCTCAAGATGCTTGGCATCCAAACGGCACGCGCCTGCGGGGTTCCCTATTTAAAAACGCACAACGACTCCATGAACGGCCCAATGCTGCACATTAATCGCGACCTGATCGGTTTCCGGGCGGAGCCGGGAAATTACAAGATGGTGTGCGAGCTACAGTAAGAGCTCAGAGCTTGGCCTGCATTTTTGAAGCTACTATGTCGCGGCTAGTAGAATGATCCGGAAATAATATGGCTTATCTGAGGACAGGGGCCATGGATCACTTTGTTTTATATTAGTCTTGTGCTCAGTATTGCCCCCATAAAATAGAGGAACTTTTGGGTCTTATTTTCCGAATTTGAGCCTATTTATCACCATAGGGGAACTTTTGGGTCTTATTTTCGATGAACAGGTCGAAAATACTGCCTTTCGCCACTAGATTGTGAAAATAGCGCCATAAAATTCCTCTACTTCACGCAACATAGGGGACATCGGCTGAAATAGCGCCCTTTTTTTCCTTTATGTTGTCACCCGGGGTTTTCAATAGACTATTTTGCCATTTTCTCAAGTCTTCACTTGCCATCATGCTAACGTTATTTCCAGAATCGTCTACTAGTCGCTATTCGCCCATTTCCCGGGTAATTCCCAAGCAATATTTTTCCAGTGCCAGTTTAACGCCCTCTTCGTTGTTGGAAGCCGTTACGGCATCGGCAGCGGCTTTGACCTCCTGCGGGGAATTGTCCATGGCCACGCCAAGCCCGGCAAAAGTGAGCATCGTTAAATCGTTATAATAATTGCCGATGGCCATGACGTTTTCCGCCGGAATGCCCCGCTTTTCCGCCAGCTTTTGCAGCGCAGCGCCTTTAGAAGCATCCTTATGCATCAAATCGATGAAAAAATCGCCGCTGCGCAGCATGTTTAACTCCTGCGGCCATTCGCTCCATTCCGCAAACACGCGGTCGAGCTGCTCTATTTCCCCCGAAACGGTTAATTTGACGATCGGCTCGCGCAGCTCGGCCCAAGCCGGAAGATCCTGCGGCACCACAAAAAATTTGCTGTAGATATCCAGCACTTCCTGGCTCAAGCGGGATGCTCCTTCCACGTATACGGTAAACGTCGTATTGATGTCGAAATGCACTTTATGCTTGCGGCAATACTCCATATATGGCTCCAGCACTTGCCGGTCAAGCGCAAACTCATGGACGGCCTCCTCCGTCCGCACGTCGACCGTGACCGCGCCGTTATGTGTAATGACATACCCCTCCAGGCCGATCCGGTGCATAAAAGGGAGCGAACTGATCGGAGCCCGTCCGGTGCACAACACGAATTCCGCGCCTTGATCCGCAATGGCCCGAATCGTTTCCAACGTGCCCGGCGTCAATTCGTGGTCATCGTTCAGCAAAGTTCCGTCTACATCCAAAGCGATTAGTTTGTATTTCATATTTAAATTGTCTCTCCTTTCAACCTCTCAACCCTCCCAAACCCTCCCTTACCGTAAGGGAGGGCCCCAAGGGCCTGCTGCCCTTTGGATACCCGCAAACTGGACTAACGTGGGAGCTGCAGAGGCGCTCCTGCGGCTGTTCCCTGCGGGAATGCGCCTGGCTGCGTGCGTGGAACGCTTTTCCCCCTTCGGGTACGTCTTACTTGGGGCGCTCCCGGGTTACCTGGAAACACGCTGCAGGCACTGCTGCTTTCGCACGCACCCGGGTAACTATGGGGAAGGCAGCCGCTTGTCGCCCTTCGGGCACGCTCTGCTTTTGGCGCTCCTGCGGGGGGTGGGGATTGCTGTGTAGGCTGTTTATTCTGCAACGTTCGTGTCTGGGAGCCGCTCTCCCTTCGGGATTCGCTCTACTTGAGCGCAAAGCTCTGGCTTGTTTGTGCTACTTGGGGCGCGCTGCCCAGTTCTTTCGTGCTTGGAGCCGCTCTCCCTTCGGGATTCGCTCTACTTCGGCGCAAAGCGTTAGCTACTTTTGTTTACTTTTTATATGCTTTTAAAGCGGCCAACTCAGCTTCGGTCAGCTCGCGGAAGGCGCCCATGGGGAGCGATTCGTCGAGGGCGAGCGGGCCCATGGAAATGCGCTTTAAGTAAGTGACTTTGGAGCCGACGGCTTCGAACATTCGCTTCACTTGGTGGAACTTGCCTTCGGAAATGGTGAGCCGTATCCGCGAAGTTCGGGTGCCGTCGGCGAGTGTGTTTCGCTCAAGGACGTCGAGCTCGGCGGGCAGGGTGACGTAGCCGTCGTCGAGTTCGACGCCTTGTTTGAAGCGCTGGGCTTCTTCGTCCCCGACGTGGCCGTCGACGATGGCCTCGTAGGTTTTGGGGACGTGCTTGCGCGGGGACAGCAGGTCATGGGCCAACTGGCCGTCGTTGGTGAGCAGCAGCAGGCCTTCGGTGTCTTTGTCCAAACGGCCGACGGGAAACGGGTCGAAGGCGCGAAGCTCGTCCGGCAGCAAGTCGAGCACGGTTTTTTGCCGGAGGTCCTCGGTGGCGGAAATAACGCCGGGCGGCTTATGCAGCATTAGATAAACGAATTCCCGGTATACAATTCGTTCTCCGTCCAGCTCGATGACGTCCCCGTAGGGGTCGCATTGCGCGCCGCTATCTTTGACGACCGCGCCGTTTCGGGTCACCCGGCCTTGCTTCACGAGCTTTTTGATTTCGGCTCGCGAGCCGAATCCGAGATGTCCCAGGATTTTGTCGAGTCTTTGCGTTTTTTTGCCCTGGCTCATTCGTTATGTCCACCTCCAGCCGGCCGGATACTCGTTTTTGAGCAGGCCGTTTTGCCATTTGCCCCAACCGAGGGAATAACCGTCCACCGTGACGAGCACATAACCTTTCGGGTCAACCCCATCAGGGGTATGAACTCGCGAGGCTTCGATTTCCAGCGTTTCCCCTTTCAAATAACGGACGGCCTCCCCGTCGTCGACGGACAAATCAAGCGTTCTAACTGCCTCAGCAGGTGCCAGCGCCGTAGCCAGCGGATGCCCTGGCGTAAACCTGCCGTTTTTGACCGTGCCGACATACCAGCCCGGGCGTACAACCTTTAGCCCGTCCAGCTGTTCTTTGGCGACCGGCGAAAGGTATACGTTCCCGCCAAACGTCAGCGGCGTCCCGGGCAGCTCGGCCCGCAAATGCTCCGCGGCAAAAGCGCGCCAGATGTCCAGCATCTCCCGTTCGCCTGAGCCTTTTTTGTCCGTACCGGACGCCTGCCGGGAACGCAACGAAGGGCGAGCCGCCGCTCTGTCGCGAAACCTTCCATCACGCTCCGAAGCTATGAGCTCAGGTCCCGCCGAATAGGCCGGCAAGCCGGCTTGTTCGCTTTTTTGCTCCAATACCGCGACAAAATGCCCTTCGCCTTCCACTTGATGGGGCCACAATCTGCCGCAGCCGGCGGTTTGCTTTTTGATTTCTTCAGGGACCGAAGCCATAACGCCCCCGTCTTTGCCGTCTAGCCAATCCAGCCATTCCGGCCGTCCCGGGGAAATGCCGGTGTTCCGCGGCACGGGCACAACCTCGAAGTCCGGGTTCCCCAGCAAAAATTCCGCGATCATCGCCTCGTTCTCTTCCGGCGCAAACGTGCAGGTGGAGTAAACGATCCTGCCGCCGGGCGCCAGCATTGCCGCCGCCGTTTTCAGAATATCCCGCTGCATGACCGTACATTTCTCGATTGAATGCCGTTCCCACTGCCGGGCCATGTCCTCGTCCTTACGAAACATGCCTTCGCCCGAACACGGAGCATCGATCAAGATTTTGTCAAAATAATGCGGAAAAGTCCGGGCGATTCGCTCCGGTGATTCGTTCAGCACCACCGCATTCCGCACCCCGTAAAGCTCGATGTTTTTGGCCAAGGCCTTCGTCCGCTCCGCATGGATATCGTTGGTGACGAGCGCGCCCGTGCCGTTCAGACGGGCCGCGATTTGTGTTGACTTGCCGCCCGGAGCCGCGCATAAATCGAGCACCCGGTCCCCTTCTGATACGTTCAGCAGTTCCGCCGGCGCCATCGCGCTCGGCTCCTGTATGTAATACATCCCGGCATGGTAGTAAGGGTGCTTGCCGGGCTTAACCTGTTCATCCACATAAAAACCCGCCTCGCACCACGGAATCGGACGAAGCGCAAACGGCGACAGCTTCAAGAACGAGTCCGGGCCGATTTTTAGCGTATTGACGCGGATTCCCGCATGCCTGGGATCGTCATAGGAGGACAGGAACGCCTCAAACTCATCCCCAAGCAGCTCCCGCATTCTATCCAGAAAAACGCTCGGTAGTTGCACCGTCATTTTCGTACCATCCATTCTTTAGAACTCTTGATGAAAAACAACGCTATTGTACCACAGGTTTCTTATTTCCGGGAAACACCCGTTCATCCATAACCGAGGCGCGAACCATATAAAACTCAGCTACAGATGACTATACTCTGACGATTAGCTGTAAATCATACAACGGAAAAATCCAATAGATTTCGCTTAGGCCGCCCGTCCTCCTCACGCCAGAGTCCCCTGCCCCCGGTTCGTCCAGTTTGCCGGAAACGGCAAAAGCCCGCTCCTATACAAAAGAGGCGGGCCTCAAAACTAGCCGTTTAATTCCCGTTGTCGCTCTTCCAGCTTTAGCCGGCGTTCCTCATGTTTATCGCCTCGCTGCGGCTTGCGCCGCTGCGGGACGTTTGGAGCGATCGCCTCCGCCGCTTGCTCTACAGCGTCACGCAGCGCTGGATCGACAATGTCAATCGTTAAATCATAATACGCAAAAAAACGGACTTGGCCGGGCTCCAAAGCTTCCGCATAAGCCGCCGTCTCCCTACGCAGCTTGCCGAGGTCGATCCCCAGCGCTCCTTCCGGATACGGCGCGAGCCGTTCCAGCGCCGACAGCAGCATTTTCCGGCCGCCCGAAACGTTTCCGCTCCGCGCATGGAACAGCCCGACCGCTACTTGCAGCAGCCCTTTGTACAGCGGATCGTGATCCCGCTCCAGCCATAGCTCCTCCAGCACCTCATGGCACTCGAAGTAATCGCGGTCCCGGTTAAAATAAACCAGATACGCCACGTACAGCGGCTCATAGCTCATCGCCGGGCTCCTCCACTTTTTTGTGCCGCTTGATCAACTCTTTGACCTCGGTCAGCAGATCCTTGAAGCCTTCGAAATCCTTCGCTTCCCAAAGCTCGTTAAACCGGCGCTGCGCGTCGATCGCCTCCGAGACGAGATGATAGAAATATAGCTGGTGAATGGCCGCGAGCAGCGATGACACGATATTGGAGTCGTCCTCAAAGCTTTTTTGCGCCAACAGGATTTCCTGGCGGATGCTCGACATTTCGTTGTCCAGCACAAAAGCGGCCTCGGCCGCTTTCTTCAGCCGGGCGCGCATTTCCTCCGGCAGGCTTTCGCGGTATTTGTAGTTCAGCGAGTGCTCAATCGTCGCCCAGAAGTTCATCGCCAGCGTGCGAATCTGGATTTCGGCGAGCACGTTTTTTTGCCCAAGCGCGGTTTGCACCGGGTATTCGACGATCATATGGAAGCTGCGGTAGCCACTTTCCTTGTAGTTTGTGATGTAGTCCTTCTCGTACAGCACCTTGAGGTCTTTGCGCATGCGGATATATTCCGCCACCCGCCGGATATCCTCCACGAACTGGCACATAATGCGGATGCCAGCGATATCCTCGATGCCCGTCTCCAGATCATCCATGGATACATTAAGCCGTTTGGCTTTTTCTAAAATGCTGGAAATTTTTTTGACCCGTCCGGTCACGAATTCAATCGGCGCGTATTCCTCGCGTTTTTTTAGTTCGGACCGCATCGTTTTGAATTTCACTTTTAACTCCTCAACAGCTTGATCATATGGAAGCAAAAATGTTCCCCAATCTCTACTGTCCATCCCTATGCCTCCTGTCTTCTGTAACCCGGTTTTCTATCGGTGGTCGGCCCCCACCGCCTCGGAAATATGGTTAAATCCGTCGCGGGCAAGCAGCTCCCTCAAGCCGCGGTGCAGCTTCCGGTTGATCTCCGGTCCCTCATAAATCAGCGCGGTATAAATTTCCACCAGGCTGGCGCCCGCACGTATTTTGTCATAGGCGTCGGCAGCGGAAAAAATCCCGCCCGAACCGATAATCGGCAGTCTGCCGCCCGTTTGGCGATAAACGCGGGAGACGATTTCCGTCGATCTGGCGGCCAGCGGCTTGCCGCTAAGCCCGCCGGTCTCCTTGGCGTTCTTGTGGTGAATCCCTTCTCTGGAAATGGTCGTATTCGTGGCGATCAAGCCGGAGACACCGCTTTTTTCGATCGTATCGACCATATACTCCAGTTCCCGGTCGCTTACGTCAGGGGCAATCTTCACCAGCACCGCTTTACTTGCGCCATGTTTCTTTGCCTCCGCCGCCATCTGGTTCGTCACCGCCTGCAGCAGCGCGGACAACTCGTCGCCATGCTGCAGATTACGCAAGTCCGGCGTGTTAGGCGAGCTGATGTTAACGACAAAAAAGTCCGCGTACGGGTACAGTGCCGAAACGCATTTTTCATAATCGCGAAACGCCTCTTCATTGGGCGTCGTTTTGTTCTTCCCGATGTTCACGGCGACGGGAATCGGCCGCTGTTTTAACGCCCCCAGCCTTGCCGCCATCTCCTCCGCGCCGCGATTGTTGAAGCCCATCCGGTTGATCAGCGCTTCCTCCGGAGGAAGTCTGAACAGCCGCGGCCTGTCGTTGCCCGGCTGCCCGACCGGCGTCACCGTCCCCACTTCCATAAAGCCGAAGCCGATGGCCGAAAATCCCTCCACCGCATCCGCGTTTTTATCGAGTCCGGCGGCGAGACCCACCGGGGAAGGAAAATGAATTCCAAATAAGTCCGTGGCCAGCTCCGGCACTTCCGGAACGCCGTACATACCGCGCATGAGGGTGAGGGCCCCCGGTATTTTTGCCGCATTATGCAAACTGTCAATGACTAGATGATGGGCATTTTCCGGATCCATCCGAAAAAAAACAGGTTTCCCCAAAAGCCGATACAACACGTTATTTGTCCACTCCGATCGCTGTTTCCTGTGCATTTTTTCTATAAACAGTTTAGCCGTTTCCGGCCGAAAAGAAAAGTTTAACCTCGCGCCATGTGAAAACCGCTACAAAGTGATGGAATTTTAAAATGAAAGCCATTACAATAGGGATATAGCAGTTGTAAAAGTGTGTGTTCAAAAAGTCAGGTTTTCAGCACCGAAGCGTATGCTTCCGAAGTGCGTTTTTTCAAAACGCTTTAGTTGGATGAAGCTAGGGATTGAGGAGCGGAGCGTACGTTTTGGGTACGTGAGTACCTGAAATGTTTCCGCAGGAAACATGCTTCGTAAGCATATGCTTGGCCCGGCTGAATTCAAGATTCGACGTCGATTCCGCTTCCTGACCTGCTTCGTGATCAAAAGTTGACTTTTTGAACAACCTCTAAAAGGGAGGGGATGTAGCTGTGTCAACCAAACGTGTACCACCCACACTCCAGCAAAAAAAGGACGAAGTCAACAAGAAAGCGCTCATCTGGTCGATTTCCATCGCCGCGGTGCTTATTGTGGCAACTACCGTCCTCTTGATTTTGACGTAAACTTAAAGCTTTTTTAGTCAAGCCAGTGATATACTCGATGGGGATTGGTCTGTTCCTGGCGGTGTCCGAGCTTGAATCTTTTTTTCGGAACGCTTTCCAAAGCGGGCAAAATCCCCTTTCCGATCGTCACCTTCGTTCCTTTTGGAGCGAGATCGAACAATTCTTCCACGTCTTTTTTCCCCATGCGGATGCAGCCCAGCGATTCGTCTTTGCCGATGCTGTCCGGATCGTTCGTCCCGTGAATCGCGTAGTTCGTATCCGACAGCTGCATGCCGCGGCTGCCGAACTCTCCGTTGTCTCTTCCGTTCGGGTTGATTACTTTGTCCGAAATGACGAACGAGCCTTCCGGCGTCCTGTCCCCGCCCAGTCCGACGGGATAGCTGCGGATCAGCTTATCTCCGCTAACAACGGCCAGCACATGTGCTTTCGTATCCACGATAATCTCAAATGGCTCGGTAAAATACGGCTGTTCCTCCGGGGTCAGACCTTCTTTTGCCGTGTCCGATTCCGCGCCCTGCTGTCCCGCCGTGCCGGAACCGGCGTTTTGCAGCGTCTTCAGCAGCGGCCCAAAAGCCTTGACCATGACAGGATCGCTGCCGGCAAGCCAATTGTCCGGAAAAGGGCCGGTCAAATCGTCCAGACTGGACGGCCATCCCCCCGTACCCTCTTTGTATCTCTGCATCGCCGAAGCAAGCACGCCCAGCGACTCCTGGTACGGAATCCACCGCTCGGCCGCCGTCTGCAAGCCGGAGGCGTCCGGCGGGGTACAGCGGCATGCTTCCGCGTCGTAGGACTGGATCGTCGTCGTTCCTTGATTCGGACTTTGCTCCAGTTCATAAACGACCGGCATGTCGTCCGTCCAGAGCAAATAATCGCCTTTCCGCTCCATGCCCAGCACCGCGGCATTTAGAATCGGCGCGCCGGTGCGGCGCTGCAAATCGACCAGCCCGCCGAGCGCTTCGGCCCCGGCCTGCGGCTTACCGAAGGCGTAGCCTTGCGCCGTAAATACCGGCCCCTTGACGGCGTTCGCCGCCGCACCCGCTTTCCCCGGAATCTCGCCCGGCTTGGCATCCGGCGCAGCGGGGTTCGTCTCCGCTCCCGGTTCGTTCTGAATGCCTGCCGTAGCAGGTTCCGCCGTCTTTTCTCCCGGCGCATACGCCGAAGGGAGCCCGACCACCAGCAGGGCGATCAGCAGAGCGATACCCAACTTGCGCAAAAAGCGGCCGCGTTTCTCCCGCCGCTTCGTCTCCTGCAGCAGATCGGCTTTGTAGCCCATCCATAAATCCTCCGGAATTTTGCTCGCTTCGAAAGCTTCATAGACGCCGCCCGCTTGAATATAGCAGTAACGCGCTTTGCCCGTCTGGCCGCTCGCTTCGTATTCCTTGCCCAGCAAATACCAGGCCATTTTATTTTTCGGGTGGTCTTCCACAAATTTTTTGAGGTAGGCTGAATCCCCCATACGGTTCCTCCATCAATCAACGATTACTATTATTACTATATCGGCAAAACGGATGGCGTTTCTAACCCGAACTTGCGATAAAAGTGTATTTTTGCGACTTAGTACCTACATCGATTCATCATTTCCCGGGACATTTCGGAAAAAGCAAAAAGCGCGGTTAGCAGGAAGTCCTGCTTTTCCGCGCTTTAGAACTATATAAGTTGCCTGACTCCCGCCTTTTCTAGGTTCAGCATATATAGTCGCTTGATTTAAAATTCCTTAATCCCGGCTGGCCAATTTCGCCAGCAGGCGAAGGATCTCCAGGTACAGCCATACCAGCGTGACCATCAAGCCGAACGCGCCGTACCATTCCATGAATTTCGGTGCTCCCCGGTGTGCTCCCTCTTCGATAAAATCGAAATCCAGCACCAGGTTCAAGGCGGCGATGATGACGATCACGACCGAGATGCCGATGCCAATCCAGTCGTTGCTGTGAAGATACGGCACCTGAATTCCGAACAAACCGAGAATAAAGCTGAGCAAATAGACGAGAGCCACGCCCCCGGTCGCGGCGATGACCCCAAGTTTGAACTTCTCCGTCGCTCTGATTAGCCGGGTCTTGTAGGCGATGAGCAGAGCTACAAACACGCCCATGGTCAAAAGAGTCGCCTGCAGCGTAATTCCATGGTATAGGCTTTCATAAGTGGCTGAAAGGGCACCCAGGAATATCCCTTCGGCAATGGCGTAAACCGGAACCAGATACGGTGCCGTTCTCGGCACAAAGCTGACGGTCAGCGCCAGGATAAGGCCGACAATCGCTCCCCCGATCGCCATCGGAATCACGTTCATCCCGTCAAAATACAGCATCCATGCGCTGAACGCACTGCCGAGGAGGATGACCAAAGTGATAAACGATTTGTTTACCGTCCCTTCGACGGTCATCGCGTTCATTCCGGAGAAAGAATCCGGCCTGTCAAACGTATCGCTTCTTAAAGTTGGGTTACCACTGCGTCCGATCAAAAAACAACACCTCATTTATCAATTTGTTACTATGTTATCATAAAATATTCCAACTATACTAGAACATATTGCCGTTTCCCCGTGGGCCGACCTAGCCTGCCTATTTCCGCGTGAAGTTCCCGCGAAGTTCCCACGAAATGCACGAAACCCACGAAATGCAAAAGTGCATGCGATTTTCGTCGAAACTCCTCGAAAAGGGTGGTTCAAATGCAAAACTACAGTTCATTTCCGGTCAAAAAACTCTTTTTTATCAAAAAGCTCATAATCAGATGCACTTTTGCATTTCAGACGCTCCAAAAGTGGTGATCCCCAGTATTTGGAATGCACTTTTGCAGTTGATCCACTCAAACTGTCCACCCAAACTGCCCCTTCAAACTGTCTGTAAAAAAAACAAACCCCACCGCTGCGGTGAGGTCGCCCGTTTTAACTCGCTTTCAGAAATTAACCTTCTTTATTGAACGGCTCATCCGCCACTTTGATGGAGTCGGTCGGGCAGCCGTCGCAAGCGTCTTGAAGATCATCGTACAAATCTTCCGGGATTTCCGTCACGCCGCGGTTCTTGTCCTCACCGTAGATAACTTCAGCCAAACCTTCATCGTCGTAATCATAGATATCCGGCGCGGTAGCGCCGCATGCGCCGCATGCAATGCAAGTATCTTTCTCAACCCAAGTATATTTTGCCATCTTTAATCTGCCTCCTGAATAAACGGTACTAGTCCGCTGCTTTATATCACCATGACCACTATAATATAAATAGAAAGCAATTTCAATTCATTTTCCGTATTATTCCAATCGAGAATCAGGATCATTTCCCCGTTGTTCCCGGAGAAAATCGGTCTGCAGCGAGGTGCCGCGAATTTTGTGGTCGCGAATCAGCGCCGACGGGTCGTCGGTCAGCATGCCCGCCGTCAAAACGGCGTTTTCGCCGAACTTGTCGCGCAGCATGTCCATCACCCGCGTGAGCGATTCCTTCTTTGGCTGCTGCTCGTAGTCGAACAGATCAAGCTGCAGCGCGGCCTCCTCTTTGGGCACCAGATTTTGCAGCGTGATGCCAAGCAGGCGAACTGGCTTATCCTCGCTCCAGTGGCGGCGGTACAGCTCGCAGGCTTCGCGGTAAATTTCCTCCGCCTGCTCCGTTACCGTCTCAAGGCTTTGCGAACGCGTAATCGTCTTCATATCCGGCGTGCGGATTGTGATTTGCACCGTTTGTGCCATCAGCTGCTGCCGCCGCAATCTGCGGGTGACCTGATCGGCCAAATTCAGCATAACCCGCTGCACGTCTTCCATCCGGCTGATGTCCGCCGGCAGCGTCGTCGTATGGCCGATCGATTTGTTTTTCTCGCGTTCGTCAGTCACCGGAGAATCGTCGATGCCGTTCGCCGCCCGCTTCATCCAAGCTCCGGCCACGCCGAAACGGTCAATCAGCTTGTTTTCATCGGCGTCAGCCAGTTGGCCGATCGTGTAGATCCGCATCTTCTTCAGCTTCTCCGCCGTTTTGCGGCCGATGCCGAACAACTCGTTGCAAGGTTTGTCCCACAATAGGCGAGAAACGTCGCGGATTCGGAGCACCGTGATGCCATTTGGCTTCTTCATGTCAGAGGCCATTTTCGCCAGCAGCTTATTGGGAGCAACGCCGATGCTGCACGGAAGGCCCAGTTCGTCTTTAATCCGCTGCTGGATTTGGGCCGCGATTTCCAGCGGCGTGCCGAACTGCTTGGAGCCGGTAATATCCAGGTAACATTCGTCGATCGACATCGCCTGCAGTAAAGGCGTATATTCGTATGCGATGTCCATGAACGCCCGGGAATATTTGCGGTACAAATGAAAATCCGGCTGGATAACGAGCAGCTCGGGACATTTTTTTAGCCCCTGGCTGACCGTCATTCCGGTGGAAATCCCCTTTTTCCGCGCCGTGTAGGAGCAGGTGACGATGACGCCTTTACGCAGCTCCACGCTGCCGGCCACGGCCGTGGGACGGTTCCGGTATTTTTCCGGCTCCTCCGCCTCATGCACCGAACAGTAGAAGGCATTCATATCGACATGAAGAATGACTCTGCCCCGAGCGGGATAATAATCAGCGGCATTTTTCACGTTGCTTCCCTCATTTATCATTCGTTATTCTCCCCCTCAGCATACCTTCCCAAGGAATACCGGTCAATATTGGACCATGCAATTTCGCAAAAAGCGTGTTACATTTAAAAAAACAGATGCTATAATTAGAAATTAATACACTCGGTGCTTGTATTTTCATGATAACCAAAGGGGGACACTTCCATCATGTCAAAGGCTTTATCCATCTTCGACACCACCTTGCGCGACGGCACTCAAAGCGAAGGCATCAGCCTGTCGGCGGACGACAAGTTGAAGATCGCCAAAAAGCTGGATCAGCTGGGTGTCCATTATATTGAAGGTGGCATTCCGGGCAGCAACAGCAAAGACATCGAGTTTTTCAAGCGGGTCAAGGAGCTTAAGCTTCAGGCAAAAATCACCGCTTTTGGCAGCACGCGCCGGAAGGACAGCTTGGCCGAACATGATGCCAATTTGAACCGCATGATTGAGTCCGGCGTGCAGGCGGTAACGCTGGTGGGCAAATCTTGGGATTTTCACGTTCATACCGCGCTGCAAACGACGCTGGAGGAAAACTTAGCGATGATCTACGATTCCATCGCGTATTTGAAACGGCAAGGACTGGAGGTTATTTTCGACGCCGAGCATTTTTTTGACGGCTACAAAAAGAACCCGGAATACGCCTTGTCCGTGATGCGCAAAGCGGAGGAAGCCGGCGCCGACTGGCTGGTCATGTGCGATACGAACGGCGGAACGATGCCGCATGAGGTGCATGATATCGTCAGCGTGCTGGCCGGTGCGATCACCGGCTCCCAGCTCGGCATTCATACCCATAACGACTGCGAGCTGGCGGTAGCCAATTCCCTCAGCGCGGTGCGGGCAGGGGCCACGCAAATTCAAGGGACGATGAACGGATACGGCGAACGCTGCGGTAACGCCAATTTATGTTCGATCATCCCGAATTTGCAGCTCAAGCTGGGCTACCAGGTTCTCGAACCGGAGCAGCTTAAGCAGCTAACTAATACGGCGCGCTACATTAGCGAAATCGCCAATGTGCATATGCCGGTGAATCAGCCATACGTCGGCACCGCTGCATTTGCGCATAAGGGCGGCATCCACGTATCGGCGATCCTTCGCGATTCCCGGACGTACGAGCACATCGCACCGGAACTGGTCGGCAACCGCCAGCGCGTGCTCGTCTCTGAGCTTGCCGGCCAAAGCAACATCGTGTCCAAGGCGCAGGAAATGGGCATCGACTTTGATCCGGAAAACGAGAGCACGCGGGCGGTAATCAGCAAGATCAAGGACCTGGAGCACCAAGGTTATCAATTCGAAGGGGCCGACGCCTCCCTGGAACTGCTGCTGCGCCAGGCGAACGGTGAACTCAAAGAACTGTTCGTGTTCGAATCTTTTAAAATGCTGGTGGAAAAAACGGCCGACAGACCGGTTGTGTCCGAAGCTTTTGTCAAGCTGAACATCGACGGCGCAAGCGTCTATACGGCCGCCGAAGGCAACGGCCCGGTCAACGCGCTCGACAATGCGCTGCGCAAAGCACTGATTTCGTATTATCCGGGATTAAAGGATATGCATTTGTCGGACTACAAAGTCCGTGTGCTCGACGACAAGGACGCCACCGCCTCCAAGGTGCGCGTATTGATCGAATCCAAGGATTTCACCAACTCCTGGAACACCGTCGGCGTTTCGAGCAACGTGATCGAAGCGAGCTGGGAAGCGCTGGTTGACAGTATCCGGTATGCCCTGCTGGGGCTGACGAAACGCGAGGACTACGAAGAAATCCCGTATGCCGCCGGCACGGGTTTGGTGAATCAATAAACGTAAAGCGCGGGCGGCAGGAGACTTCTCTCCTGCCGCCCGCGCTTTTTTGCTGGCCAATCCCTGCTTTACAGCAGCTTTTTAATTTTCGCCTCCAGCTCTTCCGGAGAAATGACGCCGAGGATGACATCCTGAATGATGCCATTTTCGTCGATCAGCACATTGGTGGGAAAAGCAACGCCGTTAAATTGGCTGTATACCTTCTCTTTCTCATCCAGCAAAACGGGGAAAGTATATCCGTAGTTTTTGACAAACGCCTTCGCATCGTCCAGCTTATCATAAAACGTCACGTTTACCCCGTATACGTCAAGCGAATCCTTGTATTTATCCGCAAGTTTGACCAGCTCCGGCGCCTCTTCCTTGCAAGGATCGCACCAGGAAGCCCAAAAGTTGAGAAGCAGCGGTTTATCCCGTTGGCCGCCGACGTCATACCGCTTTCCATCGAGCCCCGTCAACGAAAAAGCCGGAGACGGCGTACCCGGCTTCGGCGCTCCTGCCGCAGCCATGGCTGTGAGCGATTGCCCGTCCTTCCCGGCGACCGTCTCGGAACCGGCCCCTTTAAAGATCGACCGCCAGCCCTCCTGGGTGCCCCGGTCCAACAGAACAAGCACCAGCAACACAACCAGAACCCCGGACAAAATCCATCGGTTTCGTTTCATCCTGTTCTTCCTTTTCCGGCTATTATATAAGAACATTTCACCCGGCTGCCCCTATCCGCGCAATCACTAGTTCATTTGTTCAACCTATATAGCCTTCTTTTTACGCTATTGTACCCTTTTTTCGCGATTTGTTACAATATTCGAAACAGCCTGGTGCGGCAGGCCATGGAAAGCGAGTGGGCAAGAGTGGAGAATAAATGGATTTTACCGGCTGATATACGGAGGCAGATGCTAGAACATGGACGGGACTGTTACCCCGAGGAAGGCTGCGGGCTTCTGTTCGCCACAAACGCGGAATCCGCGGTCAAGGTCATCACCAGCTACCTCCCGGTAGCCAATACGTCGCCTGCCCCGCTGCACCGGTTCGAATTGGCCCCCGCCGAATGGGTGCGCAGTTGCTTTGACCCGGCATTAGTTGGCATTTTTCACACCCACCCTACTTCAAAACCTGTACCTTCACCGGAGGATTTAAAGCAGCTGCAGCATTTCGCCGCCCAAATCCAGCTGTACCTCATCGGCTCGCCTGCGGGAGACGATCAGCCGCCCGGCATACCGGACGGCTGGAGTTTAAACGCATATTCTATTGTGCGCGAAGCGAACGGCCGCTTTGCGCTGCAACACGCATCCGTAGGAAGACAGTCCGTGATCAGTCTAAACCCATAGCGGCAGAAATAACGGTAAAAAAAGGCCTTATTTTCATCAAAAAAGGGGATGGAGTGAAATAGAGGAATTTTTTACCTCTATTTTATAAAGTAAGGGGCAAACTACCGCTTTTTCTAAGTATAACCCCTAAATAACGGTAAAAATTACCGCTATTTCGCATAGAAGGGGAGTAATCTCAAAATAACGCCATAAATTACCGCTATTTTCGGCAGAGGCTACCGGTTTGCACATCAAGGGACCGCCGGAACGATTACAGCGAGAATTTCTCCGGCGGTTTCTCTTGCGATAAAGGGAAGCTATACTTAGTAGTCAACACTTTCTTATCATCAAGTTTTGCTCAAGAACGTGTACAGATCACCTAACGTGATTACTCCCCGGTCCTTCAGGCGGCCGATCAACACCGTCCACAGCTGCGCCGTCATTTTGGCGTCTTCCAGGGCGTGATGGCGCCGAGTAATGGGAATCCCACATACCTTCAGCCAATCGTCCAACCCGGAAATCGAGCGGTCCGGCTCGAGCTTGCGCGCAATCATCATCGTATCGAGCACCCGGTGACCCAGATGAGCCTTGGACGTTTTCCACAGTGCCACATCGAGAAAAGCTTTATCATGGGCGCTTCCGTGCGCAACCAGCACCCGGTCGTCCACAAACGCCATAAACTCGCGCAGCGCTTCAAGCAGAGCCGGCGCATCCTGAACCATTTCCGGCGTAATCCCGGTCAGTTCGCTGATTCGCTCCGGGATCGTGCAGGCCGGTTTGGCCAGGGAATAGTAGACTTCTTCGCTAATGTCCTCCCCTTCCACTTTGACGGCCCCGAAGGACAGGATTTCATCGCCGTAATGATAATGAAATCCCGTAGTCTCCAGATCAAAGACCGCTGTTTTTAGTTCGGAGAGCGGAACGTGGAGCGTCTCCGGCCGCCGCTGCCCTTTGGTCAGCGAACGGACAAACGCGATTTGCTGCGCGCTGGGAGCCCCAAGCATCGAAGCGATTCTAGGTACTCCGCCGGCCTTTAACGCATCCCAAAAACCGCCGTTTCCTTTCATAGGTTCTTTCATAGCCATTTCCTTTCTGCGTACCGATGCTGTCTCTGCAACGTCCGATACATCAGCCGGACTGTGCTGAGAGATTCCCGCAGCTCGCGCCGAAGCTCTTTTTGCTTAATCATCGCTTGCGGCAAATAATGGGTACCGGTCAGCATCCCGTCTTCGAGCTTTGGCGGAACGATGGAGCGGAATTTGACCGCGGTGGCAAAAGCTTTCCGGCACGATTCCAGCCACCGGGCCGGAACCGCTTCAAGCTGGTACAGCTGTGAAATCCTTTCCCAAGTCGAGGAAGTCTCGATCCCATATTGCAGGGCAAAATAACGCACCGCGTTTACGATCGGAATATAAAGGCCGTATTTCACGTCAAAATCTCCGGCATGCTCGCCGGCCGGTTCGGTAATCACCTGCCCGAGGATGTTGAGCGCCGCTTTATGGCGTACCGTATTGCGCAAAACTGCGGCGATCACGTCCCGCTCGGTCCCTTGATCAAGCTCCATCACCCGCTTCATCGTTTTGCGCAAAACGCCGGACAGCACCTGGTCCCCATAAATATGGCGCATATCCGAAGCGATCATCAGATAGCGGACCTGCTCCCACCCAAGCACTTCGCGCCACTCCATGAACTGCCTCTCCCAACAGCTCAAATCGCCTCGCCACAACGGATTCGACAGCATCACATTGCCCGGGCATGGAGGATAACCAACCTGCTCCAAAACTTGCGAGAGCTTGTTCCCAAACGCTTCAAAATAAGCGGCGTTTTCCGCTTCATCGCCGTCCCCGTAAATCAGGCCGTTGTCCTGATCGCTCCACAGCGTCTGCTCCGCTCGTCCGGCGCTTCCGAATGCGACGAAGGCATAATGTGAAGGAGGAGGGCCGAAGCCCTCCTGACGCAACATCTCTTCGCATAAATGGCAAGCCTGCCCCATGACAGCGTCATGCATTTCCCCAACCGCGCGGTTCCATTCCAGGATCGGCATCGAGGCGAACCGGCCATGCAGCACATTCTGTTCCTCGATCCTGGCCGACCTGAGCAATCCGGGAGAAGAAGCCGACCGGATCGCTTGCAAACCGCCGTTGTTCATGGCCGTTTCGTGGCTCATGGGCCCCCATCTCCCTTCCTGTTCCCGGATCTCCAAACTTTATAGAGGCAGTTCAAAAAGTCATATTTTGATCACGATTTGAACTCACATTATTATTATTCAGCCGGAACACCGGAAGAAGTATTTTTGTTCAGCAGATTCATTTGTTCAGGATAACCGTAGGTGCCGTGTTCGCTGATATCGAGGCCCATCGTTTCCTCTTCTTCGGTAACGCGCAGCCCCATCAGCCACTTCATGGCGCCAAGAATCAGGAAGGAAAGAACCAGAACAAACGCGAACGTGCCGATAACCCCAAGGATCTGTACTCCCAATTGTCCGAATCCGCCGCCGTAAAGCAAGCCAGGCGCACCTACTCCGGTCTTCTCTACAAGCTCAGGTGTTGCGAACAGCCCCGTGGAAATCGCGCCCCATACCCCGGCGATCCCGTGCACGGAGGCGGCGAAGATTGGATCGTCTATCCCGGCGCGCTCGAGCCATCTTCCGGTGAAGAACGTCACGATCCCGGCGACAGCGCCGATCACGACCGAAGCCCAAGTATCGACAAAAGCGCAAGAACCGGTGATCGCAACGAGTGCGGCCAGCACCCCATTCAGCATGCTTGGAATGTCGGATTTTCCCATAACCGCCCAGGAGATAAGCAACGCGGCAACCGCGCCGGCCGCAGCGGCCAAATTCGTCGTCATCAGGACATAACCGAAAAATCCATCGTTCAGCGGCGTCAAAGCGCTGCCTGGGTTAAAGCCGAACCAGCCGATCCACAAAATGATAACGCCGAGAACCGTCAATACTTGGTTGTGACCTGGGATGTTGTTCGGTTTGCCGTCTTTGTTGTATTTGCCAAGACGAGGTTTAAGCAAAATCGTTGCCGCCAGCGCCGCCGTTGCGCCAGTCAGGTGGACAACGGTCGAACCCGCATAATCCTGCATGCCCAAATTGCCGAGCCAACCGCCGCCCCACACCCAGTGAGCCACGATCGGATAAATGATGACAATAAAGATCGTTCCGAATACGATATATACGCTAAGCTTGGCGCGTTCCGCCATGCCGCCGCAAGCGATGGCCAGCGAGACGGCCGCAAAGGCCATTTGGAACAAGAAGTTCAGGTTAAGCGGTACGCCGTTTTCGGCAAAAACACTAAAGGAACCAATATCCCCAGCGCCGCCGAACATAAACCCGGTCGTACCGAGGAAGCTGTTGCCGTCGCCAAAGGCGAAGCCGAAACCGAGCAGCCACCAGGCAATTACGGCAATGCCCAGCGTCAGCACCGTTTTACCGGCCACGTGCCCGGCATTCTTCATCCGTACCGTGCCTGCCTCCAGCAAGGCGAACCCGGCTTGCATGAAAAATACCAACATCGCCGCGACGAAAACAAACAATGAGTTCAGGCCCAGCTCAAGCACCGATGCGGTAACCTCCCCTTCCGCTGCATAAGCCGAAACCGGAAATGCAAATACTGCCGATGCTGCCAATAAACCGTAGAGCCATTTCTTTTTCATCTTACACACTCCCCTAATGTCATGTTTCCTAACACAAAATGAATTATTAAAGTGATTATAAGACTAAAGAAGCAGATATGACAATAGTTTTTTTGAAAAAAATTGATTAATCGCATTTAATCTAACATAAAATGTTATGTTTTTAGACGCGATTTTTATTATGAAATTTGCTTCGGTAGGCTGGAATCTCTTTATCTTGCCAAAAAAATAAAGCCGCCGGACAACCATCGAGGAGTCCTGTTCAGCCAAGGCTACTATAAAAAATAAAGTATGACGTTTGACTGTACGCTTGTTGATCGGTATCATAAATATGAATAAGATATAATATAAGCATTGGATAGGCGGGAGAGGTGATCATATTGGAGTAAAAAAATTGTACCGGATCGGGGAATTGGCCAAGGCGGCCAATGTCAGCGAGCGCACGATCGATTATTATACCAAGCTCGGGCTGATTTTCCCGGAGAAACGGACGCAGAAAAATTACCGTTTATACAGCGCTGAAACCTTGACCAGACTGGAACGTATTAATCAAATGAAGCAGGAGAAATATACGTTGGAAGAAATCCATGAAAAGCTGGAGCAGTGGGATCGCGTCACGCACGAGGAACAGGTGTCCGAGAAGCTGAGTTCGCTGCAAATTCACCTGCAGCAGTTGGAAAGAGAAGTTAAAGAATTGGAGCCCTTGATCTCCAATCTGCAGCCGAATCAGGTGAAACGCGCTTTCGCGCACCTGATGCCGCAAAGCCTCGCCTGCATGGAAGCGCTCCGGTTCCTGATCAATCACGGCCCCTTTTCATAACGTATAATTGCCTGCAGCAGGAAACCTCTGATTCATCAACGAGCAACTTTAATCGTATATGGAGGAATGATGTATGTATTCAGACGTTATGCTGATTCCGATTCTGCTCGCGTTTGGCCTGTCTCTATGGGCGCAATTTCGAGTCAAAGGCACCTTCAACAAATACACGCAGGTTGCCAACATGTACGGCTTGACCGGACATGACGCCGCCAGACGGATGCTGGACGCCAATGGACTGTACGATGTGCCGATCGAACCGGTCCCCGGCGCCCTGTCCGACCATTACGATCCGATTCACCGCGTCGTCCGCTTGTCGGAACCCGTATATTATGAAAGATCGATCTCGGCGGTGGCGGTGGCTTGCCACGAAGTGGGCCACGCGATTCAGCACAAGCAGAAATATCCGATGCTGGTGCTGCGCCACCGGATGTTCCCTGTCGTTAACTTCGCTTCGGGGATTGCGCCTTTTCTGCTGCTCGCCGGCTTTATATTTGGAGCCTTGAACCTGATCGGTCTCGGGATTATTTTCTTCTCGGCCGCGGTTCTGTTCCAGATCGTTACGCTTCCGGTCGAGTTCAACGCCAGCAACCGGGCCCGGAAAATCATGGTGCAGCAAGGCTTCATTACGCACGATGAAACACGCGGAGTAGCCAAAGTATTGAACGCCGCTGCTCTGACCTACGTCGCTGCCGCACTGATTTCTATTCTCGAGTTGCTCCGTTATATTTTGATGTTTGTCGGCAGCAACCGAGAATAATTGAGTTTGATATTTACACGAAGCAAACGCAGGCGGCCGGGGAATCATCCCCGGCCGCCTGCGTTTTATTCTATTCCGGCAAAAATTACAGTACCCGCTATTGGGCCGGCGGCGTATCGACCTGCAGTCCGAAATATTCCAGCAAAAACACCCGGAACGACTGGGCCACCAGCGGCAGCTTTTCATCCATCCTATGGATAAGTCCGATCGTTCGCGTCACCTTAGGCTCGGAAATCCGCACCCGGCTGGGCTGAAGGGAAAAGCTTTGAAACAGCGCCGTCTCCGGCAGCAGACTGACACCCATGCCGGCGGCCACCAGCCCCCGGATTGTATCGGTCTCCTCCCCTTCAAAGGCGATCTTCGGCGTAAATCCCGCTTCCAGGCAGGCATGCCAAACGATCGGCCGCAGGGAATACCCTTTGCTGAACAAAATAAATTTCTCGTCCTTCAGCTGGCTTAGCTTGATGCTTTGCTCTTCGGCCAAAGGATGGCCCGGCGGCAAAATCGCCACCAAATCCTCGGTCAGCACCACGTTGCCCGTTACTTGATCGTGATTCTCCGGGAACGGAGAAATAAAAGCCAGGTCCACTTCTCCCGATACGACGTCACGGATTAACGTGGGATAGGTTCCCTGGCGGAAACGAAATTTCACGTTGGGATACAGCTTGCGGAATTCCGCCACAACGCTGGGAATGATGTGAATGCCCAAGCTATTCGGAAATCCGAGCCGGATTTCCCCTTGTTCCGGATCGATAAACTCGTGAACCTCGTTCACCGCCCGGTCCAAATCCTTCAGAATCGTTTCCACCCGGCTGCAGAACAGCTGCCCGACGGCCGTCAAATGCAGGTTTCTCCCCTTTTGCATAAACAGATTGACGCCCAGTTCCTGCTCAAGCTGATGGATTTGCCGGCTTACGGCAGATTGCGCCACATGCAGCTCTTCGGCGGCCTGTGTGACATGTTCTTTTCTAGCTACTTTCACAAAATATTGCAATTGTCTTAATTCCACGAGTTCTGATCGCTCCATTTCGCATCCGCTGATAATCCGAATTAGGGCTTTTAAAAAATAAGGCTTTTTAACATAAATGTACCATTTACTTGCCCCCGGTTCAACGCCGTTTTAACATTCGGATAATCAATCCATAGATGAAAAAGCCTCCGATAAGCCCGCCGAAATGCGCCATCCAGTTGATTTGGGAGGCCACCAGCGAAAAAACGACGCCGATGATCAGCAAACTGTAAAGGGTCTTGCGCGAGCTTTCGTCCATCAGATGACGCTGGAGCAGGGCGATGTACAGAAACGCCCCATACACCCCGTAGACGGCGCCTGAAGCGCCGGCGGAAAGGTGCAGCTCCCCCGATTGCTGATACATCCCAAAGCTGAGCAGATTGCCGACGATGCCGCTGCCGAGATATAGCAGCGCGTACCGCCAGTGGCCGAGCAGCCGCTCCAGCGGCGGGGCAAACACAAGAATCGCAAAGCTGTTGGAAAATAAATGGCTGAAGCCCATATGCAGGAACATCGCCGTGAACATCCGCCACCACTCGTGTTCAAACGGTCCAAAATTGGCTATCGCGCCATATTTCAGCAGCGTATCGGTGTTTAGCGAACCCCCGTTAACAGTCAGAACTAGAAACATAATGATGTTCGCGGCCAATAACAAACAAGTCACGGGATAATACCGGATATAACTTCTCCAGTTTTCATAGCGGATAAAAATCATCGGATCCATCCTTTGCATTCTTTTTTTCCTGTTGTTGGACATTTTCTTTTTAAAAAGATTATAATTAATTTTGAATGAATAAATCCATCTGTTTAGGAGGAAATGTACATGGCGCAAGAACGTGCAAACGTAGCTACATTCAAAGGCAACCCGCTCACCCTGGTCGGACCGGAGCTCAAGGTTGGCGACACGGCCCCAGACTTCCGCTTGAATAAAAATCTGCTGGAGGAAGCAACCCTTCAGGACTATGCCGGCAAAATCAAGCTGATCAGCGTCGTTCCTTCTCTGGATACGGGCGTATGCGACGCGCAAACCCGCCGCTTTAACGAGGAAGCCTCCGGTCTGGGCGACGATGTCGTTGTGCTGACCGTCAGCGCGGATCTTCCTTTCGCCCAAGCCCGCTGGTGCGGTGCCGCCGGCGTTGACCGCGTCGTTACGTTGTCCGATTACAAAGACAATTCCTTCGGTAAAGCATACGGCGTTCTCATCAAAGAGTTTGCCCTGGATATGCGCGCCGTGTTCGTAGTGGATAAGGAGAACAAAATCCAATACGTTCAAGTGCTGGGCGAAATGACCGAGCATCCCGATTACGACAAGCCGGTAGCGGCCGTCAAAGCATTGCTGTCCTAACCCCGTGTCAAAACGAAAAGCGAGTAGGAGAGAGAACTCCCTGCTCGCTTTTTGTAATGAATGGCGGCGCATCATCGGAGCTTCTGCGTTCCGTTTCGGCAAACTTGGAACGATATGCGCGGGTTATGTAGATGAGGACGTTTTATATGCGGACAACTTCTTGTCCAAAACGGAAAACAAATGCAAAATCGTTCGGTAGTTTGCCCCCAAATCGCCCAGCGACCCGCGCGTCGCGGAATAAATGTCCACCGCGCTCCGGACCGGCCCCGTGCCGACGATCGACACCGTAATGTCCATCGTTCTTCCCAAGGCGGTGCGTTTCTCCAGCGTAATTTCGCCGACATTCTGCACCTCGTGCAGCACCTTGTACCCCGGGATTTTTTTGAGTGTGGAGGACACCTCCTCCCAGAGCTTCTCTTTCGAAAGCTGGTAATATCTCGTTTTCAGTTCGGGCACCTTCGCGCGATCGCTCGTTCCTTCCTGGCTCCGGAATATTCCCGTCAACGTTCGCTTCAATGACAACTGTTTTTCCTCCTTCACGATCCTTAAAAACCTGTAGGGTATGCGTTTTCTTTATTATAGTTTAACATTGTTGGAAGACAAACAAAAGCGAGCCTGCAGCATGACCCGCGAACAAAAAAAGCACCTAGTCCCTTTTGTTCAAAAGAGGACAAGGTGCCGTTCTCATTTCGTATGTAGGACCCGCCTATGCCGTCCGGTTTCACAGTCTCGAACCTGCACCCGCAGGTGGGTGACCGCAACGTCGTTTTTGAAGTCCCCGCATCCTATGGATAGGGCCGTTCAGCCGCGCCGCAATATAGGTCTCCCGAGACATTGTCATTGGTTCAAAACAACATGGAACCGCAACGCACATCGCAGGACGTAAACCTATTATAGTGCTTCATAAACGAAATGTAAACCAACGCCGCAAGGAAAAATAAAGAAAATTGAAAACACTTTAATTGGCAAAATCGAACTCGATCGCGCAAGCGGCTCGCTTAGTCCTTCTCCTTGTCTTCTCCCGCCGGCAGATTCAGCTCCAAATCGTCATCGGTTTTGGACAAGTTTATACCGTTTGATTCCTCTTCCGCCTCACGCATTTTTTCCACTTTCTCCTGGATCTTATTATAGGCAACGTAGAAATTGTAGAAAGCGACCAGCGCGGCCAAGCTGCCGAAACCGAACAAGATCAGCCACGTAAAGCGCATTGTCAAAAATCCGAGCACTACCACGCAGATCAGCGTGGACAATGTGCGAAACGGACGGATGATCGTGAACAAAATCGCGTTTTTGATCAGTTGGAATGCGCCCAAATGATAATGCGCCACCAGGGAGAAAAAGTTGAACAGGGACAGCAGCAGCAGAAACAGCAAAAACAGCATGATCATGCCGATAATTTGCATATTGCTGATTTGAGTCATGTATACCGTGTAATCCACGTACATGATCACGATCAATAGCGTATAGAAAATACCGCCCAGCATGCTTTGCTTGTAATTTTCTTTGTATCCTTTGAAATAGACCTTGATGATGCTCAAATCGGCCTCGCCCATCACCCACTTCCGCGTCACCGAAAACAACGCGGCCGTGGCGGGAAATAATGTAAACGGTGCCAATATCCCCATCGCCCATAACGTCAGGTTTTCCTGGGGCGCGCCGGGGCTTTGCAGCAGCAAAAGCTTCGTCAGCAGGAAAAACAAAAATGGAGATGAACACAGCAGCCACAGCAAATTGCTGCCTGAGATTCTCATAATCCATTCGGTAATTTTATAAAAACCGCCCATAAAACCTTTATATTCCAAGCAAAAATCTCCTCTCGAGCATAGTTTGGTTCCGTCTATCTTAACTATACATGATTCGTCCATCCCATTCCAGCGCCTAATTTGACGATAATAGGTCATCGTCTAATCTCAACCACGGGCTTTGCCATACTATATACCATGCATCACAAACATCCCAAATCTTTAAAGGAGGTTTTCCCGTGTCCGCTGGTTTTGGAGGAGGTTTCTTTACTTCCACAGGTGTGATTTTGGTATTGTTTATTTTGCTCGTTATTGTGAGCCGTTCGCTTTTCATCTAAATCAAAGCACAGTGAAAAACAAAGAAGACGGAGTTTGTCTCCGTCTTCTTTATTTTGTCCGTTTCCGGAGCTGGAATGAATCAATTGTCAAAAGATTTGTTTTCGCCGTACTTGGAAGGTCTGCGGTCGCCGCCGGAGCGAGGTTTGCGGTCGGAGGAACGGTAGGAGTCGCGCCCGCCGTCCCGGCTGTAGCCGCCTTTGGAACCACCATAACCGCCGCGGCTGCCGCTCTCGCGGTTGTCCCTACGGTACCCTCCGCCACGGCTGCCGTATCCCGAAGGCTTGCGTCCGCTGGACCGGATGTCCGGATTGCGGCGTTTTACCCGGATCGGTTCTTCCGGCGTTAATTCGATCGCCGAATTTTCCGTTTTATCCCCGGTAATCAGCTTGAATGCAGCCGCCAACAGGTTCACCGAATCGTACTGCTCCAGCAGTTGAATGGCGATGCCTTTATATTCGTTCAGTTCGCCGGCTTCAACGAGCTCCAGCAGACGCTCCGCGGTGATCCGCTGCTTGCCTTCGATCGCTTCGGCGATGCTCGGCAGAGGCTTGCGGGTAATTTTGTGGCGCGTGATCCGCTCGATAAAGTGGAGGTGGTCGATTTCCCGCGGCGTCACAAACGAATAGGCAGCCCCTTCCTTGCCTGCCCGCCCGGTCCGGCCGATCCGGTGGACATAACTTTCCGGGTCCTGCGGCAGGTCGAAGTTGACGACATGGGTTACGCCGGATACGTCAAGCCCCCGTGCCGCTACGTCCGTAGCCACCAGCACATCGATGCTGCCGTCGCGGAATTTGCGCATTACCGTGTCGCGCTGATTCTGCGACAGGTCGCCGTGCAGCCCGTCGGCGGAATAACCGCGTTTTTGCAAAGCTTCCGACAGCTCGTCAACCCGGCGTTTGGTCCGGCCGAACACGATCGCCAGCTCAGGCGATTCCATATCCAGCAAGCGGGTCAAAGCGTCGAATTTCTGGCGCTCATGCACTTCGATATAGGCCTGATCGATCAGCGGTGCGCTGACCTGCTTCGGAATCACGGAGACATGCTCCGGATTTTTCAGGAACTGCTGCGCCAGCTTTTGGATATTCGCCGGCATCGTGGCCGAGAATAACATCGTCTGCCGTTCTTCCGGCACAAGCTTCAGGATCGACTGAATGTCATCCATGAAGCCCATATCGAGCATTTCATCCGCTTCATCGAGAACGACGGTCTGCACATCGTCGAGTTTGATCGTTTTCCGGTTAATGTGGTCAAGCAAACGGCCCGGCGTACCGATAATAATTTGGGGTTTTTTCTTCAAAGCGCGAATTTGGCGTACGATATCTTGTCCGCCGTAGATCGGAAGGGAGCGTATGCCTTTGAAGCGGGAAAGCTTGCCGATTTCCTCGGCGACCTGAATGGCGAGTTCACGGGTCGGCGCCATGACCAGGGCTACGATGCGGTCTTCTTCCTTCGCAATTTTTTGGATCAACGGAAGGCCAAATGCCGCTGTTTTCCCTGTACCTGTTTGGGCTTGTCCGATTAAATCCCGTCCGGTCAAAGCGATCGGAATCGACTTCGCCTGAATCGGCGTCGCTTCCTCGAAGCCGAGTTCTGTTATGGCTTGTAATACTTTAGGCTCTAGGCCGAATTCTGTAAATGTGCTCAAATTGTTCTACTCCTTCTATATAGTGGACATTACCACCGGCTTAACTGTATTCTTAAGTAGCGTTTAAACGTTTATAGACTGTCCAATCAGCCTGAAATTTTACTCATCGCTCTATCGTCGAAAACGGAAAATGGTCCCTACTCAAGAATATCTAAAACATTATAGCACAAAACATAAACGGAACACCAGCAAGCAGGTTGGGATACTTCTATATATTTATGAGGTGAAGATCCATGGTTAAAGAGGTTCGAAATGTCGCAGTCATTTTGCTTGGAGCGCTTCTGATCGCCGCAGGCTTCAATTTGTTTCTCGTTCCGCTTCACCTGCTGAGCGGCGGGGTATCCGGTTTGGCCATGCTTACCGCTTATTTCTCGCCCCTAAGCATCAGCACGATGTACCTGGCCTACAACGTGCCGATTCTGATCTCCGGCTGGTTTTTGCTCGGCAGACGTTTCGTCGGCCTAAGCATCCTGTCGGTAGCAGGAGCCACCTGGTTTATTTCACTCATCCCGACGCCGGACAAGCTGCTCGCTTCCGACACGCTGATTTCCGCCGTATTCGGCGGCGTGCTTGTGGGGCTCGGCAGCGGGATTTCTTTTCGGGTAGGCGGATCGTCCGGAGGGTTCGATATCATCGGCTCGATCATCACCCGGTATCGCGATTTTCCGGTAGGCAACGTGCTGGTCGGCCTGAACGCCAGCGTCATTCTGGCGATGGGATATTTGGAGGGGAACTGGGATCTCGCGCTGGCCTCCATGATTTCGATTTACATTTCCGGCAAGGTCGTCGATCTCATTCACGTCAGCCACATTAAAATCACCTTGTTTATCGTGACCGACAAAACCGATGCGATGGTGCAGCGTCTGCTGACTCTGCCCCGGGGAGTGACAAAGATCAGAACCGAAGGCGCTTTTACCCATAAGGAAAAAGATATGCTGATGACGGTGACGACGAGATACGAACTGACCGAGCTGCGGGAAATCATCAAACAAACCGATCCGCAGGCGTTCGTCAATATCGTGGAGACCGTCGGCGTGATGGGATCGTTCCGCCGAAGATAACGGCATTTGATTAAACGATCCTCCGTTTTCAAGCGCCGGTTTATTTGTTATAATGAATTAAGCGGTTCCTTGTCAATTCCATAAATATCAGCTTTACCTGCTTTCACAGGCTCTGTGCTTTTCCGATTTAGGAACATTCCGAGGTGAATATTTCTTAAGTGGAAAGGGTGATGAATGTGGAAATGGAAACGGTAAAACTGGAACAAATCGTCATGAAGTGGTTCCCTGACATGCGGCCTTTTTTGAAGCAGAAGGAACTCGATTCGATGATTGTCCTCCGGGATGGCATGACCATCTTGGAACCGCAGGACGCGCTGGAGATCATCCAATTCAGCATCTGCGAGCACCAAAATCCGGCTTTGCTTCATTAACAAAGCGATAACCGTAACACCCGGTCGTTTCTTTTGCTCCGGCAAGAGAAGCGGCCTTTTTTAAGCGATAATCTATGAAACTTTTAAAAATATTTCCAATTGTGACAATCCTGTTCTTTCTGGGGATCTTCCTTCCGATATAATCAAAAGCGAGTGCATACAAGGGAGAGGAATTTGAAAATGAATATCATCTGGACGCTGCTGCTTCTGGCCTTGAGTATGGGGAATGGAGGCGCGCAGCCGGCGACGGATCAAGCCGCGGGGAACAGCAACCCGGAGTCCATCCTTCCATCCGTCATGCAAACGATGGCCGCCAATCTGGCCGCAGGCCGGATCGACGATCCGTTAACGCCTGCCGATCTGAAGAGCGTTTCGCTGGGGGAGGCTCCCAAAGTGAAGGGGATTTACGTCACGGCGTACAGCGCGGGAGGCTCGCGTATGAGCGAGCTGGTCGACCTCGTCGATAAGACGGATCTAAACGCCATGGTCATCGACATTAAGGATGATACCGGCTACATCACTTACAAAACGAAAAACCCCGAGTTGAACAAGCTGGGGAAAGCCCAGCCGTTTATTCGCGACATCGACGCTTTGATGGACCGGCTGGAAAAACACGACATTTACCCGATCGCCCGGATTGTTGTGTTCAAGGATACGATTTTGGCCAAAAAACATCCGGAATATTCGTTTGTGCAAAAAGACGACTCCGTGTGGAGCAACGGAGGCGGCGACAGCTTCGTCAACCCGTACAGCAAAGAGGTATGGGACTACAACATCGAAATCGCCAAGGAAGCGGCCAAACTCGGATTCAAGGAAATCCAGTTCGATTACGTGCGCTTCCCCGAAGGTTTTGAGAAAAGGGCCGATTCGTTAAAATATGAAAAAACCGAGATGAGCCGCGTGGACGCCGTATCCTCGTTCGTGAAATACGCCAAAGAGCAGTTGGAGCCGCTCGGTATCCGCGTCTCGGTTGACATTTTCGGCTATGCGGCTTCGGTGCCGGCCGCGGAAGGCATCGGCCAGGATTTTGTCAAAATTTCCGACAACGTCAACATCATCTGCCCGATGATCTATCCAAGCCATTATACGACAGGCTGGTTCAACGCCAAAGATCCCGACAAAGCGCCGTATCAGACGATCAAAGGGGCCATCAAGGACACCCAGGACAAACTGGCCTCGCTTGGCGAGGAGCAGCCGATTGTGCGCCCGTGGATTCAGGATTTTACCGCAAGCTGGCTGGGGAAAGGCCATTACACCAAATACGGCAAACATGAAGTCGAAGAGCAAATCCGCGCGCTCCGCGACATGAACGTCGACGAATACCTGTTATGGAACGCGTCCAACCGCTATACACAGGGCGTTTCCTATAAATAAAAAACGTTATGTTGCACGATTTTGCGGACAGACTACATAATAGGGAATTTAACGGTAACCATCCAACCAAACCCGGGCCATAAGCGCCCGGGATCATCGAGCAAACCGAACCCGGGCCACAAGCGCCCGGGTTTGGTTTGGCGTTTTTGCGTTTTGGCATGGTTTCCGGCACAGGAAATGGAGTATGGACCAATGAATGAAACTAACAGCTTAAAACAAAAATACGGGCAATTTATTCGCATTCTTATCCCGATTTTAGTGACCCAAGTGACGATGTCCTTAATGACTTTTTTCGATACGATGATGTCGGGGCACGCGAGCCCCGCTGACCTGGCCGGAACCGCGATCGGGTCCAGCCTTTGGGTTCCGGTGCAGACGGGGCTTAGCGGGATCTTGATGGGCATCACCCCCATCGTTTCGCAATTGGTGGGCAGCGGCAAGCGCGACAAAGTCGGATACCAAGTGATTCAAGCGCTGTGGCTCGCGTTCGCCGTTAGCCTGGTTGTTCTCCTTGCCGGCGGCTTCGCGATCTCCCCCCTGTTGAACGGGATGAACCTCGAGCCGAAGGTGCATCATGTCGCTTTTTATTTTCTTGTGGCCATCTCGACCGGGATTGTTCCGCTGTTCGGATACATCGTGCTGCGCTCCTTTATCGACGCTTTGGGGCAAACCCGGACATCGATGATCATTACCTTGATCTCTTTGCCGCTCAATGTTGGCGCCGGATACCTGCTCATTTTCGGCCACGGCGGTTTTCCTCGGCTCGGGGGGATCGGGTCGGGCATCGCCAGCGCCTTTACGTATTGGTGTATCTTTCTCATCGCCGTCTGGATCGTTCATCGCAGCGAGCCGTTTGCTTCCTACGGCGTATTTCACAAGCTGCATAAAGTATCGCTCGAAAAATGGCTGGAGCTCACCAAGCTCGGCGTGCCGATCGGCTTCGCGATCTTCTTCGAAACGGCGGTGTTTGCCGCCGTCACCTTGCTGATGAGCCGGTTCGACACGCTTACGATCGCCGCCCATCAAGCAGCCAACAACTTCGCTTCTACACTGTACATGATTCCGTTAAGCATCTGTCTTGCCCTGACCATTTTGGTCGGCTTCGAGACCGGAGCCGCGCGCCTAAAGGACGCCCGCCAATATGCCGCTTTGGGCGTTGGCACGGCCGCGGGGATGGCGCTTGTTACCGCCGTCCTCCTGATGCTGTTCCGCCAAAGCGTGGCCGAAATTTACTCCAGTGATGCCGAAGTCGTCGCGCTGATCAAACATTTTTTGATCTACGCCATTTTCTTTCAAATGTCGGATGCGATCGCCACGCCTACCCAGGGCGTGCTGCGCGGATACAAAGACGTTAACCCGGGCTTCTGGATCTCGCTATTGGCCTACTGGATCATCGGGCTGCCGCTCGGGTATGTGCTCGCCAACTATACGCCGCAAGGCCCTTACGGCTACTGGATCGGCCTCATCACCGGGCTCGCCGTCGCCGCCGTCCTGCTGCTGCGCCGCCTCGTCGTCATTCAGCGGAGAATCGGCCAAAAGCTTCAGGCCGGCGAACCGCTTTGAGTCACATATCCCACGCCGGGTACGATCCGCTCCCGCGCTGGGTACGATCCGCTCCCGCGCCGGGCATGATTCGCTTCTTCTGGTCGACCGCCGTCAAGCAGCGCAACATTTTGATTCTCAGCAGGCAACTGGCCAAGATTAGCGCAGCGCATTTGGGCTAAGGGACCTGAGAGCCCTTATTGCCCCCAAAAAACCGAGTTTCAAATTCTAACGGACCGGAGAGCTCTTATTTGCTCGAAAAAGACTGAAAATCCGCATTTCTATGCCAAATAAGGTCTCTGGTGTCCGTTAGGTCCAAGAACCTCCCGATTTCGCCGAAATAACGGCACTCCTGTCCGTTAGAATAAGACGCAGCGCCCAGTTCACTTATTATAGCTGAAACGCCCCCATTCAAGCAGAACCTCAATCAAGACATCAAACGTAATTAGTAACATTGACCCTCCGTGAACGTCCCCCACGATACCGCACCAGCCGGGACCACAAAAGGCCCGGGCCAGTATTTTGCCATCCCACAAAGCTTCCCATAGATCTCTTTGAGCCTTTTTCTACAGCGAAAAGAAAAAAATCGAGCCAAGGGAAACTTGCTCGATTTTTTTCTTTTCGCTGCATAGTAAAGGAGAAGAGAATAACGAACCCTCCGGGAGTTTACGTCCGCATTTGGGAGCCAGCCGCTTTGTCACCCTTCTATCCAATCAAAAGACAAGCGGCGGACAAGAGCGGCCCGAAGATCGTTATTCCCGCTCCCTAGCTATACAAAAGAGCCGGGGAAACCCCGGCTCAGCTTATAACTTGCGCGTATTATTTTACTCAATAATAACGTTTGAGAAGCTCCCTGTCCTTATTGCGACAACCGCGAAGCCAGCTCGTACAACTCCATATTAAACTCCTTCTTCGTGGCAACGACCTTCTCGATGTCGGTGAGCACCATTTCGCCGCCGATCATGCCGCAGGCTTTGTTCGATTCGCCCGCGATCAGGCTGCGAACGGCGAAGTCGCCAAGCCGGCTGGCCAGGTTGCGGTCGAACGGAGTCGGCGAACCCCCGCGTTGGATATGGCCCAGCACCGTTGCCCGCGGTTCCAGGGAAGGCTGGCGCTTCTTGATCGCCTCCACGACGTCATCGCCTTTGCCCACGCCTTCGGCCACGATGACGATACTGTGCCGCTTGCCGTTGTCGAAGTTTTGTCTCATGCGATCGGCCACTTCGTTCAGATCAAACGGAACTTCCGGCACAAGGATCGTTTCGGCGCCTGCAGCCAAACCGGCGTGCAGCGCGATGTCCCCGCAGTGACGGCCCATGACTTCGACGACGGACGCACGCTCATGGGAGGACATCGTGTCGCGCAGCTTGTTGACGGCGTCGACGACGATGCTGACGGCCGTATCAAAGCCGATCGTGTAATCCGTAAAGGAAATGTCATTGTCGATCGTTCCCGGCAGACCCATCGTTTTGATGCCCAGCTTGCTCAGCTTTTCGGCCCCTTGATAGGATCCGTCCCCGCCGACAACCACCAGTCCGTCGATGCCGCGGTCGCGCAAAATTTGCGCCCCTTTCTGCTGTCCTTCCGGCGTCTTGAACTCCAGGCACCGCGCCGACTGCAGAATCGTGCCGCCGCGTTGGATAATGTCGCCCACACTGCGGATATCCATCGCGAAGATGTCGTTGTTCAACAGACCTTGGTAGCCGCGCTGAATACCGTAAACCTCAAGCCCGTAAAACAATCCGCTGCGCACGACGGCCCGCACTGCAGCGTTCATGCCCTGGGAGTCTCCTCCGCTCGTAAGAATTGCGATCTTTTTCACTGCTGACATGATAATTCCTCCTAGAAAATTACAGATATTTGCGAATCCAACGGCTATTGACAAAGAAAAACAACCTCATCAACGGACTTCTTCGCATTAGTCGCCGGGATACCTCACGGATGTCTTCCTGCTGGCTGACTTTCGGATCGGATAAATAAAGCGCCAGCAGCCCTTCTATAATCATTTTATGAAACGAGGAAGCAGGCAACTTTTTAATGTCCTGCCGCGCCCCCTCGACGATAAACGCAATTCGGTCAAGCATCGTTTCCTTATTATCATAATAGCTGCAAAAATTCAAATCCCCGCCAAGCTCGTCCTCTGCCTGGTCAATTAGGTAATCCAGCATAATGTGCAGCCCGCAAACATGGGGGAAATAAGCATCATGAATCACCTTGGCGCTCTTCCCGTCCAAACCCGGGGTGCTGGCCGCCAAAAACAACATGAACACGCCCAAGGTCGAACCGGTGGCTGCGGCAAATTCATTCCAGCGCAATTGCGGCGCCCGGTATTCATGCGTTTCCCACCAGCTTAACAGTTTGGCTTCGCGCAGCTGCGGATCGATATGCTTGTATACCTGAAGATCGCAGTAGAGCCCCACCAAATCGATAATAAACGGCATGGCCGCGGCATATCCGCTAAGCTCGGCAATGTTGGCCCGGCAAGTGCGCACCAGCCGGTGCAAATAGCCCCCATCGTCCTGCTCCGCACGCAGGGCGTAGTAGTTTTGCAGCATGCCTCCAGGATTAACGGCATCCAGCATGCTTTGGTGCAATAAGCGGAAATCCTGCTCATCTTTGGAGGTGCTGCGGTCGCACAGGTTGTCCAAATAATCGCTGATCGTCTGAAATGCTACGATTAAGGGGATCAAAATATGGCGCATCGGCAGGTTAGCGGCAGCGTAGACGGCGCCGCCCTGGCAGTGAAATTCTTTCGTAGCGATGCTGGCGAGCGCCTGCCTTCTGAGTTCGGGGTCGGGAATCGCTTCCGCGTCTTCTCTCCAGCCATCCAGTTCCTGACGGACGTCCGGCAAAATAAACTTGTATACCCGGCTCATCAACCGGATCGGCTCTCTCGGAAACTGATTTCGACTTTGCTTAAGTTCAATCACTGCCCTGCCCCCATTACGTTGTGTAATGCGCAGTTTGAAAATCAAACTGAAAAGAAAATCATTCTTTATTATAATATGATCCAACTTTTAGCACAAATATAATCAATATCACATATGCCTTTTGACCGTCGGTTCGTCCTGGGTCGTCCGGTACCAAATATGCAGATCGTTAATCTGGCTGGCGAGCTCGGCAATTTCCCCGTTAAGCCAGCAGCTTTTCTCGAAATCGCTTTCCTCGTTCATCTCCCGCAGCATCCGTTCGATCGCATGCTCCAGAATCATCACCTTGCTTGGTATGCGGCCGCGGATGTCCTCCCAAACCTCGATCATCGACAACCGTTCCTCCAAAGCGTATTCCTCAAAAGGGCGCTCCAGCAGCGGAACGTGAATATCCAGCCGCTCGTCGTAAACAAAACAGGAATGATCCATGGCGAAAAGCCTCCTTTTATCGTATAAAATATACCGTCTCTCTGGCGGAAATTTTAGTGCCGCCCGCTTTGGTTTTTTCTGTTATACTAGCGGTAACTTCATTCATTCAGAAACGGAGTTTTGAGACCGGCATGAAAATAAGACCGATGGCCGAGCCCGATATCCAGTGGCTTCGCGCCTTTACCTTTACAGTATACGGAACAAGCGTCCTTGTTTCCTCTTATTTTCCGATTTTTTATGCGCAGCTTGGTTTTACCAATAGTCAAATCGGCCTCCTGTACGCCCTTGGACCGATGATATCTCTGCTCTCCAATTTGCTGTGGAGTTTGGCAAGCGACCGCTATAAAACGATTAAACGGATTTTGATGATTCTGTTGGCCGGCCAGGCCGCGCTGGCGTTCATCCTGTCGGAGTCCACCGCGTTTTCCGTCATTATCGCCGTGATTACCGTGTTCTATTTTTTTTATTATCCCGTGTTCCCATTGTCGGATACAATCGTCATCTCCACCGCCAACCGGCATCGCATCAATTTTATCTCGATCCGCTTGTTCGGTTCCGTCGGATTCGCCGTATTTGCCATCGTTATCGGTTATGTGCTTGACCGCGTCGGCTCCGCAAAAACGATGTGGGTGGAAATGGCGGTCGCCGGACTTGCGCTGCTGCTCGTGCTTGGGGTGAAGGATCAGCCGACATCGTTGGCAAAAATGAATTTGTCGGGGATTTGGGCGATTTTAAAGCAGAAGGAGTTGCTGTGGTTTTTCGGCTGCGTCTTCTGCCTGGCGATCGGCATGCGGATGAACGACGCTTTCCTGGCGATTTCCCTTAAGGAGCTTGGCGCCGGCGAAAACTTGATCGGCTGGGCGATGCTGGCCTCGTCTCTGTCGGAAATTCCCGTGTTTATCTATCTCAGTTTCCATGGGGATAAATACAAGGAACTGCCGCTGCTGCTGTTCGCCAGCCTGCTGTTTGCAGCCCGCTTTTTCCTGATGGGATTAACCCAATCGGCCTACGGCATCCTGCTGATCCAAACGATGCACGGATTGACGTTTGGCGTGTTTTACGTGACGGCGATCCGCATGCTGACCCGGCTGATTCCGGAGCAGTTCCGGGCAACGGGAATGGCGCTATACACCATCATGTGGTCGAGCCTGTCCGGCCTGCTCAGCGGCACGTTTGGCGGCATCGTGTTCGAGCAGTTGGGAAGACCTATTTTTTATTGGGTGGCCATGGGCTCCTCGCTTATCGCGTTTATCGGCTTTGCCGGCCGTTATTTAGTCCGCCGGGCCAACCTGAACAAATCCGCCGGTCTGGATGAAGAAGCCTGAGGCGCTTCACCTTTCACCTTTCACAAGTAGCCGGACCGCACCCGAGAGACCACTTTGTCGCAGAACGCTCTCCCTATTAACCTGCTGAAAGATCAGTTGTTGCAATAGGGTTGTTACTATATAATAGTTATTATCAGATGATAGTACCTGGTATTAAAAAATATAAAGCAGGTGAAAATATGGAGTTTGCATTGTTCCAGGACGTGCTCAAAACCCGCCGCAGCATCCGGGAATTTACCGAGGAGCACGTCAGTCTTTCCGATATCGAGGACATTATCGACTGCGCCCGTTATGCGCCCAGCGATACCAACTCGCAAACCTGGGAATTTATCGTAGTGATTAATTCGGAGAAAATCAAACGGATCGAAGAGTTTACCTGGGAAAAGCTGCATGAGACGGCGGCCCGTGCGGCGGAGAAAGGGTTGGAGCGGGAAGCGAAGCTGCTCGTGAAATCATTTGGACCTTATGCCACCGCATTTTCCGGGGCACCGGCCCTGATCGTCTGCCTTTCGACCCCATACGCTTCCAAATTCCGTGAAAAAATCTTCGATCCGATCGACTTCGTTTCGCCGGAAGTATGGCAAGAGGAAGGGCTGAAAAGCAGCTGCCTCGCCTCCCAAAACCTGATGCTCGCCGCTCACGCCAAAGGCCTCGCCACCTGCCCGATGACCGGCCCGGTGCTGCTGGCCGAGGACAAGCTGCGCGAATTTCTCGACATCCCCGCGGACCGCGGCGTGAACATGGTGATCGCGCTTGGCCACCCGGCCATCGCGCCGAAACCCGTGCCCCGCAAAGAGGTCGCGGAAATTCTTAGAATCGTGGAGTAGCGCGGTTAAGTGCCAAGATACGTTGGAAATATCCAATAGATGACGCAATTCGGCTCTACTTTTGAAGCCAGGTTGGATATATCCAATAGAACTGGGAATTGAATGGTAAATACGGCGGCGTGAATGGATATTTCCAATAGATTAGGTTGGCAGGGCGGAAAATGGGCGGGTTGAGCGAATTCTATTGGATTTTTTCCAATGAGCGCTCCAATATACGTCCGATTTCCGTCAATCTATTGGATTTTTTCCAATGTAAGATGGAAAGACATGCTTCAGTAAAAAGAGGTCCCCCGACAGCTGCAAAAGCTGCTCGTGAGACCTCTTTTATCTTATAACCGCCCGTAAGCCTTGAGCGTCTTTAGCCTTTCCACAGTGAGCCAGCCCCGCCATTCCTGTTCCCCTGCCGGACTTACCGCCGGAAACGATAAGGGCCAACCGCCGTCCTCCTGCTGCGATTCGATCAGCACGTTGAGATGACGGTTTACCTCCTCTTCGGTCACGAGGCGGGCGGCGTAGCTGTCCGGCGCAGGTGCATAATCCAGCACCTTGTGGACATAACCGCCTGCCAGCGGATTCCGCTCGATGCCATCTGGCCCGGCCAGCCAGTCATCAAGCACCGCCTTCAACCGGTCCGCCCTTCCCTGGTCCGGCTCCGGTGCATGCTCCAGAAAAGCGATCCATTGCACAGCGTCATGGTAATCCCCCGGGACGCCTCCGTTCTCCAGCGAGCGCCACAAGAAAGCGATATTGCTCCGGAACCACGCTTCCTCCGTAAAATCCGTCCGCTCCCGCTGGGCAAGCAGCATCCCGATGATGCTGCCGGTCGGATTCAGCGAAGGAACCCCGTCCCGCTCGGTGGTCCACCAAGGCGCGTGGGGATAGGCGTTCACGTCCGTGGTCGCCCTCGGCAATCCGCCGCCTTCCAATGTGATGCTCCGCAAATACTTCAGCACCCCGCCCACCATGTCCGAGCTTAACCCGCCCACTTCCCGGATCACAAACAGCGCCGTTTCCGTCGTGACCGGCTGGCTGTGCGGGCAGCGCATATCGGGCTCAAGCGCGTTTCCAAAGCCACCGTCCGCGTTTTGGTAAGGTTTAAGCGCCTCCAGAACCTCTTCTGCCGAACCATTTTCAAAATGGAACGCAAACCGTTTCCGATCCAACAATCTGGCGTTCGTGTATATAAACTCCCTGGCGCGCTGCAAAGTAGCCTCTTCCTTTTTTTCCATGCCGCTTCATTCCCTTCAAATAGGTTCAAGTTCATGTTCATGTTCATGTTCGTTATACCGTCTGATCGCGTGGTATGGCAGTTGTTTGCCTTCATTGGTATTTTTGCGCTAAAGCCAACGCCCGTTCGCGAATCGCCAGGCGCAATTCCTGAGGCTGGGCCACTTCCGCATCCGGCCCCATCGAAGAGAAGAACACCACCGCCCAATCCAGTTCTGAAGCGGGCAAGCGGCAATCCAGCAGCCACTCCTCATCGCTTGTCTGCTCGACCTTATGGCCGAAATGCGGGTCCTGTTCCGCAAGCAGTGAACCGCGATAGGTAAGCTTCACGCGGAGATGTACGGTGTCTCCCCCTGCCGGAGGGGCGGAATTGTCCTTGCCGCCTAAAACACCCTTACCACCGTTGGTGGCCGTCACATCCTTGGCCCCCTTGCCTCCCGCGCCGTCCTTACCTCCCTTACCTCCCCTTTCGGCCCCTATCGCCAGTGGGGGAGAAGTCTCGGCGATATCCTCGAACCGGTCGACGCGGAAGGTGCGCACTTCCCCATGCTCCAGCGACTCGGCTTCGCAGTACCAAAATCCGTTTGCGGCGTACACCCGTTTCGGCTGAAGCGTAAGGTGCCGGCGGTAGTTTTGCGACCGGTACAACACGCGCAGCCATCGCCCCTCGGCGGCGTGGGACATCAGCGCCTTCAAATGCGGCGTCTTGTAACGGCGGTCCGGCACCTCCATCTCCACATGGCGGAGCAGCGGAGCGATTTGACCAAGCATAGGCCCCGGCAGCGCCGACCGGATTTTGTCGGCCGCCGTCCATTTCGCCTGCCCGAAAGGACTGTCGCTGTATTTGGCCATCGCGTCCAAAGCAAGCAAAACGGTTAAGGCCTCGCCGGCATCAAACTGCAGCGGCGGCAGCCGGAAGCCGTCCATCAGCCGGTAGCCCCCGCCCGGCCCGGTCAGGGCGCTGATCGGAACGCCGATCTCCGACAAAGCCTGTATATCGCGCAGCACCGTCCGTTTGGAAACCTCAAGCTTGTCCGCCAGAGACGACGCCGTTTCCGGGCGCTGCTGCAGCGCCATGACGATGGCCATCATCCTGTCCATTCGCTTCATCCTGCTCTTTGCCTCCCGCCTATGTCCACTATATCAGGCTATTAGTGACAACAGATTGTCACCAATTTGCCCTGTCTTTTTAGAATACAAATATATACAAAAAAACACAGCCCTATAAAGAGCTGTGCTTTTCATTATCGCGCCTGGAACCAAACTTTATAAGTGATCCGTTACCGGAAGTGATCTTATAATTTGATTACGTTAGCAGCTTGAGGACCACGGTTGCCTTCAGTGATCTCGAATTCTACGGCTTGACCTTCTTCCAGAGTTTTGAAGCCGTCACCTTGGATTGCGGAGAAGTGTACGAATACGTCTTCGCCACCTTCAACTTGGATGAAGCCATAGCCTTTTTCTGCGTTAAACCATTTAACTGTACCTTTCAAATGAACAACCTCCTAAAAATAACCGCCATCATTGGCGAATATCCATATTATACTCTATGCCCTCAGACAATGCAACGTGACAATTTTCGAAAGGTTTTTTTGGGCGCGGGCTGCGGAGAAACCAACGGTTTTATTTGCTTTCCTTCAGAGCGTGAGTTATCATTTTACATAAAAATATTACCAATTTTACGCAGCGTTTAAATCCGTGAGCGAAGCCAATGATTGGAGAAATTGCGATGATCAAAAAACACGAAATATACAAAAAAGACAAGTGGAATATGATGACTGTAGAAGTTCAGGGCAAATATATCGTTCTCCGCGAAATTTCCGATCAGTGGGGCGAAGAATCGCACACCTTCCTAAGCCGCCCGGCGATGATGGATTGGGTGAAGCGCCGTTTTCCCAAAGAGGATTTTGCCGGCAACGAAGAGGAATGGAACGACATCATGAACGCTTTCAAGCAGGTCTAGCCTGCCGGCCAAGCTTGCTTGGCCAATCATTTTAATGAAACGGAGCAACGGTAAATGTATAGTTCCAGCATTTTAATCTTCATTATTTGTGCGTTTGCGCTGGCCGTCATACTGATCATGAACAAGAACAACATCCACCCCCGTCTCAAACGCGGGCTTGCCCTCACCGCCTTGATTATGGTAGTGGCGGCGTTTGGGTTAATCATCTACAGCTTTCTGGCCTAGGAAGAGGAGAGGGTGGCAAATATTTCTTCGGCAGCCGGCCCATACTAGGATAATGCCCGCGGCAGCGAGTGCTTCGGGTTCCTGATCAAGACAGGGAGGTTTCCTAGTTATGAAATGGCCGCGCACCATCCCTTTGCTGCTATCCTGCTGCCTGCTGATTTCCACGCTGCAGGGCGGCTCCGCCGCGGGCCAGCCCGCGGCTTCACCTTACCCAAAACAAAGGAGGATTCCGATGAGCACCTTAATGAAACGCTCGGAAGTATCACAGGAGAATACATGGAAGCTGGGAGATCTGTTTCCCGACCAGGCTTCTTGGGACAAATCGTATGACGAACTGAAGGCATTGAAGGGGAAAGCCGCCGAATTCGAAGGCAAACTGAACAATGCCCAAAATATCAAAGCCGTTTTCGAGCTGGAAGACGATCTTTCTCTAAAAATCGAACGGTTGTACGTTTACGCCCACCTGCATCATGATGAGGATACGACCAACCCTACATATCAGGCGCTTGTGCAGAAAGCGAAAAAGCTGAGCGTCGAAGTCAACGAAGCGCTTTCGTTCATCACCCCGGAGATATTGTCCCTGCCGGAGCAGGAGCTTGACCGTCTGATCAGCGCTCCGGAGCTTGCGGATTATAAATTTACGCTGCAGGAAATCAAACGCGAGAAAGCGCATGTGCTGAGCAAAACAGAAGAAGCGCTGCTCGCCCAGGTCGGCAATCTGTCGCAGGCGCCGCAGCAAATTTTTGGCATGATCAACAATGCGGATATGAAGTTCCCGAAAATCAAGGACGAACACGGGAACGAAGTCGAGTTGACGCACGGCAGCTACATTCAGTTCCTGGAAAATCCCAATCGCGAAGTGCGGGAGCGGGCGTTTAAAGCCGTTTACGAAACGTACCGCAAGCAAAAAAATACGATTGCGGCAACCTTAACCGCCAACATCAACAAAAACATGTTTTATTCCCGGGTGCGCAAATACCCTTCCGTGCTGGAAATGTCCTTGTATGGCGACAACATTCCGAAGGAAGTGTACACGAACCTGATCGACACGATTCATGAAAGCCTCCCGCTGCTGCACCGCTACATGAAGCTGCGGAAGAAGCTGCTTGGCGTCGATGAGCTGCATATGTACGACCTGTTTGCGCCGCTCGTAGAGGAATACAAATGGGACATCAGCTATGAGGAAGCGAAAAAGCTGGTTGAAGATGGCCTGAAGCCGCTTGGCGAAGATTACCTCAAGTCGCTTCGTTCCGGCTTCGAAAACCGCTGGATCGACGTGTACGAGAACGAAGGCAAGCGGACGGGCGCTTACAGCTGGGGAGCTTACGGCACCCACCCTTACGTGCTGCTGAACCACAAGGACAACCTGAACAGCATGTTTACGCTCGCGCACGAGATGGGCCATGCCTTGCATTCCCATTTTTCGGACGAAGCTTTGAAGTACCGCGATGCCCAATACACGATTTTCCTGGCCGAGGTCGCTTCGACGACCAACGAGGCGTTGCTGATGGATTATTTGTTGAAAAAATCGACCGATCCGAAGCAAAAGCTGTACCTGCTGACGTATTATGCCGACCAGTTCCGGACGACCGTGTTCCGGCAGACGATGTTCGCCGAGTTCGAGAAAATCATTCACGAGAAGGCGGAAGCCGGCGAATCGCTGACCCCGCAGGAGCTGTCTTCGATTTATTACGATTTGAACGCAAAATACCACGGCAAAGGCATGGCCGTCGACCAGGATATCGAAATGGAATGGGCGCGCATCCCCCATTTCTACACCAGCTTCTACGTGTATAAATACGCTACCGGCTTCTCCGCGGCGACCAGCTTCTCCAAGCAGATTTTGGAGGAAGGCCAGCCGGCGGTCGATCGCTATCTCGGGTTCCTGAAGAGCGGCGGCAGTGACTATTCGATCAATATTTTGAAAAAAGCCGGTGTCGACATGTCTTCGCCGGAGCCGATCCGCGAAGCGATGAGCGTGTTCGAAGACGTCATTGAGCAAATGGAGCAACTGACGAAATAGCGTCCCGCCTTTCCCGGCAGCCCGGTTCCATAAAATCCCTTGCCCCAAGCGGGCAAGGGATTTTATACTGACCTAAAGGAGGTGTTACCTCATGCGAATTCAATGGTCCTTGATCTTAGCGCTTATTTTCGCCTTGATCACCGCCGTGTTTGCCGTTATCAACGTCAACCCGGTGCAGGTCAATTTATTGTTCGGCGCCGTCAGCCTTCCGCTGATTTTGCTGATCCTCGGTTGCACGCTGCTTGGCGGCATCATCGTCGGCTCGTTTGGCATCTACCGCGGATACCGGCTGCAGCGGGAAGTAAAAGGCCTGCAGGCCAAGCTTGTACATATCCAGGAAGCGACCGGCTACACCTTCCCCGAACCGGAAAAGCCCGAAAAAAAGCAGAAAGCGGCCGGCAAAAGCGAAAAAGCCGCCGGCAAGACGGAACCTTCCGCGGAAGATTTATCTTCGTCCGATCATTGATCCGGCGGCAGCGAGTTCCTAATTTTTGAGGAGGTTCCCATGAAGATTCAACCCAATGAAACCTATATTTTAAACATTTTGAAAATGTTGCTCGATACGCCAAGCCCCAGCGGTTTTACGCGCGGCATTATGAGCCTGATCCAGCGTGAAGCGGAGGCTTTGGGCGTCCCCTTCGCGCAAAACGAAAAAGGCGGCGCCATCCTGACGCTGCCCGGCCGCGATTCGTCCCGGCGGATCGCGCTGAGCGCTCACGTCGATACTTTGGGGGCGATGGTCCGTTCGATCACCGAAAAAGGCACACTGAAAATCACCTCGGTAGGCGGATTTATGATGCACAGCATCGAAAACGAATACTGCCAAATCCACACCCGCAGCGGCAAGATTTACACGGGAACGATCTTGTCGACGCAACCTTCCGTCCACGTTTACACCGACGCCCGCGACTTCAAACGCGAGGAGAAAAACATGGAGATACGGATCGATGAGCTGGTGGAAAATAAGGATGACGTGCTGAAGCTGGGCATCTCCGCCGGTGATTTTATTTCCTTTGATTCCCGCGCGGTCATTACGCCCAGCGGGTACATCAAATCCCGCCATCTCGACGACAAAGCGAGCGTGGCCGCCCTGTTCGGCCTGCTGGAATCGAGCCGGCGCGAGGGCTGGACGCCGCGCCATGATCTGGTTTTCCTCATTTCCAACTATGAGGAAGTCGGGCACGGCGCATCGTGGATTCCGGACGGCGTGAACGAAATGATCGCTGTCGACATGGGCGCGATGGGCGACGATTTAAGCTGCAAAGAAACCGATGTGTCGATTTGCGCCAAGGACTCCAGCGGGCCGTACGATTACGACATGACCGGCAAGCTGATCGAGCTCGCCCGAGGTTTGGGGATCCCGCATGCGGTCGACATTTACCCGCATTACGGCTCGGACGCCTCGGCAGCGCTGCGCGGCGGGCACAACATCCGCGCCGCGCTGATCGGTCCGGGCGTGCACGCTTCGCACGCCATGGAGCGGACGCACAAGCAGGCCGTCATCAACACGACCCGCCTGCTCGCCGCGTATGTGGCCGAGTAACGGGCCGGGCCGGGAGCTTGATGCCCCGGAAGCAGGGCGTTCGCGCAGCAAGGACAGGGGAGGATCCGAGAGAACCGGGGAACAGGTCCGGCACGGCAGAAAGGGGATGCCTGGGACCGGCAGCCCGGATCGGCCTGGGAAAACTGGGATGTCCAGAACCAAGGGCCCAGGATCGCCCGAGGAAACCGAAATGTCCGGAACCAAAGGCCCTGAATCGTCCGAATTCACCGGTCCGGACAGAGCCAAAAGGCCGGGAGAACTCGGTGGACTCGGACGTTGGGCCGTTGCCCCCACCGCGGCGGCGGTCATCTTTCTCGGCATCCTTGCGATGCTCTTGTGGGGAAGCCGGTTCCTCCTTCCCCACGCTTACGCTTATTATGAAACCGCTGCGGATAATGGCGTGAAGCTGCACGCGCTGGCCGCTTCGCCGGAGCATATCGAGCTGCGGGACGCGGACCGGCCGCTGGGCGATTACCGCCTGTACGGTATTAACGGCGGATTCTTTTATAATGACGCCGTTTTGTCCATCGCGGTCAACGATGACCGGCCGGTCCAAGGCGCTGCCGGCGATTACGGCTCCGGCTGGTTCAACGCCAAATACGCGCGCGGCACGCTCGTTTGGGACGCGGCGGACAGCCGCTTTTCCGTGCAGGTCGTCTCCGCCGCCGCCGAGCTTACCGTCACCAACCGCAGCCGCTATTTCGCCCAGGGCGGCGTCAGCATGAAGCTGCGGGACGATGCCGGATGGCGGGCGGCCGCCGTGGACGCCGAGCATCTGCCCTACCCGGACGAGGAGCGCCTCCGCTCCGGCCTCGTCTACGACGATGCGGGCCGGCTGTGGCTGATCGTTACGCCGACCCGCTGCACGGCGGAGGCCTTCCGCGCCGCCGTCAAGGAGACGATCGCCCCCGGCTCGGCCGTGGACGGCATCTTCCTCGACGGCGACGGCTCCTCGCAACTGAACGCCGCCGAAGCCAAACTCCACGGCGACTCGCGCGATCTGCGGCAGATTATTGCGATTCAGTAGTGAAAGAACAGCATACAAGATGAATTAATGAAAAGACAATTTGAAGGATATCTGCCGGAAAATTGTCTTTTTTTTCGTTGTGGAAAGTTCCAAACAAGCGGGTCATTTACGATCGCATAAGAGTAGGACACGTAAAGTGCCGCCCCCAGTTGACGTAACGGACACCAGAGACCTTATTTGGTTCAAAATGGCGGTTCCCAAATTGTAACGGACCCAGACGACCTTATTCCCATGGAATCAGCTGAAATAACCGCATTTTGCGCCGAATAGCGTCAACTGTGTCCGTTAAATCAGGAAATATCCGGGAAATGAGCAATTAGCGTCATTCAGGTCCGTTACGAAACATTTCCAGCTCACAAACGTCAATATAGATAAAAAGCAAAATATGGGAGAATAAGTTTATGAACAAGTTAATCGTCTATACTGTAACCGCAATTGCTGCTCTAGGAATATTAACGTCATGTGCACGAGATAGTAAAAATGCCGATCTTCAAGGGCAAAACGAAGTTCCCACAACCAGTACAACCGTCCCTCAGAATCAGCAATCGAAGGAAGAAAATACGGATTCCTTTAAGACCGGTGTTTTTGTAGACTTCGATGCCTTGGACGATCCATTGTACACGGAGGAAATCAGGTCACTTATGAAAACCACGTTGGAAGCCTTGGCAAATAAGGATGAAAAGGAGTTCCGCAGCGTATATTACAGCGAGCCATCCGAAGCAATTCTAGAAGATTATTTATTAGGAAGAGATTATCGTTTTGAGTCTTTGGAAGGTATTTCGAAGGACCATGATAGATTAATTGTTAGAGTCAAAACAAAAGCCAGAATGGAAAGTGAAGTCTTTGAACGCACTGAAGATTATTGGTTAGTCAAGGACAAAAGCGGCCAATGGAAGCTGGGAGCCATCGATTAGTTTCATTCGCCAGACAAAAAAGCCTTAGTTGGCATAAAGTCAACTAAGGCTTCTTTCGATTAAGCTATCATTTTCGCGGTTTCGGCCAGCGGTGGCGGGGAACGTAGCGGATCAAGGCGTGATGGACCGCCGCCTATTGCGCTTCGGCTAAGGTTACCGCATGGGCAGACCAATCCCGATTACTCCGCTACAATTTTCGCCGGCTCAGCCTCCACCAACCGGTGTCGGTACCATTTTGTCCCGTAGAACCGGCGCAGGAAGATGGCTCCCCGGATCCCCCATTCAATATTCATGGCCAGCCATACGCCAATGACGCCAAACGGCAGGACGACGCCCAAAATGTAGCCAAGCACGACGCGGAACAGCCACATGGAGAGCATCGACACGACCGAAGTATATTTGGCGTCGCCCGCCGCCCGTAAAGCCGATGGAGTAATAAAGCTGATCGACCAAAGCGGAATTTGCATGATCGTGTTAATCAGGATAATCGCAAAGATTTCGCCCACGATTTCGGCGGGCGGATGAAACAGCGACACGAGCGGGTGGAACAGCGGCAGGATGATCAGCCCCATGACGATGAACGTGGCCGACGACAGCCAGATGAAGGAGCGCGTCAACTTTTTGGCGTCCCCAACGTCTCCCCGCCCGATGCATTGCCCCACCACGGTGACGATGGCGATCGACAAGGCGTTGGCCGGAATTTGCACCACGCCCGCCAGCGACGAGCTGATCGCATTGGCTGCGATCGCGTAAGTTCCCAGGCTGACGATAAAAATTTGCGTCAGGATCTTCCCGCCGTTAAAAAACATCTGCTCCGCGGCAAACGGCATGCCGATGGACATGATTTTTTTCAGCATCCCCCAGTTGGCCATCAACATGTCCCGGATCCGAATGTGCAGGGCAGCGTCCACCCTGACCAAATAATAAATCGCGCAGGCGGCGGCCAAATACCGCGAAACATTGACGGCTATGGTCATCCCAAACACGCCCATGTCGGCCAGATTAATGAACACGAAGTTCAGCAGGACGTAAGATAAGTTCATGATTAGCGACAGAAAAAGCGATGCCCGCGACCTCCCGATCCCCCGCAGCACCCCGCATACCGCCTCGACGATGGCAATCCCGCAAAAGGAAACACTGCTGCCGATCAAGTATGTTTTGGCGTTGCTGAACACGTCAGCCTCCGCGGAACCGAACAGCAGGTTCAAGGTTGGATTATGAAGCAAAATAATCAGCAAGCTGATCGCCAGCGCCAGCAAAAATACCGAGGAAACCGAGCCGGCCGCCGATTTGGACACCATCTGATCGTTCCGGTTTCCCTTGTACTGCGCCACCACGACAGTGCCCCCGGTCGCGACGCCGACAAAAACGTTGATCAGAAAAATGTTCAGCGAATCGACCATATTGACGGCGCTGACCGCGGCAACCCCGGAGGAACTGATCATCGCCGTGTTAACCAGATTGAGTCCGACGATAAACGCCTGGTCGATCAGAATCGGAATGATCAAGGCGATAATCTGCCGGTAATCCATCGATTCGGCGGAGAAATGTTTGTGCAAAAAACGGTGCGTTTTGGCGCGAATGGCTGCGTTAACCACGTAATCACTTCTTTTTCGTCAAAAATTTAAAGAGAAAAAATAAAAGACTCTTCAGCGCGAAGAGTTCTATCAGTCACAGCTTTATGGATCGTCTTAAATGGTCCGCACAATATTATATCAGCAATTATAAATAAAGGCTCCCCGCTGAAATCGTCCAATTCCCCGTTTATCTGAAAAAAAGAGAGATTAATAGGGACCAATCCCCATTTATCTCTCCGGAGCTTCCGTTTTTAAAGGTCCTCATCTAAAGGCGATGAACAGGGCAAAAATCAGCGCGAGAATCCCCACAGTGATCAGCAAATTCGCCGCTTCACGAAAAACTCCCCGCACTCCCTCATTTAGAAGCCGCTGTTCATTTTCCTTGAATTTAAGCTTGGCTGCCTCTTCATCCAGCGAATTCAAAAAAGGGCGCTGATGATCGCCGCCGTAAAATTCCATGTTCCTCACTCTCCTGATTCAAGATGGGCTCCGAACATTCAATCTTTAGCCCCATGATATCATAAAAAGGAAAATCGTACCTCCACCTGCCGTAGTGAGTCAAAAGGGCGATTCTCCGAGCTTTCGCCCCGAGAACCGCCCCGTTCGTCACTTATTTCTCAACCGGAATCGTTACTTCGAGTTCTTTGATATAAGTTTTGTCGCCACGGCTGTATGTTCCATTGCTATCTTTACCCTGTCCTACAACACTCCAGTCGTTTTTATTCACCGTGAGAGTAAACGGTTTGATGGTGATTGACTTCGGCGTCCCGTTAAACGGACTGTACAGCTCGTCGACATGGTATTCAGTTTTGGGTTCGCTGTGGAAATATCCGAACTTATTCTGGGTCAGCAGATTGCCCTGATCGTCCACGATATCGTAATACATCATGCTGGCGATATAATCGCCGGTTTGCTCCGCGGAGCTCGGCACTTTCCCGGTGCTGTCGATGACCAGCCGGGTGGTCACCGGTGTAATGACCAGCTCATTTACCGTATAACTGAAATCCTCGTAAGTTTTGGTAGCGTTAGGCTTGAGCAGCACGGCATTGTCCTCGATTTTCACCGGAACCTTGAATTCGAAGGCTTCATCAACGCCCGTCACTTTGGAGCGGATCGTCAGCTCAAAATCATTTCCCCAAGCCGCTTTGTCGGTTAACTGCACCTCTCCGCGGTAGGCATTATCCCGAAGCGAAGTATCTCCAAATCCGGCTGTGCTAACGCCAGCTTTAGCGAAGCTATCTTCACCGAACATGATATCTTTGCCATCAACAAGTACCGTCGATCCTGTCGGTCCTGCCTCTCTAATATAACCTTTTGGTATTTGGTCTTCAGGCTTCTCTCTTTCGGCAAAAGGTACGACAACACCCTCAAGGTCCACACCTTCCCGGTCCAGCACAAAGGACAATCTTGTCCCGTCATACAATAGATCTCTCAGTTTCAGCGTCACACCGTCATGCGTTATGCTTAGGTTCGGGTCTTTAACGAGCCCCTGATCCATCGCGGCCTTCACAGCCTCTTCGGTGGTGCCCTTAAAAATCGTACCGAACACCGGAACTTGCTTTAAAGCCTCCGCCATCGCCGGGGACACGAATCCCGAGCCGATGATCCCGCCTCCGAGAATAGCGGCGGCCGAAGCGGCGACTACGGTCCGTTTCCATACTTTTCCTTTGTTTGCAGCGTATTTTCTCGTTCTGCTCATATTTATCCCTCCAATTTTGTTCATAATTTCATCGCTCATGCTTGTTTTCGGCATCGCCGAATGACGAATCATTCGCTCGATCGCCTCCATTTCAGCGGACTCCGCTTGATCCGGCAAATGTCCCATGGGCCAACACTCCTTTTTCATTTGCTTTTTCCATCAGCTTTTTGCGTATACGCTCATACTTCTTGCGCAAGGTCGCCGGTTTAATTCCCATCACTTCGCCAATCTCCTCAAAACGGTATTGCTCTACCGACTTGAGCAGCAGGATATGGCGTTCCTCCGCCGTCAGATACGTTAATAGTTCCTCTACCGCCGACTGATGCGTGGAAATCTCCTGCACCGGATGCTGCTCCTGGCAGCGGTCAATCAATTTCAATAATCGGCCCTGCTTCTTCTTCATATTGATCAAATGATGGTAGGCTACCTTGTACAGCCAGGCGGAAAACGAAACTTGATTACTGTACTGATGAAGATTCATATAGGCCCTGATAAAAATCTCCTGAACCGCGTCCTCCGTTTCCGCGTGATTTCGCAAAATGTAATAACAATACGTATACATCTGCCGTTCAAACTGGAGGATAATGGGAGCGTAAGCCTCTTTGTCGCCTGCTTTTACGCGCTCAATCTGCGCTTCGATTTCTAGGTTCCTGTCCGTCGTTTCCCCGGGGATGACTGGTTGCAAAAAGCTCACCTCCTTTGCTGTTTACACCTATATAACAACCCGAAAATACCGTTTTGTGACATGCCCTGCAATTTTGCCGAGGATGATTAAAAATAAAAACCCGGATGAGGCCACCTTTTGCGGAGTGGCCATCATTCGGGTAAAGTTGTCCGTTTCATCGCTCATTCATAGCTAAAAATTATGGCGTTATTCCCCCCCAGACATGCATAAACCGCCTTTTTAGGCCCTCCTGCCGGGAATAGGCAGCCTGGTTTCAGGATTTCTCAGCGCATCGGGTTAGGATGTAGATGTGAGAAACTCCGGCGAAAAAGATAAGAGTAAAAAATGTCCCTATTCCGGCGATATCCCCATTGATAGAGAAATAGAGGAAATTTATGCCGCTATTTTCTCGAATCGCAAGGAAATGCCCGCGATCTGCACCATTCATAGGAAAATAAGCACAAAAAATGCCGCTAATGGGAGTTGGGCCTGATCATATCCGGATAATAAGTACATAAAGTTCCGCTATTTTTGAAGGATGATGGTTAGTTGATTCAGTGACATGGCATCAAACGCTGATTTTTAAGTTGAATCCATTTTTTGGCGCTCAAGTCCTAGAATAGCTCCATTTTTTAGAGTTATCCAAAAAAGATGTGTGCATAGTGCATTCCGCAGACGTGAAGCCAGCCGCTTTACGAGTTCCGCTGGGCTTCGATTTTTTCGGCCAGCTCGTTCAAATAAGTCCAGCGCTCCATTAGCCGCTCAAGCTCAGCTTCAGCCTCCTCCTGCTGCTTCATCAGCTCCTGCAGCCGGGCAGCGTCGCTCACCGCCGCTGCCATCTCCCCGGCAATGTTCGCCAGGCGCTGTTCGGCCGCTTCGATCGTCGCCTCGATCGTTTCAAATTCCCGCTGTTCATTATAGCTGAATTTCAGCTTGTCGCCGCGGGAAGCACTGCGGTTGTTCGCGGCGTTTACTACCGCTGCCGCGTCCGATTGGCCGGCTCCCGGTCCCGATGGCCCGGACGAACCGCTCCCGGTGGAAGCTTTCGGCCCGCCGGCTGCCGGCTTGCCCGCTCCGCCGCCAACCGCGGTCTTGCTTAATCCGCCGCCGCCCGCCCGCTGCCGCTCCTCATAATCGCTGTAGTCCCCGACATGCACAGCCACCACGCCGCCGCCCTCGAACGCCATGATTTTATCGACGGTCCGGTCAAGGAAATAGCGGTCATGGGAGACGACGAATACGGCGCCGGGGAACTCGTCCAAATACGCCTCCAGCACGGTCAACGTCTGGATGTCGAGATCGTTTGTCGGTTCGTCCAGCAGCAGCACGTTTGGCGCACCCATCAGCACGCGCAGCAAATACAACCGCCGCTTTTCCCCGCCCGACAGCTTGGATATGGGCGTCCACTGCATGTCCGGCGGAAACAGGAAGCGCTCCAGCATTTGCGCGGCGGTGATCCGCGTCCCATCGGCCGTGGTGACGACCTCCGCGGCTTCCTTGATATATTCGATCACCCGTTGTTTGCCGTCCATCTCCTGGTGCTCCTGGGTGAAATACCCCAAATTAACCGTTTGGCCGACTACGATTTCTCCCTGATCCGGCTCGATCCGCCCGGCGATCATGTTCAGCAGCGTCGATTTGCCGCTGCCGTTTGGGCCAACGATGCCGACACGGTCTCCGGGCACCGCCGTATAGGTCAGCTCGCCGATTAACAGCCGGTCCTCCGCCGATTTGCGGATGCCTTGAATCTCCACGATTTTGCGCCCTAGCCGCGTAGAGGCCACCGAAATATCAAGCGTATCGCTTTTATATTCGGTTTTTGCCGCCTGCAGCTGCTCAAACCGTTCGATCCGCGCCTTTTGCTTCGTCGAGCGCGCTTTCGCTCCCCGCCGGATCCAGGCCAGCTCGGTGCGCAGCAAATTTTGCCGCTTTTGCTCGGATGCGGCCTCCCGCTCCTCGCGTTCGCTTTTCAGCTCCAGGAAACGGCTGTAATTCGCCTCGTAGCGGAACAGCCGCCCATGGTCAAGCTCCAGCATAACGTTGCAGACCCGGTCGAGAAAATAGCGGTCATGGGTAATCAGCAGCAGCGCCCCGCGCCGTTTCTGCAAATAAGTTTCCAGCCAGGCCACGGAATCGTTGTCGATATGGTTCGTCGGTTCGTCCATAATCAGCAGCTCGGACGGGACGATCAGGGCGGAAGCAAGCGCCACCCGTTTCCGCTGCCCGCCGGACATGGTGCCCATCTTCTGGCCAAAATCGCCAATGCCCAGCTTGGACAACACGCTTTTAGCGTCGCTGACCAGCGTCCAGGCCTGCAGCCGGTCCATCTCTTGGGCCAGCCGCGTGAGCTCCGCCTGCAGGGCGGCATCCTCCGGACTTTGCTCCAGCGCTTCCTCGGCCTCCATATAAGCGGACACCACCTGCAGCTCGGGCCCGCCGCCTTGAAACACTCCGCGCAAGACAGAAATTTCCGGATCGTATTCCGGGTTCTGGGCCAGGAAATTCACCCGCACATCCCGGTTTATGGCAATGCGTCCGTCATCGGCCGGCTCCAGCCCGGCAATCACTCGCAAAAACGTCGATTTGCCCGTGCCGTTGACGCCGATGACGCCGATCTTGTCATTTTCTTCCATGCCAAAGGAGACGTCCTGAAACAGCACCTTTTCTCCATAGGTTTTCGTGATATGTTCCACGGTTAGTATATTCATGCTTAATCCCTACTTTATTTAGATGTTGTTCAAAAAGTCAGCTTTTGAAGATTTAAGAATGAATAGTCACCGAAGCGTGCCTTCCTTAAATCGCAAGAAAAACTTCAGCTTAGGGCGGTCTGTCTTCTTTGATTGTTCGCCGATAGAGTTTTTCTTATCACGAAGCAGGTCAGGAAGCGGATCGGGCGTCGAATCTTGAATTCAGCCGGGCCTTCCGTTGCTCACGTACCCAAAACGTACGCTCCGCTACTCAGTCCCTAGCTTCATCCAACCTTCTCGGTGCTGAAAACCTGACTTTTTGAACTTTCACTTTATAGTTTATAGTATCATCCCGATTCCCCAAGCCAGCCCGCCGGCGGCCAGGGAACTGAGTAAATTCACCGCATCGTTGTTCATCCAGCGGAAGCCGCGCACCGGCACGGTCTCCCGGCCGCAGTGGGAAGCGACCTCCACCTCTTTGCCGCAGACGGTGCAGCGGTGCATCCACTGCACCGTCGCGCCAAGCCAGGAGTCGGCGAACGCGCCGAGCAGGCCGGACAGGCCGGCGATCAGCACCCACTGCACGAGCTCAAATGCGCCAGTACCAGTGCCAGCGGGCTTAGCGCCCGCCGCACCCCCAGTCCAGGCAAGCAGCAGCCAGGCCGCCCCGCCGATGAAAACGGCCCCGGCCAGCGCCGCAGCGCTGCCGAGGAGGGTCACCCCGCCTGACGTTCCCGGAGGGATCCGCCGTCCGGTCACAATGGAGCGCGGCGCCGTCCGGCTAAGGCCGCCCAGTTCGGTCGCCCAGGTGTCCGCGGTGACCGCGGCCATCGTGCCGGCAAAAAACCAGCCCCAGCCCGGATCAGGCCAGATCCAGTTGCCCAGGCAGGCCAACATGCCGAGCCCGCCGTTCGCCAGCACCTGCGAGGCGTCCCTGCGCCCGCTTTTGGCATAAGAGCGCTCCAATTCCTCCTTGCGGTCGCCGCGATAATGAGACAGCACGGACGAGCTGATGAAAAACAGCAAAAGCAGGCCAAACCAAAACAGGTTGCCTGCGCCATAATACACCGTCCCCATTACCGCAGCCGCAACCATCCCCGACAGGGATAAGGAGCGTTTCAGGTAAGCCGCTCCAGACACAAGCAGGGCGCACAGCGCCCCTACGATCCAATCCATCATCATATTGCGGACGGGCCGGCCTCAATCACACAGCTGCCAAGCGTTCGCGAACCGTACGCGAGCTCCAGCTTGTCCCCTTGATAAGCAGGCCCTACTCCTTCAGGCGTTCCGGTAAAAATAAGATCTCCTTCACCAAGCCCATAATGTCCGGCGATGTAATCCACAATCTGCTGCAGCGACAAAATCATCCGGCTGATGTTGCCGCGCTGCACGATTTCCCCGTTTTTGCGCAGCAGGAAATCCTCCCGCGCGGTTTCGGCCGCACCGGGGAAAGCGATGTAAGGCGTGATCGGCGCAGATTGAAGAAAGCCTTTTGCCGCCGTCCAGGGATGGCCTTTCTTTTTGAGTTCGCTCTGCACGTCCCGCAGCGTAAAATCGATGCCAAACGCCATCACGTCCACCAACTCGTCGACCGACATGCCCGGCTCATAACGGCGGCCGATCCGCAGCACGAGTTCGGCTTCGTAATGCACTTCTCCCCGATCCGCCGGCAGCGAGATCCCGTTTCCGTCCATCACGGTTACGGCGTGGGACGGTTTCAGAAAGATCATCGGCTCGGCCGGGACGTCGTTGCCCAGTTCCTCGGCGTGGGCCCGGTAATTCCGGCCGACGCAATACACATTAGCGATCAATTTGTTCATCATGGTATTTCCTCCAATTTAAAATAGCCTTGTGCCAAACATCCGGCCGGTTCGTGCACAGCAGAATACCGGGATGAAGCGCCGCAACCTTCCGCAGCGTCCGCACCTCGTCCATCGTCCAAGCCATCACCTCGATCCCCCGCTTAAACGCTTTGTCCGCAAGCTCCGCCGTTAAGGCGCGGTAATGGATGGACAGAAAATTGCAGCGCAGAAGCTGCATCCGAAGCAGCAGATCTTTCGGATAGTGGTCGATGATCAGACCGGTGCGGATTCCGCGGCCGATTTCTCTGATTTTCGCCAGCACACGAGGCTCAAAAGAGGTAAGCACAACCTCCTGCTCCATATGCCGCCGCTTGACAGCGGAAATCACTTTTTCCTCCAGGCCGGTGTAAAGATCGCCTTCCGTCTTGATTTCGATATTGGCCCGCAGACGGCCGGCAATCGCGTCCAGGAACTCGCTGAGGCCAAGCAACCGTTCGCCCGCGTAAACTTGCGATTTCCAACTGCCGGCGTCGAGCTCCTGCAGTTCGGCCCACGTTTTGTCCTTGACCGGACCGCGCCCGCTTGTTGTCCGGTTGAGCGTAAAATCATGAATCAGCAGCGGAACGCCGTCTTTGGAGAGCTGAACGTCGACCTCGATCCAGTGGACATCGGGCTGCTCCATCGCCAGCTTGACCGCGGCCATCGTATTCTCCGGCGCGATGCCGGAAAACCCGCGATGGCCTACACATTGATTACGCAAGCTTATCGCCTCCCTGCGATCATGACGTTCGTCCTCATGTTCAGACATGCTCGCCAATTATCCTGAGGCGGACACATCGCCTTTCTCATCGATGGTTACGCCCGGCGATAAGCTCTCTACTTCTTCAAGCAGTTTCTTCCCGTCCTCCGCCGCCATCGGCACTGGCTGCCCCAGCTCCGTGCGATACGGGATGAGCTGCAGACTGCAATCTCCCTCACGTGTACATTTGGCCGCAAATACGGCGGTTTCCCAAGTTTTCTGATCCAGCGATTTCGTAAAAATAAAGTTGCCCGTACTGTAGGCAATCCACTTCCCTTTATACTCCTCTAAACCCTGCATCACATGCGGATGGCCGCCGATCACCAGATCGGCTCCGGCGTCGATAAACGCATGGGCCAATTCCTGCTGATGATCTTCAAGTTCGGTCACACGCTCCTTGCCCCAATGAGCCACCACCAGCACCAGATCGGCCTGCTTGCGCGCCTCGCGGATCGCTGCAAGCGCCGGTTCGGGATCATATACGGCCGCCACGCCCGGGTGCTTTTTCAAAGCGGTCCACTCATACTCCGGGATGACGCGGCTGAAGCCGAACAAAGCGATTTTCACGCCTTTGCGTTCAACATAAACCGGCGCGTACGCTTCCTTGCTGTTTTCGCCCGCACCCACATATAAAATTCCGTTCTTCCGCAAATTCTTTAGCGTATCTTTGAGACCGGGCACGCCTTGGTCCAATACATGGTTGTTGGCCAGGTTCACCGCGTCGACGCCGGCAGCGGCCATCGGGCCCAGCGCCTTGGGCGGGGATTTGAACACAAATGTTTTGTTTTCGGCCGCTTCTCCGCCCGCAGTTATCGGCGTTTCCAGGTTCAGCACGCTCAAATCATCGTTTTGAAACAAATCTTGGACGTACTTATAAGGATAATCATAACCGGTTTTCTCGAGCTGTTCCTCCACCTTGCCGGAAAAAATCGTATCGCCCGCAAAATGAATCAGCAGCTCCGCCCCGCTCTCCGTTTTGGCACCGTCCGGATCCGGCGTCTCCTCCACCCCGGGTTCGTCCGGGTCCAGGGCTGCTCCGTCATTCGCGGCAGCGTCTCCTTCGCCGGAGTTCTCGTTTCCAGACGAGGAATCGTCAGACGAGACCTCCGGCGTTTCGTTATTCCCCTGATTTCCCAGAGCTATGTTCAGATCGTCGCCCGCTTGTTCCGCGCCGTTCCTTGCGCTGTCCTGCCGCGTACGTTCTTCCAAATAGAAATAAGTTCCCAGCACGATGATCAACGAGATGAGAGTCAGATTGATCAACACCCACATGCGGTTTTGCCGCCGCTGTTTTTCAAGTTTCCGTTGCTTGTGTTTATCCGATCTTCGCGGGTACATTACAGACTCCTTTTAACGCTGTATTTGACCGTATAATTTTATTATATCAGGGATCGGAAAATAAATAGAACCCCTCGCCTATTTTATAGGCAAGGGGTCGCAAAGTCCCTCTCCAAAGGGATTGTCTCTAGGTCTGTGCGACTGTCAATTTGGCCGCCATCCGCTCGGCCAGCTCTTTGGCCTGTTTAATGCAATCGGGCAGGCCTACGCCTTCAAACGCAGCCCCTGTCGCGTAAACGTTCGGCAGCAAAGTCTCCAGCCGCTTGCGGAAAGCGGCGATGTTCTGCAAATGGCCTACCGGATACTGCGGCATCGATTTCGGCAGGCGGGTAATTTCCGCAAACAGCGGCCGGGCCGTCACGCCCATCAGCTTGTGCAAATCCCCCAGCACCAGTTCGGTGATCTCCTCATCGGACAGGAACACTTTGTCCTCATCGCCGGAGCGGCCGACGTAGCAGCGGAGCAGCATTTTATCCTCCGGGCTCGTATGCAGCCATTTGATCCCGGTCCACGTGCAGGCCGTGATGTTCAGCCCTTCCTTGCGCGGCACGAGGAATCCCGAGCCGTCGAAGCTGCCGGTCACGTCTTCCCGTTCAAAAGCGAGCACAACGTTCGCCACAGAGACGTAATTGACCGCATCAAGCGCGGCTACGTCGACATGCGGTCTAAGCAGGTCGGCCGCGGCAAACGCCGGCACGGTCACGATAACGTCGTCCGCCGCCAGCTTTGCGCCAGAAGCCAAAACGACCTCGTACCGGTTTTCCTCCGTACGGCGGATTTCCGCCACTTCGCTTTCCAGGCGCTGATCCACGTCGGAAAGCCCTGCCACCAGGCCTTCCACGAGCGTTTTCAAGCCTTTGCGGAACGTCAGGAAGGCGCTGCGCTTCGTTCCGGTGTGAGTCTCGACCGGCTTTTTCCCGCTCATCATGCCTTTGATCAAGCTGCCGTAGGCCCGCTCCACCTCGCCAAACTGCGGGAAGGTCGACTGCAGACTGAGCTTGTAGGTGTCGCCCGCGTAAATGCCGGCCAGCAGCGGCTCGGTGATATTTTGCAGCACCTCGGCGCCGAGCCGCCGTTCAATAAAGGCCCCCAGCGATTCGTCCTCCTCGCTCATGCGCGGCGGCGTGACCAGGTCGAGCATCGCCCGCATTTTGCCGTTCCAGGACACCAGATCGGTTGTGAGGAAAGGCTCCAGTTCGGTAGGAATGCCGAGCACCAGGCCGGACGGCATCGGATGCAGACGGCCGCCGCTGACGATGTACGTTTTTTTCGCGTTCGGGTTCATTTGCACCAGTTCCTGCTCCAGCCCCAGCTCCCGCGCCAGATCGATCATCGCCGTTTTGCGGGCGAGGAAGGAGTCCGGTCCTTTTTCGATCACGAACTCGTCTTGCTCCAAGGTGTCGATTTTGCCGCCCAGGGTGTTTCCTTTTTCAAGCAGCGTGATTTGCGGTTCCAGGCCCTTTTCCATATAAAATTTGCGAATGTAAAAAGCCGCGCTGAGTCCGGTCAATCCTCCGCCAATGACGACAACCCTGCGGGAAGATTCGCTCATCGTTCTCATCTCTTTTCCCATGTATTCATAATGACGTCGCTTAGCGCTTCCATATACAGCGGTTCGGTATTCAGCGATTCGATCCGTTCCAGCCGCATATCCAGCTCTTTGGCGATCGTTTTGGCCTCAATGTCGAGGTCGTACAGCACTTCCAAATGGTCGGACACGAATCCGACGGGAGCCACAAGCACGTCTTCCACCTGCTCCTGACTCAAGTCCTTCAAAGTGTCCAGGATGTCCGGACCAAGCCATGGATCGGCCGTCCGCCCCGCGCTTTGCCAGGTGAACTGCCAATTGGATACCCCGGCTTTGTCCGCAACGGCTTGCGACGTTTCCAGCAGTTGGTCGCGGTACGGGTCGCCCATGTCCAAAATTTTCTCCGGCAGGCTGTGGGCGCTGAACAGCACTTTCACCTCGTCCCGCTTGGCGCCGGCTTCCTCGAACTGATCCAGCTTGCGGGACACCCGGCCGGCAAAAGCCTCAATCAGCTTCGGATGCAGATGATAGCTATGTACAAAGCTCATGCGGATGCCAATTTCCTGTGCTTTTGCTTCGGCCCGTTTGATGTAGCCGCCGATGCTCATCACGGAATAATGGGGGGCCAGCACAATGCCGACCGCGTCCTTGATCCCGTCTTTGGCCATCTCGGCCACGCCGTCTTCGATAAACGGCCGGGCGTGCTTCAGGCCCTGATAACAAACGAATTCCCGGTCCGCGTTCGCGTTCAGGCGGTTTAACGTTTCCTGCAGCGCGGCGACCTGTTTGTCCGTGTTGGCGCGCAGCGGAAAAACGCCGCCGACGATCGCCTCGTAGCGGCCGACGAGTTCGGCGAGCTGCTCCGCGGTTGGCGGATGGCCGCGCCGAATGTGCGTATAATAAGCCTCTACCTGATCCATACTTTCCGGCGTGCCGTAAGACATCACCAGAACACCGATTTTCGTTTTCACGATTATGGGGTCACCTCTGATCTATGATTTCGATATTAAATTAATTGCCATTGCGATTACACTGTCTGCCTACGTCCGCGGCACCGTCTGGCTGGCGATCGCTTCGGCCGAGTAGGCATGCACAAATTCGGTCAGCTCCCGCAGCTTGTCGATCGAAGCTTCCGGGAACAGGCCATGGCCGAGATTAAACACAAAGCCGGGGGCCTTGACGCCATCGTCGATAATTTCCTTGGCCTGCTGTTTGATGACGTTCATCGGCGCGGTCAACACGTACGGGTCCAGATTGCCCTGCACCGCAAACTTCCCGCCCGTGCGGCGACGGCCTTCCGAAATCGACACGCGCCAGTCCAAACCGATGCAATCCGCCGCAAGTCCGGTCAGCGTCGGCAGCAGCTCGCCCGAACTTACCCCGGGGAAATAAATTTTCGGTACATCCAAATCCTGAAGTTCGGCAAAAATACGAGTGATCGTCGGCAGCACATACTTCTGAAAATCTTTCGGCGCCAGTGCACCAACCCAGCTGTCGAACAGTTGAAACGCTTTGCCGCCGCTTCGTACATGGGCCCGCAAATAAGCGATGACCATATCGCCAAGTTTGTCCATGAGCCGGAACCAAAGCTCCGGTTCGCCGTACATCATCTCTTTGGTGCGGATATAGCTTTTGGACGGACTGCCTTCGATCAAATAGCTGGCGATCGTAAACGGTGCGCCGGCAAACGTAATCAGCGGCACGTCCAGCTCCCGGTCGAGAATGGAGATGGTCTCCAAAATATGGGACAGATCCTTTTCCACCTCAATCGGCTTCAAACGATCGATATCCGCCGCCGTGCGAATCGGGTGATCGATGACCGGACCGATATTTTTGACGATGTCGAATTCGACGCCAAGCGAAGCAACCGGATTCATAATGTCGGAATACAAAATAGCCGCGTCCACCCCGAGCTTGCGGACCGGCATCAGGGTGACTTCCGCCGCGAGCTCCGGCTGCCGGCAAATTTCCAGCAAGCTGTATTTTTCTTTGATTTTTCGGTAATCGGGATCATATCTGCCCGCCTGGCGCATGTACCAAACAGGAAGACGATCTACCTCCTGCCCTCTCAAGGCCAGGATCAAACGATCGTTATAAACCAACCAACACGCCTCCAATACGCTATAAGAGCAATTCTAAATACAGATGTCTGCGAACTTACACTATAAACATTCTAATTTACATTATGCCCTTTTTAAATGTAAGTAACAACTGTCACAACGGCGAATCGGATGACGATCACATGACAATCGCATGAAAATGCAATGAAGTCGCCCGCAAACTACGCCAGCCTAGTTGTGATATACTTAAAAGACATGATCGTAAGCGGACTTTTTAAACTACCTCTTAAAGGATGTTGTTTGCAACCAGATGCGCGGAAAGGAAGTGAAGGCACTTTGCAGACGTGGAAGATCAATCTCATCGTGCTTTGGTTTGGAGCGTTTTTGGTCAATGCGGGGATGACGATGATTACACCGTTTCTCTCGCTGTATCTGGCCAGGGATTTGCATGTGCAGGGCGAACACGCCATCGGCCTGTGGGCGGGGACGATTTTCGCCGCCAACTTTGCGACATCATTTATTTTTCAGCCGATTTGGGGCAAGCTCTCCGATAAGTACGGACGCAAAATCATGCTGCTTCGTTCGGGGTTCGGCATGGCTATCGTCATCACTTTGATGGGCTTCGCGACCCAGCCGTGGCACTTGCTGGCGCTGCGCCTGCTCAATGGGACGATCTCCGGCTTTAATCCCGCCTCGGTTTCGCTCATCTCCGGCACGGCGCCAAAAGAACGGATGGGCTTTGCCATGGGCACGATTCAATCCGGCAACGTCGCCGGCACGATTCTGGGACCGCTCATCGGCGGCTTGATGGCCGAATGGATCGGCTTCCGCCCGATCTTTTACATAACCGGTGCTTTGATGTTTATCGGCACGCTGCTGGCGCTCGTGTTCGTACGGGAAAACTTCAACCGCGAGGAAGCGGCGCATACCCCGCAACCTTCGGTGCTGCAAGGCTTTTTGGAACTGAATAAAACGCCGCAGCTGACGGCGCTGTTCGCCGTCACCTTTCTGCTGCAGTTCGCCATGCTTAGCCCGATGTCGCTGCTGCCGCTGTACGTGGAGAAACTGCATGGCGCCGCAGCCAACGTTTCGTTTTGGGCCGGGTTCGTCAGCGCGGTCACCGGCATTTCCAACATGGTCACCTCGCCGGTGCTTGGCCGGGTCAGCGACAAGGTCGGAGCCCACCGCATCCTGACTTACTGCCTGATCGGGGCGGCGGCCACGCTGATCCCGCAGGCGTTTGTCCATACCGTCTGGCAGCTCATCGTGATCCGGTTTCTGATGGGCGTCTTTATGGGCGGGCTGCTGCCAAGCGTCAACGCGCTGATCCGCTTTTACACCCCCGACGGAATGGAGAGCCGGGCGTTTGGCTTCAACAGCAGCACGCTCGCCCTTGGCAACATGCTGGGCTCGCTGATCGGCGGTTTCCTCTCCGGTTTTATCGGGATCGAAGGCCTGTTTATCATCTCTGGCATCCTGCTTCTGCTCAACACGGTATGGGTGCGGATCAAGCTGTACGAAAAGCCGAAAGTTGCGATGCTGCGACATGGACGGGGGTAGGCCGGGGTAGGCGGAGCTTCTCATACGCGGGTGGCTTCTCATAACAGGCTGGCTTCTCATACGCGGCTGGCGAAATGTCTGCTTCGGCTCGTTCGTGGCGGTTGCAGAGCACATCGGCCAATACACAGTTGGGGAGATGTCAGTGGCGGCTCATACATTGCGGCTGCTGACCACACTCCGGCCGTTTAGTGTAAGTGAGCCAAGTTGCCAGCAGTCTACATCCAGTACCGCCTCCGATCCTAACGGACCACAGCGCCGTTATTCTAGCGAAATCAAGAGTTTTCGGAATGTAACGGACACCAGAGGCCTTATTTGGCGGTTAAACGGCGGTTTTTGGACTTTTTGGGGCAAATAAGAGCTCTCCGGTCACTAGCCATGCGTAAAATCTAACATGAAACGTTAGGAATTAAAGGGAACGAAAAAGTTCAAGCACTTTCCAGGATTTGGTCTTCCCAAGTAAAAAAAATTCTCCTAATGTGGAAGTGTGGCACACGTTATCCGTCACACTCACAAAAGGAGAAATCCCATGGATAACGTACCGAATTTATCGACCATTTGTCAATGCCTAAAGTTGCTGGAGCTTCAAGATTTCCGTTCACTTCTGGGCGATCACTGGGCAAAGAAGCTCTTCACCGGCAACACCATTCAACTGCATGTCGCGGGCCAACTGCTCGGCGCCACGTCGTACGACATGATCACCGAACAACTGCAGGCGCATGTGCCGTTGCAAGCAATTACCGGGCTTTCGTCCATCAGCCCATCGGCGTTGTCCCGGAAAACGACCACCCTGTGCACCGATACGCTACAAGCTGTATTTGTGAAATTGGTCCAAGCGATTCAGCATCTCCATCCGGATCGACTAGACAAACTGCCCGGTGGGAAAAAGC